>SVBX01000009.1 GCA_015058655.1 Pseudoselenomonas ruminantium
AGCAAGGAAAACCTTTGAAATTCCTTGCTTTTTTTGATGCGAGATTTTTGATTTCGTGGCAAAGTCGGGTTATACCAGAAAGGAGGCGGTTTTGGAGTGGCAGCAGGAAAAATATTTGCTATATCCTTCGCCATAAACGCCATGATGGGTGCCGGATTTACTACGGCGATGAATCAAGGCGGGGCGGCCATGCAGCGGCTCAGTGAAAAGACGAAAAATCTCAACTCAGAGCAAAAGCGTTTAGATAGAGCATGGCAGGAATCTCAGAATCAGATTAGGGCATATTCCCGTCAGATGCAGAGCCTGCAGGCCCAGTACAGCCAGGGCAAAATATCCGAAAGCCAGTATCAGTATTCCATGCAGCGCATATCTCAAAGCATGAGACAAGCAGGCATGAGTGCTGAGGAATATCGTGGGCACCTGGCACGGCTTAAAGCAGAGATGAACCAGACCCAGGCAGCCGCCAAACGTCTTGAAGCAGCCCAGGCTGGCAGGATGGCGGCAACTGCCAAAATGAGCGCGGCCTTTGCAAGCGCAATGAGTGCCGTTTCTGTAGCCGGTATGGCGGCAAGTCCCGTTATAGGTGCTGTAGAGACGGCAGCAAACTTCGAGGCGGCCATGTCCAAAGTGCAGGCTATCACAGGAATCACCGACAAGGCAGATGAACGGATGATAGCCTTGACCAATACAGCCCGCCAGTTGGGAGAAACAACACAGTTTAGTGCTACCCAGGCGGCTCAGGCCATGTCGTATTTAGGTATGGCAGGCTGGGACGCTAATCAAATAATCGGTGGTATGCCAGGATTACTGTCACTGGCGGCAGCAGGCGGCACAGACCTGGCACGCACAGCAGACATTGTATCTGATGATCTAACTGCCTTTGGACTTTCTGCTGATAAGGCAGGGCACATGGCGGATGTATTCGCAGTCACCGTCACAAAGACCAACACGAATGTTGAAATGTTGGGCGAAACAATGAAATACGCCGCGCCTGTCGCTAAGGCCTTCGGCGCTTCCATGGAAGAGACGGCAGCCCTGGCAGGTATCATGGCCAATAGCGGTATCAAAGCCAGCCAGGCAGGTACTTCCTTGCGGGCGGGCTTCTTGCGGCTGGCAGGGCCACCCAAGAAATCTGCTAAGGCCATGGAAGAACTGGGCATATCTTTGTCAGAGGCTCAGGCCCAGCAGCAGGAGGCGCAAGCTGCCCTGAAAGATTTGGGCATTGAGTACGAAGACTTTGAGGGCAAGCCCCGGAAAATGTCTGCAATCCTGGGAGAACTCAGGGACAAGACGGCAGGGCTTTCCAAAGAGCAGAGACTGGCCACCCTTCAGGCAATCTTCGGCACTGAGGCTGCCACCGGCTGGCTGGCTGTGCTGGATGCAGGCCCGGAAGTGTTTGATAGCCTTGTCAACGAAATGGAAAATTGCGATGGCAGGGCAGAGCAGATGGCAAAGACCATGCAAGACAATGCCAAGGGCGCATGGACACAGTTCAAAAGTGCTGCAGAGGGCGTGGCTATCTCATTAGGCACCATTTTCCTGCCCGCAATCACTTCTGGCATAAAAGGCATGGCAGAAGCAGCAAGCGGTGCGTCAGCCTGGATAAAAGAAAATGAGGAGCTAGTAAAGTCTATTGGTGAAATAGGAGCAGGGGCGGCAGCAGCCTTTGTTACTTTCAAGGGTTTCACTATAGTTAAAGCCGCTGTGGGCTATGCGATTGATTCATTTACCCTGTTTAGCGAAGCAGTGGACAAAACACTAGCAGTCGATAAGTTCAACAATTTTAGAACGCAAATAATGAGCACCTTTCAAAGCATAGGTGCCAGAGCCACGAAGATAGTGGGCACATTGCGCAGCTTGGGCACCCAGGCGGCAGGATTATTCAGCAGGTTTGGCCTCCAGGCAGTAAGTGCGCTTCAAAGTATGGGAATCAGGATTGCTGCAGCATTCAGCAATGTTGGCGCTCAGGCGGTGGCCTGCTTCCAGCGTTTAAGTGCATTGAAGTGGGGCATCATTGGCGATAAGATGGCAAACGCAATAGGCGGGGCCACCGATAGGATGGGCAATGCCTTGGAGCGAGGTTTTGCCTCCATGCAGGGCAAATGGCAGGCCATGTCTGCTAAAATCAGCAATTTCAGCATGGCTGACACTGCTCAATCAGCCAGCACGGCCATGCAGTCAAAATGGCAAGGCTTCAAAAACGCTGTTGTCAACAATATGACCCAGGCCCAGGGCGCATTTGCAAGGGGGGCGGCAAACATAAAAGCTCATGCCTTGCAGGCTGGCGAATCCGTGAAGCTGATGTATCAAAAATTTACCCTGGCCGGGGCGGCCAATACTGCCGGGAATGCCCTTAAAAGAATGGCAGGGGCAATCATGAGTGTTGGACGGGCAAGCCTGGCGGCTATGTTCTCACCTTTGGGCATTGCAATCATGGCCATAGCGGGGGCGGCTTATCTGGTTTATAAAAACTGGGATAAGGTAGGCCCCTTCTTCATGGAGCTGTGGGGGCGGATAACTGAGGCTTTCGGCAACGCCTGGACGATGATACAGCCCGCCCTGGCACAGCTGGGGACGGCGTTTGATGGTCTGATGGGAGTATTTTCCAATGCGTGGGCCGCGCTTCAGCCTACCTTCGCGCAACTGGGAGTGACCCTTGGCAATATAGCCATGTCCATTGGCCCTGTTCTCAGTCAGCTGGGGCAGACAATCATGACGGCGTTTGCATCTATTGCCAGCAGCGGTGTTTTTGAATATCTCATCCAGGCGGCTCAGACCTTGGCTATATTCTTCGGCGGTGCACTGGTGGGGGCTTTTATAGTCTTTGCCAATGTGGCCGTGGGCACTGTTACAACCGCTATTGGCATCGTGGCCTCTGTTATCACGGGGGCCATAGGCATATTCTCAGGGTTGATTCAGTTCATCACAGGTGTGTTTGCCTTGGATTGGAGAACGGCCTGGGATGGCATAGTGCAGATATTTAGCAGTATCTTCAGCACCATTGGCAATATTGCTGATAGCGTGCTAGGAGGCATAAAGAATACCGTCAATGGCATTGTCAGCTCCATCAAAGGACTGGCTGGCTTTGGCGGGGGCGGTGCTGATATTTCTTCCAATGCCCAGGGCGGCATCTATCGCAAGGGTGCATTCCTTACGACCTTTGCGGAAGAATCCCCGGAAGCGGCAATCCCCCTTGATGGTTCGCAAAGAGCCATAAGCCTTTGGCAGCAGGCTGGGCAAATGCTTGGCTTAATGCCCCAGGCACCGGCAATGAATTTGCAGGAGCAGGGCGGGGAAATAAATGTGCCTAATGTCGGGTACACCCCCCTTCAGACATCAGCTGTGAATGTATTCCCCAACAAGGAGGAAAACATGCCTGCGCCATCTTTGGTGGTGAATGTTCCCCCGCAGGAAAGCACCACACCAGTGGTGCCGGTGCCGCAAGTACCTGCTGTGACGGTGCCACCTGCCATGGTGAACATACCACAGCAGGAAAGTGCTGCCCCCGTGGTAGCGATGCCCCAGGCACCTGCTGTGATGGTGCCCCCTGCTGTGGTGAATGTGCCTAAGCAGGAAGACCGTGAAAACAGCCTGGATATGTCCATTATGGATATACCCAAAGGACTGTGGGATAAGGCTGTGGAGCTATTAGGGCTGAATGGGGGCGGTGATACAACCACCATCAGCAACATAACCCGTAATGAGCGGAAATCTGACAATTCCAGCTTTACTGCCCCAGCCATCACCATCAATCTCACAGTCAATGGCAATACAGAGCCTGAGGGAATCAAGAAAGCCGTGCTGGATGCGGGGCAGCAGATGCAGCGCTCTTTTGCCGAAGAAATGGAAGCATTCACCAGAAGGAAAGAGAGGCTGGCATATTGAGCACATACACAACCAAAAGCGGCGATATATGGGACTTGATAGCCTATGAGCAGTTGGGAGACTGCAAATATGTCAGTCTCCTTATGGAGGCGAATCCTCAGCATCTTGATGTGGGCGTATTTTCTGCGGGGGTAGTTCTCACTTTGCCGGAAATCACGGATGAGAACAAAGTGAAGAACCTGCCCCCTTGGAGGAGGTAGGCCATGGAAGCAAGGCGCGTCAATGTCAAATGCTTGTATGATTCGCAGGACATATCCCAGGATATAGCCGCTTTCCTCAAGTCTTTCACTGTCAATGAAGTGCTGGGCGGGGAAGCTGACGAAGCAGAAATATCCCTCCATGACAGGGAAGAACTGTGGATGGGGGACTGGCTGCCAGAGCTGGGAGCCACCATGGATATCACTTTGCAGAACCAGAACTGGGAAAGCGAGGGAGATACCAGAGAGCTGCCTTTTGGCAAGTTCGATGTTGATGAAATTTCCATAAGCGGCTGGCCCCATGAGGTCAAAATAAAGCTGATTTCCGTACCTGTCACCGGCGGCATGAATTCCGTGAAAAAGACAAGGGCGTGGGAAAAAGTGAAACTCTCCCAGATAGCCCGAGACATAGCGAACGGCGCAGAAATGGAGCTTTTCTACGATACTGAGGAAGATCCCGTGCAGGAGAGGGCGGAACAGTCGGAGCAGACTGACCTTTCATTCCTACTGAAACTCTGCAAAGATGCGGGTCTCTCTCTCAAAATCACGGATAAGAAGATAGTTATCTTCGATGTGTCAAAGTATGAGAAAGAAGACCCGGTGCTGACCATCACCAACGGCACCAGCGCGGTGAAATCATTTGAGTGCAGGCAGACTGTGCATCAGATATACAAAGCCTGCCACGTTAAGTACAAGCATTCAAAGAAAGATGAACTCATAGAGTTTACTTTTACAGATCCTAAAAGGGAGAAGGGCGAAACGCTGGAAATCAACGAAAAAGTTGATTCCGTGGCTGAGGCTGAGAAACTGGCCAAGAAAAAACTCCATGAGAAAAACCTTGAAGAAACATCAGTGAGCCTCACCATGGTAGGGAATTTCTCTTTGCTTGCCAGCAATACTGTGGAACTAAAGAATTTCCACACCTTCGATGGCAAGTATCTCATAACGAAAAGTTCTCATGAAGTGGGCAACGGCTACACCACGAAGGTGGATCTAAGGAGGGTGATTGATGGATACTGAGGCGGAGCGCCTTTTGAGGGGCATGGTAAGAACTGGCACGGTGTCAGAGGTGAATGTGGCAAACAACACGGCCCGCGTGACTTTTGACGATAAAGACGGCATTGTAAGCCCTGAACTCCATATCTTGCACCGCTGCAGCGGGCGGAACAAAGATTACTGGGTGCCGGATATCGGTGACCAAGTGCTTTGTATCTTCAACAATAACGACAAAAATTTTTCCACTGGCTGGATACTGGGAAGCTATTTCAACGAGAAGCAGCCGCCCCAGGTACAGGATTTGGACATTATGCGCTTTGACTTTTCGGACGGCTCATATATTGAGTACAACCGAAAGAGCCACACCCTAAATGTGAAAATAATGGGGCCGATAAACATAAATGGCTCAGTAATCAATCTGAACTGCTGAAGCGGCAAAACCGCAACCGGCTGCGGAAAAGGAGGAAGATGAATGCCAGCAGCAACAAGATTCGGAGACCAGGAGACTGGCACCTGTAACCCTGGCCTGCCCTGCTGCCCACACGACAGGACGGGCACCAATAGTGAAGTATCCCCAAATGTGTTTATCAACGGCTTGGGGGCGCACCGCAAAGGGGACACAGGCCCTTGCAACTGCCCGCATGGCGGCACTTATGCCACCACAGGGGGGAGTGGCACCGTCTTCATCAATGGCAAGTCTGCGACACGGGTGGGCGATGCCACAACTTGCAAGGATTGCGGCATGGCTGGCAGTCACACCGGCGGCAGCTCAAATGTATTTATAGGGGGCTGAGCGCATGGGCTTTTTATCAAATGTGGCCGGAAGTGCCGCCAAAAGCATGCAACGCTCACTGAACAACATGGCTCAGGGTGTGCTTTCCCAGGTGATGGGGAAGTTATCCTCCTTTGGGCTGTCCATGCCTTTGGGGAGCTTGGGAGATATCGTCTTTCAAGTGTCCAGCCGCGAGGTTATCACCTTCGACGGCCTCAAGCGCACAACCAAGGCCCGCTATGGCACCCATGAAATTAACGGACAAAAGCCCCTGCTGGAATATCTGGGGCCAGATGGGGAAGAAATATCCTTCACTATGAAATTTTCTACCAGCTGGGGCGTGGATCCGACGGAACAGGCGAACCAGCTGAGGGAACTGTGCGAGAAAGGTGAGGCCATGTACCTCATCATAGGCAATCAGACCGTGGGGGCCAATCAATGGGTGATTGAGAGCGTGGGCGAAGCTATGGTGTCTGTAGACAACATGGGGCGGGTAATTGTCTCAGAAGTCGATGTTACCCTCAAAGAGTATGTGCCTCTCATGGGAGGAGGTGAAGGCGCTTGATAATTGATGTGACGGCAGAAATGAAGGACATCAACTTTGTGCCTGCCTCAGAGTACGAAGAAATCCTGCAGAATGTGCGCACCATCATCAACACCCTCAAAAAGACTGTGCCCATGGATAGAGAGTTTGGTATCAATGGTGAAATCATTGACATGCCTATAGCGGCAGCCCAGGCGAAAATCACCGGCGAAATCGTGGCGGCAGTAAGCAAGTATGAGCCACGGGCCAAAGTTGTATCCGTGAGCTATGAGGGCAAGGAGACGGATGGGCAGCTGCTGCCCACAGTGAGGATAAGAATACAATGAAGCTACAAAATTTAGCAGACCTTTCCTTTGCGGATAGAGACTCTGCAGAGATTGAATCCAATATCATAACCATAGCAGAAGGAATTTTAGGCAGGAAGCTGGCAAGGGCTGACCCTCTGAGGCTTTTCTTGCTAGGACTTGAATCCATCATCATCCAGCAACGGGAAATCATCGACCAATCGGCCAAGATGAACCTGCTGGCTTACGCCGTGGGAGATTATCTTGATCACATCGGCATCCTTGTAGGCTGTGAACGACTAAAACCTGCCGCCGCCAATACAACTGTCAGGTATACGCTATCAATAGCAAGGGAACAGGCCACGCTTATTCCTGCAGGAAACCGTGTCACGGCAGGCGATGGCGTGTATTTTGCTACCACAGAGACCCTTTCCATTCCTGCCGGGCAGACCACGGGGGATGTGGCGGCTACTTGCACAGTAGAGGGCGCACAGGGCAATAATTACGCCGTGGGTGAGCTGAATAAAATCGTTGACCCTCTGCCCTTTGTGAGCAGCGTGACCAATATCACTGCTACAGCAGGCGGGGACGATAGGGAAGAAGATGATTCGTACCGGCTGAGGATCCAGCAAGCGCCGGAGAGTTATTCCTGCGCTGGCAGCAAAGGAGCGTACATCTTTTGGACAAAGACAGCATCAGCCCTCATTTCGGATGTAGCAGTAATATCCCCGGAACCATGCAAGGTGAATGTATACCCCTTGCTTGAGGGTGGGCAGCTGCCGGGGGCGGAAATGCTGGCCATAGTCAGCAATACTTTGAATGCCAGAACCGTGAGACCACTCACAGATCAAGTGACTGTGTTGGCCCCCACGGTGAAAAGCTACAATGTCAATCTCACCTACTACATAGATTCAGACGATGCCACCAGCGCTGTGGCCATACAAGCTGCTGTGCAAAGTGCTGTCTCTGAATTCGTAGACTGGCAGAAAGAGCACCTGGGGCGGGACATCAACCCCACGGAACTCTATTACAGGGTGAGGGCGGCAGGAGCAAAGCGGGCTGTGATTACTGAGCCTGTCTTTGCCACCGTGGCTGCCAGTGAGGTGGCCATAGAAAACACCATCACGGTGAACTTTGGAGGATTGGAAGATGGTTAAAGAGTTTAAGACCCTGAGCCTTCTGGAAATCCTCCCTGAAAGTATCAGGGGGGATCCTCAGATTGAAGCGGCGGCCGGCGCGCTGGATGCAGAACTGCAGGCCGTCACGGCAGACATCAAAGAAAATCTGCTCATAAGCAGGATTGATGAACTGCCGGAGCGTGTCCTTGACCTGCTGGCCTGGCAATGGCATGTAGATTTTTACCGCCCCCTGGGCATGGATATAGACACCAAGCGGCGGCTTATCCGTGAATCTATCGCCTGGCACCGCATCAAGGGCACCCCTGCAGCCGTGGAAAAAGTGCTGGCAGCAGCTTTCGTGGAATCCTGGGTAGAAGAGTGGTATGAATACGGCGGCAGCCCTGGCTATTTCCGGGTGACTATCTCTGATGTAATCACAGACCCGGAACAGCAGGCCGATATATTAGCGGCTATCAATAGCGCCAAAAATGAGCGCTCATGGCTGGAGGCCTTGCGCTATCTGCTGGTACTCAAGGACGAACTCACTGCCAGCGACCTGCTGGCCCTGCTGGAAGAAACCGGCTTCATTGAACGCTACCCCTGGCAAGGCAGATTTGCCAATGGTGCTTATCTGGCAGGCGGGGAGCACGGGGAGGCCTTTTGTGATGGAACCTACCAGGCTGATGGAGCCATCAGAGCCAATGGGGCGGCACAAGGGGAGCAAAATCCCCTGCAGGTGTGGCCTAATATAGCAAACGGCGAATATCAAGCCAATGGCAGTATTTGCGCCAAGTGCTGGAACCACACCGGGCTTATCTATGCCAACTCTGTGGGCATGGAAGTTTTCGTGGATATGGTGAATCTTTTCTTGTCTGACCTCTACAAGATAAATATCTGGGCAGATGGCAGATTTAGGGCGGATGGCACCTTCACGGCTGGCTATGATAACCCCATGGCAGAGGCCTTCACGGATACCACCAGCATGGTTATCAGCGATACTGAAAGCGCCACCGAAAAAGTAGGCGGGACATTATCCGCCCATGAGGCCGAAGAGGTAGGGCTGGTTAAACTGTTCTATGCAGATGGCGCTTTCTATCCTGGCAGGCCCATCACAGCAGATGGCAGCCGCTACGCCGGAGGCATCATGCTTGCTGATGCCTTTGACGGCCTCACCAGTGAACCCCGGAAACCAAAGCTGGCCAATGGTCAGTATAAGGCCAACGGGGCAGAAAAGCCCAGGGCGGTGACTATCAACGCCCGCGCCAATAGTGATGAAAACCTCAGTAGCAGGATAGTCCTGACAACTGAGGAAGTGGCAGCAGAGACTTGCAGCACCGCTGAAAGAAATTCAACCAATGTGGTCACACCTCACATGGATACCGTGGATACCGGCACCATGGCGGATGGGCAGGCCTTGGCAGACGGCAGCCGCATGGCTGCGGGCCACATGATGGACGATGCCCTAACCTTCGCTTATGAGCCTTGCCTTGCGGATAACGTGGGTGATATTTACGCTGATGGCACCGCAAAAGCGGATGGAACCATGATGGCCATGGCGGCAGATGACGATTTCGCTATTACCGTGGGCATGGGCCTGACGGCAAACGGCATGTGCCTTGCCAATGCGGCAGGGGCTAGAAGGGCTGATGGAGAGCAAAGGGCTGACGGCGGCACCTTCGCGGCGCAAATCTACAATGCGAGATTTAAGGCAGACGGCTCTATAAAAGCTGATGGAGCACATTTCACCGGCTTTGGCGGTGCTGTCTGTGACTACAAATATTTAGCAGCATAGGAGGCAAAAATGAACAATCTGGGATTTGCCGACCACGCAGACAATATGCGCGGGGCGGTGCATCTGGAAGTCTACAAGGCGGGAAGGCTTATCATTGCAGACGATGACCATAACCTTATAGTTGCGGCAGGCCGCGCCAAGCTGGCCCGCATGCTGGGGGGCGGCTACACCGGCCATATCACCCATGTAGGCGTGGGCACCGGCTCAGCGGCAGCTGCATCCGGGGACACGGGCCTCACGGGCACCGTTAAGGTGCCGGTATCAAGCGTGGAGTATGCCAACAACAAGGTGAGATTTAACTTCACCATAGGTACCAATGTGGCCAATGACATGGCTATCCGCGAGTTTGGCCTGTTCTTTGCGGACAACACCCTCTTTTCCCGACGGGTGAGAAAATCCACCATTGGCAAAGAGGATGATATTCAGATTACCGGCTATTGGGAAATCTATTTCTGATTGATAAGGAGGAAAAATAAATGGCAAATGTACCTGAGAGTGCAACCTGGAAAGATGGCGTTTATCAGCTTGAGACCACAGACCCCCTGCTGGGTGGCGTTAATGGCGTAATGAACCAGGCCAGCAAAGACCTGGCATGCAGGACGAAATACCTCAAGCAGGTGGCTGATGGCCATACAAGCGAAATCAACCAGGCCCGTGGCGGCAAGGCGAATCTTGACGAACGCTTCAAGGCTTTGGAAATGACTTCAAAGCAGGGTGATTTTACTTTCAATGGCACCACCGGCACCACGGTTTCCCACACCATTGGCAACACTAACTATGTTGTCAATGTCGCGGCCACGGCAGGCACTAACGGCGATTTGGGTGATATCTATATTTCCCGTGGTGCCTACTACTTTACCGTCTACAACACCGGCGGTTACAAGGGCAATGGCCGTTATCAGATCCTGAATTGATAAGGAGGCATAGAAATGCTGGATATCGTTGTAATCAATCCCGACATGAACCATGCGGATTTTTCCGTGAATGAAAAAGACCATTCTGTTATTGACCTCCACGATTTCACTCTGGGAGATCTCAGGGTGAGGGGGCGGAGCTTTGACCTCAGGGAGCATTGGGGCGGCATTGCCCGTATCTTCTGCGAGTATAACGGGGACTTGTCCACGGACAATACTGTAGACCACCCCTACATGTTGGCTGAAATTTATGTGCCGCCCATCGACACTAAGACGATCCCCACGGGCCAGCGCGATGCCAGCGGGCAGGAAATCACCAAAACCGAAATTGTTTGGCCTGACTTGTCCGATACGCGGATTTTGCTTTACCCCATCCCCGGCCCCGTGGAAACTGAGAATGACAATGAGGAGGAAAACTAAATGATTAAAGACCTTTCTTTGAAAGCAATCCGCGAGCAGATTATGTCCGGCATGCGTGACGTTACCTTCAAGACGGATGACGGCGCGACCACCGAAATGGTGTATATTCCGAAGTTCACTATTCCCGCCGGTGCCTATGATGGCGGTGCTTTCCCTGCCGAACCTCTGAATCTGGGTGGCTTCTTCATCGACAAGTATCAGTGTTCGCACCAGACCGGCGATAATGCCAACATCCCCGTTTCCCTGCCGGGCCGTATCCCCTGGGCAAATGTTAACCAGACTGAAGCAAAGACGGCCTGCGCTGCCCGCGTCATTAACGGCGTGGCTTGCCACTTGCCCACCATGAAAGAATGGGCAACCGTCTGCTTCCTTACCAAGCTGCTGGGGCATGATATCCACGGCAATAACAACTATGGCAAGGATTACCGCGACAGCAACGCCTGGGGTAACTATGGCGTACCTGATAAGACCTGTGATGGCCGTGTGCTGACCGGCACCGGCCCCGTGTCCTGGAGCTGTGACGGCACCAGCAAGGGCGTGTTTGATATCGTTGGCAATGTTTGGGAGTGGATGGACTTCAACATTGAGAACGGTGTCTACACCCACCAGAAGCAGGCCCTTATCAATGATGCAGACGGCATCACGGCAGTGGATAAGACTATCACCATTGACAATGTTGAAGACATTGACGCATGGCCTGCAACTGGCCTTATCCTTATTGGCACCGAATACATCACCTATGATGCCATTGACAAGCAGACCGCTACCACGGCGGTGCTGTCTAACTGTACCCGTGGTGCCAAGAGCTCCACGGCGGCTGCTCATGCAAATGATGCAGTGGTTTATCAGCTGACGGATTACTGCGTAATCCCCGGCGGTGCTACGGCCTATTTTGCAGCCAATGTTTCTGCCAGCGCGACTTCCTTTGCCTTCAATGACCTGCTGAACGGCCCGGACAATAACGGCTTTAGTGTGGGCGATACTTTGCAGATGGGCACAGAGCAGGCTATTGTCACAGCGGTAGAGAGCAACACCCTCACCGTGAGCCGTGGCGCAAATGGTAGCACTGCCATTGCTCATAACAGCGGCGATGCCTTCACCAAGATTTCCCCGCAGATGAGCAACGGCGATCCTGCCGGTGATGCGAACCAGTACGCAAAGATTAACACTATGCGCTTTGAATCCGACCTTGCACCCCTTGCCCTTCCCAAGAATGTAGGCACCGGCACTGAAGAATGGAAGGACGGCTTCTGGCTCCGTTCGAAAGGCTCGCGGGCTGCCCTCCGTGGCGGCGACTGGAGCAATGGCGGCGATGCCCGTTCTGGCTTCTCCCTGTCCCTCAGCCACGCGCCGTCGATTCGCTACGCTTCCTTCGGCTTCCGCGCCGCTTTGTCTATCTGAAATCTGTCAGCCTGATAATCTGATGGCCTCGCGGTAGCGAGGCCTTAACCCCAAAGGAGATAACGAATTGGAAGAAAACAATAGCAATGCACCAACCAAAAGCGGATTTAAGGGACTTAAAATCCAAACCAAGACAGAAGATATGATTGGGTACATGTATATAGTGCTCAGGCAGTATCCAAAATCTGAGAAATTCGTGCTGGCAGCAGAAACCAAAAGGGCGGCCCTTGAACTCATGGAGCTTATCATATCCTGCAATAAGCACTATATGAAGAAGACCACTATGAGAGATATGGACATCCAGCTGGATACTTTGCGGGCCATGGTGAGGCTGGGGCATACGCTGGGCTTTTTGAAGAATCATCCTTATGAGGTGTTATCAGGCAAGATAGATGAGATAGGCCGTATGATTGGCGGCTGGATGAAGAGTATACAAGCATAAAATTTTAGGGTGCATGCTGTATCTGCGCACTGGCCCGGCTCGCGGGCTGCCATCCGTGGCGGCAACTGGAACAATGGCGGCAATGCCCGTTCTGGCTTCTACCTGAACCTCAACAACGCGCCGTCGAATCGCAACGCTAACATCGGCTTCCGCGCCGCTCTGTCTATATGTCAGAAGATGCAGGGTAAAGCTGACCCCGCATACAGTTACTTAGACAAAGGAGCATGTGTCCTTGTTTTGAAAAAAGCAAAAATAAGTTACCAAGCGCCCGCTCAGTAGGCAGAAAGACCGAAAAGCGGGCGCTATTCATTTAGGAGAACTATGAAAACCTACAATGACTTATACCCAAAAATCTATAGCTTCCAAAATCTCCTGCTGGCTTACCAGAAAGCTAAGAAGTGCAAGAGGTACAGGCCGGAGGTATTGAAATTCACAGAACACCTGGAAGAAAATCTGATAGACATACAAAACTCCCTTATCTACAAGACCTATGAGCCTGGCAGATATAGGGAGTTTTATGTTTATGATCCAAAGACGCGGCTGGTGCTGGCTGCGCCGTTCCGGGACAGGGTAGTGCATCACGCCCTGTGCAATCTCATAGAGCCTATATTTGATAGAACCTTCATCTATGACAGCTACGCTTGCAGGAATGACAAGGGCACCCACAAAGGCGTGGAAAGGCTCATATACTTCCTAAGGAAAATGAAGGCCAGACACGGGAAAGTATACGCCCTGAAGTGTGATGTTCACCATTACTTCCAAAGCATAGACTGCGCTATCCTGGAGGGGCTTATCAGGAAGAAGATATGGGACAGGGAGGCTCAATGGCTTTTCCATAAGATACTTTATAGCGCCGTGGATGAAGGCGGCAGGGCTGTGGGCGTTCCTTTGGGAAATCTCACCAGCCAGCTTTCCGGGAACATCTACCTCAATGAATTGGATCACTTTGTAAAGCAGGAGCTGAGGTGTAAATATTATCTTCGCTACATGGATGATTTCATATTGTTGCACCCGGACAAAGCCCAGCTCCATGAGTGGCTGGAAGAAATCAAGGAGTTTGTTGAGCACAGCTTGCTGTTGAGGCTCAACGGCAAAACATCCGTATTCCCCATATCGCAGGGCATAGATTTTCTTGGGTATAGGATTTGGCCATACAAGTTACTATTGCGCAAGAAGTGCATAACGAGAATGAGGAGAGGAATGGAGCACCTAAAGAGATACAGAAATCAGATCCCTCCTGAGCATATTCAATCCGTAGTAACTTCATGGTACGGGCACACTCAGAGAGCTGATGTGCCGAATATCAAGGACTGGCTTGAGAAAGAAGCATGGCAGAATTTCGGCATAGTGCTGAAACGAAAAGAAGATTAGCGGGAGGGCGAGGAATGTATGATTTATTTCTTGGCGTATTGCCCAGCAGGGCAAGCGCTGTGGGCAGCAGCATAATAGGAGCAATAGGAATGGTAATCACATACCTTTTTGGCGGCTGGACTTCGGCGCTGGAAGCGCTGGTGGTAGCCATGGCCATAGACTACGCCACGGGGATAATGGCGGCATATATCAATCCCCGCTCCCATCTTGATTCAAGGGTGGGCTTCAGGGGCATAGGCAAAAAGCTGATGATACTTTCCCTTGTATCTTTGGCACATTTCTTGGACATGGCCACAGGCCAGACTGTGATCAGCCTGGTGGTCACATGGTTCTATTTCGGCAATGAGGGGCTTTCCATCATTGAAAACGCTGCCAAGGCAGGCGTGCCGGTGCCTGAGAAATTGCGGAAATCATTGAAGCAGCTGCATGAGGAGAAAAGGGAGCCGTAAGCGGAGGCGAATGAAAATTGACAAAGCTATTGGCGAAGTTACAGACATTGCAGAGATCGAACAGAGAGCGGCGCTTGCGCTGCCGTGGCTATCAGCCGGGGGCCATGAGCGACCGCTTCCGGCTTTGGTGGAACGATGATGATGAATGTGTCATAGAAGAAAGGGGCAGAGACGATGAAGCAAGCAGTTACGATTAAAGACCTGGAGCGGCTGGCAGATGAAGCCAGGGCGCGGGTGTGGGATAACGCTGCCGCATACGGCAGGGAGCCTAAGATCTATATGCACTGGAGCGCCGGGCACTATGACCAATGCCATGATAGTTACCATGTCTGCATCACCGGCGGCGGAGAAGTCTATCTGATGGCACCGCTCTATGAAACTACCGACGGCACCTGGAAGCGCAACAGCGGCGCTATCAATGTAGCTATCAATGGGTGCTGGGATGCGGGGAGTAACGACCTTGGCAGTGAGCCACCCACAGAAGTGCAGCTTGAGGCCCTGGCCCAGGTGGTGGCCGCCATAGCCAATGGCTTGTGGCTTACCATCGACAAAGCTCATGTGATGACCCATGGCGAAGCCGCTAATAATGAAGATGGCTATTATGATGCCCACCAGCCTTATGCCTGGTGGAATGACAGCTACGGAGATGGGGACACCCGGGGTGATCTGGAATATCTTGGTACGCCCAAAAGCCCCTGTTATAACCCCCACGCCACAGACGGAAGCCGTGGTGGGGATGTGCTGAGGGGCAACGCCAATTTTTACCGCGACATGTGGAAGATAGCGGAAGAGGTGCAAGAAGGATGACAAAGCACGAAATAGCTTATGAGATTGCCCGTGGCCTGCTTGAAACCGGCGTGGAGGGCGGCTATGATGCTGTCAGCTGCAGCACGGGCGGTAACTATCCATCCATTGGCTGTAGCCAATGGGAGGGAGGCAGGGCGAATGACCTTCTGAGCAAAATTCCCGGTGGCGCGAGGTTCATAGGCAGAGCTTACAATGACATTGCGGATGCAGGAGAGCTTGACGAACTGGCAGAACTGCTGGATAGCGAAGCAGGCCAGCGGGTACAACTGGAACAGCTCATAGAAGATTGTGAGGGCTATGTGGAGGAACTGCAGACTATCGTCTTTTTAGATGATAGCCGTTGCATCATCTACGCCGGGATGTGGTGCCCTACCAGCACCAGCGTGGTGAACCGCTTCATCCGCCGGCGTCAGGAGCGTGGCTACAACATCAGGAGCCTTGAGGCCCTGCGCGACATGTTCCGGGATGAGTATGCAGCTGCCGCCTGCATCCCAGCAAACTGCTATGAAGGCTATGCAAACAGGGCGGAAAATACCTACCAATATGTAGCGGCCGTAGACCTAACCACGGCCTATGGCGTGCCCGTCTATGGGGAAGGGCCTTTTGGCCGGTGACTTGATTTTTGTGCAAAAATCGGCCACTTACTTTACATAAAAAGTAAAGCAGGTGGCCATGTTTTCGTTAAAAGACAAGCTATAGAAAAGGAGGTAGAACCTTGAATGAAAAGCAAAAACTTATCCTGGCGGGTATTGGTACTGCTCTTTTTATTGCTTTTTGTGTCGCTGCCCTTTGGTTCCTGTTCCGGGACATCCGAACAGACCCGGGAGCAAGTGACCCTGTCAATGAGCGACTTCAAGACCTTGAGAGAGAACAGCAGGAGACAGCAGGAGCTATTGACGCAGCTATCGAAAGAACTGCAGACAGCCAGGGAACAGCTGCAGACCTCACGGGGAGAATTGACCATAGTCAAGGCATCGTTGACGAAATCTCAATCGCAAACGATGGAGCTAGAGAGGGAGTTGGCAGAGCAGAAACAGCTGTCACAGAAGCTGCAAGCGCAATTGACAGAGCTGCAGGACTTGCAGATGAATGCCAGGAGCTCATTAGAAGCAGCGAATCAATCCTTGAAAAGTATGACAGATGAAATCAAGGCCGAAAGGGCCCAGCGGGACAAGACGGAGAAAGGACTGAGACAGCAGAAGACACTATGGCAAGTATTGGCTATAGGGCTGGGAATATGGGCGGCAGCTAAATAGATAAGGACGCATTCATGGCGGTGAGCCACTTGTATAGATACTGCATGATTGTGTATAGAACGGAAACCAATTTGGCAAGAATTTGGCAAGAAAAGAGGGAAAAACCAAGAAAAAATATTAAACATAGGCAACAAATTATTTCCTTTATATATAGCATTTTCAAAGCCTCAAAGACTTTATGTGAAAATGGGGATTTGCGACAATCTACGCCGGGCATGATGTAATGCCTGCTTGAGCAGTCCAACAGAATAGATACATCCCGCACCGAATGCGTTTGGTGCGGGATTGTTTTGTTTTGGCGGCTCTTCTGGTAAAATAAGGACAGTTGAACTGAAACCATGCTGAAGTGATTTCAGATTGCTGTGTGAAAGGAGCGGGTGAACAAGATGGCTATGGTGCCGAAGTTGAATACTATGCAGTTTATGGATGAAAGGCCGTTCAAGGTAGTAGCTCCTTTTGAGCCTATGGGGGATCAGCCCCAGGCCATTGCGGATTTGGCTGCCGGCATCGAGAACGGGCAGGATGCCCAGGTGCTCCTTGGGGCCACTGGTACGGGCAAGACCTACACCATCGCCAAGGTCATAGAGAAAGTGCAGAAGCCTACGCTGGTCATAGCTCACAACAAAACTCTGGCGGCTCAGCTGGCCAGCGAGTTCAAGAGCTTTTTCCCTGAGAACTATGTGGGTTATTTTGTCAGCTACTACGACTATTACCAGCCGGAGGCATATATTGCTTCCACAGATACCTACATAGAGAAGGATTCTTCTATCAATGACGAGATAGACGAGCTGCGACATTCCGCTACTTGCTCCTTGTTTGAGAGGCGGGATGTGATCATCGTGGCTTCAGTTTCCTGCATTTACGGACTGGGCTCGCCTGAAAGCTACCATGAGATGGTGCTCTCGCTGCACAAAGGGCAGGAGGTTGAACGCGACGATATACTGCGGAAATTGGTAAAGATGCGTTACGAACGAAATGATATAGCTTTCGAAAGAGGGCAATTCAGAGTTCGTGGCGATGTTATTGAGGTTTTTCCCGCAGGATACAACAACAGAGCTGTGCGCATAGAAATGTTCGGGGATGAAGTGGACAGGGTAGTGGAATTTGATGTGGTGACAGGGGAAAGATACGGCGAGCGCACCCATGCCATGATTTTCCCTGCTTCTCACTATGTCACAGAAGATGAAGAGTTGAAGCGGGCCATGGCAGATATCCGGGCAGAGCTGGATGAGCAGCTGGCGGAAATGCGGGAGCAGGGGAAACTCCTGGAAGCCCAGCGGTTGGAGCAACGCACCAACTACGATCTGGAAATGATGCAGGAAATGGGCTACTGCTCGGGCATCGAGAACTACTCCCGTCATCTGACGGGACGCAAGGCGGGGGATGCTCCCTATACCCTGCTGGACTATTTCCCGGAAGATTTCCTCATTGTCATTGATGAGTCCCATGTGACCTTGCCCCAGATACATGCCATGTACGCGGGAGACAGGAGCCGCAAGGTGTCACTGGTGGAAAACGGCTTCCGCCTGCCCTCGGCCTTTGATAACAGGCCACTGACCTTTGAGGAGTTCTCTGCCCGCATCAATCAGATCATCTATGTTTCCGCTACCCCCGGCAAGTACGAGCAGGAGCAGGCCCAGCAGGTGGCCCAGCAGATTATCCGCCCCACAGGCCTGCTTGACCCGGAGATTGAGGTGCGTCCGTTGGAGGGGCAGATTGATGACCTGCTGGCAGAAATCAAGCTGAGAATCCAGCGGGATGAGCGGGTGCTGGTGACTACCCTCACCAAGAAGATGGCAGAGAATCTCACGGACTATTTCAAGGAGATAGGCATCAAGGTACGCTATCTGCACTCGGATATCGCCACTATCGAGAGGGCGGAGATCATCCATGATCTGCGGGCAGGGGAGTTTGATGTGCTGGTGGGCATCAATCTCCTGCGCGAGGGCCTGGACATGCCTGAGGTATCCT
The DNA here is from genome assembly GCA_015058655.1 of Pseudoselenomonas ruminantium. Lineage (GTDB taxonomy): Bacteria > Bacillota > Negativicutes > Selenomonadales > Selenomonadaceae > Selenomonas_B > Selenomonas_B ruminantium_C. The sequence goes on from SVBX01000009.1 coordinate 18,620, forward strand.
TGATTGCCATTCTGGATGCTGACAAGGAAGGCTTCCTGCGCTCTGATACCTCCTTGATTCAGATTATCGGTCGCGCGGCACGCAATGCCAATGGGCGTGTCATCATGTACGCCGACCGCGTCACCGATTCCATGAAGCGGGCCATAGACGAGACAGAGCGCCGCCGCGAAATCCAGCAGGCCTATAACAAGGCTCACGGCATCGTGCCCAAGACCATCAAGAAGCCCATCAAGCCCTTGATAGAGACTACCCTGGTGGCAGAGACCATGGCTTCCTATACTGTGAACGGCGACCGGAAGCCAAAGAAGAAGCTTACCAAGAAGGACAAGGAAAATCTCGTTAAGTCCCTGCTGAAGGAAATGCAGCAGGCTTCCAGGGCTATGGAATTCGAGCGGGCGGCAGAGCTGCGGGATATGATACTGGAGCTGGATGGCACCCTGCCCAAAGCGAAAGGAAAATAAATCCTGCAAATTTCCTCACTGACAAGGAAAAATGCTTGACAGTCTGCAAAAGTCTGCGTATAATAGCCAATGTCAAGGAGATGACCTTGGCAGATATCAATGACAGGTGAGGATATGCTGGAACAGCTTTTATACTTATCTACGCTCTTCGACCTTTACGGCCCCCTGCTGACGGAAAAGCAGCAAGAATGCCTGAGACTTCATCTTTTTGAAGATTTCTCTCTGGCAGAGATTGGGGAGAGCCTGGGGATTTCCAGGCAGGCGGTGTACGACAATATCCACCGCGCCCAGAAAGCCATGGAGGGGTATGAGGAAAAGCTGGAGCTGGCCAGGCGCTATCACCTGGAACGGCAGGAGCTCACAGAGCTGGCCGGCAAGATAGAAGGGCTGAGACAGCCGGGGAACGAAGCGGCTGTGGATGATATATTAGAGAGGCTGACCCCGCTGTTGGGGCAGACAGGCCAGGAGGCATAACCTTTGATTTTTGAATCTTTATCCGAGCGCCTGCAGGAAACCTTCAAGAAGCTGCGGGGCCATGGCAAATTGACGGAGGATGATGTCAATGAAGCCATGCGAGAAGTGCGCATGGCGCTCCTTGAAGCCGATGTGAACTTCAAGGTGGTCAAGGACTTCATCAAAACCGTCAAGGAACGGGCCGTGGGCCAGGAAATCCTGGAGACCCTGACGCCCGCCCAGGTAGTGGTGAAGATCGTCGATGAAGAGCTCACGAACCTCATGGGAGGTACTCAGAGCCGCATCAACATGAGCCCAAATCCGCCCACCGTCATCATGATGGTGGGCCTGCAGGGCGCCGGCAAGACCACTTCCGCCGGCAAGCTGGGGCTGTCCTTGAAGAAACAGGGCAAGCGACCCCTGCTGGTGGCGGCAGATATCTATCGCCCGGCTGCTATCAAGCAGCTGCAGGTAGTGGGTGAGCAGCTGGGGCTGCCAGTTTTCACCATGCCCCAGGGCACAGATGCGGTGACCATTGCCAAATCCGCCCTGCCATATTCCCAGAGCCATGCCAATGATGTCATCATCATCGATACGGCAGGCCGCTTGCAGATTGACGAAAAGCTCATGCAGGAGCTGCGGGATATCAAGGGCAATGTGAAGCCACACGAAATCCTGCTGGTGGTAGATGCCATGACCGGCCAGGAGTCAGTGAATGTGGCGGAAGTCTTCAATGACAGCCTGGGGCTGGACGGCGTGGTCATGACCAAGCTGGACGGCGATGCCCGCGGTGGCGCAGCTCTTTCCGTCAAGGCTGTTACCGGCGTGCCCATCAAGTTCATCGGCATGGGGGAGAAGCTGGAGGCTCTGGAGCCCTTCCACCCCGACCGCATGGCTTCCCGCATTTTGGGCATGGGCGATGTGCTTTCTCTGGTGGAGAAGGCGCAGGCTACCTTCGACATGGAGGAAGCCAAGGCCATGGAGAAGAAGCTGCGCAAGGATGAATTCACCCTTGACGACTTCCTCTCTCAGATGCAGCAGGTCAAGAAGCTGGGTTCCCTGGAAAGCATTCTGGGCATGATTCCCGGCATGGGAGGGCTCAAGAAGCAGCTTGAGGGGCAGGATATAGACCTTGATGGCAAGGAAATGCGCCAGATTGAGGCCATCATCAAGTCCATGACCCCCAAGGAAAGGGCAGACATCACCATCATCAACGGCAGCCGCCGCAAGCGCATAGCCATGGGCAGCGGCACCAGGGTGCAGGATGTGAACAGGCTTTTGAAGCAGTTCGGTGAAATGCGCAAGATGATGAAGAAGATGAAGAAAATGCAGAAGGGCAAGAAGGGCGGCTTCCCCGGCCTTGGTGCTCTGGGCGGTCTTGGCCTTCCCAAGATGCCCTTTATGAAGTAATTTTGATTTTATCCCTTTGTGGATGACATAAAGAACCAACGAAAGGTGGTGAAATAAATGGCAGTAAAGATTCGCTTGAACCGCATGGGTGCAAAGAAGAACCCCTTCTATCGCATCGTGGTAGCTGATTCCCGCGCTCCCCGTGATGGTCGTTTCATCGAGATCCTCGGTAACTACGATCCTTCCAAGCAGCCGGCAGCAGTCAGCGTTGACGAGGACAAGGTTCTCGATTGGATGAACAAAGGTGCTCAGCCGACCGATACCGTCAAGAATCTCCTGAGCAAGCAGGGCATCATGGCTAAGTTTGCTGAGAGCAAGAAGGCTAAGAACTAAGAGGAGAACTGAGACATGAAAGAAATTGTTGAGGTTATCGCTAAGTCCTTAGTGGATCATCCCGAGTCCGTTGAGGTCTCTGAGAAGCAGGACGGGGACCAGCTCTTGCTGGAGCTCCGTGTGGCTGAGGATGATATGGGCAAGGTCATTGGCCGCCAAGGGCGCATAGCGAAAGCCTTGCGTACCGTGGTCAAGGCTGCAGCCACCCGGGAGAACAAAAAAGTCACGGTTGAGATTATTTGAAGAAAAGCGGCAGGGCCCTTTTGAGGCTTGGCCGCTTTTCTTGCTAAAAAGCTATAGAAAGAGGTATGGACATGGATTCTATTTCCCTTAAAATGCCTGTGACCATCAAGGCAAAGCTGACCGAGAAGCTCCGCGAGAAGATGATCAAGGAACTGGACGAAGGCATCAGCCGCGCTCAGCTGGAAGTGCAGCAGATTGAAATCCAGGCCAAGAGAGCCATTCAGGAAAACGAAGTGCCTGAGCCTACGGTGACGGACATTCAGCGCCTGAACATGATCAAGCAGCATTTCGGTGAGGAGCGCCAGAAGCGCCTGGACTTCATTGCCGAGTCCCAGCAGCGCCGTGAGGATGCTCAGAAGTTGGTCCTGGGCGCTGAGATTGTCCAGGGCACTCTGGAGCGCCAGGTAGAGGTTCATGTAGGTGACGATATGCGCGAGCTCATGAATGTGGAAGTGCTGGTGGAAGATGATAAGATCGTTGCCATCAGAGGCTAAGGCTAAAGACCGTATCACCATCGGCAAGGTGGGGGCTGCCCATGGCATCAAGGGAGAGATGCGCATCATCCCTTTGACTGACTTCACGGAGCGCTTCAGCACCATGAAGGAAGTCATGGTGGGAAATGAACTGCTTCACATCGAAAGCTGCAAGTACCACAAGCAGTATGTGCTGCTGAAGTTTCGTGAATATCCTCAGCGGGAGCAGGCCGAAGCCCTCACGGGCAAGATGCTCACCATTGACCGCCAGGAGGCAGCTCCCCTTAGCGAGGGCGAGTTCTACACCTTCGACATCATCGGCCTCAAGGTGCTTGATCCTGCAGGCCAAGAGCTGGGTACAGTGGAAAATGTCCTGCGCACGGGCAGCAATGATGTGTACCAGGCCAGGAAGCCCGATGGGGGGGAGTTGCTGATTCCTGCCCTTAAGGCAGTGGTGAAGGATATCGATATCCCAGGTGGCACTATGACGGTGGAAATGCCCGAGGAAATTACGGCAGGCGCCAAAGAAGCCGCAGGAGACAGCCATGCGCATTGACATGGTTACCCTTTTCCCGGAGATGTTTTTGGGACCCTTTGGTGACAGCATCACCAAGAGGGCCATCGAAAGCGGCATCCTGGATATCCACTATCTCAATTTCCGTGATTATTCCTTTGACAAGCACCATCATGTAGACGATTCTCCCTTTGGGGGCGGCGCCGGCATGGTATTGAAGCCGGAGCCGCTTTTCAGGGCAGTCAGGGCTTTGAAGGAAGAAACCAAGGAATATGAGGGAAATCGGCGGGTGCTCTTGATGGACCCTTCCGGGCCTACCTTCACCCAGGCCAAGGCCAAGGAATTGGCAGGCTATGACCAGCTCATCTTCATCTGCGGCCATTACGAAGGCTTTGATGCCCGTATCACGGAGAATCTGGCAGACGAAGCCATTTCCATCGGTGATTATGTGCTCACTGGTGGGGAACTGCCTGCCATGGTCATTACTGATGCTGTGTCCCGTATGCTGCCCGGGGTGCTGGGGGATGAGGAATCTGCTCCCACTGATTCTTTTTACGAAGGGCTGCTGGAGTTCCCCCAATATACCCGCCCCCGGGAATTTGAGGGCATGGAGGTGCCGGAGATACTGCTTTCCGGCGACCACGGCAAGATCAGGGAGTGGCGGCGGCAGGAGTCGTTGCGCATTACTCTGAAGAACCGCCCTGACCTTTTGGAAAAAGCGCCCTTGACGGATAAGGACAGGGAGTATCTGGCAAGGTTTAGGGAAAACTTGTAAAAGAGCCAGTTTTTCCTTTACAAGTCAGCGTTTCCTATGGTATACTGCAAAAGGTGCCAATGACATCGGGGAGCCTCAGCCCAGATAGCGATTCTCCAACGCACTCTTGGCTGCAGGCGCTGAACTTAAATTTTTAGGAGGAATTTTTCATGCTGACTCAGGAAGCAAAACAGGAAATCATCAAAAAGTATGCTGTGCACGAGGGCGACACCGGTTCTGCAGAGGTGCAGATCGCTGTGCTCACCGCTCGCATCCAGTACCTCACTGACCACCTGAAGGAGCACAAGAAGGATCATCATTCCCGTCGCGGCCTGTTGAAGATGGTCGGCCATCGCCGTCGTCTCCTCAGCTACCTCTACAAGACGGATATCGAGCGTTATCGCTCCATCATCAGCAAGCTGAACCTGCGCAAGTAATTGCCGCTCTTTTGGTTTGCGAAAAGCGGGATTTTATCCCGCTTTTTTAATTGCGTGAAGGATTCGCTGCATTTTTATAGAATATACATAGGTGTTATGTGAAAGTATAGATGTTCAGGAGGGAAACTAGATGCATAGTTTCGAAATGGAGCTGGGCGGACGCAAGCTCATCATTGAAAATGGCAAGATGGCAAAGCAGGCCAATGGTGCAGTGCTGGTGCGCTACGGCGATACGGTGGTGCTGGTGACGGCTACTGCCTCGGCAGAGCCCCGGGAGGGTGTGGATTTCTTCCCCTTGACGGTGGATTATGAGGAGAAGATGTATGCAGCAGGGAAGATTCCCGGCGGCTTCATCAAGCGCGAGGGCCGTCCCTCCAGTGATGCTATCCTCTGTGCCCGCCTCATTGATCGTCCTATCCGTCCTCTTTTCCCTGAGGGCTTCCGCAATGATGTGCAGATTGTTGCTACTGTCATGTCCGTGGAGCAGGACAATGCCCCGGAACTGGCAGCCATGATTGGCGCTTCCTGCGCTCTCACCGTGTCCGACATTCCCTTCATGGGACCCATCGCCGGTGTGCGCGTAGGCCGGGTGAATGACGAGTTCGTCATCAACCCCACGGAGGCTCAGCGGGAGGTTTCCACCCTGAACCTGACGGTGGCAGGTTCACATGATGCGGTGATGATGGTGGAGGCAGGCGCCAATGAGCTGCCTGAGGAGGTAGTTTTGGATGCTATCCTCTTCGGCCATAAGGAAATCCAGCGTCTGGTAGAGTTCCAGCAGGATATTCAGAAGGAGTGTGGCAAGGAGAAGAAGGAAGCCAAGCTTTTCTCTGTGCCTGAGGAGCTTTCTGCCGCCATCAGCGACTATGCCAAGACCCGCCTGGATGAGGCTACCCGCAATCCGGACAAGCTGGAGCGGGATGCCAACATTGCGGAAATCAAAGCCGACACCATGGAGCATTTTCTGGCTGAATATCCTGAGTCCGACAAGGAAATCTCCTATATCCTCTACAAGCTGGAGAAGGATATCGTCCGCCACATGATCACTCATGAGAAGATTCGTCCCGATGGCCGTGCCCTGGACGAGGTGCGCCCTGTATCCTGCGAAGTGGGCATCCTGCCCCGTACCCATGGGTCCGGCCTCTTCACCCGTGGTCAGACCCAGATCCTTAATGTGACTACTCTTGGTGCCATCGGGGATGAGCAGATCATCGACGGCCTTGGCCCCGAAACTACCAAGCACTATATCCATCACTACAACTTCCCCGGCTACAGCGTAGGCGAGGCCAAGCCCATCCGCAGCCCGGGCCGCCGTGAGATTGGTCATGGCGCATTGGCTGAACGCGCTCTGGTGCCGGTGATTCCTTCCCTGGAGGAGTTCCCCTACACCATTCGTCTGGTATCCGAGGTGCTGGAGTCCAACGGCTCCAGCTCCATGGGCAGTGTCTGCGGCAGCACCCTGTCCCTCATGAATGCCGGCGTGCCCATCAAGCGCCCCGTGTCCGGCGTGGCCATGGGCCTGGTGAAGGATGGGGACGCATATACCATCCTCACTGACATTCAGGGCATGGAAGATGCTCTGGGGGACATGGACTTCAAGGTGGCAGGCACGGAAAAGGGTGTCACTGCCATTCAGATGGATATCAAGATTGCAGGCATCACCCGCGAAATCCTCCACTCTGCCCTGGAGCAGGCCAAGCGCGGCCGGGCTTTCATCCTGGGCAAGATGCTGGAGTGCATTCCCGAACCTGCCAAGGAGCTTTCTCCCTATGCTCCCAGGGTGGAGACGGTCACCATCAAGGTGGACAAGATTCGCGATGTCATCGGCACCGGCGGCAAGGTGGTTAGGAAGATTACCGAGGAAACCGGCGTGCAGATGGATATCCACGAGGACGGCAATATCTTCATCACCTCCAATGATGCAGAGGGCATGAAGCGGGCCAAGGAGATGATTGAGGAAATCGTCCATGAGATTGAAGTGGGTGAGGTCTACACCGGCAAGGTCACCCGTCTGATGAAGTTCGGTGCCTTCGTGGAACTCCTGCCGGGCCGTGAAGGTCTCTGCCACATCTCCCAGCTGGCCAAGCGCCGGGTAGAGAAGGTGGAAGATGTGGTGCAGGAAGGCGACCAGCTCCAGGTGAAGGTAGTGGAGATCGATGACAAGGGCCGCGTGAATGTCAGCCACAAGGCACTCCTTTGATTTATGGAAATAAAAGTGCGTGTGCCCGGCTCTTGCGGGGAACTGGTGCAGGGTATCTATCAAGGGGAGCCTTATCTCATCACCTGCCCTATTGAGGCCTGCAGCGAAGCTGTGGTGTCAGACAGCTGGCAGGGGGTGGAAGGTCTGGGGGAAAAGTCCCGGCAGGCTCTGAAGCTTACGCTGGAGTATCTGGGAGAATCCTCCTTTCTTTACGGCATGCGGCTCAGGAGCCAGCTGCCCCATGGCAAGGGCATGGCTTCTTCCAGTGCAGATATTGCAGCTGTCTGTGCGGCAGCAGCTGCTGCCCTGGGCAGGAAGTTGTCTCCTGAGGAAATCCTGAGGCTGGCGGTGGCTATTGAGCCCACCGACCCCATCTTTTTCCCGGGGCTGGTCTGCGCCAATCAGCTGGAGGGCAGGATTTTTGCCCAGTACCGTACATTTCCGCGCTTGTGGATAAGTATTTTCGATACAGGCGGCAGGGTGGATACCGTCAGTTTCCATGACCATGCCAGACAGGTGGGGGCAGAAATGCCGCCACCTGTCTTTATATCCGGCTCACGGCAGGCCTTGGAAAAGCAGTTGGCGCAGGCAGCCACCAAAAGCGCTCTGGCCAACGAAGCCAGGCTCCCCAAGCCTTGCCTGAGGGAGCTGCTGGAAATGTCGCGGGACTATGGCGCGCTGGGCATCAATGCCGCCCACAGCGGCACGGTGCTGGGGGTGCTCTGGTCAGAGACAGCAGGGGAAGGCGAGATAGCCCAAGCTTCGGGGGAGATAGCAGCCAGGCTGCCAAAACTTAAGCTGGCAGGCCAGACCAGGCTGGCTTCTGGTGGGATTTTCTATGAATGATTTCTCAGCTCCTGGCTCCTTTTGGGAGTGGACTTGAAAAATTTCAAAAAAACATATATAACGAGTACAAGATGTCCCCCACTTCCATAAGTGGGGGCGGCAAACTACTAACAGGCGGCGAGTTAATATCTCCCGCCTCGTTGAAAGGCCAAGAGGAGGTTTTGCCTACGGCAAAACTGGAACAATGGCCTTATAACTCGGAATGAGATGTCCTCCAGCTCTGCAGCTGGGTGTGGCTCATATCATAATAGGCGGTGAGCTAATATCTCCCGCCTCGTTGAAACGCTGATTGGAAGATTTTGCCTATGGCAAAATTTGAACAATGGCGTTATAATATGAAAGAATAAGAAATGGGATTTCAGATGCTAAGCACGAGGAGGCGGCAATTATGGGCCATATTTTACCTTACAACTCCATCATGCCGAAACTGGGCGAGAATGTCTTTGTAGCTCCTACAGCCACCGTGGCAGGAGATGTGACTATCGGCGAAGATTCGAGCATTTGGTTCGGTGCTGTGGTGCGGGGGGATTTCCAGCCTGTCATCATCGGCAAGGGCACCAATGTGCAGGATAATGCCATTGTCCATGTCATGGGGGATAAGCCTACTGTCATAGGAGATGGGGTTACTATCGGGCATGGGGCCATCATCCATTGCGGGCGCATTGGCAATAACTGCTTGGTGGGCATGGGGACCATTGTTCTGGGGTATTCGGACATTGGGGATAATGTCATCATCGGTGCCGCCAGTCTCATCACCCAGCACAAGAAGATTCCCTCCAATTCCCTGGTCTTCGGCAATCCGGCCAAGATCATCCGCGGCCTTAGGGATGATGAGATTGAAGCTCTGCGGGAATCCGCTGAGAATTATGCCAGGATGGCGCAGAAATACAAGGCAGAGCTTTTGTAAGCAAAACAAATAAAACAGCAAGGAGTTGTCTCCATGGAAAAAACCTTAGTTCTTATCAAGCCGGATGCTTTTGCCAAGCATTACAGCGGCGATATTATCAAGCGCTACGAAGAAGAAGGCCTTCGCATCGTTGCCATGAAGCTCATGAAAATGGATGAACGCCTGGCATCCATTCACTATGCAGAGCATATTGGCCAATATTACTATGAAGATTTGGTGGGCTTTATGACTTCTGCGCCTCTTATAGCTATCGTGCTGGAAGGGGAGAATGCTGTCTCCCGTGTGCGCAAGCTTCACGGCAAGACCAACCCCAAGGAGGCCGAGGAAGGCACTATCAGGAAACTCTATGCTTCCAGCGGCAGCCGCAACGCTGTCCACGCGTCCGATAGCCAGGAAAATGCTCAGAGGGAGATTCATATCTTCTTCAATGAGACGGAGATCCTGGATGGGGAATACCACCCCAAAGACTAAGTACATAGTTCGCTCTTTGCACAACTCGGAAGGGTTGTGCAATTTTTTTTCTAACTTATGCAGGAGCAGGAGGAATCTCTGCTGTTGTCAGAGAATAAGGAAAATATGAAACATATCAGAGAATCACACCTGTACATAGGGCTTAGGAGGAGGAAGATTCGATGAAAATGTACAAGAGCACCAACATAAGGAATGTTGCCGTGGTAGGCCACGGCAAGACAGGCAAGACCAGCTTGTTGGATGCCTGTCTCTTTGATACCGGAGCCGTGAAAAGACTGGGCAGTGTCGAGGAGGGCACCAGTGCTCTGGACTATGAGCCCGAGGAAAGCAAGCGGGGCATGACTATCAGCGCCAAGCTGGTGGCCTGCGAATGGGGAGAATTCAAGCTGAATTTTCTTGAGACCCCGGGATACCCGGATTTTGTGGGGGATGTGAAAGGTGCTCTGGCAGCTGCTGACAGCGCTTTGATCCTGATTTCGGCTACCTCTGGCATTGAGGTGGAGACGGAGAAGCTCTGGCAGTATGCTGAGGAGGCAGAGCTTCCCAGGGCGTTCTTTGTGAACAAGATGGACAGGGAGCATGCAGACTTCAAGAGCGTAGTGGATGAGTTGCGGGTGCGTTTCGGTGATGGCGTTGTACCAGTGCAGGTGCCTATCGGCAAAGAGGCAGCCTTCCAGGGTGTAGCAGACCTGCTTACCCTGCATATGAAGATCGTGCCCAATAGGAACGAACATGAGTATATTGTGGCAGAACTGCCGGAGTATATCAAGGGCGAGGTAGAGGAAGCCCGCCAGCAGCTTATTGAGGCTGTAGCAGAATTCAACAATGAGCTGATGGAAAAATATATCGAGGGCACTGAAATAACCGAGGTGGAGATAGCAGCAGCCCTTATCGAAGGCATTCAGGCCGGAAAGATTTTCCCTGTGTTCTGCGGTTCGGCCAAGCAGAATGTTGGGGTGAAGAACCTGATGAATGGCATCGTGGAGTATCTGCCCACGCCGTACTTCAAGGTTTCCATAGGCACCAGCCCTGCAGATGGGGAAATCAAGGAGCGCAAGACGGAAGATCCTTTCTCCGCTCAGGTGTTCAAGACAGTGGTGGACCCCTTTGTAGGCAGGCAGAGCTTTATTCGCATCTTGTCTGGCGACATGAAAGGCGATGCCAATTACTACCATGTGAATAAGGATGAATCCGAACGCATCGGCACTCTCTTCACCATGCAGGGCAAGCAGCAGTTCAACCTGGCTCAGGCTGCTGCAGGTGATATCGTGGTGACTTCCAAGCTTCAGGATGTAAAGACCGGAGATACCCTTTGCGATAAGTCTGACCCCATTCAGTATGAATCAATTGCCTACCCTGAGGCCATGCTGGAAATGGCCGCTTCTGCTGCCAAGAAAGGGGAGGAGGACAAGGTGTTCTCTGCCCTGGCCAAGCAGCAGGAGGAAGATGCTACCCTCATTGTCTGCAAGAACAAGGAAACGCGGGAAACGCTTCTCCGTGGCATTGGCGAAGTCCATCTGGAAATCCTGGCAGAAAAGCTGGAGCGCAAGTTTGGCGTAAAGCTGAAACTCACCCAGCCCCAGGTGGCTTACCGTGAAACTATCCGCAAGAGCGTGAAGGTGCAGGGCAAGCATAAGAAACAGAGCGGTGGTCACGGCCAGTATGGCGATGTATGGCTGGAAATCAGCCCGCAGCCGGCAGGGGAAGGAAATGCCTTCACGGAAACTATCTTTGGCGGCAGCGTACCTCGTCAGTACATTCCTGCAGTGGAGAAGGGGACAGAGGAAACCCTGGCTGGAGGTGTTTTGGCAGGGTATCCTGTTGTAGATGTGAAGGTGAATCTCTATGACGGCTCCTATCATGCGGTAGATTCCTCCGAGGCGGCTTTCAAGACGGCAGCGGCTTTGGCCATCAGGAAGGGCATCATGGAGGCAAGCCCCATCCTTCTTGAGCCCATTGATAAGATTACCGTTACGGCTCCCGAATATTACATGGGCGATGTCATGGGCAAGCTTAACTCCAAGCGGGCCCAGATCATGGGCGTGGATAGCAAGGGCAAGGACATGAGCGAGATCCAGGCCAGGATTCCCGTGGCAGAACTCTTCAAATTCGCCACGGATCTTCGCTCCCTGACCCAGGGGCGCGGTTCCTATAGCCTGGAGTTCTCCCATTATGAGCCCATGCCGGAAAAAGCTGCGGAGAAAGTGATAGCTGAAGCTTCGGTCAAAGAGTGAATGAATGTGGTAACCCAAAAGCGCGTGGCTTCTGCCATGCGCTTTGCTTTTGCAATACTGCTTGCAAGCATATTTTGGCATAAGCGGTCTTTTGTGGTAAAATATCCATAAATTACTTTTTGGAAGGAAGGCAGGTATGAATCATGGTAAGTCAGGAAACAATGATGTTCAAGTTCGGCAATGATGAAAACAAGGCCGAAACGGTTATCCGCAATGCTTGCGCCGCTATGGAGGAAAAAGGTTATAATCCCATCAATCAGCTGGTGGGTTATCTGCTCTCCGGGGATCCGGCCTATGTGACCAGCCACAATGATGCCCGCAGCAAGATTCGCTCCCTGGAACGGGACGAACTGCTGGAAGAGCTGGTGCGGGCTTATCTGGAGAAGAAGCAATGAAGAGGTATTTGGGCCTGGACATAGGTGACCGCACTATAGGCATTGCAGCCAGTGACTTGCTGGGGCTGACTGCCCAGGGAGTTGAGACTATCCGCCGCACGGATATGGAATCGGATATCAGGCGACTGGGGGAACTGATGGAGCAGTATGAGACGAAATCCCTGGTTTCCGGCTATCCCAAGAACATGAATGGCACTGAAGGGGAACGCTGTGAGTTTGTGAAGGAATTCATGGCAGAGGTGCAGAAGGCATATCCGGAGGTTGAGGTGTTCTTCTGGGATGAGCGCCTTTCTACCGTAGCTGCCACCCGTTCCCTTCTTGAGGCAGATGTGTCCCGTCGCAAGAGGCGCAAAGTCATAGACAAGATGGCGGCAGTCTTTATCCTGCAAGGCTTTCTGGACAGCCCCCAGGCCAAGGGTTGACAAGCAGGTTTTTATTAAGGTACAATTCAGTTATTGAAAGAAGACAGGAGAGGTGATTATCATGTCCGATAAGGAAAAAGATATGCAGGATGAGGATGTCATGGTGGTTATGACAGACGAAGAGGGCAACGAGTATTACTATCAGGAAGAAATGATCATTCCCGTGGGAGATCAGCGCTATGCCCTGCTGGTAGGCATTCATGATGAAGAGCATGAGCATGGTTGCGGTTGCGGCTGTGGCTGCGAAGATGACGAGGATGTGCTGATTGCCAAGATCGTCATCAACGATGAGGGTGAAGAGGAATACATCGAACCCACCGATGAAGAATTTGAGGCCGTGCAGAAGGCATACGATGCCTTGGTCGAGGAGTCCGAAAAGGAATAAGGGCTGAAATGCAAAGAGCTGCCATCCGGATGGGTGGCGGCTCTTTCATGTAACTAGATGGGAGAGATGGGCATGGAACCTAAGCTGCCTGAGGATGGGAATACGGATATCTTTGGCAGGCTCATGGGATATGTGAGGGATTTCGTTGGCTGCTTGAAGGGATTTTATCGTGATGCCGCAAGCTTGTTGAAAGGTGAGGAACTCAGGAAAAAGCTGGAGGATCTTTCTGATAAGCTTACCTGGAAGCGCTGGGCCATGCTGGCATCAGCGCTGTTAGTATTGGTCATGGGCTCCATGTATCTGGCCTTTGGTGCTTCAAATGTCCCAAGGACTTCCCATGATCCCGATCAGAAGATCTACATTACAGTGAAGCCTGGCATGGATGCAGATGCCATTGCCGGGCAGCTGCTGGCCCATGGGGTCATTGACAGCAAATTTTCCTTCTGGTGGCAGGTGAAGACAGGAGGCTTCCAGGACAAGTTCAAGGCAGGCACTTATCTGCTGCATCCGGGCATGAAGACCGAAGATGCCATCGGCAAGCTCATTTCCGGAGAAACTACCTCCATCAAGTTCACCATTCCCGAAGGGTTTGGCATCAAGGAAATTGCAGAAAGATTGTCTGATGAAGGTCTGGTGGACAAGGAGAAATTCCTGAAGCTGGCCAAGGACTATGCTCCTTATGACTATGTGGAGAAGCATGAGAATGTCCGCTATGCTGCGGAAGGATTCCTCTTTCCGGACACTTACGAGATTCAGTCCGATGTGTCGGAAAAGGAGATCATGGCTATGATGGCCCAGGACTTTGACCAGCGGCTCACCAAGAAACTTCGGGCCAGGGCAGAGGAGATGAACCTCTCCATCTATGATTTGGTGACTCTGGCTTCCTTGGTGGAGAAGGAAGCCCGTTATGAGGAGGACAGGCCCATCATTGCCCAGGTGTTCTTCAAGCGGCTGCGCATCGGCATGCCCCTGCAGTCAGACACTACTCTGCAGTATTTGCTGGACGCACCCAAAGAAGATGTCAGCATAGCCGATACCAAGATGGAATCGCCTTACAATACCTATCAGAACTATGGCCTGCCCCCCGGTCCCATTGCCAGCCCAGGCATGGCAGCCATTGAGGCGGTGCTCTACCCGGCAGACACGGATTATCTTTATTTCGTGGCTGACCGTCAGGGCCATAACCATTACTCCAATACTTATGCGGAGCACCTGGCCATTGTGGATGAAGTGCGTTGAATTTTAAGGAAGACGAGATTTGGAAGAACTTTTGCGGGAAATGGAAGCCTATGCGGAAAAGGAACATGTGCCCATCATCAATGAAAGGGGCAGGCAGGCTTTCATCAAGATAATTGAGGAATGCAAGCCACGGCGGGTGCTGGAGATAGGCACGGCCATAGGCTACTCTGCCCTGCTTATGGCTGAGCATGGGGCAGAGGATATACATATCACCACTCTGGAGCTTTCCGAGGAGAGGGCAGCTCTGGCTAAAGCCTTTTGGAGGAAATCTCCCTACTATGACTGCATGGAACTTCGTTTGGGAGATGCCGGGGATATCCTGGCAAGGCTGACCCCGCCTGCAGGGGGCTTCGATTTTGTCTTCATAGATGCTGCCAAGGGACAGTATGTGGATTATTTCCGCAAGGTGCAGCCGCTACTTTCGAAAAAAGCGACAATCGTGGCTGACAATGTACTTTTCCGGGGATATGTGCTGGGACAGGAGAAGCCGCCCCGGCGATATAAGACCATTGTGAAAAGATTGAGAGAATATCTTGAGCTGGTGCAGAGTGCCCCGTTCAGGACAGAAATACTGTCAAATGGGGATGGCCTGGCTGTCACTCATAACTCGGAAGAAGATGTCCCCGCCTCTATAGGTGGGGGGGCGAATATCATAACGGGCGGGAGCGCATATCTCCCGCCTCGTTGAAACGCTGATTGGAAGATTTTGTCTATCGACAAAATCTGAACAATGGCGTTATAAAGACAAATCACACTTGGAGGAAAGAATTTGATTTTGAAGAAACCGGAGCTTTTGGCCCCTGCCGGCAATATGGAAAAGATGAAGATGGCCCTGCTCTACGGAGCTGATGCTGTCTACCTTGGGGGCAAGTCTTATGGCCTGCGGGCCTTGGGGGGCAACTTCACCCGTGAGGAACTCAAGGAAGCTATGGACTTTGCCCACAGTCTGGGGAAGAAAGTCTATGTGACGGTGAATATCTTCCCTCACAATGCTGATTTGGAGGCCTTGCCGGAATATCTGCGATACCTTGATGAAATCGGCACTGATGCTCTGCTGGTGGCAGACCTGGGGCTATTCCGCATGTGCCAGCAGGTTATTCCCGAGATGGAGCTGCACATCAGCACCCAGGCCAACAATACCAATTGGGCTACCGTCAATGCCTGGCATGAGCTGGGGGCAAAGAGGGTGGTGCTGGCCAGGGAGATGAGCCTCAGGGAAATTGGCACCATCAGGGAAAAGACCAAGGCAGACTTGGAGATGTTCGTCCATGGAGCCATGTGCATTTCCTATTCTGGCAGGTGCCTGCTGAGCAACTATTTCACAGGCAGGGATGCCAATAGGGGAGCTTGTGCCCAGTCCTGCCGTTGGAAGTATGCGCTGGTAGAGGAAACCCGTCCTGGCAAGTATTTTCCTATCGAGGAAGATGATAGGGGAAGTTACATCATGAACTCCAAGGACATGTGCCTGCTGCCTCACTTGAAAGAGGTGATAGAGAGCGGCGTGGACAGCCTGAAGATAGAGGGCCGCATGAAAAGCGTCCATTATGCCGCCAGCGTCACCAAGGCCTACCGTTTGGCCATTGACAGCTATTTTGAAGATCCGGAACATTTCACTGTAAAGCAGGAATGGCTGGATGAATTGGAGAAAGTATCCCATAGGCCTTATACCACAGGTTTCTATTATCATCAGCCTGATGCTGACGACCAGATTTACGGTACATCTTCGTATATCCAGACTTCGGATTTTGTGGGGTTGGTGCTTTCCTATGACGAAGTTTCGGGCTACGCTACGGTGGAACAGCGGAACAATATGAAGACTGGCCAGGAGCTGGAAATCTTTCAGCCCAAGGGTGAGGGCTTCAGGCAGAAGCTTGCTGACATGCTGGACGAGGAGGGGCAGCCTATTGAGGTGGCACCTCATCCGCAGCAAATCGTAAAAATCCGCATGGAAAAACCTGTGGAGCCGTACACGATTCTCAGAAGGGATGTTCAGTGCTGAGTTGAAAACAAGAGGGGTGTTTTGCAATGGAAGAAACAGTACGCTATTTTGCCAAAGCTGCCGGCCGTGTCCAAGGGGTGGGGTTCCGTATGTATGTACGGGAAAATGCCAGCAAGCTGGGCCTCAGGGGCTGGGTCATGAATATGAGCGATGGCACTGTGGAGATGGAAGTGCAGGGACCATCTGGCAGCGTAGACAGGCTTTTTGAGATAATCCAGGAGGGGAACTATTTCATCAAGGTGACGGAACTGCAAATGGAAAAGCAGAATCCTGTTCTGCCGCCGGAAAGCGGTTTCCAAATCCGGTACTGAGGAGGCAGCTGCATGGCAAAGGTTTTAGTTCTTCACGGCCCCAATCTCAATCTGTTGGGGACCCGTGAGCCAGAGATTTACGGTTCTGCTACTTTGGCAGACATCAATGATATGCTAAAAAAAAGGGCCGAAGAGGCAGGTGTAGGAATAGACTTTCTCCAGTCCAACCATGAGGGCGTGCTGGTGGATGCGGTGCAGGCATCGCGCGGGAAGTATGACTACATCATCTTCAATGCGGCAGCCTTCACCCATTACAGCATTGCCTTGCGGGATGCTATTGCCGCCGTGGATGTGCCGGTGATAGAGGTGCATATATCGAATATCCATCAGCGAGAGGAGTTCCGCCATGCTTCTGTGCTGGCTCCTGTTGCCATGGGACAGATTTGCGGTTTGGGAATTGCCAGTTATCTGGCGGCGTTGGAGGCTGTTATCTTCAAGCTCGATAATAAGAACTGATTATCTGTGATTATGATGGGGGCGCAGCCACTGCGTCTCTTTTTTGTTGGGGACCATAGGCCAAATACAAGGCGGGCTGTTTTGAAGCGCGGTGGGAGGGCTTTGTGATGGATAATGATCACGCAACAGACATGGCACATTCAGGAGTTGCTGGTGCCCATGAGTGAGCGGTGCAGGGAGGTTTCTCTTCGACAAAAACGGAACAATGGTGTTATAATGTTTTTCATATCAGCATAACAGAAGCAGTACATGGAAAGAGGTAATACTTATGATAGAGAGTCGTCTGGCAGCTTTGCGTGCCATGCTTGAGGAGCAGGGCCTTGACGGAGTGGTGGTGACCAAGCATGTGAACCTGCACTATTTCAGCGGATTCAGGGGAGACGATACCACTTTGGTCATCACCCGTGAAAAAGCAGCTTTGATTACGGATAATCGTTATACAGAGCAGGCAGGGCAGCAGGCGCCTATGTTTGAAATCGTAGAGCAGAAGGATGGACTCCTTGGGAAGACGGCAGAGGTAGTGAAGTCTTTCGGTTGCAGGAAGGTTGCTTTTGAGGGCAATGCCCTTATCTATGATGACTACAAGAAACTCACGGAACTTTTGGCAGGCGTGGAGTTCAACGCTGCCCTTCACCTGGACAAGCTGAGGGAAATCAAGGATGCAGAAGAGATTTCTCATATCCGCAGGGCATGCCAGATTGCGGATGCAGCTTTTGCTGAGACGCTGAAGTTCATTCGTCCCGGAATTACAGAAATCGCCGTGGCAGCCAGGCTGGAAAATGCCATGCGGGAGAACGGTTCGGAGAAGCCTTCCTTCACCACCATAGTAGCTTCCGGCTTGAGGGGCAGCCTGCCTCATGGCACTGCTACGGACAAGGTGATTGAGGCAGGCGAGTTTGTCACCATGGATTTTGGCGCCATGTATCAGGGCTATTGCTCCGATATCACTCGCACCATCTGTGCAGGCCAGGCCACAGAGAGACAGCGCTTCGTTTATGATAAGGTCCTGGATGCCCAGAAGATGGCTTTGGCCCTTATCAAGCCCGGTGCTGCAGGCAAGGCTGTGGACCAGGCGGTGCGGGAGGCACTGGACAAGGATGATTTGGGACAATACTTCGGTCACGGCCTGGGGCACAGCCTGGGGCTGGAAATCCACGAGTCTCCCCGCCTTTCCAAGAAAAGCACCTGCGAAGACCTGCGTCCCGGCATGCTGGTCACTGACGAGCCCGGCGTCTATATCCCTGGTTGGGGAGGGCTTCGCATCGAGGATACGGTGCTGGTGACTGAGACTGGCAGCGAGGCTCTGACCCATGCCAATAAGGAATTTATAGAAATACCGTTGAATTAACGGGAAAAATATTTTATAATAAGTAGCATCACTATAGCATATCGCTGAAATTTGGAGGGCGTAAGTTAATGATTAACAGTACTGATTTCCGCACGGGCCTGACCATCGAGATTGATGGCGGTGTCTGGCAGATCGTAGATTTCCAGCATGTGAAGCCGGGCAAGGGCGCAGCCTTCGTTCGTACCAAGATCAAGAATGTTGAGACTGGTGCCGTGGTTGAGCGCACTTTCAACCCCAACGAGAAAATGCCTGCGGCTCACCTTGAGAACCGCAACATGCAGTTCCTCTATGAGTCTGATGGCATGTATACCTTCATGGATATGGAGACTTATGAGCAGTCCGAGCTCAACAAGGAGCAGTTGGGCGATGCTCTCAACTATCTCATGGAGAACATGGAGGTTTCCCTCCAGTCTTTCAAGGGCCGCATCATCGGCATCACCCTGCCGAACTCCGTCAACCTCAAGGTTGTGGAGTGCGAGCCCAGCGTCAAGGGCAACACTGCTACCGGCGCTACCAAGATGGCCAAGGTTGAGACTGGCTATGAGGTGCGCGTGCCTCTCTTCGTCAACGAGGGCGATACCCTTCGCATTGATACCCGTACGGGCAACTACATCGAGCGCGCTTAAGGAATTCGGCTGCCGTATCATCAAGGCATGGTACGGCAGTTTTTCTGTAAAGGGCATGCTCCACGGGGCGCTTGAGCGAGGCTTTTATTTGCCGTAGAAGGAAAATCGAGAAACGGCATAGAATAAAGAATAAACATAGGTGTTTTCAATTACTAGCTGAAGCAGTTCTGAAGGTTCGAGGAGGTTTTCAACATGGCAAACGAAAAGGAAATTGTACGCAAGGACAATTCTTTAGGCTCTATCCGCATAGCAGATGAAGTGGTCAGCATCATTGCTGGTTTGGCCGCTACTGAGGTCGAAGGCATTGCCGGCATGAGCGGCGGCATTGCAGGCGGCATTGCTGAGATGTTGGGCCGCAGGAACTTTGCCAAGGGCGTAAAGGTCGAAGTGGGTGAGAAGGAAGCTGCTGTCGACCTCTACATCATCGTGAAGTATGGCGTGCGCATTCCTGATGTGGCTCTGGCTGCTCAGGAGAATGTGAAGCAGGCTATTGAGACCATGACGGGACTTTCTGTAGTTGAGGTAAATATTCATGTTCAGGGCGTAGGCTTCCCGGACGAAGAAAACAAGCCGGATGAAGTGCGTGTAAGATAATCCGTTGCAAGTTTTTTCGAAACTGAAGAGAGGCTTGATAGATGGGGATACTCAATCGCTTTTTCTTATTTGTTCTTACGCTTTTTTTTGTCTTGCTCTCTTTGGGAGTGTTGGCTGTTTGCCTGCAGGTCGTGCCGGAGCATTATTGGCTCAATGAACTGCGCTTTGCCTTGGGGAGGACGGAGACGGTTGCGGTTTTCGCAGCCGTGCTCTTCCTCAGCCTTCATTTGCTGCTGGTTTCTTGCAGCCGTCAGGCGCCCAAGAAGGTTTCGCATGGAGAACTGGTGATGGTAGAAAGTTCTATGGGCGAGGTGGGGGTTGCTCTGGAGGCAGTGCGCGGGCTGGTGGACAAGCTGGTGCGCGAGGTCAGAGGTGTCCGTGATGCCAAAGTGAAGGTTTGCTCAGCTAAGAAGGGAGAGGGGGAGCCTCTATCCGTCTCGCTGGCGCTTATCATCGGACAGGAAACGAATGTGGCAGAGGTGTCTGCCGCAGCTTCCCAGCTGATCAGCAGCCATCTGGAGAAAATCCTGGGCTATAGCCAGGTGCCTGTGGAAGTGTTGATTACGGATATTACCAATGCTGCTCCCGACAGGAAGCACAGGGTGGTTTAAGGCTGGTGAGGAAGATGAAAGCTGAGATACGCAAAGAACTTCTGAACCTGTGGCGAAATCATCGGGGAGCCAGCGTGGGCCTCGCAACTGGTACTATGATTGCTGTGGCCATGTTGATCTTTGGCTTCTGGCAGACAGTGTTCGTGTTGTTCATGGCAGCGGCAGGTTTGTGGCTGGGGCATGAGCATGATATAGGAGGAGATGCCTGGCTGGATTTGAAGGAAAGCCTGGCGCATCTCCTACCCGTGAGGTTTCAGCGCTACAGAGGCAAGGATTGATTTCGGTTTTAGGAAAGAAAGGTAACGAATTTAGATATGAGTCGTAGACAAGCAAGGGAAGTGGCTTTGCAAGCGCTTTTCCAGTTGGATTTCAACAACCATGATGAGGAAGAGCAGAGAGAAGCTTATGAAACCCTGGCCATTGATGCAGCTTTGGGCGAAGCAGAGGGTGATACCCTGACGAAAAAAGATCGCCGGTACATTGAGAGCGTAGTGTCTGGCACCAGAAGCAAGCTGGAGGCCATTGACGAGATGCTCAGCGCTCATGCCAAGGGCTGGAAGCTTGGACGCATGGCGGCAGTGGATCGTAATCTGGCACGCCTGGCTGTGTTCGAAATGTGCTTCGCAGAGGATAAACTGGCTCCCGGCATCGCTATTAACGAGGCAGTGGAACTGGCCAAGAAGTTCGGAACTGACGAATCGGGACGCTATATCAATGGCATCCTGAACGCCTTGGCCAAGAAGCAGGCAGATTGATTGTAGACTCCAAAGGGTCAGACGACATCATGTGGTCTGGCCTTTCTTGTGCTTTTCAGGTGCTTTCAGGGGGGGATGGAGTTGGCAGTACATAGTGTCAGTGAGGTAAACAGGTATATCAAGAATCTGGTAGCAGGAGAGCTGCCCTTGCAGCATATGATGGTACGGGGGGAGATTTCGAATTTTAAAAAGTATCCTTCCGGTCATTGCTACTTTACTCTTAAAGATAGTGTTTCAGCATTGAAATGCGTCATGTTTCGCAGCTATGCGCAGCACCTTCGTTTTCTGCCAGTCAATGGACTGCAGGTCATTGCAGGAGGCGGCATAGCCGTATATGAGCGGGACGGCATTTACCAGCTGTATGCAGAGTCCCTGGTACCGGAAGGTACGGGAGACTTGGCCCTGGCCTTTGAGCAACTGAAGGAAAAGCTGACGGCGGAGGGGCTTTTTCTGGAAGAGCACAAGCAGGCTTTGCCTAGATTCCCCAAGAAAATTGGCGTGGTGACTTCTGTGGCAGGAGCTGTGCTCAGGGATATTTATCGCGTGGTATCCCATCGCTGGCCTATGGCGCAGTTAGTTCTCTATCCTGTGCAGGTGCAGGGGGAAGGAGCCGCGGAGCAAATTGCCAGAGCCATAGGCTTCTTCAACCGCAGCTACCATGTGGATACCCTGATCGTGGGGCGTGGCGGCGGCTCTATGGAGGATTTGCAACCCTTCAATGAAGAGAATGTGGTGCGCGCTATATTCGCTTCAAGGATTCCGGTGATTTCTGCGGTGGGGCATGAAACAGACTTTACACTGTCGGATTTTGCCAGTGACAGGCGGGCAGCTACGCCGTCCCAGGCGGCGGAGTTGGCGGTGCCGGACAGGCAGGAGTTGCAACGCTATCTGCAGCTTTTATCCGGCAGGCTCAGGCAGGTGGCTGCTGACGGACTGGAGCAGCGGCGTGAAAGGCTTCTGCGCCTTATGGAGCGCACTGCGCTGAAGGAACCACAGAAATTGCTGGCAGAAAGGCGCCAACGGCTGGATATAGTCAGCTTGAAACTTGACCAGTTGACCAAAACTGCTTTGAAGGACAAGAAGCACGGACTGGAAGTGGCCATGGAGAAGCTGGAAGCTCTCAGTCCCATACAGGTTCTGAGGCGTGGCTACGGTGTTGTGGAGCGCGATGGAAAGATTTTGACCAGCATCAAAAATGCAGCTGTGGATGATGAAATAAAAATCAGCCTGAAAGACGGCTGCCTGAAGGCCAGGGTTGAATCTGTTTCAGGGCAGAAAGGATGAGCGATTATGCCAAGAAAGAAAGAAATACCGTTTGAGGAGTCTCTTGCCCGCCTGGAGGAAATTGTGGCAGCTATGGAAAAGGGCGATATGAGCCTCAAAGAGCTTATGATAGCTTATTCAGAAGGGGTCACCCTGTCGCAGAATTGCCTGAAGGCACTGGACATGGCTGAGAAAACCATGGATCTGATGGTGCAGGAAGAGTCTGGAAAGGCAGTAGGAAAAGACTTGGTAATAGAATGAAGTCTTATTGAGCAGCGCATGTATAGAGGAGAAGGGGTATGCCGTTTACGCATCTTCATGTCCATACGGAATTCAGCCTGTTGGACGGGGCAAGCCGTATAGGGGATCTGATCAGCGCCACTAAGGAGCTGGGAATGGATTCTATCGCCATTACCGACCATGGGGTGATGTATGGAGTTATAGATTTTTACAAGGAAGCCAGGAAGCAGGGCATAAAGCCCATCATAGGCTGCGAGGTGTATTTGGCTCCCGCCTCCCGGCTGGAGAAAGAGGAGGTAAACGGGGTAAGATATTATCACCTTATCCTGCTGGCAGAGAATCAGCAAGGTTACCGTAATTTGGTGCAGCTGGTCTCTTTGGCGCATATAGAAGGCATGTACTACAAGCCACGGGTGGATAAGGAGCTCCTTCGCAAGTATCACGAGGGCTTGATTTGCCTCAGCGCCTGCGTGGCGGGAGAAATTCCCCAAGCGCTCATTGCGGGGAACAAGGAGAAAGCCGAGGCGTTGGTGCAGGAGTATGTGGACATTTTCGGCAGGGATAATTTCTTCCTGGAAATACAGAATCACGGCTTGAAGGAAGAAATGGTCACCAATGCAGGCTTGCTGGAGTTGTCTCAGAAGCATGGCCTGGGGTTGGTGGCTACTAATGACCTGCATTATGTTCACAGGGAGGACAGTGAATTCCACGATATCTTGTTGTGCGTGCAGATGAACAAGACCGTGGAAGATTCTGACCGCATGCGCTTCAATAGCGATGACTACTATCTGAAATCTCCTGGGGAAATGGAAGCTCTTTTCAAGGATTATCCTGGAGCCTTGGCCAACACGGAAAAGATTGCTGCCCGCTGTCAGGTGGACTTCGAGTTCGGCAAGCTGCAGCTGCCCTTTTATCTCATACCCGCCCCCTTTGCCGATGATGAAGCCTATTTGCGCCACCTCTGCGAGGAACGGCTGGAGAGCCACTATCCTGAGGTCACTCAGGAGGTGCGGGAGCGGTTGGAATATGAGCTGGGCATTATCCACCGCATGGGGTATGACAGCTATTTCCTCATTGTATGGGACTTCATCAACCACTCTAGGGAAAATGGCATCGCCGTAGGGCCGGGACGCGGTTCTGCGGCTGGCAGCATTGTGGCCTATATCTTGGGTATCACCAATCTTGACCCGTTGAAGCATGATTTGCTCTTCGAGCGCTTCCTGAATCCAGAGCGTGTCACCATGCCGGATATTGATGTGGACTTCTGCTATATCCGCCGCAAGGAAGTCATAGACTATGTGAAGGAACGCTACGGCTACGACCATGTGGCTCAGATAGCTACCTTTGGCACTATGGCAGCCAAGGGAGCCATCCGTGATGTGGGCAGGGCTTTGGGCATGCCCTATGCGGAAGTTTCGGAGATTGCCAAGTTGATTCCCAATGAATTGCATATCACCATTGACAAGTCATTGAAGGGCGTGGCTGATTTGAAGGCCATGTATGATACCAGGCCGGAAGTGAAGCAGCTCATAGACATGGCCAGGAAACTGGAGGGGCTGCCACGCAATGCTTCTACCCATGCGGCCGGCGTGGTGATTGCCCGTCACCCCCTGACAGACTATGTGCCTGTGTCCGTTTCTGACGGTACATTGGTGACGGAATTTGACAAAGACCATGTGGAAGAGCTGGGGCTCTTGAAGATGGACTTCTTGGGGCTCAGAACCCTGACTGTCATCGCCGATACCTTGAAGAATATCAAGGAGCAGCGGGGGGAAGAGGTGGATATCGACCATATTCCCTTAAAGGATGAACTGACAGCCAAGATGCTTTGCGAAGGACGCACCGGGGCTGTATTCCAGATGGAATCTGCGGGCATGACCAGGCTGGTGATGGATCTGGCCCCTGAGAGGTTTGAGGATTTGATTCCCACAGTGGCGCTTTATCGTCCTGGCCCTTTAGGCAGCGGCATGGTGGAGGACTTCATCAACGGACGCCATGGCAGGAAGCAGCCGGAGTATATGCATCCCCTGCTGGAGCCGATTTTGAAAGAAACCTTCGGTGTGGTGCTCTACCAGGAGCAGGTAATGCAGATCGTGCAGGTGCTGGCCGGCTTCACCCTGGGTCAGGCAGACCTCTTGCGCCGGGCCATGGGCAAGAAGAAGCATGAGATATTGATGGCTCAGAAGGAGAATTTCCTGAAAGGGTGTGCAGCCAATCGCATTGAGGCTGGCCTGGCAGAGCATATCTTTGATTTGCTGACTCATTTCGCTGACTATGGCTTCAACAAATCCCACAGCGCCGCCTACGGGCTGGTGGCCTGGCAGACGGCATATCTCAAGGCTCACTATCCCCAGGAATACATGGCTGCCATGCTCACCAGCATCATGGATACGCAGAAGGTGCCTTTCTATATTGACCTGTGCCGCCGCATGAAGCTGAAAATCCTGCCGCCGGATATCAATGCCAGCCACGGCACCTTCAGCGTGGATGGAGAAGCCATCCGCTTTGGCCTGGCGGCAGTGAGGAATGTGGGCGAAGGAGCCATAGAAAATGTGGTAGCAGAAAGGGAAAAAGGCGGTCCGTTTACCTCGCTGGTGGATTTCTGCAGCCGGGTGGACTCCCGCATCCTCAACAAGCGGGTCATGGAAAGCCTGGTGAAATGCGGAGCTTTTGATAGCCTGGGAGCGAAGCGCAGCCAGCTCTTGCATATCCTTGACCGGGCTATCAGCGAGGCAAACACTGCCCAGAAGGACCGTCTCAGTGGCCAGATTGGCCTTTTTGCAGATGAAAATCAGGGTGGAGTCATGGATATTCCCCTGCCGGAGATGGAAGAAGTGCCGGAAATGGAACGGCTGGGCTGGGAGAAGGAAATAACGGGCTTTTACATTACCGGCCATCCTTTGAACCGCTTTCAGAAGAAATTGGCCAACCTGCCCTCCATACAGGAACTTGGCGGCGGTGCTGTCCGTGACAAGCAGGTAGTGCGGTTGGGAGGCATGCTGACAGAAGCCAAGCGCCACACCACCAAGAAGGGGGATACCATGTGCTTTGCAGTGCTGGAGGACTTCTCGGACAAGATTGAAGTGACGGTATTCCCCAGAACCTTCTACCAGAATGTGAACCTGCTGGTCCCCGATATGCCGGTGGTATTGCAGGGAAAGCTGGACATCGGTGATGAACGCATCACAGTGCTGGCAGACAAGTTCTGGTCTTTGGATGAATACCTGCCGGAATATTTCCTCTGCCTGCCTGCAGGAGAGGCATATGCCAAAGCCAGGGACGGGGTGAAAAAACTTCTCCTGGAACATCCAGGAGAAGACCCTGTCCATGTGCAGGTGGGAGGACGCTGGCAGCTTTTGTCACAAGGGCTGTCAGATGATGAGGAAGTGAAAGCTGCCCTCATTGCCTTGCTGGGGGCATCGGCTGTGAAAAAACGCTGAAGGGTCTGGGCTTTACCCCCGTCGCTCCGCTTGCAAGGAAAGTATGGTAATGATAAAATATTGCTCATGCGGTGTTGAAAAACGCCTGCGCAAGCAAGTTAGTGTTCAGATTATAAGGAGTTGCAAGTCCATTTTGCGGAAAAATCTATCTATCAGGGTACTGGCAGCAGGACTTTCTGCTTGTGTGTTTTGGGGCTGCGCTGCCGGGGCTATGGCTGCCCCCAGCCGTGCCCTTTATGATATTACGCCGTTGGAGCGGCCAGAGGTTGAGGGGCTGATAGTAAGCCCTTCGGACAAATTGCCAAAGCTCACCGCCAGGTCGGCGGTGGTGATGGACGCCGCCACTGGTATGGTGATTTATTCCCGCGATATGGAGGCGCGGCGCTATCCTGCCAGCACCACCAAGATCATGACCTTGATCATAGCGCTGGAGCAGGGCAATCTGGATGATACTGTCACTGTCAGCAAGAATGCGGCAGGGCTGGAAGGCTCCACCCTCTGGCTGGAGCAGGGGGACAAAGTGCCCTTGCGGGAGCTTTTGTACGGCATGATGATGGCCTCTGGCAATGATGCCACTGTGGCCGTGGCAGAACATATTGCAGGTTCTGTGCCGGCTTTTGTCAGGCTTATGAATGAAAAAGCTGCAGCAGTCGGGGCGAAGGATACTCATTTCGTGAATCCCAACGGCTTGCCTGACGAAAATCATTACACCACCGCCCATGATATGGCTCTCATCGCCTCTTATGGCTATAGCCTGCCTGAGTTCGAAAAGATTGTCAGCACCAAGGAAATAACCTTCCCCTGGGTGAAGGACGACACTCATCGCCTGCGCAATGAGAATCAGATGCTCTGGCTCTTTGAAGGCGGCAACGGGGTCAAGACAGGCTATACGGATGCTGCGGGGCGCTGCCTGGTGTCTGGTGCCAGGGAGAATGGGCTGCAGCTGGTGGCAGTGGTGCTGGATAGCGTCTATATGTGGAATGATTCCATTGCTCTGCTGGATTATGGCTTTGATAATGTGGAGCCGGAGGAAATCTTCCGCAAGGGAGAGATCGTTGGTTCCGTGTCCGTAGGATTGTTTCAGGGAGAGCTGGAAGTGAAGGCGGCCAGGGATTTGTCCGTAGCCAGGATGAAGGACGGCCCGAAGGTCAAATACGACAAGAAGCTGGAAGTGTCCGAAAACCTTACTGCTCCCATCAAAGAAGGTGAGAAGGCAGGCAGGATGGTGCTCCTGCAGGATGGCAAGCCCGTGGGGGCTGTCGATGTGCTGGCGGCTAAAAGTCTAACAGCAGAAGAGCAGGGCTTTTTCTCCCGTCTGATAGCTTGGTTGCAGTCTCTTTGGAAAGGATTGTTCTGATGGAAGCCAGATTGCAGAAAATCATCAGCCAGGCGGGGCTTGCTTCCCGGCGGGCTGCAGAGACTATGATCCTTGAAGGCCGGGTGGAAGTCAACGGTGCCGTAGTCAGGGAACTGGGAGGCAAATTTGACCCTGCGCAGGTGGAAATCAAGGTGGACGGCAAAGTCATACGCACAGCTGAGGCCCATGTGTACTACCTGCTTAACAAGCCCAAGGGGTATGTATCTACTGTCAGCGATGAGCGGGGACGACGCACGGTATTGGATCTTCTGCCGGAGGTAAAAGAGCGCATCTACCCCATTGGGCGGTTGGATATGAACACGGAGGGGCTCCTGCTGCTCACCAATGACGGTGAGCTGATGAACGGCCTCCTGCATCCCCGTTATGAGGTACAGAAGACATATGTGGCAGGGATAGCCGCAAGCTTATCCGAAGATGAGATAAAGGCCCTGCAAGAAGGCGTGCAGCTAGAAGACGGAGTTACGGCTCCGGCCAGAGTTCGTGTCCTCGATGAAAGGCCGGGGCGGGCGAGGGTGGAAATCACCATCCATGAGGGACGCAACCGTCAGGTACGCCGCATGTTCAAGGCCGTTGGCCATGAAGTGCTGGCTCTCAAGCGCACGGTTTTTGCCGGGCTGACACTTGAGGGGGTAAAGCGTGGGAAATACCGTCCCTTGACGGAAGCTGAGATTGGAATGTTGTATGAAAAGGCAGGAGGCAGCCGGGATGAGCAAGCATAGGATCATCGTTATAGGTGCCGGACCTGCGGGGATGATGGCCGCCATCAAAGCAGCCGAAACCAGCGAAAGCATGGGGGGGAATGCCGAGGTCTTGCTGCTGGAGAAGATGAAAAAGCCTGGCCGCAAGATGATGATTACGGGCAAGGGCCGTTGCAATATCACCAATGCCGCCGATGTGCCGGAGATAATCAAAAATATTCAGGGCAATGGGCGCTTCCTTTTCAGTTCCATGAAGGCTTTTGACAATCGGGCGGTCATAGACTTTTTCGAGGAGCAGGGGGTAGCTACCAAAGTGGAGCGGGGACAGCGTGTTTTCCCCGTATCTGACAAGGCTCAGGATGTGGTGGATGCCATGGTCAGCCGCTTGCATGAATTGGGCGTGAAGCTTGAGACAGATGCTGCTGTCAAGGACATATTGACGGAGGAGGGCAAAGTCCGGGGGGTGCGCCTGAAGTCCGGGGCCATCTACAAGTCAGATGCCGTGATCCTGGCAGTGGGGGGCGCTTCCTATCCAGGCACCGGCTCTTCCGGTGATGGCTATGCCATGGCAGAGGCGCTGGGGCATGATGTCGTGCCTGTGCGTCCTTCCTTGGTCCCCCTTACTGTCGAGGAAGAATGGGTCAAGGATGTGCAAGGATTGTCGTTGAAGAATGTGCGCGCAGAACTCCTGGTGGATGGCAAGGCAGAGCTTTCTCTTTTCGGGGAAATGATGTTTACCCATTACGGAGTCACAGGCCCGGTGATACTTTCCATGAGCCGCACAGCTTCAGGATATTTGATGGAAGGCAGCCATTTCCTTGAGCTTAGCTTGAACTTGAAGCCTGCGCTTTCCGAAGAGAAACTGGAGGCCAGGCTGCAGCGGGACTTTGAGAAATATCAGAGGAAAGAACTCAAGAACGGTCTGGTGGATCTCCTGCCCCATAAGCTTATCGCGCCGGTGCTGGATGCTGCTTATCTGGCAACGGATAAGCCTGTGCATCAGGTGACGGTGGAGGAACGCAGGCGGTTGGTGCATACTTTGCAGCATCTGGTGCTTACCATTGCCGGCACCAGGCCTTTGGCCGAGGCTATTGTGACTGTGGGGGGGATTTCCGTCAAGGAAATCGAGCCACGCACCATGGAGTCCAAGCTGGTGAAGGGGCTGTACCTGGCAGGAGAAGTGGTGGATGTGGATGCCTTCACAGGCGGCTATAACCTTCAGGCTGCTTTTTCCATGGGAGCAGCCGCTGGCTGTTGGAGCATATGGAATTTGGAGTAGGGTTAATTGGCTTGATGTCGAAAGGGGATTGGGCATGGCAGAAATTATGACAATAGACAAGGTGTGCCGGGGGCTGCAGGGAGAAGTGGCAATCCCCGGGGATAAATCCATCTCCCATCGCAGCGTGATGCTGTCAGGACTAGGCAGCACTCCGGTGCATATAACCAATTTCCTCCATGCCCAGGACTGCCTTTCCACGGTGGCCTGCCTGCGGGCTTTGGGCGCCGAGATCGAGTTTCAGAGCGATACGGAGCTTACGGTGGAGGGCAATGGTTTTCATGGCTTGCAGGAGCCTGGCGGTATCATCGATGCGGGCAATTCTGGCACTACCTTGCGGCTGATGATGGGGCTCCTTTCAGCCCAGCCCTTTTTTTCAGCCTTTACCGGCGATGTGTCCTTGCATCGCCGTCCTATGGGGCGGGTGGCAAAGCCCCTTTCCTTGATGGGGGCGCGGATTTACGGCCGTGAAGGCAACTCGAAGCTGCCGCTGGCCGTGGTGCCTGCAGAGGGAGGGCTCAAGGGCATCAGCTATGAAAGCCCCGTGGCCAGCGCCCAGGTGAAGTCTGCCCTGCTTCTGGCGGGGATGTACGCCGATGGTCCCACTACGGTAAGGGAACCCTTCGTTTCCCGTGACCACACAGAGCGCATGCTGGCGGCTTTCGGCGTGCTTGTTAGGCGTGAGGGCACGGCGGTGACCATAAATCCCGTCAAGGCAGAGGAGTACAAGGCTCCGGAGGCCATCGAGGTGCCGGGGGATATCAGTTCTGCCGCCTATTGGCTGGTGGCGGGCTCTGTCCTGCCGGGCAGCAAGCTGCTTCTGAAGAATGTGGGTGTCAATGAAACACGCACTGGCATCTTGGAAGTGCTGGAGCAGATGGGAGCGAAGTTGGAACTCATGAATGAACGAGTTTCTGGCGGCGAAGCTGCGGCAGACATCTGCGTGGAAGCAGGGCCTCTCAAGGGGGCGGAGTTTGGGGCAGAGATCATGCCCCGGCTTATTGACGAGATTCCCATCATTGCCGTGGCGGCCCTGCTGGCTGAGGGGGATACCGTTATCACCGGGGCAGGCGAGCTCAGGGTCAAGGAAACTGACAGGCTGGCTGCTATTGGGCAGGAATTCAACAAGCTTTCTCCCGGGGCGGTGGAGACTACCGAGGACGGATTGGTCATTCATGGGGGGCGGCCCATCCAAAAGGCCAGATGCTTCACTTATGATGACCATCGCATTGCCATGTCCCTGGCCATCCTGGGGGCGGCAGGCGACGGTGTGGAACTGGAGCGCCCTGACTGCGTGAATATTTCCTATCCTGCTTTTTATGGGGATTTGGAGAGACTTAGAGGTTGACAAAATTTCATAAAATGGAGGGATTCCTTTGCAGGATTCAAAGAAAAAACTTGTAGTGGCCATTGACGGCCCCGCCGGTGCCGGCAAGAGCACCGTGGCCCAGCTGGCTGCCAAAGCCCTTGGCTACACTTATATCGATACGGGAGCTATGTACCGTGCTGTGGCCTGGAAGACCTTGCAACAGAAAAAAGAAGTCACTGACGAGCTGATCGTTTCCCTGATGCCGGAAATCGATGTGAACCTTCGCTATGCCGATGGCAAGACCGTAGTGAAGGTGGATGGCAGGGATGTGACGGGAGAGATCCGCACGCCAGAAATCAATGCCATAGTCTCCCAGGTGGCTCGTCTCGGCCCCGTCAGGGAGAAGATGGTTGACCTCCAGAGGAAGATGGCAGATGAGGGGGGCGTCCTCATGGACGGCCGCGATATCGCCACCAATGTGCTGCCGGGGGCAGATGTGAAGATTTTCCTCACTGCATCCATCGAGGAGAGGGCCAGGCGCCGCTATCTGGAAATGAAGGAAAAGGGCTATGATGTGAGCCTGGAGCAGTTGCAGAAGGATATCGCAGCCAGGGACAAGGCTGATTCCGAGCGGGAGATTTCTCCGCTGGTTCAGGCAGAGGATGCGACTTTGCTGGACACCACAGGGCTTTCTATAGAAGAAGTGGTGCAGCGCATCCTGGAAATGTGCAGGTGATGAAATGCTCTACGCACTGTTGAAAGTTATTTTCTGCCTGTTTTTCAAGCTGCTTTTCCGGGCGGAGATCAAGAACGCCGACAGGCTGCCCAAGGAGGGGGCTTTTATCCTGGCCGCCAACCACATGAGCAACTGGGACCCACCTTTGCTGGCCTGCTTTGCCACACGCCCTGTGGGCTACATGGCCAAGGAGGAGCTCTTCGAGCCGCCTGTTTTCGGTACGGCTATCCGCCATTGCCACGCCTTTCCCGTGAAGCGGGGGGCGGCAGACCGTGGCGCCATCAAGACGGCGGTGCAGGTGCTGAAAGGCGGCCATTGCCTGGGGCTGTTCCCTGAGGGCACCCGCAGCAAGGATGGCAAGCTTCACAAGGCTGAAGCCGGCGTGGGCCTTATCGCCGCCATGACCGGGGCGCCGGTGGTGCCTGCCGCCCTTATCGGCACAGACAAGATCTTCAAGAGCGGCAGTCTTTTCCCGAAACTCAAGGTCATTTACGGCGAGCCCATGAGCTTCACCGGTGATCGCAAGGACAAGGAACAGCTGGCAGCCTTTTCCCAGTCTATCATGGACAGGATAGGGGAATTGAAAGCGGAAAACGAATAGAAACTATGCTGATGCCTCATTTCTTCTTCGAAAGAGATGGGGCATTAAGTCTACCATCTTATAAAAGTGAATAAACAATGAAAAAAAAATAAAAAACCAGTGAAAAACTATTTGCTTAGCCCTCTTACTCATGTTATACTATGTCTTAGATTGCATAGAAACAGTGTTTTGTGTTTCGTGCATGACTAAGAGATATGGTGGTAGATGTATGGAAGTAATCCTGGCAGATTACCTGGGCTTCTGTTATGGCGTGAAGCGCGCCATCAAGATAGCCAGGGAAAATGCTTCCGCAGATGGCACATCCTGCACCTTGGGACCAATCATCCATAACCCTCAGATGGTAGAACGCCTGAAAGATGAGGGTGTGGGCACGGTTGACAGGTTGGATGAATTGCCAACGGGTACCATCATCATCCGTTCTCATGGGGTAGGCCCGGAGGTCTATCGTGAGGCTGAGGAACGGGGGCTCAATGTGGTAGATGCCACTTGCCCTCATGTGAAGAAAGCTCAGCTTTCTGCCAAGGAATTGGTTGATGAGGGGTATAATGTAGTTATTATCGGAGAAAAGCAGCATCCTGAGGTCAAGAGCATCTTTGAATGGTCTGGCCGCAAGGCTGTGGTGCTGGAGACTGAAGCTGAGGCAAGGGAACTTGATTCTTGTGCCAGGCTGGGCATAGTGTGCCAGACCACTTTTTCCGGGACGAAGTTCAGGCAGATTGCTTTGCACCTGCTGGAAAAGTCCAGGGATGTGAGGATTCTCCGCACTATATGCACCGCAACAGACCAGAGACAGGCGGCGGCCATTGAGTTGGCTCAGAGAGTTGACCTGATGTTGGTCATAGGCGGCAAGAACAGCGCGAATACCACGCGGTTGGCCCAGCTGTGCAATGAGTATTGTCTGACTTATCACATCGAGACGGCAGCAGAGCTCCGTGACGAGTGGTTTGACAAAATAGAAAAAATTGGTATTACAGCGGGTGCTTCTACACCTGACTGGATTATCAAGGAGGTATATAAAAAGTGTCAGAACAGAGCATGAAGGAATTATTGGAAGAAGCAGAGAACTCGATGCCGGATATCCAGGAGCGCACGGTTGTCACCGGTGAGGTCATCCAGGTTTCCCGTGACGAGGCTTATATCGATATCGGCTACAAGCAGGAAATCGCTGTGCCGAAGCGCGAGCTGGCTTACCCCACTCCGGAGTCTGCTGAGGATGTCGTGAAGGTCGGCGACAAGATTGATGTTTATATCGTTTCTCTCGGCGGCGACAACGGCGGTATCCTCTCCAAGGTCAAGGCTGACCGCATGGTTGCCTGGAAGGAGATGGAAGCTGTTCAGGAGCGCGGCGAGACTGTCGAGGCTCAGGTGAACCAGGTTGTCAAGGGTGGCCTTGTGGCTTCTGTCAACGGTCTCCGTGGCTTTATCCCTGCTTCCCAGATGGAGCTTCACTTCGTGAAGGATCTCTCTGTCTATGTCGGTCAGACCGTGGAGGCTGAGATCATCGAGATCGATGTCCACAAGCAGCGTCTGGTTCTCTCCCGTCGCAATCTCCTTGAGAAGGAGCGTTCTGAGAAGGAAGGCGAGATTTTCTCCACCCTGGAGGCTGGCCAGACTGTACACGGCGTCGTAAAGCGTCTCGTGGATTATGGCGCTTTCATCGATATCGGCGGCGTGGATGGCCTTGCTCATATTTCCGACCTGGCTTGGCACCGCGTGAAGCATCCTTCCGATGTGCTTGAAGTGGGTCAGGAGCTGGATGTGTTCGTGAAGAGCGTTGATGCTGATGCTAAGCGCATCTCCCTGTCTGTGAAGGACACCATGCGTGATCCTTGGCTCGATAAGGCTGAGAGCTATGCAGAGGGCGACTACATTGAAGGAAAGGTCATCAAGCTGACCGACTTCGGCGCTTTCATGGAGATTGAGCCGGGCTTTGACGGTCTCATCCCCATGGGCGAGCTGGCTGAGCGTCGCATCGAGCGCGCTGATGAGGCTGTGCATGTGGGCGATGTGGTGAAGGTGAAGGTCCTTCGCATCGACATGAAGCGCAAGCGCATCTCCCTCAGCATCACCAAGGCTAAGAAGGATGCCGATACTGCTGTTTTCAAGAAGTATCAGGCTGAGCAGGAAGCCGCTGAGGAAGTTCAGGAGTAATTCCTGCTTCATCAATTAGATAAGAAATATACAGGGGAGTGATGTTTTCGCATCGCTCCCTTGTTATTTGATTTTAGAGAAAGAATCTATGAGCAAGAATGAAATGATCAGAGCCAGGCACCCAGGCATTATCCTCAGAGTGCATCCGGAAAGTTTGGCAGAGGAACTGGAACTTATCCCCGGGGATAAGATTGTAGCCATCAATGGGGAAGAAGTGCGTGACATCATTGAGCTGTCCTTTGCCATGGCTGATGAAGAAATCGAGCTTCTGGTAGAGCATGCAGATGGAGAGCAGGAAATCATAGAATTCGACAAAGATTTCGATGAAGACCTTGGGGTGGAGTTTGAAAGCGCCGTCTTTGATGGCATCAGGAGCTGCGCCAATCACTGCTACTTCTGCTTCGTGGACATGGTGGCGCCCAATATGCGAAGCAGCCTGTCCATAAAGGATGACGATTACCGTTTGTCTTTCCTTTACGGCAATTTTGTCACCATGACCAATATGGGGCCAAAGGATTTCGAGCGGGTGGAAAAGTATCATCTGTCACCGCTCTTTGTTTCCGTTCAGTGCATGAATCCTGAACTGCGAGCTCAGATGCTGCGTTGCCCTGGGGCGGCCCGCATCGCCAGCCAGCTGGACAATCTGGAGAAAGCCGGGGCGGAATACCATACCCAGGTGGTGCTCTGCGCAGGGCTCAATGACGGAGAGGAATTGGAACGCACTATCCGGGAGATAACCGAAAGGCGTCCTCATGCCCTTTCTCTGGCCATTGTGCCTGTCGGCATCACCAAGCATCGCACCGACCCTTATCCGCTGCAGCAGTTTGATGAAGAGAGTGCCGGCAGGGTTATTGATCAGGTGGAGAAATGGCAGCGCAAGATCCAGCAGGAAGAAGGGCGTACCTTTATTTATCTGGGAGATGAATTCTACTTCCTGGCGGGCCGGCCTGTTCCATGCGCAGAGTTTTACGATGGATTTCCTCAGCTGGACAACGGCATCGGCCTCACCCGCAATTTCATCAATGACTGGGAAGAGTACGAAGGGGAGGAAGGGGACTACGAGGAGCCTGTGTATCTGGATGTAGTTTCCGGCACTTCTGTGGCACCCATGCTGCAGGATTTGGCAGATAGGGCGAAGAAGACGAATCTCCATGTGCGTGTGGTGCCTGTGGTGAATGAATACTTTGGTCCCACCGTCAATGTCTCCGGGCTGCTGACGGCCCAGGACATCATCAGGACGCTTAAGGCGCTGCCGGGTGAGCGTACGGGCATCCTGTTGCCTGAATCTGCGCTCAGGTCAGGGGAGGACATTTTTCTCGATGATGTATCCCTGGCTGATTTTGCCAGGGAATTTCCCGGTGCAAGGGTAGAGCCTGTTCAGAGCGGGGCAGACTACCATGAGGCACTTGCAGATTGGCACAATTATCATAAGGACCGCAGTGGCGAGACTGCCTATATGTGGCAGAGCAACGCTGCTTATACCAAGACAATTATGGAATGAACTATAGAAAGAAGGTAATAGCAGATGAAACCCATAGTGGCTATTGTGGGACGGCCTAATGTAGGCAAGTCCACTCTTTTCAATCAGATTGGCAAGAAGCGCGTTTCCATCGTAGACGATATGCCCGGTGTCACCCGTGACCGCATCTATATGGATGCGGAATGGCTGAACCATGAGTTCACCATGATAGATACAGGTGGCATTGAGTTCGACGAAAGCGACCATATCCTGAAGTCCATGCGCCAGCAGGCAGAGCTGGCCATGGAGGAGGCAGATGTCATTCTCTTCCTGGTGGATGGTCGCAGCGGCCTCACCAACTCAGATGAGGAAGTGGCCAAGCTCCTGCGCCATGCCAAGAAACCCGTTATCCTTGGCGTCAACAAGATTGACAGTCCCCAGCAGGCCATGAGCATCTACGAGTTTTACAATCTGGGATTGGGGGATCCCATTGCCCTGTCCGCTTCCAATTCCATGAATATCGGCGATCTGCTGGATGCCGTGGTGGGGGCTTTCCCCAAGGAAGCGGAGTCGGATGAGGAAACTGATGAACTGGCCATCGCCGTCATCGGTCGTCCTAATGTGGGCAAGTCCTCCCTGGTGAACAAAATGCTAGGGGAGGAACGGGTCATTGTCAGCGATGTGGCAGGCACTACCCGTGATGCCATTGACACTCACTTCATGAAAGACGGCATCAAGTTCATCCTTATCGACACTGCAGGCATGCGTCGCCGGGGCAAGATCGAAGAGGCGGTGGAGCGCTACAGCGTCATGCGTTCCTTGAGAGCCGTAGACAGGGCCGATGTAGTGCTTATGATGATCAATGCAGAGGAAGGCATCACCGAGCAGGACAAGAAGATTGCCGGCTATGCCCATGAATCAGGCAAGGGCGTCATCATCGTAGTGAATAAGTGGGACATTTACCCTGATAAGGATGACAAGTCTACCCTGCGCTTTACTGAGGATTTGCGGGATCAGCTTGGGTTCCTGCAGTATGCTCCCGTGCTTTATGCTTCTGCCCTCACAGGCCAGAGAGTGGGCAGGGTGACTGAGCTGGTGAAGTATGTGGCAGAGCAGCAGTCCATGCGCATCAAGACCAGCGTGCTGAACGAGCTCATTCGCGATGCCGTTTCCATCAATCCGCCTCCCATGCACAAGGGACGCCGTCTGAAAATCATGTATATGACCCAGGTGGATATCCAGCCGCCTACCTTCATCATCTTTGTCAACGACCCGGAGCTGATGCATTTTTCCTACCTGCGTTTCATCGAGAACAGGCTCAGGGAAAGCTTCGGCTTCGAGGGCACGCCTTTGAAGCTCATTGTGCGTTCCAGGGAGGAGGAAGAGTAAATGGCCATGACAGCACTTAGCTGCTTGATTGCCTATGTACTGGGGTCAATCCCCAATGGTCTGTGGCTGGGAAAAGCTCTCTGGCATACAGACCTCAGAGAGCATGGCAGCCATAATATCGGTGCTACTAATGCCTGGCGCACTCTGGGCAAGGGGCCGGGGTTCCTGATCTTTTTGCTGGACTTTCTGAAGGGCTTGCTCAGCGTGTACATTGCCTCTGCTTTGGTGGGGACGCCACTTGCTATGGTGCTGGCCGCCATTTTTGCCATCGTGGGTCATTCCGCATCCCTTTTCATGGGCTTCAAGGGGGGGAAAGGAGTGGCCACAGGCCTGGGGGTGCTTTCCATGCTCATGCCCCAGGTAACG
Organism: Pseudoselenomonas ruminantium; assembly: GCA_015058655.1. GTDB lineage: Bacteria > Bacillota > Negativicutes > Selenomonadales > Selenomonadaceae > Selenomonas_B > Selenomonas_B ruminantium_C. The sequence goes on from SVBX01000009.1 coordinate 55,803, forward strand.
CTGATAGTCTTCCTTGTCTGGCTGGCATTGGTAAAAATTACGGGCTATGTCTCCCTGGGCAGCATGGTGGCTGCAGCCTGTGTGCCGGTGCTGGCCTATGCGTTTGGCGCTCCGGTGGAATACCTTGTCTTTGGCGTGGCTGCGGCTATCCTGATAGTGGTTAGGCATAGGGCCAATATAGGCAGGCTCCTCAGTGGCACCGAGTCCAAAATCAAGGCTGGTCACCGCTAAGATTTTCCTAAAGAACAGCATTTAACACAAATATTTACATTTGCCCAAGGAAAATGCATTTCCTTGGGCTTTTTGTTATATTTTGTTAAAAGCTATTGGCAAGATTGTCCACCCTGTGATATACTATCTCTTGTAAAAGGACAATGATATTATTATATAAAAACATTTGGAGGTGCTGTGATGCCAAAGGAAGAAAATGGTTTTTTCCTGGTGAAGGAGGAAATCTTGCCGGAAGCCATCAAGAAGACCATCAGGGTCAAAGAGATGCTGAAGCGTGGGGACGCCCGCACCATTAACGAGGCAGTGGAGAAGATGGAACTTTCCCGCTCTGCTTACTATAAGTACAAGGACTATGTCTTCCCCTTCTACGAGGCCAGCAAGAACAAGATCGTGACTTTGACTTTCCTCCTGGAGCACAAGAAGGGCGTGCTTTCCAGTGTGCTGAATACTATCTCGTCGGATTCCGGCAGTGTGCTCACCATCAACCAGGGCATTCCCCTGCAGGGAGTGGCCAACGCTACCATTTCTATTGAAACCATGAATCTATCTGTTGATTTGGAGGCGCTCTTGGATAAGCTGCGCATGGTGGATGGCGTGAAGCGGCTGGAAGTTCTGGGGCAGGCCTAAAGAAAGCAGGTGTGAAATGGGACAGGAAATAAAGATTGGACTCCTGGGGGCAGGCACGGTAGGTTCCGGGGTCATACGGGTACTGGAAATGAATGCCCAGGAAATCCAGCAGCGCACAGGGGTGCCACTGGTGCTGAAGAAAGTCCTGGTCCGTGACAAGAGCAAGAAGCGTCCGGATTTCCCAGCGGGGCTGGAACTTACCGAAAAGATCGAAGATATCCTGGGAGATCCCGAGATTCAGATCGTGGTGGAGCTTATGGGGGGATTGCACCCTTCAAGGGAGTATATGCTGCAGGCCTTGGAGGCGGGCAAGCATGTAGTCACAGCCAACAAGGATGTGGTGGCCCAGTTCGGCAAGGATATGTTTGAGGCAGCCGAGAAGCACAAGGTGAATTTCCTCTTTGAGGCCAGTGTGGGGGGCGGCATTCCCATTATCGCTGCCATGAAGCAGAGCCTCACTGCCAATCGCATCTACGAAGTCATGGGTATCGTGAACGGCACTACCAACTACATGCTTACCAAGATGAGCGAGGATGGCTGCGATTATGACAGCGTGCTGAAAGAGGCCCAGGAAAAGGGCTATGCCGAGGCAAATCCTTCTGCTGATGTGGATGGCCTGGATGCTGCCCGCAAAGCGGCTATCCTTGCCTCCCTGGCCTTCAATACCCGGGTGCAGCTCAATGATGTTTCCGTGGAAGGCATCACCAATATCACGGCAGAAGATATTTCCTATGCCAAAGGGTTGGGGTATGTCATCAAACTGCTGGCGGTGGGCAAGGAGACAGAGGAATACGGCGTGGATGTGCGGGTGCATCCGGTGTTCCTGCCCAAGACGCATCCGTTGGCCTCGGTAAACGGGGTTTTCAACGCCATTTTCGTGCGTGGCAATGCCATTGGGGAAGCCATGTTCTACGGCCAGGGAGCAGGTTCATTGCCCACAGCCTCGGCAGTGACGGCGGATATCGTAGAAGCTGCCCGCAGCATCAATTCCGGAGATGTGAGCAGGAGTCATTGCACTTGCTACAGCCAGAAGAAGTTCTGCCCGCTGGAAAAGACGGTTTCTTCTTATTATGTTCGCTTGCTGGTAGACGACAAGCCAGGCGTATTGGGGGCTATTGCCACTGCTTTCGGCAATGCAAAAGTCAGCTTGAAGTCTGTTATCCAGACGCCGCTGAATGTGAAGGACCATGCAGAGATTGTGGCAGTGACCCATCCGGTGGAGCATGCCTGCCTGCAGGAGGCTTTGTCTGTATTCAAGGGCCTGCCTGTGGTGGATGAGATCAGAAATGTGATAAGAGTGGAAAACGAACGGGGGTAATGCCATGGGAGAGCGCACGATACGGGTGAGAGTGCCCGGTACAAGTGCGAACTGCGGACCAGGCTTTGATTCCCTTGGTTTGGCTTGCGATATATACAATGATTTGGAACTGACCCTTACTACGGAGCCTGAACTGGAGATAAAGATGTCGGGCGAGGGGGCAGAAAACATTCCTTGCGATGAGAGAAATATCTGCTGGCAGTCGGTGCAGCTATTGCTGAAGCGGGCAGGCGTCACGGAGTTCAAGGGGGCCCGCATCCATATGCTGAACCGCGTGCCCCTGTCCAGAGGTCTGGGCAGCAGCGCTACCGCTATTGTAGCGGGGCTCAAGGCTGCCAATGTAATCATTGGCAACCGTTATAACCGTCATGAGCTTTTGCAGTTTGCCAATGAGATTGAGGGACATCCTGACAATGTGGCTCCTGCTATCTATGGGGGATTTACTATCAATACAGTCACGGATGGACATGTGGAGTGCTTCTCCTTGATGCCGAAGCTGCGACTGGAACTGGTGGTGGCCGTGCCGGATTTTCCCCTTTCCACTCGCAAGGCCAGAGAGGTGCTGCCGGAGAAAGTCACCCGCCAGGAGGCAGTGTTCAATATCAGCCGTGCAGCCATGCTGGCAGCGGCTTTGGTGAGAGGGAATGAACGCTTCCTCAAGACAGCTTTTGACGATGCCCTGCATCAGCCTTATCGCGCGGCCCTTATCCCGGGCATGTATGAGGTTTTCCAGGCAGCCAGGGAAGCAGGTGCCATAGGGGCTAATCTCAGCGGAGCAGGACCCTGCCTGATTGCCTATGTGCCGGAGCGCTTGCGCTCTGCCCGGCAGGTGGGAGAAGCCATGTGCGCTGCCTTCAGGGCGCATGGGGTAAATGCTGCGGCAAAGATCCTGGCCCTTGATTCACGCGGGGCGCATATTATCAATCATTGAAAATCATAGCCTTCCCTTGTGGAAGGCTTTTCTGGTGTTTGCAAGGAGAAGGTCATGAAGGAAGAAGAATTTGCCAGAAGGCTGGAAGAGTGTGGCGCTGAAGCCTATATTGTAGGTGGCTGGGTCAGGGATTCCTTGAGGGGGACGAAGCCAAAGGACAAGGACTACATGATCTGCAAATGCAGCGAGGAAACTTTTGTGTCGCTTTTTCCGGGGGCGGCAAAGGTTGGCAAGTCATTTCCAGTTTATCTGCTGGAGATAGACGGTGAGAAATGTGAGGTGGCCTTTGCCCGCAGAGAGCGCAAGGATGGAACAGGCTATCGTGGGTTTCAGGTTGAATATGGCCCGGAGGTAACTTTGGAGGAAGACCTCTATCGTCGTGACAGCACCATGAACAGCATGGCTTTGCGCCTGAGTGACAGAGCCATTGTCGACCCTTACGGCGGTAGGGATGACATAGCAGCAGGGCGTATCAGGGCGGTGTCACATCATTTCCGTGATGATCCCGTCCGGGCACTGCGGGCTGCCCGTCAGGCAGCGGAACTGGACTTTGCCATCACAGAGGAAACATATGACCACATGGCGGCGTGTGGCCGGGAACTGGCAGGGGAGCCGCAGGAAAGGCTGTTGGAAGAAATGAAGAAGGCTTTGGCTGCTAAGATGCCTTCTGTCTTTTTCAGGGCTTTGCAAAAGGCGGGATTGCTTGCCATAGCTTTCCCGGAAATATTCGCTCTGATAGGCAAGACTCAGCCGGAGGCTTTCCATCCTGAGGGGGATGCCTTTGAGCATACCATGCTGATAGTGGATAAGGTAGCGGCTGAGACAGCAAGCCTTACTGCCAGATTTGCTGGCCTGGCCCATGATTTGGGCAAGGGCAGAACCCCGGCAGATATGCTCCCTCACCATTATGGGCACGAAATAAAGGGGCTGGAGGTGCTGGACCATTGGAACCGACATATGACCCTGCCAAGGGAGTGGATGAAAGCAGCCTCTTTTGTCATCAGGGAACATATGCGGGCTCCCAGGCTGAGCAAGCCGGGGAAGATAGCTGCATTGCTGCTGGGACTGTCCCGGTCAGGGCTTGCCGTAGAGGAATTCCAAGCCGTCATCAGGGCAGATCACGGCAGGTTGCCGGATTATCTTGAGGATGCGGGGCGCCTGATAGAAGCTATGGGTAAGGTAGCGGGCCAGGAGGCTCCGGAAGGCTTGTCGGGGGCGGCTATAGGTGAATGGGTGCGAAGCAGGCAAGTCAAGGTGCTACAAGCTGCGTTAAGAGGCCAGTGATAGCAAGTTGTTGGCGCCATAACTGCATCTATGAGGTTTTTCTGGCAATTTCAAGGCAGATACGCTATTATTAGATATACTGTGTTAACTTGATTTTGAAGGATGGAGAAAAAGCAATGGATAAGGCTCGCGAGACGGCCATGAAGGTCTTGCAGGAAGTGCACGAAAAAGGCGCCTATGCCAATGTGGCTCTGGCTCAGGCTCTGCGGCGTACTGAACTTGCAGATCAGGATCGTCGCTTTGTGACGGAACTGGTTTATGGGACGGTCAAGGCAGGAGAGACTCTGGATTGGATATTGCGGCGCTATGTGAACCGCCCCCTCAGCAAGATTCCTCCTGCCATCAGGGCGATACTGAGATTGGGACTGTATCAGATCTTCTATCTGGACAAGGTTCCTCATTCGGCTGCCTGCAATACTGCTGTAGATTTGGCCAAGAAATACGGTCATAAGGGGGTGGCAGGTTTTGTGAATGCAGTCCTGCGCACGGCGGTACGGGAGCCGGAGAAAGCGGCTTTTCCAAAAGGCAAGGGCCATGCTACGGAAGAATTGGCTTTGAAGAGCCAGCATCCCCTTTGGCTGGTGAAGCATTGGGTGAAAAGCTTTGGCTTAGAGGAAACTGCAAGGCTTTGCGAATTTGATAATGACAGTGCCAGGCTTTGCCTGCGGGCCAATACCTTGAAAGTGAGCCGACAGGAACTTTTGCAGGAACTGGAGACCTGCGGGACGGAGTCCGAGCCCTCTGGCTGGGCCCCTGAAGGGGTGCTAGTGAAATCCCATGGCGCTCTTGATGCTCTGGCACCTTTGCAGGAAGGCAGGGCACAGGTTCAGGATGAAAGCTCCATGCTGGTGGCCCATGTGGTTGCTCCACAGCCTGGGGAGCTTATTCTGGATTGCTGCAGCGCTCCGGGGGGGAAGACCACTCATATGGCAGCCCTGATGAAGAATAAGGGGCGCATTGTGGCGGGAGATATATATGAGCACAAGCTTCAACGCATAGAAGAAAATGCCAGGCGCCTGGGCATAGATATCATTGAAACCTTGCTCCTTGACGCCAGGAAGGCAGGTGAACGCTTTGGCGGGCAGGCTGATCGGGTGCTGGTGGATGCTCCTTGTTCCGGGCTGGGGGTGTTGCGCCGCAAGCCTGATGCCCGTTGGCACAAGCAGCAGGAAGAATTGCAGGAATTGCCTGCCCTGCAGCTGGAAATCCTGCAAAGCGCTGCTCAGGCAGTAAAGCCGGGAGGGGTACTGGTCTATAGCACCTGTACTATTGAGCGAGCTGAGAATCAATCGGTGGTGGAAGCTTTTTTGGCGGCAAACAAAGAATTTGTCTTGGAAAAAACAGGCAGTTTCCTGCCCTGTCACGGCAGCCACAGTGAAGATGGAATGGTGCAGCTCTATCCTCAGAGGGATGGTACGGATGGATTTTTCATAGCCCGTATGAAACGGCGCGGCTGAAGAGAGGAATATAATCTTGAAAGATATTTTTGGCATGAGGCTGGAAGAGCTTCAGCAGGTGCTGGCAGATTTCGGATTGCCGAAATTCAGGGCCAGGCAGGTGGCAGAATGGCTCTATGTGCGGGGGGCAGCTTCCTTTGAGGAAATGACCAACCTGCCTAAAAAAGCCAGGGCAGAGCTGGGGGCCGCTCTCAGCATAGGTCGGCCCAGGCTCAGGGCCCGTCTGGATTCTGTCGATGGATGTACCACCAAGTTCCTGCTGGAATTTGCCGATGGTACGGCGGTGGAGTCCGTGCTCATGCGCCAGCCATACGGCAACAGCATCTGTGTGTCTACTCAGGCAGGGTGCAATATGGGCTGTGTATTCTGTGCTTCTACCTTGCATGGCATGGCCAGGAATCTTACCGTAGGGGAAATCACGGGACAGGCCGTGTATATCAATGATATGCTGAAAGATGAAGACGGTGGCAAGGTAGACACGGTGGTCATCATGGGCTCTGGCGAGCCTTTGATGAATTATGATAATGTGCTGGGCTTCATTCGCTTGCTGCATGAAGATTATGCGCTGGGGCTGGGCTACCGCAATTTTACCCTTTCCACCTCCGGGATCGTGTCCAATATGTATCGTCTGGCAGAGGAGGGGCTGCCCATTTCCCTTTCCCTGTCTCTTCATGCCCCTAACGATGAGCTGCGCTCGAAGATCATGCCTATCAACCGCAAGTATCACTTGCCTGAGGTCATGGCTGCGGCGATAAATTACGCTGAGGTCACCAAGCGCAGGGTCACCTATGAGTATATACTCATTGACCAGCTCAATGACAATGAGAAAGAGGCAGAGGAATTGGCGGTGCTGATGAAGGGACAGTTGGCCAGTGTCAACCTGATTCCCATCAATCCCGTAAAGGAAAGGAACCTTCTGCGACCCAGTCTTGCCCGCATTGAGGCTTTTGAGAATTATCTCAAAAACCGCCATATCAATGTGACAGTGCGCAAGGAAATGGGTACGGATATCCAGGCCGCTTGCGGCCAGCTAAGGAACAAGCATCTGCAGGATAATTAGCATAGCGAAGGCGCTGCTGCATAAGCATGATGAGCTTATGCGGCAGCGCCTTTTGTCTACTTCCCCAGCGTGATGCTGTCAATTTTTTTATTGCTTAGGGTATAGCATTCAATGCCGAGTCTTTCCGGACTGGCTGACAAAACAAGGTAATTTGGCTCGGTGGGCTGGGGAATGGCTATTATGTCCAGTGGATCGGATGGGACAGTGTATTGCTGGTCGCCGGCAGGTCCGCTCATGATGCAGAGCGGACCTTTTTCTGCACTGTGGAAGTTTTGCAGGGGGCCGCGGCGGCGATAGGTGTGCATATGGCCTGTCAGAATAAGGTCTGCGCCTGCTTCTTCCAGAGCAGGCAGAAGAGCGCGTCCTGCATCACTGAAACCGAAAGCTTTGTCCTGACCAGGCTGGTATTCATCGTAAGCCAGTATGTCCTTGTGCATCAGCACCACCCGCCAGGGCAGAGGCTTGGTTTCCCGATTTTTCAGCCAGCCCAGCTGGGCGTTCAGCAGGTGACCTGCTCCGAAGAATCCATCCAGTTCCAGCATCTGGGTGTTCAGCACAATGAATTCCACGGGACCGCAGAAGAAGTTGTAGAAGTAGCCGTGGAAAGCGCTCATGCCGTTGCCGGGAAAGGCAAAGGTTGAGAGATAGCGGCGGGGCAGGCAGTTTTTCCAGTCCAAACCGTAACATTCATGATTGCCCATGACAGGCACGAAGGGATGGTCAAGGTAAGGTGAGATGGCTTCAAGGAAGCCTTCCCATTGCCAATCTGCCTCTCCATTATCTGCAAGATCTCCCAAATCTGCAAAAAAGGCTGCTTGCGGACATTTTGACCAGCCGGCGGCCAAGGTGTCGTGGAAAATCTGATAAGAAGCGTTGCTGCATTGGGAGTCAGCAAAAATCAGGGCTTGAAAGGAAGCATTGGCAGGCGGTTTCGTGCCAGGGGAGAAAAACGCTCCCTTGATTGGCAGATCACGGCTTTGAGCCATCGCTCTTTGCCAGCTGGTTGGCAGCATGGCAAAAAGGCCCAGTGAGAGCATGAGCTTGCCTGTTTTTTGCAAAAAAGTTCTGCGAGTCATATAAAATCTTCTTTCTTAGTTTTGAACTTTAGATGATTTCCGTTCGTAAATCCATGCACATACAATCAAAACTATGGCGGCGATGATCACTAAAATAAGCCTGGTAGGGTCTTCTTGGGCAGTGATGGTGTCATGGCCAATGATGGCTTCGATGCCTGTGGAGGGGAATTTCCCTATGAAGGAGGCGATTACATAATCCCGCAGGGAAATGGCAGACAAAGCGCCTACGGCATTAAGCAGGGCCGAAGGCAGGTAGGGCACCATGCGGGCAATCAGCATGACCACAAAGCCTCGTTCGCCGCTGTATTTGTCTATATTGGCAAGGGCCTTGTGTTTCTGGATGATCTTTTCGGCGCTTTCCCTGAAAAAGAATCGCAGCAAGATAAAACTGATGGTGACTCCCACCGTTTCTGCTACGCAGGAAAGCACGATGCCTGGGATGATGCCGAAAATCAGCGTGTTGGCGGTGGAGAAGATAATGGCGGGAGGAAAACCGATGGCATTGACGCAGAGGGTGAGCCAGAAGGCGAAGAACACAGCCCAGGTGCCGAAGGATTGAATATAGGAAGCAGTTTCCTGTATATCTCCCCGGCTGAGTAGTGCCAGAAGCTGGGGCAAGAATTCAGGATCGGCCAGGTGGATGATGATAAACTGCAAGATGATGGCAAAAAGGGCGGCAAACTTTACCCACCCCATGGACTTCTTCATAGACAAAGCTATTCCTCCTAAAGCGCTCCCGATATTTATGTTTGCAGCAGACGAAGCATTTATAAAATGTATTATACCATCAAGTGGGTGGTTCAGACTGAAAAAAGCATGGTGATGCTGTCATTTTCTGCTTAATTATGGTATTATACTAAGGTGTATGTTCGAGAGAGACTGTTTTTAAGGAGAGAGTGTGCGCGTGTCTCAGGAAAGGAGCAGGGAAGCAGTCGGGGGCCTCACCATGGCCGCTGGACTCCTGACGGGCTTGACGGTGGTGCCGGGGCTGCTTTTCCAGGCGGGCATGGATTTCACAGCGGCTTATATGTCCATGGGCGCCATGACCATTCTTGCTTCGGCGTGGCTGGCTCATCGGGGAATGCCCCTGATAGCCACGCCCTCTGTTCCTCTGGCAGCCTGGCTTTCTCATGTAGTCATCATCTCCAGGGGCTGCAGCTGGCAGGAGGTAATGGGGCTTTCTGCGGCAGTGTCTTTGGTTGGCTTTGCGCTCTTTAGCTTTGCTGCAGGGCGAAAAGCTTTGGAGGCTGTGCCTGACTGCATTCGCAGCTTTCTGGCCACAGGACTGGGGCTGATGCTTATCATGCAGGGAATGGTGCAGGGGCGGCTGATACTGGCTTCCCCTTGGTCTGCGATGATGATGGGGAATTTCCAGGATCCCCTGGCCTATTGGAGCTTTTTGGGGACCATCCTGGGGGCAGTGCTGCTGGCAGGTAGGTTTTCCTGGGCCTTGGGAACCTGCTTTCTTCTGACGGCGCTTTTTACCTATATGGAGGGCTTTTGGATACTGCCGCCGGCTCCAGTGCTTTTGCCTGAGGGCATGGAAAAGGTGCTGGGGCAGGCTGTGCTTTGGGGCTCTTGGTCAGACAACCATCTGGCAGAGTGTTTCTTGTTGGGGCTGGTGCTGCTTCTGACTGTGTGCTCCGAATCCTTTTGCCTGTGGCAGGTTTCCTGCCAAGGGGAGAGGGCTCCTGGTTCCATGCTGAAGGGATTGGCAGGTTTTAGTTTCGTGGGGGCTTTCCTCGGCTGCTTGCCACTGTCGCTTTCCCCCTTGTCATCAGTAGGCTGGACAGCAGGCGGGCGCAAGGGGCGTACCACCTGCATAGCTCTTGGGGCGTTGATGATCTTGTGGCTGCTTGAGCCTTTGCTGGCGGAACTGGCAAGTTTCCCGGCTATGACAGTGCCTCTTCTGTTGCTGTCAGGCGTGGTGATGATAAAGCGCCAGCTGGCAAAGTTTTCCCCTGGGGAACTGGCTTTGGAAGATTTCCTGCCAGGCTTGGCGGGAGCCATGCTGATGGCCATGTCTTTCAACATTGCGGCAGGCCTGGGAGTCATGCTGCTGGGGCGTGTTCTGCTGCTGTCTGCCGCTGGCAGGCGCAGCGAACTTAAGGCTGCAGAATGGGTACTGGCGTTGTTGTTTTTGCTTTACTTCATGGTTGGTTATCTCTGAAAATAGAGATAGATATATTTTCTGTGAGTTTTTTGGTGATTTTAGGGAGTGTTCTTTTCGTGAAAGTTGAGTTTTGGTCCGGAAAATTTGTTGCGTGTTCACTGCTGGGGTTGATGGCAGTTTCTTTGCCGGCCTCCTATGCCGATGCCCGCCATCATGGCAGTCAAGGCGAAACCAAGGTGCTGGAAAGACAGTCTGAGGGGCAGACCCATAGCAGCGCTGACAGAAAGGTGCAGGATGCTACCAAGAATCTTAGCTTCCGGGAGCGAATTCGTGCAATTTTGGAACAAGGCGTGCAGGAGCAGCAGAAGAAAACAGAGGGCGTCGTGGTGCGTCAAACCCTGTCTGCTGACGATGAAGAGATTCTGGGCACACCTTTGGCCAGCCAGGAACAGTGCGTGAATTATCTGCTGAGCGTCAATCCCCGTCCCGCTATTTCTGTCTCTCCCGAGACGCTGGTATCATACTATTACGAAGAGGGAGGCCGTGAGGGCGTGCGTCCGGATGTGGCTTTTGCCCAGGCGCTGAAGGAGACAGGTTTTTTCCGCTATGGCGGCACCGTGACGGCAGATCAGAACAACTATTGCGGTCTGGGCACTACCAGTGCTGAAGTGAAAGGGGCTTATTTCCCTTCCTCTCAGATGGGGGTGCGTGCTCATATCCAGCATCTCTTGGCTTATGCTTCTACCAGGAAGCCTGTGGAACCGGTGGTGGATCCCCGTTACCAACTGGTGCGTTCCTCTTATGGCAAAAAGACTTTGGGCCGTTGGGAAGATTTGAATGGCCGCTGGGCTGTGCCTGGCAATTACTACGGTCAGAGCATCCTGTCCATGTTCAAGGACATGCTCCGCAAGTAAGTGATTTTAGCCTTTTAGGCAGATATATAGAAAAGGATGAATAACAGCCAATGATTACAACCAACAATGTGAGTCTCCAGTTCGGCAAGCGCGTGCTTTACAAGGATGTGAACCTGAAGTTCACTCCGGGCAACTGTTACGGTATCATCGGTGCCAACGGTGCGGGCAAGTCCACCTTCCTGAAGCTTCTTTCCGGCGATATCGAGCCTACCGGCGGCAATATCGAGATAACCCCCGGTGAGCGTCTGTCCGTGCTCAAGCAGGATCACTATGCCTTCGATGAGTTTGAGGTGCTGCGTACAGTCATGATGGGCAACAAGCGTCTGGTGGAAATCATGGACGAGAAGGATGCCCTCTATGCCAAGCCGGATTTCTCCGATGAGGATGGCATGAAGGCTTCCGAGCTGGAGGCTGAGTTTGCGGAGATGAACGGCTGGGATGCAGAGTCTGAGGCTGCCCGCCTCCTGAATGGCCTGGGCATTCCCGAGAATGAGCACACCATGCAGATGTCAGAGCTCACCGCCAAGGAGAAGGTGCGGGTGCTGCTGGCTCAGGCGCTCTTCGGCAATCCCGATATCCTGCTGCTGGACGAGCCTACCAACCATTTGGATGTGGAATCCATCAACTGGCTGGAGGACTTCCTGGCTGGCTTTGAGAACACGGTTATCGTGGTTTCCCATGACCGTCACTTCCTGAATCAGGTCTGCACCTATATCTGCGATGTGGACTTCGGGGAAATCAAGCAGTATGCCGGCAACTATGACTTCTGGTATGAGTCCAGCCAGCTGGCCCTGCAGATGGCCAAGGATGCCAACAAGAAGAAGGAAGAGAAGATCAAAGAGCTGCAGACCTTCATTCAGCGCTTTGCCGCTAATGCAGCCAAGTCCAAGCAGGCTACTTCCCGCAAGAAGATGCTGGACAAGATTACCTTGGACGACATCAAGCCCTCCTCCCGCCGCTATCCCTACATTGCTTTCACCCCCGACCGTGAGGCTGGCGACCAGCTGCTGACGGTGGAGGGCATTTCCAAGACTGTGGATGGGGAGCAGGTGCTGAAGAATGTGAGCTTCACCCTGAAGCGCGGCGACAAGGTGGCTTTTGTAGGCCCCAACAGCATCGGCAAGACCATGCTCTTCAAGATTCTCATGGGCGAGGAGGAGCCGGACGAGGGTTCTTTCAAGTGGGGTGTCACTACTACCCAGGCCTATCTGCCTGCAGATAACTCTGCTTATTTTGATGAGATTGATTTGAATTTGGTTGACTGGCTGCGCCAGTACAGCAAGGACCCGGATGAGACCTTTGTCCGCGGCTTCCTGGGCCGCATGCTCTTCTCCGGCGAGGAGAGCCAGAAGAAAGCCCAGGTGCTTTCCGGTGGTGAGCGTGTGCGCTGCATGCTGTCCCGCATGATGCTCTCCGGTGCCAATGTGCTGCTTTTGGATGAGCCTACCAACCATCTGGATCTGGAATCTATCACTGCCCTAAATAATGGCTTGATGGATTTCAAGGGCACGGAGCTTTTTGTGTCCCACGATCATCAGTTTGTCCAGACCATCGCCAACCGCATCATCGACATCACTCCTGACGGAGTAGTGGACAGGGTTACTACTTATGATGAGTTCCTTGCCAATGAAACGGTGAAGCAGCAGCTGGCAGAGAAGTACGGCAAGAAGTAAAAGACTTCCCCTTGAGGGGACGGTGTCAGCCGAATGGCTGACGGATGAAGTGGAAATTTGCGTGAGGCAGGTTGCTTCACTGCTGGATAGTTTTCGAGACCGGAGGCGTGGCAATGCTCAAGAGATTTTTCCAAGGGCGTGTAGAGGATGCCAGTACTACGACGCGCCTCAAGGAAATGGTGAATGTCCTGCGCAAGCGGGAGGTCATGGGAGGCATGACGCCTGAGAAGCTCAGGGCGGTATTGGAGGATTTGGGGCCTACCTTTGTGAAACTGGGCCAGGTTATGAGCATGCGCCCGGATTTCTTGCCTCCAGAATACTGCGAGGAGCTTATGAAGCTCCAGACAGAGGCTCTGCCTCTGCCCTTTGAAACCATTGCCGAGGTCATAGAGCAGGAATACAATTGCCGCTGGCAGAAGGTTTTCAGCTACATTGATGAAAAGGCCCTGGGGTCTGCCAGCATTGCCCAGGTTCATCGTGGAACTTTGGTGAGTGGCGAAAAAGTGGCCATCAAGGTCCAGCGTCCGGGCATTTACGAGATCATGAGCCAGGATATCGTGCTGCTCAAAAGGGCGGCTACTCTGGTCAAGGTTATCAGCGGTGCCCAGGAAGTTGTGGATTTTGGCATGGTGCTGGATGAGATGTGGCTTATTGCCCAGCAGGAAATGGATTTCCTCATGGAGGCAGCACATATTGAAGAATTCACTCACCTGAACAGTGACAACGAATACATTGCCTGTCCCAAGGTCTATAAGAACCTTTCCACTCAGCATATACTGGTGATGGAGTTCGTGGAAGGCATCTGCATGGATGATCTGGAAGGACTGAAATCCCGGGGCTATGATGTGAGTATTCTGGGCCGCAGGCTGGGGGAAAACTATGTCAAGCAGATCATTGAAGATGGGTATTTTCACGCTGATCCGCACCCCGGCAACATCTGGATTCGCAACAGCCGTATCGTGTGGCTGGATTTGGGCATGATGGGCCGTCTGTCCACCAAGGACAGGCTGGCCATACGCAAGGCGGTCATTGCCCTGGCTCGTCACGATACCTTCGAGATGAAGGAGGCGGTCCTGCAGCTGGGAGTGGCAAAAGGCCGCATCAATCATACAGCACTCTATCAGGATATAGATGCCCTTTTGGGGCAGTACAGTAGCCTGGATTTCAGCTCCCTGCAGATGGGGGTGCTGACCCGTCAGATCATCAATATCCTGCGGGTGCATCATTTGGCCTGTCCGCAGGGCCTGGCCATGTTTGCCCGGGGGGTGCTCACCATCGAGGGGGTCATGCGGCTCTGCTGTCCCAAGGTGAGCTTTGTGGAGATATTTGCCAAGAGCCTGGCAGTAGATTTCCGCAAGAATTTCAACTGGCATGATGAATTTGACAAGGCCAAGCGTCAGGGGTTGCAGCTTTTGCAGAAGTCTGTGCAGCTGCCGGAGCAGATTTCCGATATCTTGAAGATGACCATGAGCGGTCAGACTAAAGTGAATCTGGATGTGACTGGTTCCGAGGAACCTTTGCGTAAGCTGGATCAGATGATAAATAAATTGATTCTGGCCTTGCTATGTGCAGCAATTCTCTTAGCTTCCAGCACTATCTGCACCACCAATATGACGCCTAAGATCATGGAGATACCCTTGCTGGGGCTGGCGGGCTACTTTCTGGCTTTTATTCTCAGTCTCAGGCTTATCTGGGACATCCACAAGGGCAGCAAGGGCTTTTGAGAAAAAACTCATGGAAGGAAGGTGGGGCCATGGCAATGCGTGGCCTGCGGGGAGCCACTACGGTTTCCCAGGACGATAAAGAAGAAATCTGGCAGGCGGCCAAAGTCCTGATGGAGGAATTGCTGAAGAAGAATGGTATCTCTTCGGAAGTCATCGGGGCGGCTATCTTCTCCATGACGGAGGACTTGACGGCGGCATTCCCTTCTACGGGTGTGCGGAGCCTACCGGGCTTCGACATGGTGCCACTCTTTGATGCACGCCAATGCGCCATAGAGGGGAGCCTTCCCAAGTGCATTCGGGTGCTCCTGCTCATAGACACTGACAAGAGCCAGCAAGAGCTTTGCCATGTTTATCAGGCAGGTGCGGCAGCCCTGCGCCCGGACCTGGCGAAATAAGCGTAAAAAGTTTTTTGATATTGATATTCGGAGAGGGGGACCTCTCTGAGATTGATATATATAATATTCTATCTTTTATGTATTTTTAGTTTTAGGAGGAGATTTACCTTGGCTAATCTCGACACTACCTGTGTAAATGCAATCCGTGTGCTGGCAGCAGACGCTGTCCAGAGGGCAAATTCCGGTCATCCGGGCCTCCCCTTGGGCAGTGCTCCCATGGCCTATGAGCTCTGGGCAAAGCATATGAACCATAACGGCAAGAACCCCAAGTGGGCTAACCGTGACCGTTTCATCCTTTCCGGCGGCCATGGCTCTACGCTCCTTTATTCTCTGCTTCATTTCTTCGGCTATGGCCTTACTTTGGAGGATATGCGCAACTTCCGCCAGGATGGCTCCCTGACCCCCGGCCATCCTGAGTATGGCCATACGGTAGGCGTTGAAGCCACCACCGGCCCTCTGGGTGCAGGCATGGGCATGGCTGTGGGCATGGCTATGGCAGAGGCACATCTTTCTGCCAAGTTCAACAAGCCCGGCTTCCCCGTGGTTGACCATTACACCTTCGTGCTGGGCGGCGATGGCTGCATGATGGAGGGCATTTCCTCCGAGGCCTTCTCCCTGGCTGGCACCCTGGGCTTGTCCAAGCTGATTGTGCTCTATGATAGCAACAGCATTTCCATCGAGGGATCCACGGACATTGCTTTCACTGAGAATGTGCAGGCCCGCATGGCTGCTTTCGGCTTCCAGACCATCACCGTGGAAGATGGCAATGACCTTGAAGCTATCGGCAAGGCCATCGAAGAGGCTAAGGCTGACAAGGAGCATCCTTCCTTCATCACCGTCAAGACCCAGATCGGCTACGGCTGCCCCGCCAAGCAGGGCAAGGCCAGCGCTCATGGCGAGCCCCTGGGCGATGAAAATGTGAAGGCTCTGAAGGAGAACCTTGGCTGGCCTGAGCCGGACAAGACTTTCAACATTCCTCAGGAAGTCTATGACCACTACAAGGAAATGGCCAAGAAGGGCGAGGAGGCTGAGGCAGCCTGGAACAAGCTCTTTGCTGACTACTGTGCCAAGTTCCCCGAGATGAAGGAGCTTTGGGATAAGTTCCATGCTCCCGTGGATGCCATGTCCCTGCTGAATGACAAGGACTTCTGGGCTGTAGAGGACAAGCCCGTGGCTACCCGCGCTTGCTCCGGCACCATGATCAACCGCCTGAAGGATCTCATGCCCAATCTCATT
Organism: Pseudoselenomonas ruminantium; assembly: GCA_015058655.1. Classification (GTDB taxonomy): domain Bacteria; phylum Bacillota; class Negativicutes; order Selenomonadales; family Selenomonadaceae; genus Selenomonas_B; species Selenomonas_B ruminantium_C. Next base: position 71,842 of record SVBX01000009.1, read on the forward strand.
GGCGGCAGCGCCGATCTGGCTCCTTCCAACAAGACGGAAATGAAGGGCGCCGGCGACTTCGCCAAGGGCAGCTACGAGGGCCGCAACCTGCACTTCGGCGTCCGTGAGTTCGCTATGGCAGCCATTGCCAACGGCATCACCCTCCACGGTGGCCTGCGCACTTACATTGGCACCTTCTTCGTGTTCAGCGATTACACCAAGCCCATGATGCGCCTGGCAGCTCTCATGAACATCCCTGTGACCTATGTCTTCACCCATGACAGCATTGGCGTGGGCGAGGATGGTCCTACCCATGAGCCTATCGAGCAGCTGGCTATGCTTCGCGCTCTGCCCAATGTGAATGTGTTCCGTCCGGCAGATATGGCCGAGACTGCTGCCGGCTGGTGCCTGGCTGCGACTGCTGAGAGCACTCCGACTGCCCTGGTGCTCACCCGTCAGAATCTGCCCCAGTTGCCCGGCTCCGGCAAGGCAGCTCTGCGCGGCGCCTATGTCATTTCCGAGGCCAAGAACCCGGAGAAGATGGACGGTATCCTTATCGCCACCGGTTCTGAGGTGAGCCTGGCTATCGATGCGCAGGCAGAACTGGCTAAGGACAACATCGATGTCCGTGTAGTTTCCATGCCCTGCATGGATCTCTTCGAGCAGCAGACTCCCGGCTACAAGGAGGAAATCCTGCCCAAGGCTGTCCGTGCCCGCGTGGCCGTGGAGGCCCTCTCCGACTTCGGCTGGGGCAAGTATGTGGGCCTGGACGGTGCCACCGTCACCATGCACGGCTTCGGTGCTTCTGCTCCTGCTGGCCTGCTTTTCGAGAAGTTCGGCTTCACCAAGGAGCATGTGGCTGATGTCATGAAGGAAGTCCTCAAAAAGTAATATCGGCAAGAAGTTTTCTTGTGAATCAGCCCCGGGGCTTTATAACCTCGGGGCTTTTCTTTTGCCTTTGCTTGGGGTATAATAGTAAAAGTTTTTTTGCAAGCATACCCATATTTAGGAGGAGTTAGACTTTGGATTTGAGTATCATAGAGCTTATCAAGGTGGTCATCCTTGGTGTCGTGGAGGGCCTTACGGAATGGCTGCCGGTTTCCAGTACAGGCCATATGATCCTGGTGGATGAGTTCATCAAGCTGGATGTGGACAAGAAGTTCATGGATATGTTCCTGGTGGTGATCCAGCTGGGGGCTATCCTGGCGGTAGTGGTGCTGAACTTTGAGCGGCTGAATCCTTTTTCTTCCTGGAAGACCAGGCAGGAGAAGCGTGAGACCATCGACCTCTGGATGAAGGTGGTGGTGGCCTGCGTGCCTGCTGCTGTCATTGGCCTGGCCTTCAATGACTACATGGAGGAGCACTTCATGAATGCCCCGGTGGTGGCCTTTACCCTGATCTTCTACGGTGTGCTCTTTATCGTCATTGAGAACTACAACAAGCACAGGAGACCGCGGGTAAGTCGTCTGGAGCGGCTTGATTACAAGACGGCCCTCATCATCGGCATGTTCCAGGTGCTTTCCCTGGTGCCGGGTACCAGCCGTAGCGGCTCCACCATCATTGGCGGCATCCTCTTTGGCACCAGCCGCTATGTGGCTACGGAGTTCACCTTCTTCCTGGCCATTCCCGTCATGTTTGGGGCCAGCCTCTTGAAGCTGGTGAAGTTCGGCTTCCACTACACGGGAGCGGAAATGCTGATTCTGGTGTTGGGCATGGCTACGGCTTTCGTGGTGTCCATCGCCTCCATCAAGTTCCTCTTGCAGTATATCAAAACCAATGACTTCAAGGCTTTCGGCTGGTACCGCATCGCTCTTGGCATCATAGTACTGGCTTACCTGTTCCTGGTGGGGGATCCTACCGCAGATAATATTTGAGTTGTTTTTTGACAGTTGGGGGCATTGCTCTCAGCTGTCAGTTTATTTAGGAGGAAAAAATGAAAGTTATCGTGGGCCTGGGCAATCCCGGTCGTGAATACGCGCAGACTAAGCACAATGTGGGGTTTATGCTGGTGGATGCCCTGGCGGAGAAATTGGGCATTGCCAATTGGCATGAGAAGTTCGATGCCCTGATGGCAGAGGGGCGCCTGGGGACGGAGAAAATCCTTCTGGTGAAGCCCCAGACTTATATGAACGATAGTGGCAGGGCTGTAGGACCTCTGATGAATTGGTACAAGCTGATGCCGGAGCAGATGATTGTGGCTCATGATGACATGGACATTCCCGCAGGTACTATCCGCATCAGGAAAAAGGGGAGTGCCGGAGGACACAATGGCATCAAGTCCATTCTTGCCCATGTGGGAGATGAGCATTTCAGCCGGGTGAGAATCGGCATAGGGCGCCCCCTGCCTGGCTGGACGGTGATCAACCATGTGCTGGCACCCTTTCAGGAGGAAGATGTGCCCAAAATAAGGGAGGCCATAGAGTACCTTCTGCCCGCTGTGGAGTGCATGGTGACGGAGGACACGGACAAGGCCATGAACCTCTATAATCCCAAGAAGGTGAAGAAGCAGAAGCAAAAATCGGAGCAGGAAACCAGGGAAACACAGGAAGGTGGTGCAGCATGAGTGAGATGATTACGGCTGTTTACGCTGATGAGGAAGGCAATATCCTTGATGCTCCCGGTCTGCGGGGCATGGGCCGCACGGGTAGCACTAATGTGGAGCTGACTCCCGCTGACCTGATCCCCCTGCCGGAGAGTGCCGACCTGATGCTCCTGCCTGGCCATCAGGCGGTGGGCATGACGGCTGAGGGGGAGGTACTGCCCATTGCGGGACAGGCAGTGTCTGCCATCCTGCCTGCTGGCTATACCCGCCTGTTCCTGCCTGCCTATGAGCGTGAAGAGGGGGCAGAGCGACTGCCCCTTTACGGCTATACGGCGGTGGTGGTTTACAGGGATGAGCTATACTGTGCCGCCCTCTATACTGATGAGAATGACAAGTGGGACCCGATACATTACAACACGGCAGAGCTTAAAAAGCTGGTGAAGCGCACGAAAAAAGACCTGCCTGGCAATCGCATAGTGGAGCAGGTGGCAGGGTGCTCCCTGAACTGGCACTGCTGCACCGCTCAGAATCTCTTTTACCGCCGCTGGGAGTGTGGCATTCCCACTTCACCAGTGTGCAATGCCAACTGCTTTGGCTGCATATCCCTGCAGCCTGCGGAATGCTGCCCGTCTCCTCAGAGCCGCATCACTTTCCGTCCCACTCCGGAAGAAATTGCAGAGGTGGGCATTTATCACCTGACGGTGGCTCCCGACGGTATCATCAGTTTCGGCCAGGGCTGCGAAGGAGAGCCCAGCCTGGCGGCAGATAACATCGCCGCAGGCATCAGACTGATCCGTGCCAAGACCGGCAAGGGCCAGATCAACATGAATTCCAATGTGGGCTGGACAGAGGGTGTGAGGAAAATCATCGATGCAGGTCTGGACAGCCTGCGTGTATCCATCATCAGTGCCCGTCCTGAGGGGTACGATGCTTATTACCGGGCCAGCTATCATCTGGAAAATGTCAAGGAGTCCATTGCCTATGCCTTGGAGAAGGGCGTTTATGTCTCCTTGAACTTGCTCTATTTCCCTGGCTTCAATGACCGTGAGGAAGAACTGGCTGCCTGGCAGGAGTTCTTCCGGGAATTGCCGGTGCAGATGATACAGGTGAGAAACCTCAATATCGATCCGGATGCTTTTCTGGAAATCATGCCTGAGGCCAAAGGCAAGGCTGTAGGCACCAAAAAGTTCCTTGAGACACTGAAAGCAGAATTTCCCCAGCTGGTGATAGGCAGCTTCAGTCATTATGTTGAAGGCTGACAACTGTCTTTTCACTGATTCCTTGCAGGAAATCTGCTTCCCTGTGTTTAATATTAGGGAAAAGCAAATAATTTTCTTCTAAATGGCATGGAGGGATTGATATGTTTCGTACAGTACCTTTTAATCTCAAGGGCAATATGGAAAAGGGACATGAGGCAGTGGAGAAGCTGCTGGAGTTCATGGCTGACCAGCCGGGGAACCCCATGGGGAAGGTCAGTGGCGCCTTTGCTTCTTTCAGAGTGGATGTCATTGACACGGAGGCTGCTTACGAGATTTTTGGAGAATTGCCTGGCTTCCGCAAGGAGCAGATTACCGTTTCCTATGACGAGGATGAGTATCTGCGCATCAGAGCTGAGAGGGCAGAGCTGGAGACTGAGGATGTGAAGTACATCTGCCACGAGCGACGCACAGGAGAGTTTGAGAGGGTATTCAAGATTGATGGCATCGACAAGGATTCTGTGAGCGTGGCTTTTGACAACGGCATTCTGCATATCGTTCTGCCCAAGGTTTCCAAGGATGCCAACCGCACGATTTTTGATATCGAATAGCTAGAAACAGAAGATATTCGTCCTGGTCCCAAGATTTATACAAAATCTTGGGACTATTTTTTTTTAAAAGAAGGAATTAAGCAGTCAGAGGGGGAATTATCACACACGGGTAAAATATTTGACATTGGGAGGTAAGACCGCTATGATGGATGATAGGGACTGGGCTGGCTTTAAGCAGAAGCTCAAGGCGAAAACGGAAATAGACCTCGACCTTTATAAAGAGCCTCAGATGAAGAGGCGCATCGGCAACCTGGTTACGAGGGCTGGTATGGATTCTTTCTGCGAGTACTTTGACAACGCAGCCAAGAACAAGGACGATTTTGCGGCTTTCATAGAATATCTGACAATCAATGTGTCAGAGTTCTTCCGTACCCCGGAGAAGTTCGGCAAGTTGGAGACGGATGTCATCCCTGATCTTTTGAAGCGTTCACAGAAGCTCAACATTTGGAGCGCGGGTTGCTCCATTGGGGCGGAGCCGTATTCTCTGGCTATCATCATGAAAGAAATGACTCCCAATGTGCGCCACAGAATCCTGGCCAGTGATTTGGATATCGAAATCCTGGCCAAGGCCAAGCGGGGCGTCTACAATGAGGGCGAGATCAAGAGCATGGCCAAGGAGCGCTTGAACAAATACTTCACCAAAGTGGAGGGGGACAAGTTCGCTGTCAATAGCGATATCAAGTCTTGCATTGAATTCAAGCGCCATAACCTGCTAAAGGACAAGTTTGAGAGTGGGTTTGACCTGATCCTTTGCCGCAATGTGGTTATTTATTTCACAGAGGAAGCAAAGGATCAGCTCTATGCGAATTTCTTCCAGGCCTTGAAGCCGGGGGGCATCCTCTTTGTAGGGGCGACGGAAGCCATCCTGAACTTCCGCAAGCTGGGCTATACCAGCTTCCAGCCGTTCTTCTATCAGAGACCCCTTGCCTGACTGTGTCTCTGGTGAAGAGCCGGAATATATTTCAAAGCGGGTGTTATGGGCATGTATGCTAATCAACAGATAGAACAAATGGATAGGGAGTCCATGGGGAAAATGCAGCTGGATTTATTGCAGAAGCAGCTGCATTGGGCTGAGGAGAAGAGTTTTTTCTATCAGCAGTCGTTTGCCAAGGCTGGCGTGAAGGCAGAGGATGTCAAGTCCTTGGAGGATTTGCGTCGTTTTCCTTTCCTGCACAGCAATGACCTTTTTCAGATTGACTCTCTTGATATTCTTACACTGCCTATATCCGGTATCATGCGTTTCAATCATATGCAGCAGATGACGGGAGAGCTTTTGAAGCTTTACACCAATGGGGATATTGCACATAATGTGGAGATGATGACCCGCTGTCTCGTAAGCATGGGGGTAAATAGCACTTCTGTGGTGGCCCTTCAGGGGGATCTTTCCGACAGCCGTCTGTTGGATATACAGTACGCTCTGGAGATGATTGGCGCTACGGTAGTGCCAATGGGGACAGATTATCGTCAGTGGCTCAGGCTTATGGAACTGGTGAGCATGGATACCATTGTCACCACGCCGCAGCTTATCATGCAACTGGTGATACAGTTGCAGGCTCAAGGGAAGAACATTGTGGATTTTCCCTTGAATCAGGTTATTTGCATGAATCCCACGGGCATTCAAAACCCCATGCAGAGGCATATTCAGGATCGTACCAGGGCCAAGGTTTTCAATCTTTATTCTTCCGCGGAACTGGGGACAGCGGGCATGCTCTTCCAGTGTGAGGCCCATAGCGGCCAGCATATACAGGAGGATTTCTTCTATCCCGAGATTATCGCTTTTAACAGCGATATGCCGGTGACAGACCCGCATCAGATGGGTGAACTGGTGGTGACTTCCCTGCAGGCAGAGGCTATGCCGCTGATCCGTTATCGCACGGGGCAGGCTGTCAGCATGGTCGAGGAACCCTGCGCTTGCGGGCGGACTCTCAAAAAGGTGACTACGCCCTTCAGCTTTGGCTGAGGGATTGGCGACGATTTTTTAGAAGGGACATGGCTCTTATTGAGTCAGTCCCTTTTTTATGCTATATGAGGCAGGAAGGGTATATATGACAGCAAAACTTGATTTTATCGTAGGGCCATCGGGAACGGGGAAGACGCACTTCTGCCTTGAGAGCATATGTGAGGCTATCAAGGCGTCTTCGCTGGGGAGTCCGCTGGTACTGCTGGTACCGGAACACATGACCTATAAGATGGAGCGTTTGTTGGCTGAGTACTTGGCAGAGTGCGGCCACGGATTTATGCGTGCGGTTGTCTTTGGCTTTCGCCGTTTTGCCAGGCAGGTGCTTCTGGAAACGGGGGGGGCAGGCCTGCCCCGCATCAGCGAGGTAGGACGGCAGCTGATGCTTCGCAAGCTGTTGCTGAGACATCAGCAGCAGGGGGATTTGCTGGTCTTTGCCCGGATGGCTCGTCAGCGAGGGTTCACGGACAGCCTTTCCGGCATGATCAAGGAATTGAAGAGCTATCGTTTGCCTACAGAGCTTTTGAGGGAGACAGCAGAGAGCCTGGGGAAGGGGCGGCTTTCCGGCAAGCTTGCGGAGATTGCCAGGCTGGTGGACGATTTTCAAGAAGAAATGAAGGGTCGCGCCAATGACAGTGAGGATCTGATGGCGTTGCTGGCAGCTAAAATTCCCTCTGCTAAGACGCTCAGGGGGGCAGAAATCTGGGTGGATGGCTTCACTTTCTTCAATCCGCAGGAAATGGAGGTTATGGCGGCGCTGCTGTCTTCGGCGGCAATTGTGCATGTGACCCTGCCCCTTGGGGGGCGGACTCTGCCCAATGGGACAGTGGACTTGAACCTGCCGGAAAATAAGCTGGAAACGGGGCTCTTTCATCGTTCCTATCAGACTTTGACAGCCCTGAAGAATGTGTGGACTGGCCTGGGGGGCGGCAGCTATGGAGTGACGCTTTTAGAGGACAATAGGAGAAGCCAGTGCCCTGCCTTGGCTTTGATCGAGAAACATCTGTTTGCTCCCGGAGAAGAGGTGTTTCAGGAGAAGAAGGGGCTGCGGCTGGTGGAAGCCGCCAATCGCCGCTTGGAAGTGGAGGTGCTGGCAGCAGATATCTTGCGGCTGGCTCGTTCTGGTTGGCGTTACAAGGATATAGGGGTGCTTGTGCGGGAGGGCGAGTCCTACGACGGCCTTCTGCAGCTGGTGTTCCAGGAGTATGATATTCCCTATTTTTACGATGGCAAGCGACCCAGCATACATCATCCACTGGCAGAGCTCTTGCGCTCGGCCGTGGAGACCCTGCGTCAAGGCTGGCGCTACGAAGCTGTGTTTCGTTGCTTGCGCACAGGGTTTTTTCCCTGCGTCCGGGATGATGTGGACAGATTGGAAAATTATGTGCTGGAGTTCGGCATACGAGGAAGGCGCCGTTGGACGCAGGCAGAAAGCTGGAGTTGGCATCGCAGCAGAGGCCTGGAGACAGAAGAGGGGACCGATGAAAAAGAAGCAGAGAGGCTGCTCTATATTGATGGCCTGAGACGCTTGGCTGCCCAACCCCTGATGCACCTGGCAGAGGCTCTGAGCAGTGCCGCAAATGTCCAGGAGATGACCGCATCTCTTTATGATTTCCTGATAGAGCTGCAGGTGCCGCAGCGTCTATCTGAGTGGCAGGAATTGGCTGAGGCTGAGGGGCGGCTGGCTGATGCGGCAGAGCATCGGCAGATCTGGGATAGCTGCATGGAGCTTTTTGACCAGCTGGTGGAAATCAGCGGAGAGGAAGTCATGGGGCTTGGCGAGTATGAAATGGTGCTCAGTGCTGGGCTGGATGCTATGAAGATTTCCCTGATTCCCCCAGGGCTTGATTATGTGACCATCGCTTCCTTTGACCAGAACAGCCTTGATAACATATCTGCTCTCTATATTTTAGGTGCCAATGCGGGCATTATGCCCAGGCGCAGCAGGGAACAGGGGCTTCTGACAGACGCTGACAGGCTCCATATTGCCGAGGTTTTCAAGCAAAGGGCCAAGGCGGGCAAGGGCAGCTTTGAGATTTCCCAGGGCAGCCAAGAGAGAAGTTTTGGGGAACGGTTCTTGCTGTATCGAGGCTTTTCTGAAGCCAGGCAATATCTTTGGGTGTCATATGCATTGGCTGACAGTGAGGGCAATGGCTTGCAGCCAGCTTCGCTGGTACAGAGGCTGCGCAAGATTTTTCCGGAAGCAGAGTTCATTTCCATTCCGTTGGAGACAGTGGAGCGGGAAGATGAACTGTTGCTCTCTGCGCCACGGCCTGCCATTTCAGGGCTGGCTTCTGCTCTTAGGGGGCAAAAAGAGCGTGGGAAGATGCAGCTTATCTGGCAGGATGTGTACAATTGGGCCAGGGAGCAGCCTGACCTGTCTGCAGGGTTGACTCTGGCTTTGTCTGGCCTTTTTGCCAAGGGCAGGGCAGATTTCCTGCCTCCTGAGCTGGCCAGGCAGATGTTCCTAAGCGGCAACAGGCTGCGCGGCAGCGTCACGCAGTTTGAGCTTTTCAGCAAATGCCCCTTTGCTCATTTTGCCAGCTATGGCTTGAAGCTGCAGGAGCGCCGGGAATATAAATTCCGTTCCCTTGACCTGGGGCAGCTGCTTCATGCTGTTCTAAGCAGTTATGGGCGCATGGTGGACAAAGACTACGACAATAAATGGGAGAAGGTGCCGGAGGAGCGGCGTGGCGAGATATGTCATGAGCTCATTGAGGAACTGGCGCCCAGGCTGCAAGGCGAAGTGCTTTTGAGCCGCGACAATTACCGTCACCTCAAGCAAAGGTTGCAGTCTACGGCTGAGCGAGCCGTGAACCAGCTCACAGCCTGGGCTGCCCTTTCAAAGTTCCGTCCGGCTTTTTTTGAAGAGCATTTTGGCGGAGCGGGAGACAAGGTGCGCTTAAAGCCGTTGCCTCTTAAAAATGGTTATTCCCTGATGTTCAAAGGACAGATTGACCGTCTGGATGTGCGTACGGATGCGCCGTATTATCTGGTCATAGATTACAAGACAGGCCAGGCGGCTATCAATGTCTTCGAAGTCTATTACGGGCTTAGGCTGCAGCTCTTGGCATACCTTTTGGTGGCAAGGGAATTGCTGGCCCAGCAAGGGGAGCATTGCCTGCCGGCAGGGATGCTCTATGCTTTTTTGCAGAATCCTCTCATCAGGGGCAAGGATACGGAAAGGGGCAAGCTGTCTGAATCTGAGCTGGAGAAGAAAGTGAGAAGCAAGCTGCGCATGCCGGGCTGGGTGGTGGCTGACAGGGAAATTATCGAATCCCTTGAGGCCGGGGCCCAGGGGGAATATATTTTTGCCCGGGTCAAGGAAGGCAAGGGAGAGGAAGAAATCTCCTTCGTTCCTCCGGACAGCGTGAAAAAACCGCAAGAATTCGAGTTGCTGCTTTCTTATGTGGAATATATCCTCAAGGAAACTGGCAACAGGATACTGGCAGGAGAAATCTCTGTCAGTCCCTATAGGAAGCTGCAGGGGAAAAAGGAAGAAACTGCCTGCACTTATTGCAAGTTCAAGGATGTGTGCGGCTTTGATACGGATTTGCCCGGGTGCAACTACAGGGATCTCAGAGATGGGGAAGCTGGCATGCTGGAGGAAAAGATGGCTGAACTGATGGGAAGAGAGGATTTGAAAGATGCAATACACTGAAGACCAGAAGAAAGCCATCGAAGAACGAGGGCGGAACATCCTGGTGGCCGCAGCAGCTGGCTCTGGCAAGACCAGGGTGCTGGTGGATCGCATCATCACCAGGCTCTTGCGGCGGGAATGCAGCGTGGATGAGCTTTTGGTGGTGACCTTTACCAATGCCGCTGCAGCAGAAATGCGGGAGCGCATCGGCGCTTCCCTGGAGAAGAGGCTGCTAGAGGCGGAAACCCCTGAGGAGGCAGCCTGGCTTGACAAGCAAAGCGTCCTGCTGACTGGTGCATCCATCAGCACTTTCCATGTGTTCTGCCAACGGGTCATTCGCCAGAATATCGAGGCTGTTGAGGTGGATCCCCAATTCCGCCTGGCCAGTGAGCAGGAAATGCTGCTCATGAAGCGGGATGTGCTGGAAGAGATGCTGGAGGAGCACTACCACGAACCGGAGCGGGAGAACTTCGCTTCAGGACAGGAATATGCAGCAGCCAGGGAAAAGTGGCTGGAATTCCTGGCTTTTGCAGATGACTACGGCAATGACCATGGGGATGAGGCTGTCTATGAGGCTGTCCTTGGTCTCTATGAGTTCAGCCAGAGCCAGCCGTTGCCAGAGGCGTGGCTGAGAAAGCAGGCTGACAGATACCAGGATGTCCAAGGGAAGAGCATTTGGGAAACATCATGGGGGGGGGAGCTGTGGCACGGAATCCAGGAGGGACGAAGGGCTGTGGAGTGGCAGGCGCAGGAGTTTTCCTCCTGGCTGAAAAGAGGAGCCTTGCAGGAAGCTGACACGCCGGACAGGGAGGCGGTAAAAGCGGCTCTTGCTCCTTACGAATCGGTGCTTCAGACTACATTGGCTGCTATTGACGATATATTCCAGGCAGGTCAGGACTGGCAGGCCTTGTCTTCTGCCCTGGCAGCGTTTAAGCCAGGGAAACTGACCAGTGCCAAGGTTTTCAAGCCCCTGAAAGAAGATTATCCAGCTCTCAGGGAAACTTTCGATAGCAGGCATAAAGCTCTGAAAGAGGCAGTGAAGGCCATAGGGACGGACTATTTCCGCTGCACGGAGGAAGAAACCCTGGGCATGCTTTCCGAATGCGGCCCCACTATCCGACGCTTCGTAGAGCTCGTTTTGGATTTTATGGCAGCCTTGCGTCAGGCCAAGCAAGAGCGCAATGTGCTTGACTTCAACGATTTAGAGCACTACGCCCTGCAAATTCTCTGCGCTGATGAAGGGGCCTTGCTGGAGGATGCGCCCCGCTATGTTCCCAGTGAAGCGGCCATGCAGTGCCGGAAGAAGTTTGTGGAAGTCATGGTGGATGAATATCAGGATACGAACAGCGTGCAGGAGGCAATCCTTTCTCTGGTAGCCCGTCCTCGTTGCCGCTTTACTGTGGGTGATGTGAAGCAGAGCATCTATCGTTTCCGCCTGGCCAATCCCTATCTCTTCCAGCGCCAGTATGATGCCTTTCCTCTGCAGCCGCAGCAAGATGAGGAAAATCAGCTTATCACCATGAGGCAGAATTTCCGCAGCAGGTGGGAAGTGCTTTCGCCTATCAATTTCCTCTTTGATCAGATCATGCATAGGGAGCCTATGGAAATCGAATATGATGAGCAGTCAAGGCTCTACCCGGGGGCAGAGTTTCCGGAGGAAGAGGGTACGCTCCGGGGCGGGATTGACCTTGATATCATCCTTGCAGGCGGCAGCGAGGAAGGAGAGAGCGGCGAAGAAGCGGAGGACGAGGCAGAGGAACTGACAGGCTTCGCCTTGGAGGCCCAGCAGATTGCCCTGCATATTGAATCACTGATAGAAAAAGGCCCCAAGGTATATGAGGGGGGCAAGTATCGCCCCCTCATGTACCGGGATATTGCAGTGCTACTGCGGGCTGTGAAGGGCAAGGCTGAGATACTGCTGGATACCTTGCGCAAGCACAGCATACCGGCTTATGCCGATGTCAGCGGCGGATACTTCAAGGCTCCTGAGGTCAGCCTTATGCTGGACCTTTTGAGTATTGTAGACAATGCAAGGCAGGATATACCACTGGCCTCGGTGCTGGCTTCTCCCTTGGGAGGATTTTCCATGGAGGAACTGGCAAAGGTACGACTGGCATCTGAAGAGGATGACTTGTACGGTGCCCTGCTGACGGCTCAGGAGGCGGAAAGTGGCTTGGAAGGGGAACTTTCCGCCAAAGCAGCGGCTTTCCAGGAGCGGCTTGCTGCCTGGCGCAGCTTTGTGGTGAGCCATAGCGTGCCGGAACTTATCTGGAAACTCTATCGGGAAACGGGCTATTATGATTATGTGGGAGGCCTCAAAGGGGGGCTTTTGAAGCAGGCGAATCTGCGCATGCTGGCAGACAGGGCGGCGGACTACGAAAAAACCAACTACCGGGGATTATTCCGCTTCCTGCGTTTTATCGAGGAACTAAAAAAAAGGGAAACAGATCTGGCGGTAGCCCGTACCCTGGGAGACAGCGAGAATGTGGTGCGCATCATGAGCGTTCACAAGAGCAAGGGGCTGGAGTTTCCTGTGGTCTTTGTATCAGATTTGGGCAAGCAGTTCAATCTCAGCGATGCCAAGGGCACCTTCCTGTATCATCAGGAACTGGGCATTGGCCCTCAGCTGATAGAGCGAGGCAAAGCGGGAAGGCAGCAGTACAAGACCCTTCCCTGGAAACTTATCCAGCAAAGATTGACTGCTGAGTCCAAGGCAGAGGAAATGCGCGTGCTTTATGTAGCTTTGACTCGTGCCAAGGAAAAGCTGATCCTGACAGGGCAGCTTAAAGTTGAAGAAGGTAAAATAGAAAAAGTGGCAAAGGGGTTCTGCAGGGGCGTGGGCAGGGATGAAACAGCCTTGCCGCCCTCGATCGTGAAGTCTGCCAAATGCGTGCTCGATTGGCTGCTTCCTGCTCTGGCAAGGCATAAGGGGGGGAGGAAAATCAGGGAATTGGCAGGACTTTCTGCGGATCTTATGGACTGGAGCCTGGAGGTGGAGCCTGGAGCAGAATTTAATCTGAACCTTATTCCCGGCAATGAGATACAGGAGGATGGACAGGGAGAAGAAAAAGCAGATGCCATCATGCTGGCTGTGGAGCGTGGAGAACCTTTGCCGGATACGGAAAAAAGGGAAGCCGTGCGCGCAAGGCTTGGTTGGCGCTATGAAAGCCACGGCCTTGAACAGGTTTCTGCCAAGGTTACCGTTACAGAACTTAAGTCTCGCAGTTGGCGGGAAAGGAATAAGGAGGAAGGCTATGCCCATTTGCCCATGCCAGGCAGATTCTCTGCAGCAGGGGGCATGGAAGAGGAGTGGCTTCGTCCCAGGTTTTTGCAGCAGAAGCAGGCAAAGAAATCCTTTACGCCTGCTGAACGGGGGACACTCATGCACACAGCCTTGCAGCATCTTGATTTTCACTGTCCTGCAGACTTTGGCGCTGTAAGGGGGCAGCTTGAAGCTATGGAAGCGGCCGGAATCTATCAGCCTGGGGAGATACAGGCTGTAGATGCGGGTAGGATCGTGACTTTGCTGGCATCCCCGTTGGGAGAAATGCTTCGTAAGGCACGGCGCATATATAGGGAACAGCCTTTCTGCCGGTTGCTTCCTGCGGAGCGCTTCTATCCGGGAGTGAAAGATAAGGATGCCACCATTTTCCTGCAGGGCGTTATAGATCTGCTATTTGAAGATGAGCAGGGCCAGCTGATGCTGGTGGATTATAAGACCGACAGGAATCTGACAGAGGCACAGGCAAGGGACCGCTATGGTATGCAGATCAAGCTTTACCGGGAGTCAGTGGAGGAGCTTGTCAGGGAGAAAGTAGATAAATGTTGCCTGTACCTGCTTCAAAACGGGCTTATGGTATACATGGATGCTTGACAATGGAATGTTGCATTAGTATAATGTAGGGACAAGAGAATATCTTGTGTCTGTTGATGTATATTTATCTTGTGGGGATGTAATGGTCTCGACGGGGATAGATGGTATGTCGATAGCGAGCCGAGACGCCTGATCTCGTTAAAATTGGCAACTAGCTTAAATATAAAAGCTAACGAAGATTACGCACTGGCTGCTTAAAGCCACCTCTCTCTGACTGACTCCCACTAGGACAGAAGAGAGGCCAAATGTGGGATACTCAGCTGGCAATTCTCGGAGCCTGCTTGAGGAATCCTTTATCGAGATCGGGATGAGGCCCTTTGTTTGTGGAGAGCCGATTCCTTAAAAATAACCACAAACTGCGCTCGGAGAAGTCGGTGTAGCAATATTTTCGGACAGGAGTTCGATTCTCCTCATCTCCACCATGAATACTCCTATTTTGTTGTAAACATCAGTAGTTTGATTGTGCAACGAAATATAATATAAACCATAGGGTTGGCAAGCATTTGTCACATCCTATGGTTTTTTTGTTCATAGAAAAACTAATCATACAGCTTCTCTTTTTCTAGTGTTTTCTTCAACTCATCAGATGTGTACTCATTTAAATTGATGGGCAGGAACATGTCAATGTCTATATGGTCTCCATAAACGATCACAGATCGTACAAAGGTATTTATCATAGCTCTGAATCCATCATCGTCAGTAACATCGTTCCAGGTACTTATGAGATATTTTATCCGTTCTACTGGAATTTCTTCCTGGCATTGAGTTTTTAATTCTTGCAGCCTTTCCCTGACAGAAGTTATATTCTCAGAATTCTTTTTTATTCTCGCTATGAGCAATTCAGATATGTCGGTGGTTTCTAACAGGTGCATCAATTTGTCATTAGCTTGCTCAAGGGAGGTTATCTTGGCTTGCAATGATGCACTCTCTGCCTTGACATCAGTAGATGTTTCTTGCAATTGCTTGTTGATTGATTCCGTAAGAGCGATGACATTTTCCGGGTTGAGTATGTTTTGCCGTATGACATTTATTACCTGTTTTTCAAGATATATGCCGTTTACTGACTTTGCTTTGCAATGGACACAGCGATAATAGCAACGCCTGACAGTTTCTCCATTCTTTAATTCACTTATGTAATTACTACCCTGCATGTTTTTCCCGCATTCACCACATTTTATGAGTCCTGCCAGCAGATAATTAGTTTTGGCACGGTAACTGCCTCTCTTTCTCTTCATCTCTGACCTTCTTTCACAGGCTTTTTGCCAGGTTTCTATGCTGATGATGGGGGGGAGGCCATCTTCAATGACATACATATCCTTGTCCTCAAGGTGGCTGTTCCTTGGCATGTTTGGTGTGCTCTTGGTTTTGCCGTAGACATAAAATCCAGCGTATTTTCGGTTGCCGATTATATCATATAGGGATGTTTTTCTTAGTTCCGTACCTGCTTTCGTTCTATATCCCCGGCGATTGCACTCCTGGCTGATTTCAGTATAACTTTTTCCGTTCACATACATATCAAATATAAGGCGTACTGTACGGGCTTCTGCTTCGTTTATGACATATTTCTTATCAGGACCTACATCATATCCTAAAGGTGGGATACCGCCGTTATGGATGCACTTCAATGCGTTTTCCTTTAATCCTTTCTTCACTTCTTTTGACAGATTCCTGGAAAAGTATGCAGCCATGCCTACAAGCTGGTTCTCCATCAGCTGTCCTTCCGGTGTCTGCGCATCGAAAGCCTGTCCTGCATATTCTATGGCAACTCCGGCACGATTCAATTGCATCTTGTGGAAATAATAGTCATATTCGTTTCTGGCATTTCTGTTTACCTTGTGGAAGACTACTACCTGGAAACCGCCTTTTTTGGCATCTTTTATCATCTGCTGGTAGTCGGGACGGCGGTCATTGGTGGCGGTAAAAGCTTCATCTATGTATTCATGGACAATGTTATAGCCTCGCTCTTCACAGTGCTTGCGGCATATCCTGAGCTGGGCATCTATTGATTCTTCACGCTGATTATCGGATGAGTAACGTGCATAGATCACGGCATTTATCATGGAGTGTCATCCTTTCCAAAAGTGGTTCTAATAGAACCATTTTCTTGATTTCGCTATGTTTTGCATTTATAATTCAACATAATAAGGAATTTGGGCGTTAGGGGAGGCATGGCACTGCAAGCTGCTGGCAAGTTAGGCATAGGGAGGGCTGTCCATTGATATTGCAGGATAAAGAAAATATAAAAATCTTTTCTAGCAGTGATGCTCGTTAAATCATCTCTTATGTCCTGATTTATCTCAACCATTTCATTGAAATATAACATAATATCCAGGCCTACCAGAAAATCTGGTAGGCTTTTTCATGCGCTCAACCAAAGAAGCTCTTTATGACTCCCATGATGCCCTTGGGTTTGCTGTTCTCTTCCAGAAGGTCATTGTAGGCTTTTTCAAGCTGCTTGTAGGCTGCTTCCCAGTGGTCGGCACGTTCCTTGTCATTCCTGAAGCCTGTCCTGGCTTTGGTCTCCTGGATCTTCCTGGCTGTCTCGTTGCGTTTCTGCTGGCTGAAGAACTTGCTGTCCATGGTCTTGATGAACTGGGCCGCAGCGGTGGGGGTCCCGGCATCGTAGAGGGCTGCACGGCCACACAGGAGGTTGTCATCACTGTGGCCTATGCCTGTCACTACATTGCCCAGGGAGTGGATAGCCCTTAGCATATCAGGATGACAAAGCTTGGTGAGGGATTCTTTATCGCCACCACCACGGACGATGGCTATGTAGTCGAGATCTGAGATGCCTTGGAAGCTGGCAAGCCCGTCTATGATGCTCTCAAGCTCCATGGGGACATCACGGAATGCTACTTCCGGCACATATTTGCCGAAGCTTTTGTTCAGGGTGTTCATGAAGTCCTGATAGCCCTGGGTCCTGCTGCTGGCTACAAGGCCAATCTTGGTGGGCTTCTTCGTAGGCTCCGGGTAGGTGCGCACTTCGTCCCAGCTCCGCAGGACATCGGAGCAGATATTCTCCCAGTGCTCAAGGTTTTCCAATCTGGTGCATCGGCCTATGACTTTTATGCTGTCAGCGTATATTTGGAAGTGATTCTGGTCCTTGTAGTAGGATACCTTGCCCTGTATCAGGAGCTTCTTGTCCAGGAGATTCCCAAAATCGTCACAGTCCACAAGCTTGCAGCGGTTCTTGCTGATGAACAGGCCAATGACAGCGTTGGGGGATTCGTAGTCTATCAGGGAGCCTATGTAGTATTCGGAGTTCTTGGAGGCATGTATCTCCTTGCAGTCGGCTATGAGTGTGGTCTCGAAGGACTGCTTGCCAACAATGTCGGAGATCCTTGCAAGCAGGTTGCCTACGGAGAAACGCAGCTCTTGTATGAGGAGCGCTGTCTGCTCAGGGTATTTGTCGGAGAGGGAGGTTTTCAGGAATTCAACGACAGGGATGTTCTGGAGGAGAACATCTACATTGACATGCCAATCATAGCCGTTGCCGTCTTTCCTCTTCCTGGCACTGAGAAGGTCAGTGTACTTGAAATTGTTTTGTTCTGCATACTTTTTGATATTTTCTGTAACTTCCTTGCAGAAATCTGGGGAATTGAAGGGTTTCTGGTCGATGATGTACATGATGATTCCTCCTATTTATTATGCATTTTTAACCAATTTTTTAACTCCTTGGTCATGAATATAGCGATTTATTTGTTGGCCACATCAACATTTATAGTGCCATCTTTCTTCATATTAAGGTACTGGAGATAGTTCCAAAGCTCATATATCATTGTTGGGTCGGCATCTCTTAGCTCAGCTATGAAATCTTCTGGTACATCTTTAAGACCAATCACTTCCACGGGAGAATCTGTCCTACCTAAAAGGTAATCGGTGCTGACACGGTAGTAGTCAGCTATCTTTAGCAACACTTCGTTACTTGGCTCTCTTGTGCCATTTTCGTAGGAACTATATGCGGCTCGGCTTATATTTACTTCATTTGCTACTTCTTCTTGGCTTTTGCCTTTTTGTTTTCTTAGTTCTTTTAGTCGCTCCATTGAGTTTCACCTCAACGATATTATAGCAACAATTTGTAGCGGTTATTGCTCCATATTGTAGCAATAAATATAAAATATTGCTACAATGAGTTGACATTACGCTGAGTAGCATGATATTATAATATTGTCAACAATATGTAGCAAAGGGGTGAAACTATGATGACCTGGATTAGAGATCTTAGAATGAAGAAACATGTATCACAAGCGAAGATAGCAACAGAGTGCAACATCAGCAGACAGCATTACAACTTTATTGAGAACAGGAAAAGAAGGCCATCTCCTGAATTGGCACAACGTATTGCCGAAGTATTAGACATACCAAGCGAGTGGCCCAGATTGCTACAGGATAAGATTTAAGAAGATTCATAACAGAAGGTGCATTTTATGACATTGGAAGAGTTTCGTGCATTCGAGAAGGTGCAGCCGGGGAATTGTTCTTTCTGGACAAGAAAGGAGGGGTTAGATGACGGTATATGAGGATCGCCGTGGCTGGCGGTATAAGGTCATGCAGGAGCTGTCCGGGAAATACTGCCCCAGGTTCCATAAGCCGGAGAGTGCGCCGGATGTAGGGTGGAAGTGCTGCAAGGCATTTTCCCACCGTGACACACGGGAAGAGGCTGAGAGGGATCTGGATGGCTGGGCTATGCGGAAGGGCATGACTGTGGTGGAGGCGTAGGGGCAATAGAAAAGCCCTGCCGGAGGCAGGGCTGGGGCTATGCTTTTATCAGCTGAGAGGCAACACTGCAACATAAATCCACAAAATCTTGAGGTGCGTGTTCAACAATGTTAGCACTTCTGCTTATTACGTCCATCACCCTAAGCTGGAATGGCAGAGCATATCCAGAGGTTTTCATACCTTCTGGTAATGGTAACTCTAGCGGATAGCCTTTTGATTTGGATGTGATGGGAATTACTATATGCAGGTTGCTAGGCAAAGGTACATCATCACGGTCAATAATCATGGCAGGACGATAGTTTCCTTGTTCATGTCCTTTCACCGGATTGAAATTCACCAATATAATATCACCTTGATTCATTCTATGGCTTCGCCTCCTGCATCACAGCCCCAATCTATTTCATCGTAGGGTCCGATACTCTCACGGCTTATGGCTGACATAGGCTTTCTGTAATGAGCTTCAAAAAGAGATTCCAGGCTGCTAGTTGGCTTGATGATAATTTTTGACTCATTAGCTGTGATACTTACTTGGGAACCAGGCTGAAACTTGAATGCATCCACAATTTCACGAGGAATCCTAAGACCTAAGCTATTTCCCCATTTGTTGAGCACAATGTCCATAATAACCTACCTCCTTTGATATTCATTGTATATCAAAGGACGGCTTGATGTCAAACAAAAATCCCTGCCAGTGGCAGGGAGGGTGCAGTCTGCTGCGTGGTCAGCGGTTGATCTCGGGGTTGTCGGTCCGGCCTACCAGGTAGTCGATGGAGACACCGAAGTAGTCGGCCAGGGCAGCTAGTTTTGACATTGTAGGTTCCTTGGTAGCAGTCTCATAGTATTGATACGCTCGAAGGGTTATACCTACAGCATCGGAAATATCTTTTTGTTTAATATCCCTTGATAATCTCAGGGATTTTAAGCGGTTTGAAAAATTAGTCATGAAAATCTCCTAGAAGATTGACACGAACTAAAGTTCATAGTAATATAATAGTGTAAGCGAACTTTAGTTCATGTTTGCACTGATGATTGGAGGTGGCAGCATGAAGGGGCGAAATGAGACATTAATAAAATATCGTGAACGGTCTGGCAAAACTCAGGCTCAAATAGCGAAGGAAGCTCTTGTTTCCACCAGAGGTTATCAGAAGTATGAATTGGATGGAGTAATGCCCAGAGTGGATACAGCTTTTCTTATCGCAAAGGCACTCCATACCACTGTTGATCAGTTGTGGGGTGGCGGCCCCACAACTGCGTAAGCAGACTGCAATACCATTTTAGCATAAATGGGTGCATACAAAAAGCACCACGGGGCCGTGGTGCTACATGAGAAGGATGATTGGTGGTGATGTGATGACTTCAGAGGAGAAGGATTGCGAGACATTCGACACAGGGCGATTCAATGAGATCATGCGGGCCTATTTGGTGCTTGCCATGAGGGATGCCAAGGTTCCTGCTAAGATGGCCGGGGATGTCCTGGAGTGGCTTCAGGTCAACCTGGACGAGAAACCTGCGCAGATAGCTCTGGCGCAATATCGGAAAGTTTGCAACGGGTGAGAGAGGAATGCTGAGGTGATGAAGATGATTGTCAGCATCAGACGAGACACCGGTGAGTTTATAAAACTGAAGGAGTCGGAGAACAAAGACTTCAAGGTTTTAGCTGATATGTTTGCAAGAAGTACCCTAAACATCTGGAGAGAGCTGAACAAAGATGCGGAAAAGCTTGAGCAAAAAAAAGAGGGTCTGCAAGGATAAAATCGTCAAAAAAAGACTGCCCCGGAATAAGGCAGTCAGGTCAAAGTTCTAATGGAATTATAACACCTTTGCACGATTTTATCAAGCCCTGCAACTGGAAGCATAAATAGTTGCAAAAAAAGGAAAATTGCAACAAGAGTAAAGGGGGGAATATCATGCCTCGTCATAAGAAAGAAGAAGCTACTAAGCCGGAAGAGAGCCTGGAGAGCAGGATCGAGCGCATCATGGAGCGCGTGCTTGAGAGATTTACCCTCAATGCTCCAGAAATGCTCAGGATAGGCGATGTGGCAAAAATGCTGGCGATGTCTGAGCCATCCGTAAGAAGGCTCACAGCTGATGGCCTGCTGCCCTTCTATCTCACCGCAGCTGGCAGACGATACAAGCGGGAAGATGTCATAGATTATATCAATTCGCTTGAGCCTTGCAACAGCATGAAGCCTTGAGAGACAGGAAAGAGGGACAACATGTATATAGTTAATTATTTCGAAGACTTGAAAAACAATATAGTGCTTGGAGTAGAGCCTACCTGCTGTGTCATAGGGGTTCAGAAGATATATGCCAGTTGCTTCATTTTGAAGCGGTTCAACCCCACTGAAGGCAAAGCTTCTGATGACAACGAAATGGGCATCGGTTTCTTCAGCTTGCATATCGAAGAGTTTGCAGATGACAAGGCTACAATCGAAGAAAAAAATCAAAACATATCGTCATTCCTTCAGTATTATTTCCTTCTGGAATCGCTTCTTACTAAGAAAATATTGGAAGACTATGGCTTCGAATCCACAGATCCCAATGTGCTGATGAAGCTGGATGAAAAGAAAATCGAAAGCCTCAAAAAAGTCATGGAAAAGATGAAAATGTATCAGGATGCAAAAGAGAATTTCCAAAAGTTGAGCTTCGATTTAGATGACTGGGGGTGATCATATGGGAGCGAGATTCAATAAATTCAATTTCATAAACACCCAGTTCATGATGTTTCCAAAAGGTCTCTATTTATACAAGAAGTATAAAGAGAATCTTTCTATCCTGGAAATGTTCACTTATGCGATTATCCGTGATAAAGCCCAGCTCAGTTATCAAAATGGCTTCTTCGAAAAAAACGGAGATGTCTATGTTTATTTTACATGGGAAGAGCTCATGGCAACGGTAGATTGCTCAAGGGGTACGCTTGCCAAAACTCTTAAAAAGTTAAAGGATCTGAACCTGATAGAAACCTCAAAACAGATGTTCTCAAATGCAAATAAGATGTATGTGAGAGAACTGGATGTTCCTGAGAAAGAGGATGAGATTGCTTCAGATGATATCTGCTCTGACAATATCTGTGACGAGATGGTTAAAGAAATTCAGCAGATAAATGAAATCGCTCAGATGAGCAGCGATGAACTGCAAGAAGCTATGGAGAATGGAGCGATAAAGCCCTTCTGGAATAGACATTTGTCCGAGAATCCCAGTAGTTCAAAAAATGAACTTTCGGAGTTCAAAAATGATGATTTTGCAAGTTCAACAAATTTTGGTACACCGAGAGTTCAAAAAATGAACTCAGAGCCAGTTCAAAAAATGAACTCTCGGAGTTCAGAAATTGACGGCGTTAGTTCAAAGTTTGAGCAAGTGAGTTCAAGTTTTGGTACACAAACTATAAGTTATAAAACTATACAGAATAAGACAGACAGTAAGAAAGAAAGAGAGATAGAAAGAGAGAGAGGGAGCGCGCGCGCGTGTGTGCATGCGCATGCGCGTATACTAGAAGGCAACTCCTCAAAAATTGAGCCTCCTAAGGCTGGCAGCCCTTATCCTACAAGCGCTGAGAAGCCTTCCGAGGGAGGGATTTTGCCCCCTATGACCCCTTCTGCTGATGCAGGGGAAGAGGCCAACTCTCTTGCCCAGGATGATTTTGACAAGATATTCAGCCTTTATCGAGAAAATATCCAAGACACATCTGCTCCTTTGGTGAAAAAATCTTTGCATGAGCTTTACGATAAATTCGGCAAGGATATTGTCGTGGATGCAATAACGCAAGGAGCGCTTTCTCCAACTCCACCGGAAAAAAAGGGTTTTTATTATATTGCCTCTATTGCAGAACGAATAGCTGGAGGAAAAAATAATTTCACGGTTCATAGCCAAAACGATTATGCGCAAGATTATCAAACTTCGTCAAAAGCTATACCTCGAAATACAAAAAAGAATCACTCCATGTATGAAAGCCGGGATAATATACATAGCATGATAGATAATATTTTCAGAGCGCCTTCTGATACAGGAAATGAGGTTGTTGATAATGGCAGTGACAGAACAGCAACTTGTTGATTTCATGCAGGAAAATCTCTATGCGGGGCAAATGCGTGAGGAAGCAAAGGCTATTGCCGATACTTTGCTCATTTACAAGAATTTTTACCCAAACTCGAAGATTGACGATAATGGCTTGTTGCTCTATGCCATAGCTCTCGTCAGAGATGGTTATTCCACAGTCGAGGTGAAGCTTGCTCTGGACAGATTGAGTAAAACAACCAAGTTTTTCCCGTCAATGTCCGAAATCATCGAGACCATCGAAAGCTTGCAGAGAGTTGCTACTGGCGATGGCATCAAGGACTTCGATGAAGCCTGGGCAGAGGTGTACAGCGAGGTCAAGCGCTGCTTCACATACAAGGAACCCAGATTCTCTACGCCGGAGATTGCAGAGACTGTACGCAATCTGGGCTGGGACACTATATGCTACATGCAGTCCGATGATGTCAGCACCGTGCGCGCCCAGTTTGAGAGATATTATAAAATTGCCATTCACCGCAAAAAAGAATGGGAATCGAACATTTTCCTCCTCCATCAAGCGGGCAATGACAAGTTCCGCTTGCTATGCGAACGCACAGCAAGAAGACGGAGCATGATCGCTGAACTTGAAATGCTTGATTCAAAAGCCGAAAAGCCCTAAACGGGGCTGGAGAGTAGTCAGTTGACAGGCTGTTCCAAGCCTGATAAGGAGACAGCTATGGAAAATTCTGAGAGCATAGCAGCGGGTTGCAAAAAGCAAGTATTGCCTTCGCAGGAATACATGCTGATGCAAAAAAAGATTGACGAACTTAGCAAGAAAGTCAAAGCACTTAAAACCGAAAATACTGAGCTGAAAAAAGTCCTCGGTAATGGAGAAGTTTCCAGGTTAGAAGACTTGGTAGATACTTTTCGCCGCAACACGAAGAAGTCGCTTGACGAAATCGCTGCTGAGGTAAGCATGACTGATTTTTCGGAACGGACGAGAATCGTGACAAATGACCTTGTTGATTACTTGTCTTTTATCAGCAAAGAGCTATATTCCCTGGTTTCAATCTCAAATACCGGATTCTTCGCGCACAGCGAAGAACTCAGGCAATGCGAACAGTGCAAAGAAGAGATCTTGAGCATCCTGGACAAGAGTTCGTTCACTAGCTCGATCCTGCCGGACAAATCAGCCGAAATGTCAAAAGTCCTCCAACGGGCCTTGGATGATATCCTAAACTGCATGAAGGAAGAATAGCCTATGGGGGAGATGAATAACAGCACATATATTTCCGAGCGGATAAAATCTGTCAGATTAGGCTTGAAACTTGATATCAGCACTGTTAGCGATAAATCCGGCATAAACCGAAAATCAATCTACCGCTATGAGTCCGGCGATTCGCTTCCAAGAAGCTTCGACACATGGGAATCTCTCGCAAAGGGGCATGGGATGGATATAGAGCACTACCTGGATGCATTGTTCTGCATAAAAAAAATCCAGCTCAGTGATTACAATGAGCTGGAAAACAGGGTCGTTATGCTGGAAAGGAAATTGAAGAACTGCCCGCTTACCACCGATTCGTCATGAGTCTTGGCATTGCTTGAAAGCTTGTTCCATAAGAGGCTTGCTGCCATTCGCTTTCGTGCGCAGGGCAAGCTCCATGAGGAAAAGCTGCTCCCTGAGCTTGCTGATATTTGCCATGAGCACTTTTGCATCTTCCCCTTGATATCGCGCAAGGGCCTGCTCCGGTGATTCGGGCTTACGGTGCAATTCGGAATCAAAGAATTCGTTTGGCGTAACATCCAAGACATGGCATGCAGCAAGGAGCCAATCGGAGTTGAATGCTCTCTGATGGTTGCTCCAATTGGCAACAGTCCTGCGTTCAACGCCAAGGAAGGCAGCCATTTCAGAATTTTTCATGCCACGCTGCCTGATAAGCTCTGTAATCCGCGCTCGGACATCAAAGGTTTCCATGACAGTCTCCTTTTTGTGAGTTTATTTTAAATTTCATTATATCACAGCTTCATGGGAGAGAACAACTGTCGTTCATAAGGCGTTTTATGTACCAGCTCTCGTGAAAGTGGTCCATAATGGACCACTTTGCGAGAGCAGAAAGGATCATGAGATAAGTATGAGAATAATTGGCTTCATTAACTGGAAAGGCGGGGTTGGGAAGACCTGCACCGCTCTTAACACATCGTATCTCTTCGCCCAGTCGGGGCTGAAGGTACTTGTCATAGATGCTGACAAGCAAGGTAACATCTCTTATTGGTTCGGGGCTGACCAGTCCCGCCTGACCTTTTCTGACATCCTGCTCAACGACATGGATGCAAGCGAGGTCATCCAGCACACGCGCTATCCGAATATCGACATCATCCCATCAGATGCCAGCTTGATTCAGGCAAATTACAGCGTACTGATGGACAAGGAGAAAGCGCAGCATGACATACTGAAGCATGCTCTGGAGTCTGTGATGGATGATTACCATATCTGCATCGTGGATAACCCCCCAGACTCAAACATTCCCGTCCTGAACTGCCTGACGGTGATGGATGACATAATCGCAGTGACATTGCCCAATCGGTTCTCCATAGCCGGAATCAAGCAGCTCCAGGAGGAAATCGACAATTACAACGAGGCTTTGAGGCTGTCCCTGAAAATCAGGGGCGTTGTCATCAACCAGTACACTACTGAGTGCTCTGCTATCTGGCAGGAGCTTTCAGCCAGGTATAATATGTTCCCCACGCTTAGGGGTGGCAAGAATACTCAGAAGTGGCTTGACAGGGTGGTAAACAGCCAGAAGTCAATCTTCGAGATATGCCCTGGGTCAGGCTATGCCAGGGATATAAGGAGATTCGGCAGCAAGCTTGCAGAGGTAATCGAATCAGATGTGACTGGGCAGGAGGTACTTTGGTAATGGCAGATAGCAAGAAAATCAGCGGCTTGGCGCAGTTCCTGAGCGCAAGCACACTGGCAAACGCTCAGAAGGATGCAACGCAGAACGAAAACATAGTCAAGATTGACATCGACCGCTTGATCCCAAATCCCTACAACGCATACGGGCTGAGGGAAATAGAGAGTCTGGCAGGGATGATCTCATCGAACAACTTCCATGTGGAAGCAATCGAAGTGAAGCCCATGGACGATGAGGAAGGCAAGTACATGATAATCTCAGGGCATCGCCGGAGGGCCGCCTGGGCCTTGCTCCTTCAGGAGGGAGTCACCGAGGAACGGACTTTGCCATGCATCGTGAGGAATTTCACGGAAATGCATATAACGATTTCCAAGGAGGACGGCACTGCCGAAGATACTGTGATTTCGGCAGAACAGCAAGCCAATATCGCCCTCATCATGGCGAACAGGGGACAGAGGAAGGAAAAGACCATCGAGGAGGAGCTTTGGGAAATCCAGGAACTGGAGCCTTATGTGAAGATCCTCTACAGCCAGCAGGGACGCCCCAAGGAAAGGGGTTCGCTGAAAAGCTTCTTCGCTTCGATACTCGATATAACCCCTACGACATTCCAGCGCAAGAAGAACCT
Organism: Pseudoselenomonas ruminantium; assembly: GCA_015058655.1. Classification (GTDB taxonomy): domain Bacteria; phylum Bacillota; class Negativicutes; order Selenomonadales; family Selenomonadaceae; genus Selenomonas_B; species Selenomonas_B ruminantium_C. Next base: position 97,893 of record SVBX01000009.1, read on the forward strand.
GCTTCGCCTCGTCCCCCGCGCAAGGCTGACTCTTGCAAGCCGGGACATTACGGAGACAGCAGCTGCGGAGCTGTCCGGGCTTCCCCCCGAAGAGCAGGAGGCAGTGCTTGACAAGATAGCTTCTGGGGAGATGGATGCAACGGTCAAGGCCATCATTGATTACAAGCGGAACCTCAATAAGGAGGCTGAAGACGATGAGATTGAGCCGTCAGATGACTATGGGCCGGATTTTGATGATGAGGACGAAATTCCAGCTGGTCCCTCGCATAAGACTGATGACAGGCCTGATTGGAGCGCATTCGGAGAGGATTTCCCGGAGGATAGCTCAGATGATGAGGACGAGGAGGAAGAGGAAGCAGCTCCAGCCCGGCAGATTGGCTCATCTTATGACGAGAATGGGGAAAGCGGCCATGAAGAACGGCGGGAAGGCTCGACATACAGGGAGCCAAGCGCCAGCGCGGCCCAGGAGCCTGAGATAAGGAGCGACATACCTGAGCCTGAGAGCACGGACAAGCCTCAGAACGATGTCCATAAATGGTTCCTTGCCATAATAAAGCCTGAGATAGAGAGACTTGAGAAAGTCAAGGCGCATTGCGTGAAGATGAAGGAGACATACGATGCAAGCGATGAGAAGGGAGCGGCATTGAAGGCTGCCAGGTGGGAAGCTTGCAGATCGTACATCGACATCAAGATCATCATGCTCAGGGAGAAAGATTGAGGAAGGGAAAGGATATGCTAAAAAAATTGGCAGGTCTGCTCCTGATTGCCGTCACAGCATTCGCTGTGACGGCTTCTGCGCAAGCAGAGAGCTTGCCGGTCAGTTCTTATTTCGGGTGGCGCGTACATCCGGTAACAGGCGCGTACAAATTCCACGCAGGGGTTGATTTGGCTTATGATTTCGGCATGGCAGTGCCATCGCTTTTCGATGGCACTGTCGCAGCAGCCGGAGATTATGGCGATGGATATGGCTATCAGGTGCTTGTCTATCATGACACTCTGGATTGCTATACAAGATATGCACACTTATCAAGCGTATTTGTCCAGCCCGGCGAGTTCGTTTCGTCCGGCTATACCGTAGGATTGGTTGGCTCAACCGGTGTCTCTACTGGCCCGCACCTCCATCTTGAGTATATCGTCAGAAGCGGCGATGGCGGGTATGAGTATGCTGACCCATTGAGCCTTTGGCAGTGAGCAAAGGATGCTGATATTATGTTAAAGCAGAGTCGCGCGGATATTAGGGATACCTTGGCCAGGAAGGCTATCAAGGCCGTCTACAATATCAATCTATACAAAGAGCAGGAAAGCTACGTGAATTTATTCCAGCAGTATCTTAGCCAAAGCGGGGGATATAGCCAGGCTTCTACATTCTTCAAGCATTCATGGCTCAAGCAGATGCGTTTCCTGCTCATGTTCAAACTGACAAACGTGCTCATAAAAACGCTCCCAGCCGAGCAGCAGAAGATGTCCAAGCTCCACTACGGTCCTTCGAGCAAGCATCAATACGGCATATATACAGACCTGCATATTTCCCAGACAACCTTGAGCAATTGGGATCTCAAGCTCCTCAACAAGGTATTCTTTTATGCGTTCAAGTTCGGCATCTCAAAGGATGACGTATTTTATTTGCCGAGGCTTGTCAATACCGTCAAATTCCTTTCGGATTTCGTGGCTTTGGCACAGAAACTTGATCCCAGTGGCAAATTGGACCTGGTTTCCCCAGGATTCCTGGACAATGCGCACCTCAAGCTGGTGAATTATCGGGAAATCATCTCAATTCTGGAAAAGCATAAGCGCAATGACAGGGAAAGCATGCTGTCCATGATCGTGTCAACGAAAGCCAACCACCCAGATGCAACGGCTGCCGAAATCGGAGCCAAGTGCTTCATGGACCCCACGCTTGTCAGCAAGAACATAAGAACTTTTCAGAAAAGTATATCCCAGTATCTCGTTGTATGAGGGGAAATAGCTTAGGATCAGGGCCTTGGGCTTATGCTCAAGGTCTTTTTTCGTGTGAAAATAGTATAAAAAAGTGTAATTTTCTCAGCTTTTTTTTTGTTAGACTGCTATTAAGGGTGAATTTTCGTGAGATAGGGGGACAGGCATGACGGATCTTCAAAAAAAGCGACTGAAAGTGGCACTATCATTGGTGGCTTTCGCTTGGTTCGTGTGGTTCGCGCCAAAGATAGTATATCTCAATACCACCAGGAGCCTTCCCCTTGGGATTTATCTGGCTATCCCCGGAATGAATCTCCGGCATGGGGATTATGTGGTCTATGACCCGCCTGACAAGGTGAAAGAGTTGATGCTCGAGAGAAGGTATGGCTCGGAAGACATTGAGAAGATAATCTTCTTAAAGCGAGTTGGAGGGCTGCCGGGAGATGTATATGGCGTAATCAACGATGAAATCCTTGTCAACAGGGAGAAAAAGGGCAGCGTGCAAAGGCAGGACAACGCAGGAAATCCGATGCCGGTGGAGGATGGCTGGCATTTGATCAAGGAAGGCCAGTTCCTGCCCTTGGGCGATAAAACGAATAGTCTGGATGGAAGATATACGGGGACTGCTCCTATCGGAAGCATACGAACCAGGGTCGTTCCTGTGATTACAGAGTGGTGAGGACGAAGGAGGAAGTGTCTTGCGGGAGCTTAATTACAAATTCACTGGATATCAGAATTATGATCCGGTACAGGAAAAACTGAGAAGCATTTTCCGAAAGGCGTTCATGGCCAGGAATGCATATTTCAATATCGCCGTGGATGAAGCAGTAGTCAATGCTGCCAGGTATGCTGTCAAGGGGCTTGCTGATGCAGAGATCGCAGTACAAGTGAGGCTGATGGAGAATGCTATCGAGGTCAAGGTATCATCGAATACGAACCCTTTCAATGCCAAGGCATATCAGATGCAGCTACGGGAGCTTGCCAATGACCCTAAATACACCAGCATGGACTGGGGGGATTATACCGGCACATCCACCATGAGCCGTGGATTCTGGTATATGCTCCAAGCAGTCGATTATCTGACCGTGGCTGAGGACGGCTCATATGTATCGCTTTCTGCCAAGATTCCCTTCCAGGAAAAAAGGCTCGACACCTCCATAGGCTTTTTGGTTCCCAAGTTTTTAGTTGATAGCGGGGGCGTTATTGGATGACGAAACTTCAGATATTGGTGGTTTCGCCAAAAGCTGAAACTATCAGGGAATGGATCAAGGGCATGGCAAATGAATATTTCAGTGCAACCATCTATATCGCTATGGATGCCATGAATGGCTTGCTGAAAGCGCAGAGATACATGCCTGTCTATATAATTGTCGATAACAATCTGCCTGATATGAATGGCATGAGCTTCGCTTCCGTGGTCAAAGACACAGTAGAGGGGCAGGAGAGCAGCATATTGGTATTCGGCATAAGAAATATTCTTGCCAATCCAAAAGCTGATTATTTCTTGCCACCGATGGATGACAGGCAGCTTGAATCGTTTCTGAAGCTCCAGCTGGAGGCATTCTTGAAGAGCAGGTTTTTAATAACCGCTCATCGGACCGAGTACGAATCAAGGAAGAGAGAACAGCTGAACAAGCTCCCGAAGCAAATAGACAATGAGATCCTGAAGGTGACAAACATTTTCTCGCCTTATGATGAGCTTTCCGGCGATGGGTTCGATTACTGGATGTCCAACAAGTCCAAGGATGGGGAGGAAATCCTTTACGGTTTTCTGTATGACTGCACAGGACACGGCCCGGAGAGTTATCCGCTGGTGGAAAACATACGGGGCTTGCTGAAAAGAAACATGCGCCTGTATGAATATCTTCGCTTCAAGAGCCTCGCTGATGTCATGGAGAAAGCAAATAAATCCATCATGGACACGACCCCTGCTGATGTGCTGACACCGGCGGCGGCCGTGGCTTTCTCCCTGGACTTGAAGCAAAAGCGGCTGAGATATTGCACAGCGGATATTCCAAGCTTTTATATCCGCTATGCTGGTGAGCAGGAATATGCGAAGAAGGATTGCAGGAGCTATCCATTGGGGATGTTCGATGATGCCAGCTACGATGAGGAGGAAATGAGCCTCGATGATGTGGAGGAGTTGGTATTCTCAAGCGATGGCTTCTCCGAGATGCTGTACCATCAGAACGATGTCTCCAAAGAGGCAAAGCATGATGATGTCAGCGCAGTTACCATACAGCTGAAGAGGCCAATCGAGAACGATGACAGGAGGAATGCTATATGAATAATGTGAGCGTAGTCGGTGATACCGCAATCATCCGTGTGCCTGAGAGATACAATCTCATCAACACGGCTTTAATCAAAGGGGATCTTGAGGATGCTTACAAGGCGGGGGCCATCAAGGTCACGGTTGATTTCCGGGATGCTGCCTATATCGACTCATCGGCTATCCGAGACCTGGTTATCATATACAACAGGGTAAAGGCTGAGAATTTCAAGGTGGTCAATCTAAGCGAGGACAGCGATGTGTTCAAGGCCCTCTATGCTGCAAAGCTCGATGAGAAATTCGGGATAACGAAATCCTCATAATAGAGATGAATAAGTCATGAAAGGGGGGAAGCTCCTTTGATTAGTTTATATCTGAGGCCTGACAAGACCCAGCTGATGTACGCTGAGATAAAGAAAAAGAAGGTCATTGATGTCAAGATGATAACGGAGCTTCCTGAGTGCTACAGCAGCTTTTCTATGGAAGATGATAATGCTGCTATCCAGAAACTCAGGAGGATATTCAGGGATGCCATTTTTGCGACAAAGACAAAATTCGAGGAAGTCTATATCATTCTGCCAGATACGCTGTTCTCCTATGTCTCCTGCTTCGACCCATCGGCAGATACAGTGCTCAACAACCGCATAATGCAGGAAATGAATGTGGAAAGCCTCAAGGAGTATTTCATCATGGAGCCTATGGAAATCAAGGCTCCTTTCCCGAAGCCGCAGAAGAGCATATATGTCCTGAAAAAGAAGTATGTCGAGATGATGGCTATGGCAGCCCAGCTGGAGCAGGTTTCCCTGGTTTCCGTGGAACCTTTCTCGATGGCTTTCGTCAGGGGTAATCAGTCATGGGAACGAGATTATGCCATGGTAGAGATTTTCCCTGAAGAAGCTACTATCATGACCTTCTCGGCAGTAGGGGGAATTTTCAGGACAGATGCCCCACATGCTGATGCCAATACGCTCCTGTCAGATATTGACGAAGGGGAAAGCATCCTGGTTAGGGTGTATTCCAACACCAAGATGGTAGCCACCAAATATTTCAGCTCAGTGTCTCCAGATCTCAAGATGATAATCTTCAGCGAGGAAAACAGGATACGGAATATGCATTTCGTGCAGGGAAATGCGTATGATGAAGAGATAAGGCTTCCAGCATTCGTCAATGCCAGGATGAGGCCGCAGGAGATTCCGAAGTGGCTGGCATCCGTTGGGACTTTCCTTCAGGGATTCGATGACGAGCTGGTTTATCCTGACAAGAATTCAAGCATCGTCATTTCCAGCAGCAATTTCCTTCCCGCAAATATGCAAGCCAATGCCAAGGCCAGGCATTGGACAAGGGTAGCAAATGTGAGCGTAGTCGGTGATACCGCAATCATCCGTGTGCCTGAGAGATACAATCTCATCAACACGGCTTTAATCAAAGGGGATCTTGAGGATGCTTACAAGGCGGGGGCCATCAAGGTCACGGTTGATTTCCGGGATGCTGCCTATATCGACTCATCGGCTATCCGAGACCTGGTTATCATATACAACAGGGTAAAGGCTGAGAATTTCAAGGTGGTCAATCTAAGCGAGGACAGCGATGTGTTCAAGGCCCTCTATGCTGCAAAGCTCGATGAGAAATTCGGGATAACGAAATCCTCATAATAGAGATGAATAAGTCATGAAAGGGGGGAAGCTCCTTTGATTAGTTTATATCTGAGGCCTGACAAGACCCAGCTGATGTACGCTGAGATAAAGAAAAAGAAGGTCATTGATGTCAAGATGATAACGGAGCTTCCTGAGTGCTACAGCAGCTTTTCTATGGAAGATGATAATGCTGCTATCCAGAAACTCAGGAGGATATTCAGGGATGCCATTTTTGCGACAAAGACAAAATTCGAGGAAGTCTATATCATTCTGCCAGATACGCTGTTCTCCTATGTCTCCTGCTTCGACCCATCGGCAGATACAGTGCTCAACAACCGCATAATGCAGGAAATGAATGTGGAAAGCCTCAAGGAGTATTTCATCATGGAGCCTATGGAAATCAAGGCTCCTTTCCCGAAGCCGCAGAAGAGCATATATGTCCTGAAAAAGAAGTATGTCGAGATGATGGCTATGGCAGCCCAGCTGGAGCAGGTTTCCCTGGTTTCCGTGGAACCTTTCTCGATGGCTTTCGTCAGGGGTAATCAGTCATGGGAACGAGATTATGCCATGGTAGAGATTTTCCCTGAAGAAGCTACTATCATGACCTTCTCGGCAGTAGGGGGAATTTTCAGGACAGATGCCCCACATGCTGATGCCAATACGCTCCTGTCAGATATTGACGAAGGAGAAAGTATCTTGGTCAAGGCGTATGCCAACACTAAGATGGTAGCCACCAAGTATTTCAGCTCAGTGTCTCCAGATCTCAAGATGATAATCTTCAGCGAGGACAACAGGATACGGAATATGCATTTCGTGCAGGGAAATGCGTATGATGAAGATGAAGAGATAAGGCTTCCAGCATTTGTGAATGCCAGGATGAGGCCGCAGGAGATTCCGAAGTGGCTGGCATCCGTTGGGACTTTCCTTCAGGGATTCAATGACGAGCTGGTTTATCCTGACAAGAATTCTAGTATTGTAATTTCCAGCAGCAATTTTCTTCCCGCAAATATGCAAGCCAATGCCAAGGCCAGACACTGGTCAAGGGTAGCAAAGAAGACACTCATGGGGCTTGGCGGGATTCTGTCTGCGGTGGCTCTGGCTGAGACCGCCGCAATGCTGTATTTCGGTTCTATCAAGGTAGACCCTGCCCTGCAAGCAGATGCAGCCAAGGCCAAGGTAAACATGGCCATGATTGATGCAGAGCTTGCCTCCATAAAGAAGGCGAAGGATGAGAATCCTGAGGTTTACAAGGCATATGAGACTTTGATGCAGTGCAGACCTAAGAACTGCAATTTCAGCAGCGTTACCCTGGGCAACAAGAATGGCAAGTTCGTGACGAGCTATGTGAAGATCGAAGCGGTCAGCAAGGATCAGATGGTTTTCAACGATTATATCGTAAGCCTCCAGTCACAGGCCCTTTTCCAGAATCCTGTGATCGAGAGCATCAAGAACAACAGGGACATCCTGCAAGCTGATATAGCTATGGGCAAAGCAGGGGCTGTGAATCCTACAGCTCCCAAGAAGAAAGATGACAAGGGAGGGAAGTGACATGCTTGATACTTTAAAAGCTGTGCTTTCCGATAAATCGCTCAAGAAGAACAAGTCGCTTTTCATGCTGACTGTCATCGTTGTCTTGATGGGATTCTTGTCCGTGTCGATCGCCGGCAAAACAGCTTACAACTACCATGAATATCTCAAGGTTAAAGAACAGATTGCACAGATGAAAAAAGAGATAGCGGATTTCGAAGAGAAGAACGCTATGATAAATGAGCAGCCGTACAGGCCAGTGTCAAAGGACAAGGTTGATTATATCCAGGCCGATGTGCTGTTCGCAATACAGGCGAATCAGCTCAAGATGCTGGATTACAAGGCTGCTGCCTCAAGCGATGGGGACAAGCGAGGACAGACGGTGGCATATAAGTCCTTCAATGTCTCTTTTGAGGGAAGCTATGAGAACACCTTGAAATTCTTGAAGAATTTTGGAGACAAGGATGCCCTGATAAATCTCATGGAGGTGTCCATGACTCCGAAGAAGGGACTCATAAATACAAGCATAAATTATCGGATTTATCTCAAATGAGGGGAGGGGTGCAAGGTGTTTGGCTTTTTGAAGAAGCTGTTCCCCAAAAAGGGGGAAAGCCTGGAAGATCTGGATGATATGTATGCGGAAGAAGAGTTGAAGTATGAGGAGGAAGCTCCGCAGATAAAAAATGAAAGCAGGATTGAAGGATTGCTGCCTGACCTCTTTCGGAGGTTCCGGCGCAAGAAGGATGAAGATTCGGATATGGAGATGCCTGAGGATGCGCTCGGTCCTGCCGAATATGAGGAAGACAGCGCAGAAAGCAGCGACACTCCCGGTGTTCTGACCAAGATAAATAACCTTGAAGGCGCGCCGAAGTACGCTTTCCTGGGAATCGTGACCGTCTTGGTGGTGGCGGGCATATACGGGGGAATTCACCTGTTCCGTGGCTCAGGTTCGCATAGCCCTGCTGGCAAGAAGCCAGCGCAGGTGCAGCAGAATGCTGGAATCAAGACAGAGGAGAACAAGAAGCTGCCAGATAATCCCATGCAAGTCGCTGGGTTGCCTGAAGGCGCTCCCGCAGGCATGGAAAATCCATTCGTGGAGACTCATGCGATAGCGACCGAGATTCCTGCTTCAGCGAATCAGATCGTTACCCCGCTTCCATCTATGCCCGCAATGGCATCTTCGATGGCACTTCCTACCATCCCTGCAAATCCACGCCCGAATGTTCCTGCCAGCATGGCTATGCCAGCCAGCGCTCCGACTGCTGCTCCAGCAGGAAACCCCATGGAGGTGCAGGGAGTCATAACAAGCAGCAACGAAAGCGAGAATGTAGCTATCATGGGGGACGGCTCCATTGTTTCCGTAGGGCAGACCTATAAGGATGGACGGATCGCCTTCATCGGCGGGGATGGCATCACCTTCGAGGATGGCTCCAAAATTTCAATGAAGCCGTAAAGGCAAGGGAGTGTTGGTTTTGAAAAAACATGATCTGACAAGGGCAATCCTGGCTGCTTTCATGGGCAGCATGACTTTCTGGGCAACTGTTGACCTGCCTCAGGCAGAGGCCAAAAGCACTTCTCTTTATGAGGAATACCAGGCGCAGCTCGACCAGGAAAAGCTGAAGAAGGAAGAAAGGGCAAAGCAGCGCGAAAAGGCAAGAGAGCAGCGCAGGATTGCCAGGGAGCAGCGCGAAAAGGCAAGAGAGCAGCGCGAGATGGCCAGAGAGCGCGAAAAGGCCCAAGAGATTGAAAAAGCCAGGCAGTATGAAATAGAAGCGCAAAGAGAGATTGACAAGCAAATAGAGAGGGAGAATAAGCGGGCAGCAGAAGCATATAGCCCTATTGATGAAGCTGCCAACTCTAATAACGATAGCCCCAGCGGTTTCCTGAACAGGATAAGGACAATCGTTGATTCCTCCAAAACAGAAAACAAGTATTCCCGGTTCCTTGCCAAGCCCGGCAACAATCAGCAGGGCGATGATATCGTGAGCGTTTATGAGCCAGAACCTGCGGATAGCACCCCAGGCCCGCATGCGCAGCAGTATCAATATAATCCTCCGGTGGCTGAAGGAACATATAGTTTCAACTGGCAGGGAACCCCTATAGCACAAAGCCTTTATGCACTGGGAGGCATAGCTCATAAAGGTGTGATCGTCAACGGCGCAATGAATGACAAGGTATATGCCCGACTTGAGAATGTGACAGTCAATGCGGCCCTTGATTATTTGTCCCGCGCTTTTGGCTTTAACTGGATGATGGAAGGGAACAATATCATCATCTCGACTAATGACAAGATGCTCCAAAGCCTCGTGATGGATGTTTCCTACGCCGACAAGGAGAAGCTGAAGGAAGAGTTCAAAGCTCTAGGCATCGCAGAGAACAATATCTATGTCAACAGCGAGTCCGGCACTATCTCAATCACGGGAACACCTTATCAGCTGGTAGAAGCCAAGAAGAGGATGAGGCAGATTGACAGGCCGGTAGCCCAATGCTTGCTTGCTGCCCAGCTCATTGAGATAAGCCACGGCAAGTCTTTGGATCTTGGCCTGACATACACTATGCCAACTTATAGCCATACCGGTTCTGAAACAGGCGGTTCAGCATCTCTTAAAGGACCATGGCTGCCAAAGCTTTCCTTTGGTGCAACTCTTCAAGCTGAAAGGGCACTTTCCAAGGGCAAGGTAATCAGTAGGCCTATCGTGCTGTCAAGGAATGGCGAACCTGCGAAGGTGGTATTCGGAGACCAGGTTCCTGTCATGAGCACTACTTCTACGGCTACCAGCACCAATGTGACGGTATCTTACAAGGATGTGGGCACGACTTTGGAAGTGACCCCGGTCATAAATACGAATACGGGAGAGATTTCCCTGAAGATCCATGCTGAGGTTTCCAATATCGTTCAGTATATCACCCAGGGTTCAACCCGCGCTCCGCAGATCGCTACCAGGTATGTCGATACCACAGCTCATGTGCAGAGCGGTCAGAGCCTTGTCATCGGCGGTCTCATGAGCGTGACTGACCTCGATAATCTCTCAGGGATTCCTGGGCTGATGAATCTGCCTATCCTTGGCGAACTCTTCAAATTCCATCATCGGTCCAAGACTTATGCTGAGGTCTATATCATGCTGACTCCTTTCATCATGGATGACGGGGTGGATGCAAAGTCAGTTATCAGAAAGGTGGAGTATTGATGGCGCAGCGTTCCTTGGACATAGATTTCAGCTCCGATGATGTCATCTTGAGCGGGCTTAAAGCGGCTGGCCTATATTATGACAAGAACCTTGTGAACGAGAACCTGCCACCGGATATAATCGCCTCGATATCTCCTGATTTCGCTGGGCAATACAATGTAATCCCTGTCGGCGTGGATGGCAACAAGCTGATCCTTGTGTCTGACGATACAGGCAACACCATACAGAATCAGGGTGCGCTTGAAAGCCGACTGGGAAGGCCAATAGAGCTTTTGGTGACTGATGAGGACAATATCCGTCATGGCCTGGAGAAATACTACGACATATCAATCTACTCAAAGAGCCGCAGGGGAGGAGGACTCACCACTGGCAGCAACATTGATGATTCCCCCCTGCAAAGGAAGGCCGATGATATCCTCTTCAAGGGGGTAGATGAGGATGCTTCAGATATCCACTTGAAGCCTTATTCGGATGGCATATATGTCTGGATGCGAATCAACGGTGATCTGAGAGATTTCACCCATCGTTTCGATTTCATTGCAGCGGATGGCGATACGCTTGCCAATGTCATCAAGGGCAAGGATGAGTCCTCGAATGCCGACTCTGCCAACAAGCTCATGCCCAACAATGGCTCATTTAAGTTACAGAAGGGCATAACTACGGTGCGCTGCCGCCTGTCTACCGTGCCCGTGGGAAGCGCAAGCGACCTGGTGCAGAAGCTGAATGTCCGACTGATGCCCCAGGTCAACAAGAGGGTTTCTCTCGATAAGCTGTTCCATGGCAATGACCTCGAAACCATTCGCAATGTGCTTTTCAAGAGTTCATCGGGGATGTTCCTCAACGCAGGGCCGGTAGGAACGGGCAAGACCACATCCCTCTATGCCTATATCGACTATCTGTGGAACCTGGCGCAGGAGCGGAACAGCGTACTCCATGTGTATACCATAGAGAATCCTATCGAGATTGCCGATGAGCGGTATACCCAGGTGCAAGTCAGGGAGACCGATGATGAGGCCACCAATCTGACGGCGCTCAAAATCCTTGATTCTGCCCTGCGCTCCGACCCGGATATCATCCTTTTCGGTGAGATCCGAAACAATGTCGAGGCCGAGGCCGCCATGAAAGCTTCACAGACAGGACTCAAGATGCTGTCTACCCTCCATGCTGGCAACTGCAACAAGGCTATCCTGAGACTACTGAATCTGGGCGTGAATCCGTTTGCCATGCTGTCAGAGATACGCTTCATCCTCTGCCAGAGGCTTATTCCGATTCTCTGCCCTCACTGCTCACAGCCCCATGTCCTGACGGACCAGGAAAAGGCCATATTGACGGAGGAAGAGCTGGCGTTCCTCACTGCATCGGATGCTTCGCTCAGGGAAAGGAGCAGGGCTTCGGAGTGGGGGAAGTGCAGCAATCCCCACTGCCGCAACGGCGTGCTGAACCGCATGGCTGTGCCTGAGTATATTGTCTTCGACAACAAGATAAGGGATGCGCTTCTCCATCAGAACGATTTCCATAGCGTGAACGAGCTGCTGAAGGAGTATAATTTCAAGTCTATGTGGGAGAAGGGGCTGGCCCTGGTCAAGAATGGCAATGCGGAACTTGCCGATGTGATAAATCACATCGGCAAGGATTAACAGAGGGGGTGACATTATGGCTATTTTTGCCAAAAAAGCTGGCAGGGAAGAGGTCTTGAGTTTCATAAAAATAGTCTACAGGCATCACAGGGCTAGTAGACAGCTCAAGGACTGCATCGAGGAGTATATCCGAACAACGGAAAATCGTACCATGCAGATAGCTGCGATGGACATACTCAAGAAAATGAAGTCAGGCTCAGATTTTGCTCCTGCCCTGGAGAAGCATCCTGACATATTCCCCCGCTTCGTCATAGAGTTCATCAAGGTAGGCGAGTCTACAAGCCATCTGGATGAGTTCATGGAGAAGATTATCGAGCAGCTCAAGGAGGATATCGGCGTAGAGAGGAAGATCCAGGCCGCAACCCTGATGCCCAAGATTTCCCTGCTGCTCCTGTTCGGAGCGTTCATGTTCGCCATCTACTACTTGATTCCGAAGATAGGCGAAGCATTCAAGAACATCAACATGGAGCTTCCGCTCCTTACCAGGGTGACTCTTCAGATCGGTGAGTTCTTCTCCGTTTTCTGGTGGATAATACCATTGGTGCTGATCGTTGGTTTTATCTCACTCAAGACGTATAGGGACAGCAATCCCATCAGATGGTCCCTCCTGTCGCTCAGAGTCCCTTTTTATAAGGATATCGCTTATTATCGAATCCATTACACATTCTGCGAGGTGCTTTACATCTGCATGGGGGCGAACATCACTTCCAAGGATGCGCTCAAGTATACGGCCCTGGCTATCAACAATGCCTATATGAAGATGGTGCTGAAGAAAGCCGTAGAGCATATGGACAAGGGCGATTCCATGCCGGAGGCGATCCGCAAAGCAGATTATGAAAGGGTCATCAACAGGGGGCTTTATTCCATGCTGGAAACCGGCATCGAGACCAGCAGGGTGGCCGAAATCATGAAGGTGGAGGCCGAGACTTATCATGACGAGCTGGTGCTGGCAACCGATGGAATAGGAGATAAGGTGTCGGCAACTATCCTGGTCCCGATATATGCTTCCCTGATCCTTTTCTTCTTGGTCGTGGAGTGGCCTCTGCAGCAGCTCCCGAACAGGCTGTCACAATATAGCAAGGGGATGGGATTCTGATGATGAGGAAAAAGATTAAGGGCGCATTCCTTACGCTTGAGACCGCAGCCTTCATTATTGCTATCGCCCTGATTGCCGCTATCATTTTCAGCAACTATCAGCCTACCATGGATGAGTCCAAGATTCAGGTGGCGTTCAGGGATGTCACCACTATAGGCGGTGCAATCAGCCACTACCATTATGATATGGAGCGGTATCCCTCGACATTGGAGGAACTGACTCAGATGGATCAGACAACCAAGAAGGGGCCATGGATTGCCCAGCTCCCCAATAACAATGTGGACCCCTGGGGACACCCGTATGGGTATGTCTATGACACCAATGAGGTAGATGGCAATGTCGGTTTCGTTGTCTATTCCACCACCAGCACTACAGGAGATCCAGTGGAAATCTCCATCGGCCAGGCGTATAACCTGCCTACCAACAGCATAGCCTACCATGGGCTTTGATATATAATGCAATGTTTATATTCAGGAGGTCAAAATAATGGATACAATTTTTAGTTATACGGCATTTCCCATACCCAAGAGGGTAAAGGGCGCAATCCTGACGATGGAGACTGCGTTCTACATAATCTTTATCGCTATCATAGCGGCTATCGCTATCAGCACCCTGGTGGACACGGATGCTGCCAAGCGCACTACAAGCAATCAGGAGATCGAGCAGATTAGGACGGCTGCCGTCCAGTACAAGGCTTTCTCTATCAATCAGGTGGCCTTCACTGACGGATTCCCTGAGCTTTTCGGCTACATAGAAGCAAATGAGGCTGTCGATGCTCACCGTCATGGACCCTTCCTGGAGCCGAACAGCAGCAATGGCCAGGATGGCCGCTGGACTACTGCCGGAGCCAAGGACTTGTGGGGCAACCCGTATTATTATGATGCTGCTACCAACGAGATATACTGCACTTGCGGGAACGCCGATGAGGCAGACTGGCTGAGGGTGTATATAGGCGGCTACAATGACTGATAGGGGCATTTCATAGAGGGAATGCCTTGAAGATGTTCAGGCTGGCATAGGGGAGGAGGTTCCTCCCCTCATAGCCAGAGTATCTGGGGATTGGGGAGATTCTTTGATGGAACTTATCTATATAGTACCCAGGGGTGTGTGGAAAGCCTTGGCTTCAGATTTGGCTGTAGATCCTGAATTCGGCAACAAGATGCTGGACCTGCGCACTTATGGTGGCATGCCCAAAATTTCAGATGGCGGGTATGGTTCTTATTACGTGATGGATGAGGAATCTTACCAAAAAGCTCAGAGAGATTGCTTCAAGTTTTTTTATAGGAATATCAGCAGGAGACTACCCATAGGGAACAATGAAATAGTCAAAGACAGGACAATCGCCTGCAATCTGATGATGAAAAAATTCGATATGAAGACTCCTGAGACAGGCAGCTGCGTTTTCAGGGACGCTTCGCCTTATATGGCTAAATTGATATATGCAAAGGGAAATATTTCCCCGGAGGATTATGAGAAGGAAATAATAGAATATGCGAAAAAATTTGTATCTCATGTTGAGAAAATCATAAATGACGGCAATCTTTTCCTCGCTGAAACCAAGATACGGGAAATCAGCAGGATTTTGTCCAGAAAAGTACCATTCACGCTTCCCAAGATAATCAGTCTGCGGAAGTATGACAACTATATCGCCAAGCAGTTCCTGCTCAGAGGGAAAGATTATAACGAGATATGCGAGAAGGTCAAGATGTATTCCTTTATCCCTGTCTGCCTTGCTTCAGATACAGGGTTCGAGAATTATGTGGGAAAGATCGTGGCAGAAACGATATTCGAATATAAATATCCGATTCGCATCGAATCTCACTGGGCAAGATATGTTAATTCGCACATAAAGGGCGTATGGCTGACCAACCCAGACCTGGATGAGGTACTTCCCAAGCCGTGCCGGATAGTGGGCAAGTCAGACGGGAAAATCCAGGTGCTGGCAAATGATGCTGATGCTGAGTTAGGGCTGCCGTATAGCCGTGATAATATCTATTCCGTAGATCAATCGTGGCTGATCATACTTACGAATAATCAGCTGGATGAAATAGAGCTAAAATCAGCGGGGCTGGATTTATGCGTGTTGATTTGAGGTGCAAAGATATGAGGAAGAAGTACAAAGCAAGAGGCGTGGTGCTGCTTGAGGCTTTTCTGGCACTCATGCTGATGTCTATGACTGCGTATGGCATGGCTGCGGTCAATTCCGTGCAGTTCTCCCAGCTTGCTGCAAGCCGGGATGACAACCAGGCGCAAAATTATGCGGAGCTTGAGGCGCTGTATCTCAAGCAACTCGGCTATGACGAGGTGGTCGATGACAATTATGACATTGATGAACCGTCACGGCCTCCCCGCTACCCCGAAGGCACGAATGAGGATGCGGATACTGCCAGCAATGCCAGGGAAATGACGAAGTTCCTGGGGGAGACCCTGGGGGCTGAATGGAAATCTACGGCAACGCTGGGGGAAACTATAGAAAATATAGGCGGGGACCAGGACAACAAGATCCAGAATGTAATCGTAAGCGTATACAAGACCACTGACGGCACTGATGCCACTCCCAGGGCAACGGTCACTGTACCACTATCTACGCAAGGTAGTAGT
>SVBX01000046.1 GCA_015058655.1 Pseudoselenomonas ruminantium
CGGGGTTTGAATATCCCGGGATTATCTTTTTGCATAAAAATGAGGCTGCTGCACGTTTCATTACGTGCAACAGCCCCGAGCAGAGAATCAATGGATTGTGAAGTTAAGTTGTATCTTATGCGAAGAGGCCCACAGCATAGCCGATGATGCCCAGTGCAAAGAGACCGATGATGATGACCAGCGGGTTCATGCCCTTCTTCAGGAGAGCCATGCAGGCGAAGGTCATGAGGAGCGGCACGATGCTGGGCATGAGGCTGTCCAGGATGCTCTGGACAGTGACCACTACCTGATCTCCCTGGCTGTTTACATAGGAGGACATAACCAGAGGCATGTTGACCGTGGTCCATTTTGCCACCAGAGCGCCCATGACCAGAAGACCCAGGACGCTGGCACCCTCAGTGAGGTAACGCATGCGGTTGCCGCCGACTTCGTCCACCAGCTCCGTGCCCTTGTCATAGCCGTACATTACGCCGTACCAATGGGTCAGGAGACGGATGGCATTGAAAGCCACGAAGAAGATCAAGGGGCCGATGATGCTGCCGGTGAGGGCGATGCCTGCACCAAGAGCTGCCAGCACCGGACGGAGAGTACCCCAGAAAATAGGATCGCCTACGCCGGCCAGAGGACCGATGAGACCGACCTTCACGCCGGAGATGGTCTGGTCGCTGATGTCAGCGCCATTAGCACGCTTCTCCTCCATAGCGGCGATGATGCCCATGATGGGAGTTGCAAGGAAGGGCTGAGTGTTGAAGAATTCCAGATGACGCTTCAAGGCCTGGTTCAGTTCCTCGCCCTTGTAGAGCTTCTTCAAGGCCGGGATCATGGAGACGCAGAAGCCGATGGACTGCATACGCTCGAAGTTGAAGGAACCCAGCAGGAAATTGGAACGGATAAAGATATTGATAAGGTCGCCCTTAGTAAGCTGCTTTGCCATAGTAATGCTCTCCTCCCTTACATGAGATCAGAATCGTCAACATCGTCCACAGGGTTGCCAGTGCGCACAGCGCCTGCAGCAGCGCCCTCCAGCTCGCTCTGGAGGCTCTTGATGTGGAAGTAAGCGCAGATGAGGCCGATAGCGCCGAAGCCGATGAGGTTGACATTAGTGAACACAGCAATGAGGAAGCCCAGGAAGAAGAAGGGCATGAGGCTCTTGGCATTCATCATGTTGATGACCATCGCATAACCTACGACTACGATGAAGCCGCCGGAAACCTGCAAGCCGCGGGTGATGACCTCAGGAATGGAAGCCAGAGCGTTGTTGACGGTGTCGGTACCAGCCACAGCAGCGATAGCCATAGCAGGCAGAGCCACGCGGAGAGCCTGCAGGAGCAGACCGCCTACATGGCACATCTCAATGGCGAAGCAGTTGCCCTTGGCAGCAAAGCCATCCGCAGCATGCTGGAAGAACACCGTGATAGTACGCACGAAGATGGTGAGCACCTGGCCGGCAGCAGCGAGAGGCACAGCGAGAGCGATACCTGCGCCGATGCTCTGATGGCCCACGATAACCAGGATAGAAGAAACAACGGAAGCCAGAGCAGCGTCAGGAGCCATAGCAGCACCGACATTCATCCAGCCCAGGGCCAGCATCTCCAGCGTACCGCCCAGGATAATGCCGGTAGTGACATCACCGAGAACCAGGCCAACCAGCGTGCAAGCCACCAGCGGACGGTGGAACTGACACTCATCCAGCACAGACCCCATGCCGGCTATAGCAGCCACGATGAACAGCATGATAAATTGCATTGTGGTCATAAAATAAGCACCCCTTTAAAATTCCCACATAGTTGATAAAAGATAAATCCCTAAAAAATAAAACCTTCCAAGCATTTGTCCCTGAACGAATTAGAGCCCCTTGGCATCCAGGGCTGCGATAGCATCGCCCTTGTTATCAGCCGGAGTCTTCTGGATCTCCACCTTGATGCCCATCTGAACCAGCTCGCGGATAGCGGCTGCATCTTCCTTATTCACAGCCACAGCCGTGGAAATCAGCGTATCGCCTTCCTTATAGCACATGCCGCCCAGGTTCACATAGGTGAAGGGAATCCCGCCCTTTACCGCACGAACCACATCGCCGGGCTTAGTGAAGAGGAAGAGAGTCTTGAAAGAATCGTACTTAGGATTCTTGTAAGCTTCTACAGCCTTGTCCACCGGTACCACATATCCCTTGAGTCCGGGAGGAACAACCTGCAGGAGGAGCTTCTTCCTCATCTCGTCCTTAGCCACCTCATCGCTGCAGCACATGATGCGGTTGCAGCCCGTGATCTTGCTCCAAGTGGTAGCTACCTGGCCATGGATCAGACGGTCGTCAATTCGGCAGAATGCGATTTCCATTTTGCATAAACCCCTTTCAAATCACCAAACAACCAAACTCAGTCATCAAATCTTCATCGCAGTTGTTTATTTTCTGACTATACATATTATATTTTATAATCAATAGAAAGTCAGCTGAAAGCTGTCACAATATGAACCGATTTTGCATGACATATGTCATAGTAACCGTTGTCAATTAGTATTTTTTATGGAAAAATAATTCACAGACCGTCATATAGCGTCAAAAAAAGCCAGCCCACCAAGGACTGGCTTTTAAATATTTATGCATATTGGCCTCTCAAGGCCCTGCCCTGCAGCTCTCCCTCACCTGCCAGCGAGGAAACCGGCATCAATCCTGCACAGCCTGGCTGGCGTCCGCCGCTTCGCTTCCCTGCTTGGCCAGATACTGCTCCGTCTCAGCCACCACTACCCCGGACAGGGCTATGAGGGCAATGAGGTTCGGAATGGCCATCAGGCCGTTGACGATATCTGCCAGGATCCAGATAGCTTCCAGCTTCAGGAAAGCGCCGGAAGCAATGAGGGCGATGAAAATAAGGCGATAAGGCAGCACCCCTTTGGTGCCCATGAGATAAATCACAGCCCGCTCACCGTAGTAATTCCACCCCAGGATGGTAGTGAAGGCAAAGAGAGCCAAGGCGATGGTCAGGAGCCAGGTGCCTGCAGTGCCATAGGCAGAAGCAAAAGCAGCGCTGGTCATAGCTGCGCCTGCGGCCTCACCCTGCCACACCCCTGTGAGCACCAGGGCAAGCCCCGTCATGGAGCAGATGATGATAGTATCAATGAAGGTACCTGTCATGGAGATAAGCCCCTGCTCCGCAGGCTCCTTGGTCTTGGCTGCAGCAGCCGCGATAGGAGCGGAGCCCAGGCCGGACTCGTTGGAGAACACGCCGCGGGCAATGCCGTTCTGCATGGCCATCATGATAGTGGAGCCTGCAAAGCCGCCGGCAGCGGCAGAGCCGGTGAAGGCGCTGTCCAGAATCAGGGCGATAGCAGCAGGCACAGCCTCAAGATTCATGAGAATCAGCCCCAGGCTGATGAGGATATACATGACAGCCATGAAGGGAATGACTTTCCCTGCCACCTTGGCGATGCTCTGCAGGCCGCCAATGGTGATAGCGCCTATCAGCACCGTGAGGACAATGTCCGTAGCCAGCTTCGGCACGCCGAAGGAAAGCTCCACGCTGTCCACGATGGCATTCACCTGAGGGAAGGTGCCTATGCCCAGCCAGGCCACCAGCACCGTGGCCACGGCGAAGAAGGTAGCCAGGGGCCTATACTTTTCGCCCATGCCGTTCCGGATGTAGAACATGGGACCGCCGGCAATCTCCCCCTTGTCGTCAGTGGTGCGGTACTTCACCGCCAGCAGGCCCTCAGCGTACTTGGTAGCCATGCCGAAGAAAGCCGCCATCCACATCCAGAAAATGGCACCCGGGCCGCCCACCTTCACTGCGGTAGCCACACCAACAATGTTGCCGGTACCCACAGTAGCCGCCAGAGCCACGCAGAGGGCCTTGAAGCTTGAGACATCACCTTCGCCATGGTTCTTGGCCTTGAAGATGAGCCCCAGCGCCTTGGGCAGGTGCGCCACCTGCAAAAGCTTCAGCCGCAGGGTCAGGTAAATGCCCGTGCCCACCAAAAGGGTGATGAGGGGCGGGCCCCACATAAAGGAGTCGATTGCATCAAGTACGGGTATAAGTCCTTCCATATTGTCCTCCTCAGAATGATATTTACACACATCGTCCTTTTTACAAGGACATTAGTTCTCTCCTGTCGAAGATGTGTCTTATATTACCATACTTGCGGACATTTGTCTTTAGTTTTGGTAAAAAAAATTCTCCCACGCGAAAATGGGAGAAAATCCGTCATATGCAATTGTCAATCTGCCATAATCCCGGCCATTTTCAGCAGATAGCGGGCATTCGTGGTATTGCAGCGACCTTCCCTTATCCTGAAGTCAAAGGCTATCTTGTCACCTTCATAGTGTTCCTCGAAGTGGAAGTTCCTGAGGGCCTGTCCCTCTGGCCCTTTCAGATCGCACAGCTCGAAATCATGGGTGGTTATCAGGGCCAGGATATGGGGACGGGTCAGTTTCTCGATGGCGGCTCTGGCCCCTACGATGCGGTCAGCGCTGTTGGTGCCTTTGAAGATTTCGTCTATGCAGCAGAGCATGGGCTTCCCCCTTTCGGCAGCTTCTACCATCTGACGGACACGCAGCAATTCGGCGTAGAAGGTGGAAATGCCCTTGGAAAGGTCATCGCTGACTTGTATCGAGGTGTAAATGTCCATCAGGGAAAGCTCGAAGCTCTCTGCAGGTACCGCCGTCCCGGCATAGGCCAGCACAGCCGTGCCTGCCAGGGTACGCATATAGGTGGTCTTGCCGCTCATGTTGGAGCCGGTGATGATGACGCTTTCCCCCTTGAAGTCTGCCCCATTGCCCACGGCCTTGCCCTCATCTATCAGCAGGGACTCCGCCCCCACCGCCCTCAGCCTTGGCGCATTGCCCTCCAGCAGGATGGGCAGAGAAGCCTTTTCCCGCAGCAGCGCGGGAACGGACAGGGACAGGAGCATCTCCACTTCCTGCAGGGCGGAGAGCCAGCCGGACAATTGCCGTCCTGCCCCCCGCTGCCACTCAAGGAAAGCAACTGCCAGGTGGCTATCCATGAGGAAGAGGGCATTGAGCAGCACGAAGGCCAGTATATTCTGACGGTAGCGGAAACGCTCGGAAAGGCCAGCCAGCTTCCGCAGTCCCAGGGAAGCCTTCAAGCTCCTTTCCTTGCCCTCGGTTTCCCCCAGGAAATGGCGTCGCAGGTCATGCAGATAGGGGCTCTTCGGCTCAAATTCTTCCAAGGAGAGAAACACGCCCTCATAGCCCCGCAAAGCGTGGTTTATCTCCAGCAGGGGAGCAAGTATATCCCCATGTGCCCCCACCGCCCAGAGGGAGAGGGCCAGATTCAGCCCCCAAAGGGCCAGGGCCAATTCCAACGGACAGGCGCCCAAAAGGCAGCCAAGGAGCGCCAGCCAGGGCAGGAGGGGCAGCGCATAGCGCAGTTTCTTGGCTATAGCATAAGCCGATCCCTCCGGCTCCCGCCCCCGTATCTTCTCCGTCAGCGGGGTCAGGTCGTGATTATCCGGCAGGGCCAGCAGCAGACCTGCCAGCTTCAGGGCCAGCCCCTTGTCCCGTGCCAGTTCCATCGCCGCCTGCTGGCGGGCCAGGATTACCTCCCGGCTTTCGGGGAAGGGCGAGAGGACATCTGCCAGACGCTCCCTGCCTCCCGCTGTACGGGCAAGGCAGAGATACTGGAACAGTGAGGCTCTGCCGAAAATGTGCAAATCCTGCCCCTGCGGCAGTTCCTCCCGCTGGAATTCCGCCCCATCGGCAGCCAGCTCCCGCCAGCTGCCCTCCTTGCGGGCCAGGAAATCCTCCACCGCCTTCAGCCTGTCTGCCAGAGAAGATATTCTCTCCCTGACCCTGCCGTGGCGTCTGACCAGCAGCGCGAACACAAAAAGCAGCAGTCCTCCGGCCCCATAGCCAAAGGCATAGCCGTCATATCCCGCCGCAAAAAGCAGCAGCGCTCCCACAAAGGCCAGAATGCGCCACAGCATCAGCTTTTCCTCTACTTTTTGAAGCGCCTTCCTCTGCTCAGTCAAATCGCCCTTTGCCTTTAGAAAAAAATCCTTTTTGCTCATATCTGCCTTCCTGCAAAAACAAGGCCAGCCCCGTCAAAGCGGGACCGGCCTCAAACTCACTTATTGAATACGGAGAAATCCAGGGCATCGAAGCCAGACAACAGCTCCTGCACCTGCTGGGCAATCTCCTTGGCGCCCCCGGCCTTGCGGCTCTCGATATTGAGGGGCATCTGGGGATCATGGAGGGAAAGGCGAAGCAGAGCCCAGCCCTCGGGGAACACCAGGCGCACGCCCTCAAAGGACGGCTTGGCAGCCTTGATATCCTTCTCTGCAGCCCTGGCCTCGAAGTCCTTCAGCACCTGCTGCCCGTAAGCCTTGAAATCCTCCGTCGAAATCTTCATGCGGTATTCCACCGCCTCGACAGGCTCGCCCAGAGCCGCCACCAGGCTCTCCAGTTTCTTGCCCTGAGCCTTGGCCTTGCCTGCAGCAATCAGGAGCTTCACTGCCAGATAAGCGCCATCATCCAGATAGTAGTTCTCCGACAGAGCCCCATGTCCGGAAGTCTCGATGGCCAGCGGTGACACGATGCCGGAGTGGTTCAGGCGGACGCACTCATCAATGACATTCTTGTAGCCGCGCATATAGCGATGATGCTTGAGCCCCAGTTCCTCCTTGAGGAAGACAGTAAGCTCATCGGAGGTGACGGAGTCCGTCACGATAGTGCTGCCGGGATAGTCCGGAGCCAGGATGGCTGCCATCATGGCAATGAGGGCATTGCGGCTGATTTCCTTGCCATTCTTCAGCACAGCGCTCATGCGGTCGACATCAGTATCGAAAATCAGGCCCAAGTCAGCCTTGCTCTTCAGCACAGCCTCGCGGATGGCCGCCATGGCCTGCTTGTTCTCGGGATTGGGGATATGGTTGGGAAAATGCCCATCCGGCTCAAGGTAAATGCTGCCCGTAGTATCTGCTCCCAGGCGGCCAAGTATCTGGCTGGCGAAGAAGCCGCCGGCGCCGTTGCCTGCATCCACTACCACATGCATGCCCTTCAAAGGCTCATTCTCCCCGCCCAGAGCCTGACGAATCTTCTTCCTCAAGTGATGGCAATAGCGCTCCATGAGGTCATACTGCTGAACCCGGGAGAGGTTACCCTGGGCCACCGGCTGACGGGCAGCAGCAGAGAGGATAGCATCTATATCCTCATGCTCCACGCCGCCGTCCTTGGTGAAGAACTTCAGGCCGTTGCGGTTATACGGCAAGTGGCTGGCGGTAATCATGATGGAACCATCCATCATGGTTTCCGGGAAAACCGTGGACATGAACATGGAAGGGGTAGATGCCATACCGCAGTCCACCGTGACGCAACCGGCAGCAGTAAGAGCCTCCAGCACAGCCTTCTTCAGCGAAGGCGCAGAAATGCGGGAATCATGTCCCACAGCAACCCGGAGTTTTTTCTTCTCCTTGCCTGTCTTCTCTGCCAAGAATTCCAAGAAGCCACTGGTAATGACATTAGCCGCCTCCACGGAAAGAGTCACCGGCTCGTCGGGCACGCCCTCCACAGCCACACCGCGCACATCACTGCCGTTGGCAAGTTTCTTGAGTATTTTTTCGGATACTAGCATAAAAAAGCCCCCTACCATGTTTTACGATTCACTGCTACTAACACAGTTTATCATAATTCAACACCAAGGGGGCTTTATCCTGCTTATTTTATTTATTCTCCAAAGAATTCATTCTCCGCTGCGATGCACAGCATATGGTATACCGGCAGATGATATTCCTGAATCTTGAAAGTCTCATCCTCCGGCACGCAGATGGTGATGTCCGCCAGCTTCTTCGCCTTGATCTTGCCGCCGGATCTGCCGGTGAGGGCAATGGACTTCACGCCTTTGGCCCTGGCCATATCCAGGGCATAAATCACATTGGTGGAATTGCCGGAAGTGGAGATGGCCACCAGCACATCCCCCTCATCCCCCATGCCCAAAAGCTGCTGGGCAAAGGACAGGTCAGGAGCCTGGTCATTGGCAAAAGCGGTGTTCAAGGCCACCTGATTCACCATAGAAAGGGCAGGCAACGCTCCCTGCAGATTCTCCATGAAACAATCCGCCGACTCGGGGCAAACCTCACGGAACCGCTCCTCCATCTTCTTGTCCAGCTTGCGGGGCAGCAAAAAGCCCTTCATGAGCTCGCCCACAATATGCTCTGCATCAGAGGCACTGCCCCCGTTGCCGCAGGCAATGAGCTTGTGCCCGCCCCTGTAGCTTTCACAGATGGCCTCCACAGCCGCCACCAAATCAGCCTTGCAGACCTCAAGGGCAGGATAGCGCTCAATCAAATCATCAACGGCTTTTAGTGTGCTTGGTTTTACAGACATTCTTGAATCTCCTCACCTGTTCCTGTAGCGGTCAGCCGTAGTCTTGGCATCATAGTCCCCACTGGGAATCCTGCTTATATCCTGGTAGACAGGACGCTGATTCTCCCTGGGAGTCACATCAACAGGCTCAGAGGGACGCTGCCAGCTGTTGCCAGAATAGGACGAATTGCTGTTGCCACGGAACTTGTTCCAGGCCCAGCGCAGCAGCATGAACACGGCACCGAACAGGAAGATATTGGCCAAGAGCCCCAGCACATCTCCCATGAAGCCGCCCATGCCAAAGAGGTTGGCCAGCATGGAGCCAAGGAACATGCCACCTGCCAGCAGGCCCACATTCCTCATGATGGAGCCAAAGCGGGAAGAACTCTGCTGGGCAGCAGCTGCTCCTGCAGTATTGCCCTTGGCAGCCGCATTGGTGCCGGGCGCATCCTTCTCCAGGCTCTTGGCATCCTTGGAGGGCTTATAGTCCTTGCCATTGCCGGACACGGACTTGGATTCTGAGGACTTGGCGCTGGGAGCCGCATTGGTCTTGGGCGCTGCCTTCGGCGCAGGTTTGGGCGCAGAGAACTTCGCCCCGCCCTTGGCAGCAGAAGCCACAGAATAAACAGACTGGCTGCCCAGGGATGCTCCCACAGGCGCAGCCACAGCAATCATAGTGCCCAACATAAGTGAAGCAATAATCTTCTTAGTACTAACCATATAGAAATCTCCTTCACAGTATAAATAAGCAACTGTAACGGCGTCCATGGATGGACGCCCTTGCGGCCCTTCGTGTTTGAGGATCAAACCGGGGCCGCTGTCTCTTTCACTACGAAATCTTGGCTATTCTCAATTCCGAAGGAATTGGAATTGCTTAGATTTCGTGTGAGGGCGCAGCGCGACACAGTGTGTCGCACACAGCTTGGTTCGTTTTCTCTGCGCCAGAGAAAATGAACAGCCGAAACTTAACCTTCATAAGACTTGATATCGTCCTCAAAGGCGTAAATCTCGCCCACAGTATCAAGTTCCCCTGCCAGATACCTGTCGATATCATCCACATCAATATAGAGCTTGCAGTCAATATCCAGATACCCCTGCTCCCTGCCACCGGAAAGATCCCGGATAGCCATGAGCTTTTCCCGAAGCTTCAGAAGCTCCGTGCGGGTAGCGTGTATATCCAACTTAATCTGAGGGGTGCCATACTCTCTCAGCACCTCGTCCATAGTCATGCGCTGGGACATAATATTCATCCTTTCACTTTGACTTTTTGATGTTTTAATCCTAGCAAAGCATCTTGAAAACTAACTGAAAACCTTATTCCTTTTCCCCGGCCAGCATATGGTCAAGTATGCTCTGCAGCTCTCGCTTCTGCCGCAGATGGCTCTCATAGTCCAGATCATTGGAATCCACCCGCAAGCGCTTGTTCAATTCATCAATCCGCGCCTGCAGGCGCCCCCTGACTTTCTCATCCATCGCCAAACTCCATCCCTTCCCAAAGAAATACAAGTATTATTATAACACCGTTGTTCCAGATTTGTCGAAGACAAATCGTCCTTATTGGTGTTTCAACCGCAGGTTATAACGCCTTTGTTCAGATTTTGTCGACAGACAAAATATACCTATTTGCGTTTCAACCGCAGGTTATAACACTTTTATTCAAGTTTTGTCGAAGACAAAACTTCCTATTAGTGTTTCAACCGCACATAATAAAAATCAACCAGCCATTTCACTAACTTTTGGAATGAAACCGTATTTATGCTATACTGAACCCAAAGACAAAACGAAAACCAGCAGCGGAGGTGGCAGGAATGCAGGCGTTGAAACGACCCATGCCCGTGGGCATTGAGGATTTCAAGGACTTGGTAACGGGCAACTACTATTTCATCGACAAGACCAGATTTATCCGGGAACTTATAGACACGCAAAGCAAGGTGACCCTCATCACCCGCCCCCGGCGCTTTGGCAAGACCCTCAGCCTTTCCATGCTGCAGTATTTCTTCACCTTGGAAAACGCCGAGGAAAACCGCCAGCTCTTTGCCGGGCTGGATATCGAGCGGGCGGGGGAAAAATACATGAGCCAGCAGGGCACCCGCCCGGTGGTGTTCCTGACCCTCAAGGAAGTGCGGGCAGGAAAACATGATGTGATGATGGACTTGCTGGTAAGAGTCTTGCAAGGACTTTGCATGCGCTATCAATATATGCTTTCTAGTGACCGGCTGTCAGAGGAAGATAAAAATAATTTTCGCAGACTGCTGGAATTGCGCGGCAGTGAGGCAGACCTGCGCCTGTCCCTTTGCTCCCTTATGCAATGGCTGGAAGCCGTTCACGGCCAAAAGCCCGTCCTCCTGCTGGACGAATACGATGCCCCCATCCTCTCCGCCTGGGAGAATGGCTACTATCGGGAGTGCATCGACTTCATGCGGGGATTCCTCGGCTCTGCCCTCAAGACCAATCCCGCCTTAGGCTTTGCCGTCTTGACCGGCATCACGCGGATTTCCAAGGAAAGCATCTTCTCCGGGCTGAACAATCTGGATGTCTGCGGTGTCCTGACCGAGCTTTATAATGATGCCATGGGCTTCACGCAGGAAGAAGCTGCCAAGCTTATGGCAGATTGTGGCGCAGCAGACAAAGTGGCAGAACTTGCAAAATGGTACGATGGCTATAGATTCGGACAGGCAGAAATATACAATCCCTGGTCGGTTATAAACTTCGTCCGGCATGGCTGCGAATTCCGTCCCTATTGGCTGAACACCTCCGGCAACAGCATCCTGAAAGACCTCCTGACAAAAGTAGACCGCCGCAGGCAAAAAGAGCTGGAAGGACTGCTCCATGGCATCGGTGTCGAATCTCCTGTCATGGA
>SVBX01000010.1 GCA_015058655.1 Pseudoselenomonas ruminantium
TGTTCGGCTATGACCTTCCCGCTACCGGGCGGTCTAGGGACTTTCACCCATTAGAGTGCGCCCATGCCGGGCGCACTCGAAAAAAGCAGGCAAGCCCTAAGCTTGCCCGCCTTTTTCATCCCTATTTCAAATCAGCATGTTCACCGTCATGGCACTTTGCTCTGCCGGATTGGGTGCCCTGTCAGGCAGCCTGCCCATGCGCTCCTTGGCCAGTTCCAAGAGCTTCTTCGCCTTGGCCACTTCGGCCTCGTCGCACATATTCCGCTTCAGGCCGTCCTCCACCTGCTGCAAGTCCTCCTCCAGCAGGGCAAGCACAGCCTGCATATCACCCTTGGTAGCTGCCGCTGCGATCTGCCTGCGGCGCTTGTCCTCATTGATGGACACGGTGCTCTCGGTGGACTCCGTAGTTGCTTCACCATTTTCGTCAATGGTGACCTGCATCCCCTGGAACCCCACCTCGTCTTTGCGCTTGGCATAGCTTTCGTCTGCCGCCTTCAAGATGTCGAAAAGCCTGTTCCTGCTCTCCTCATCCGTCACGCACTTTTGCAGGAACTTGCCGGAAATGCTGGCCATGCCGCCCTTGACAACCTCGAAACTTCCCTGCAGATACTTATATAGCTCGTCCTTATTGACAAAGCCGGCAGCTTTCTCAGCCCTGGCATTTTGCACCACCTTATCCCGCACAGGATTTGCCTGCACTTGCAGAGCCGCCAGAAGTCCCTTGGGCTCCTCGGCTTCCTTGGCTGCTTTCTCCCTGTTCTTCTCCAGCAGTTCCTGCCTAGCCTTGGCAGAGGACTTTTTCTTCTTGGGCTTGCCCAGCATTTCCTCCCACCAGTTCTTCTTCTCAGAGCGCTTGAGGTGCGACTGGCTGCGCCTGTTGCCCTCCTCGCTTTCCGAAATGCCCCAGCCACGCAAACCGCCATTGTCATCAATGATGAAACCATGGGATTTGAGCTTCCTTCCCGGCATGATCCCGCCATTGACATCAGTATGGGCCACATCATAAATCAGCGCCTCATACTCCATGCGCTTCTCCGGATCCTGCTCCATCTGCTTGAGAATCTTGGGCGAGATGGACAGATTGCTTGTACCTGTGCCAGAGAAAGGCCCCGTGCCCACAGTGATGTTGAGGCCGGGATATTTTTCCTTCAGTTCCTTGAGAACCCCCTTCCCCTTCTCCTCCTTGCCTTCTTCTTTTTCTGCCCTGCGAGCCTTGGCGAACTCATACGCCGCTTCAGACACGAAGCTTGCTCCTACTTTTACCGGCATACTCCTTACCTCCCTGTATAGACGAACTCCTCTTTACCTTTATATCGTAAAGCACCGGCTATTCTTAAGAGGATAGGAGCGAATAGCAGGATTTAGGGCGTGAATAGCCTTGGAAGCAAAACTGCCATATGGTATGCTTGAACAAAAGCCTTGCACAGGCCAAAGCCATTTCTGAAAATCTGCCATCAAGCTTCCCTCAGCTTTTGACCAACGACAGCCTCGCCCCTTTCCTCTCCGCCATCAGAAGCGCCCCCACCCTTGTCTTCGTCAATGAACAGGGGCAAATTGTCGGGCAGCCCATTGCAGGCTGGGAAATGGAGCTCATAAAAAAAGAAGCCCATAGAATCTTATCCGCGGGCTCCCCAGAAGCTAAACAGAAAAATCACCTGCAATCTCAGCTATTGCGTTAAAATGGTTTCATTGTGGAGCTCTGGAAGACTATCTTCGTTATGATAATAAAGTCGTTAATTTAAATAGTTTGTTGCATTTCAGATAACAAACTTGATATAAATGATAGTTTGTGGTATTATAAGGCCATTGTTCCAGTTTTGCCGAAGGCAAAACTTCCTCTTGGCCTTTCAACGAGGCGGGAGATATTAACTCGCCGCCTGTTATTAAGTTACCGCCCCCACTTATAGAAGTGGGGGACATCTTGTACTCGTTATCATTGCAAGGGAGGTGCATTATGGAAGGAATTAAGCAACGCAACTTATATCTTAATCAACTACTGTCTTTTAAGGACCAGGAGCCAGTAAAAATCATTACTGGTATCAGACGCTGCGGAAAATCAACAGTTATGAAGTTAATGATCCAATATCTGATTGAGCATGATACTCCATCTGAGCAAATAATCTACATGAATTTTGAATCTAATCAGTTTGATGATTTTGACCGTAAGCAAGTCTATCAATATGTACAAAAAAGAATCATTACGGGAAAGAAAATGTATATCTTTCTTGATGAACCACAGACTATAGAAAACTGGAATAAGACTGTAAATTCATTTCAGGTTGATTTTAATTGCGATATATATATAACAGGCTCAAATGCTTACTTATTATCGTCTGAATATGCTACTTATTTGTCTGGTAGATATGTTGAAATAAAGATGTTGCCTTTATCTTTTAATGAATTCGTAAGCTTTCAAGGATATACATTGAAAGCTTATGTTACACCAATCGGCGAACAGAGAAAACGCGCCTATAATTCTATGGGCGAAATGACAGAAATTGCAGATCTATTCGAGGCATATGTTCGTTATGGTGGTTTCCCGGTTTTGAGTGATATAGGACTTGAGCAGGACAAAGTTTTAGCCATATTAGATGGCATATACAACACAGTTGTAAAAAGAGATATAATTGACCGCGCTAATTTAAAACCCAATTCCCACACCATAGATTCTGTCTTGCTCGAAAAGGTATGTCAATTCCTCGCTGATAATATCGGCAGCAGTATTTCTTTCAATAACATCAGCAATACATTGGTATCTAATAAGATGTTGCAGGAAAGGAAAAGACATGGAAAACCCGCTGTCAGAACCATTTCTAATTATGTAGATAATATGACGGAAGCATATCTCTTTTATCCTATAAAAAGATTTGATATAAAAGGTAAGGAATATTTGCAAACTCTCGGTAAATATTACATGGTAGATACAGGGCTTAGAAATTATCTGCTAGGTTACCGAGGTATAGATACCGGACATCAAATTGAAAACATCGTCTACTTTGAATTACTTCGCCGAGGGTATGATATAGCCGTTGGCAAAATTGGCAATAAAGAAGTAGACTTTATTGCTATAAAAGGTGAAGAAAAAATATATTATCAAGTTACGCAAGAGATGCGCTCTGAAGAAACCATCACACGAGAATTAGCTCCCTTAAAAGAGATAAAAGATAACTTTCCTAAGATTGTATTAACCTTAGATAGTAATATCAAACTGACCGAGGATGGTATAAGAATTATAAATTTATTGGATTTCTTGTTAAGCTAAGAAGGCCCCGACATATTCATCAGACAGCCAATGTCAACAGATGCTGCTATAAGCACAGCGCAGATTCTTTCTTTTTTCATGGTCAATCCTCCATGCTCTGCCATAATGTAGTAGATGCAGACAACATTTACCATCTCAGTCGCTACGCTGGTATAGCATGATTGTCAGGAAAAAACTCTTCTTTTTTTCGCTTGCCTCGATATCCACTGTACCATGATATTTCTCAGCGCATCGGGCAATATTCGTCAAGCCCAGGCCGTGGCGGCTTTTGTCCTGCTTGCTGGTGACAGGAAACTCCGTCCCCTGTTCCCATTGCAATGCCCCGGCAAAGTCATTAGTCACCTCAATGAAGTACAGCCCTCCCCGCTGATAGGAACGCACTTCCACGGTTCCAGAGGGAACCTGTTCGCAGGCTTCAAGAGCATTTTGCAGGGCATTGCTTAGTATCACGCTGATATCATACACATCAAAGTCTCCGTACTTGGGATAATGGAAATCAGCCTCGAAGGCTATGCCCCTCTTCCCTGCCTGCTGCCTGGCTTGGTGCAGGATAATGTCAGTGATGGCGTTGCCTGTCTTATCTGCAAAATCAAGCCTGGCCACAGTCTTTGCCATGCCATCAAGGTACGGCTCCAGCTCCCTGCCTTCCCCCGGCAGGTGGCTGTCCACATAGGCATGAAGGTTTTCAATATGACCTCGCAAATCGTGACGCAGGCCCCTGATATCTCCATAAATGTCCTCCAGCTCACGCACCTGCCTGTGTACATCTGCCACACTCTTTTCCAGCAGCAGGCGCTTCTGCTCCTCCTCCTTAAACTGCACCAATCCCCGCAGGAGAATCACCGCTGACACCACCAGCCCTAAAAGCAGCAGACTTGCCACCGGCAGGAGAAACAAGATTTCCGGTGCCCTGTCATAGATAAGCATCAAAGCGCTGTTGTCCACAGAAAAGGCCATGACCCGCAAAGTCAAGTCAATGACCAGAGCCGTAAGGCAGGGCATGAGCAGGAAGAAACTTTCCTGCGGCTTCAGCTCATAATCCCTGGGCAGCAAATGCCTGCTGATAAGATGCAGGTACAACGCCAGTAGCGTCAGCTGCACCAAGCGGCAGAAAAACAGCACAACGAACACAGCCCCACGGTTCACTGCCTCCATCATAGCCAGCAGGCTTTGAGCAGGCAGCACTGCCCCTGCCAACGCCACTTCAATCAAATACTCCCACAAAGACCCCCAAACATCCATCAGCACATGGGCCAAAGGACTTACAGCAAATTTCAGTATGCCCCAGCCCGCCCAGAAGCTTACTACTATGAACATCTGCCGGGGCAGGTCGTTAGCAAAGAACCCCCTTTGCAGCACCACCATCAGCAACGCTCCCGCCATGAGATTCACCATGCTGCCATAAATGCTCTGCTGGGCCTGGGGCATGAAGCTCTCCACCGCCTGCCCCCAGAGCCCCAGCCCCGCCACATAGAGGGCAAGCCAAAGAGCCAGCGCACTTTTCCTCTGTCCTGCTTTCAAATACAGAAATTTTTCCGTATAGCGGAACGCCAAAAAGCCGGAGGCCAGGCTGACCATGACCTCCAGCAGATAATCCTCAAACATTTATAAGGCCCCCTCCCTTGGCATAGCGAAGGTAGGCCTTCACAAAGGCCCCGTACTTCTTGTGAGCCAGCATGACCGTTTCCCCGCCCGTCACTTTTATTTCCCTTTGGCTGTACGCCGTGATGCAGGCCAGGTTCACCAGATAGCAGCGGTGGCAACGGTAGAAGCCCGCCCCCAGCCTTTCCTCGAAATCCTCCATGGTGCCTTGGGCAGGGAAAGCGCCTCCCTCCGTGTGGAAGATCACATTCTTGTTGTTGCTCTCTACATAGCGAATATCACGCAAGAACACCTTGCGGCTCTCCATGTCCCCACCCTGGCCCCGCGCCTTCAAAAGCACATAGTCCTCTCCCTGCTGATGCAGGAACTCCGCCTCCCGGCAGGCTTTTTCCAAGACCTGCACGAACTTTTCTCTGTCTATGGGCTTCACAAGATAATGGAACGCCTGCACATCAAAGGCCGCTTCCATATACTCCCTATAGCCCGTGACAAAGATGATGATATGGCGTCGCCCCCGCTCCCTGGCCCGCAGGCAGCGGGCTAGTGCCATGCCTCCGGCTCCCTTTATATCCAGGAAGTAAATATCGAACTCTTCACCAAAGGCCAGCAGTTCCTCTGCCGAAGCAAATGACTGCACCTGCGCTCCCTTCTTCTGACTGCCTATCAGTTCCTTCAGGGCAGCCCCTGCCTCTATATCACTGTCGCAAACAGCTATCTTAATTTTCACATCCAAGTCTCCCTTGCCCATTATGCCAATTTACATTGTAAGCACGAAAAGAGAGATTATTCAATAGCCTTGGAGCCAACAGCCCTGTTTGTGGTGCGAATGGCCATACCCCTTGCATATACGAAAAAAGCCACCCGAAGGTGACTTGTGCATTCAATGGTGACCCACCACGGAATCGAACCGTGAACCTACTGATTAAGAGTCAGTTGCTCTGCCAGTTGAGCTAGTGAGTCGATATGGTGACGCCAATGGGATTCGAACCCATGAACCCGCCGTGAAAGGGCGGTGTCTTAACCGCTTGACGATGGCGCCATTGGCTCCTCGAACAGGACTCGAACCTGTGACATTCTGATTAACAGTCAGACGCTCTACCGACTGAGCTATCGAGGAATTTCCTGGCTTCGCGCTTTATTTTTGCGCTGTGCCTTAAGGACATAAGTTATTATACATATGCCTGTAGTACCTGTCAACACTTTTTTGTAACTTTTTTTGAAAAAATTTCAAAGGCCTATTCCTTGAGCTTCCTGTCCGCATACTGCAGGAGGATATGGCCGCTTTTCCTGTTGGTGGCCAAGGGGATATTGTGCACATCGCAAAGCCTGAGCAGGGCATTGATATCCGGCTCATGGGGCTGGGAAGTCAGAGGATCACGCAGGAAAATCACATAATGTACCTGCTCCGTAGCTACCAGGGCGCCAATCTGCTGGTCACCTCCCAGCGGGCCTGACATCATGGTCTCTACCTCCAGTCCCAGCTTCTCTTTCAGAAGTGTTCCCGTAGTACGGGTAGCCACCAGATGAAAATGGGACAGCAACTCCTTATGATGGGAGGCAAAATCCAGCATTTCTTCCTTCTTCTTGTCATGAGCAATCAAAGCGATAGTTTCCATAAGACATACCTCACTTCTCCAATAGTGGATTTTCATGCACTTACATGTAAAAGTAAACTCCATTGAGAGAATTTTGTCAACAGGCAAATTTCTCCCTCACTCCTCCGTATAGATGATATTGAACTTCATCCCCTGGTCATAGTTGCCAAAGCCCCGGCCAAAGAGAGTGCAGCCACCGGCATTCTGAGCCTCAGCAGGAGCAGCAATGCGGAAGCGCAGCTCGCTTTCGTGGTCCAGGCTCAGGTTATGGATGCTCTTGGGTGAAATCATGCGCCCATCCATATAGGTTCCCTCTCCATTGATGGTGAGAAGCTTCAGCAGGCCGTACTGGTTCCAGTTGGGATCCCACCATTCCGGCGTATACCGCCCCCACAC
The DNA here is from genome assembly GCA_015058655.1 of Pseudoselenomonas ruminantium. Classification (GTDB taxonomy): domain Bacteria; phylum Bacillota; class Negativicutes; order Selenomonadales; family Selenomonadaceae; genus Selenomonas_B; species Selenomonas_B ruminantium_C. Next base: position 6,856 of record SVBX01000010.1, read on the forward strand.
ATCACCGAAATCCCCCGGGCTGGTCCAGGAGCCGATCTCTTCCCCGTTCAAGGAAAATACCAGGTCGCTGGGCCAGTTCTCCGCCACCCCAGGCGCCTCGGAGGACACCTCGAAGGAAAGCTGCAGCTCGGATAGCTGCTGGCCCTTCTGCAGATAGTTGGGCAGGCGGTACTCCACGAAGCCGGTGCTGAACCAGAGAATCCCCGCCTGGCTCCTGCGGGGGTCATCGAAGAAGGAAGGATCGTCCACCTTGCCAATGAGTTCCTCCGGCGTAGCCAGGCCGCAAGTAGGCGTGATGGAAAAGTCACTATACTGGCCAATGGGAATTTCCGTGGCATAGATTTTCTGGGTAAGGAGCTGGCGGCGGAAATTCAGCAGAAACTTGTCCTCCGTCACAAAGCAGCCCTTCCGGGCGCTGCTCTTTTCCCCGCTCTCCCCCAGCTCAATCAGCCCCGCCGCCGTGAGTATCTTGATATTCTGAGTAATAGCGGCCCTGCTGACCCCAAAGTGCTCCGAAAGCTCCATCAGCCCGATGCCGGGATGCTGGGTCACATAGAGCACAATCTGTATCCTGAGTTCGGAACCGATGGCCTTGGCAAAGGAGGCCAGTTCTTCCAAACTATATAATTCACGCATAAGGCACCTCTTTAATTAAGACATTTCTTAATCAGTATAGCACAAACTACGAAGCCATGCCACACTTTCCTGTAGAAGAAAAAGTAAACAAGAAAAAATAAAAAGAAATTAAGTAAAAAGTATTGACATACTGATAACAAACGAGTATATTAAAGCCATAAGATTTAATAAAGCAAATTGTTTACTAAGTAATACAATTAAGTATTTGCTTAACCATCAAAAGGAGATGCTTACTATGGTAAAGTCCTATCCCAACCCCCTGGTTTTTCAGAGAGCTGACCCCTGCATCTATCGTCACACAGACGGCTACTACTACTTCACCGCTTCGGTGCCTGCCTACGACCGCATCGAGATTCGCCGTTCCCGCACTCTTGAGGGTCTGGAGGAAGCCGAGCCCTTCACAGCCTGGGAGCATCACGCCAAAGGTGAGATGAGCCACCTCATCTGGGCTCCTGAGATCCACTATCTCCGTGGCAAGTGGTACATCTACTTCGCCGCCGCCCCCAACGACAAGGTGACGGGAGATACCTTCAACCACCGCATGTATGTCATTGAAAACAGCAGCGAAAATCCCCTGACTGACAGCTGGACTGAAAAAGGACAAATCCGCACTGGCTGGGAATCTTTTTCTCTGGATGCCACTGTGTTCGAGCACGATAATGAGTTATACTATATCTGGGCGCAGGAAGACAAGGGGGTCAGCGAGAAATCCCACTCCAATCTCTACATCTCAGCTATGGAGAACCCCTGGACCCTCAAAGGTGAGCCCCTGCTGCTGACCCAGCCGGAATACGACTGGGAAACGAAGATTTTCTGGGTGAACGAAGGCCCCAGCGTGCTGGAGAAAAACGGCCGCATCTTCCTCACTTACTCCGCCAGCGCCACGGACGAGAACTACTGCCTGGGCATGCTGGTGGCAGATGCAGATGCAGACCTCCTCTCTGCCAAGTCCTGGAGCAAAATGCCCCACCCCGTCTTTGGCACTTCCTACAGCCATCATATCTACGGCCCGGGACACAATTCCTTCACCGTCTCCGAGGACGGCAAGACGGATCTTTTGGTCTACCACGCCAGGAACTACACGGAAATCGAGGGAGATCCCCTCTACGACCCCAACCGCCACACCAGGGTGCAGCCCATCCACTGGCTGGCCAACGGCATGCCTGACTTCGGCGTGCCTGTAGAAGAAAATCGCACTATGGAAGATTGGGAAGGAGTGCCCTGCCATGCCTAAGATTTTCAACCGGGATTTCATGAACTACGGTGGCCTGTTTTACTTTTACTTCATGATCTGGGCCATCGTGCTGGCCTTCCTGCCCCTGTGGCTGAAGGATATCGCAGGCCTCAATGAAGCAGAATCCGGCTTTGTCTTTTCCTCCATGTCCCTCATTGCCCTCTGCTATCACCCCTTCTTCGGTGTCATACAGGACAAGTTGCGCTTCAGGAAGAACCTCTTTGGCGTCATCGCCATTGCCCTCCTTTTCATGGGACCCTTCTTCAGCTATCTTTTCCAGGAACTTCTTTCCTTCAATGTCTACGCAGGCGCCCTCCTGGGCAGCGGCTATCTCTCCCTCTGCTTCTTCGGCGGCGTAGGCGTAGTGGAATCCTACATCGAGAAAGTCAGCCGCAAGAACGGCTTTGAGTACGGCCATGTGCGCCTCTTCGGGTCGCTAGCCGGTGCTACTGCCACCTTCATCGGCGGCCTCCTGTATGTGAACAACCCCGACAGCATCTTCTGGTTCGGCAGCGGCTCCGCCGTGCTCCTGTGCCTGCTTCTCTATTTGGCCAGGGTCAAGGGAGAGGACTCCCCGGAGGAGCAGAAAGCAGCAGCTTCGGCTGCAGGCATCAATAAGAAGGATGTGCTGGAAATCCTGAAGCTCAAGAGTTTCTGGGCCTTCGCCCTCATCATCGTGGGCACCGCCTCCATCTACGATGTCTTTGACCAGCAGTTCCCCAACTATTATGTAACTTTCTTCGGCAGCAAAGAAGATGGCATCGACACCTTCAGCAAGCTCTGCTCTGCTCAGACGGCCCTGGAAGCTATTCTCATGGTCTTTGCCCCGGCTCTGGTGAACAAGATTGGCGCCAAGCGCGGCCTGCTGCTCTTTGGCTTCCTGACTTTCGTCCGCATCGCCGGCAGTGCTTTCTTCACCGACCCCATCGCCCTCTCCGGCTTCCGCCTTATCGCTGCCTTCGAGATGCCTCTGATGCTGGTATCTGTCATGAAGTACATCTCCTCTGTCTTTGATGTAAGGCTCTCCGCTACAGTGTACCTCCTGGGCTTCAACCTGGCCAAGCAGGGCGCAGTAGTCATCTTCTCCTCCATCGCCGGCGGCATGTACGCCTCCATGGGCTTCCAGAGCACTTACACCTTCCTGGCAGCCAGCGTCCTCATCATCACCCTCATCAGCGTCTTTACCTTAAAAAACGATAAGGCACAGGAGAAACTTGTGCCGGCAATGGAAAAATAACTCCTCTATGCTATTACTTCAAACATACCCATACTCCCCCCTAAACGAACCAGATTGTTCGCTTAGGGGGATATTTTTCTATGAGCTATCTTTCAATAGTACGGCAAATCCAACAATGTATCATCTTTCATACATACTAACGCTTTTTCCATGTAAGATTTGCCGAAGCCAGAATACATCCGGCCATAAATAAAATGCTCTGCCACCTCCGACAGAGCATTTTCTCATGCACCTATATTCTGCTTTATTGTAGATTAGTTAATTTTGCAGCAGGAAAACTTACCTTCATCACGGAATTATGCAAAAACAGACATTCCAGCTTTTCTCCGAAGGAGGTTTGCCTATGAACACCCTCAAAACTGTCGCAGCCAATATCTTTGATTTGGAAAAGGACCGCGCCCCCCTGGAAGAAATAGCGGAGCGCATCCATAGCGGCGGCACTCTCAAAGGCACAAATATGTGCATCCTGATTCTTGCCATCTTCATTGCCTCGATTGGCCTGAACATGAACAGCACCGCCGTCATCATCGGTGCCATGCTGATTTCTCCCCTGATGGGAGTAATCATGTCTTTAGGCTATGGCATGGCTACCTACGATAGTTCCTATGTCCGGGAATCCTTCCTGAAGCTCGTATTTCAGGTCAGCCTCTCCGTCCTGACCTCCGCAGTATATTTTACCCTATCCCCCATTGACACTGCTTCAACGGAGCTTTTAGCCCGCACGGAGCCGACCATCTGGGATGTGCTTATCGCCATCTTCGGCGGTCTGGCCGGCATCATCGGCAGCACACGCATTGAAAAAAGCAATGTAATTCCCGGTGTGGCTATCGCCACCGCCCTGATGCCGCCTCTTTGCACAGCTGGCTATGGGCTGGCCACCTATTCCCCAAAATTCTTCTTCGGGGCCCTCTACCTTTTCTTTATCAACAGTTTTTTCATCTGCCTGACCACTTTTATCGTGCTGAAATTCATCAAGATTCCGGCCAAGACCTATGTCTCCGAGCAGGTTTTTCGCCGCCAACGCTGGCTTCTCTCCCTATTGGGCGTGATCATCATCCTGCCCAGCATGTACATGGCCTACCAGAGCATCCTCAACAATCTGGAACAAGCTCAGGTAAAAGCCTATATCGAAAGCAATTTCCAGCAAGGAGATCCGCAAGTCGTGGCCTTTCATCTGGCCCCCCAGGAGAAAGAACTGACTCTGACCATTATTGGCCGTACCATTACAACCGATGAACAGGCCGAACTGGAAGAAAGACTGCAGACTTATTCCCATTTTGCTGACTGGAAACTGCATATCATTCAAAACGATTTGTCCGGCACCGTCCGTACTGAAGATGTCCAAAACCTCATAAACAACCAATGGAATGCCGTAGGCGGAGCCAGTCTGGCCAAAGCTCAGGAAGATTTGCGCAAGTACAAGGAACTGAGCATGCGCTACAGTCCTGCCTATCAGCAATTCGAAGCCGACAAAAAGCTGCTGGCACGCATACGGGAAAAAGCTCCGATTCTATTCCCCACCTTCGCCGGCATTGAGGGAGCCTCCGTTGCCACAGAAAACAAAGAAGGCCAAATCGTCTATACAGGCTTTCTGGCTATCATTACTTGCAAATCGCCCCTTGACGAAAACGAACAAGTCCGTTTGCAAAAATGGTTAAATGCTGAAGCAGAGCTTCCGGTAAATTTTATCATGAAAATCACACCATAAACAAATTAACCCCTTCTCAGCCTCCTGTTTTTCGTGGGATTTTTGTATGAATATAATTTATATGTTGAAAGGCCATTGTTCCAGCTTTGTCGATAGACAAAGCTTCCTCTTGGCCTTTCAACGAGGCGGGAGATATGCGCTCCCGCCTGTTATGATATTCGCCACCCCCACCTATAGAGGTGGGGGACACCCACACTGCCCGCCGAAAATCTGACCCTTGCAATGAAAGCTGCGGCGTAAAATCCGGCACTTTCCCGGAAAAATATAGGTCAAGCCAGCGGCAGGCAGCCGCAAAAACAGGCAGGGACTGCGTCACCTGCAATGCCGAGGGCTCATCCACGAAGGACAGCCCGGTGAGAGCTTCCCCATCGCTGGTCATGAGCAGGGAGCCTAGGGGAGATTCATAACAACCAGCATAATACTTCAAGATAGACCACTCCTTATTCCTTCAGCTTCAGTCCGTCATGCAGGAAACGGCTGCAGGTATGCGCATAATCTTTCATTTAGTTTTCATAGTCAACCATCATATTTCCATTTACATCTGATATACTTCATCTTGTTTACAGGACTTGAAATAACAAGACTGGAGGGAACAAGATGAAGAAGATCAAACAGATCAGCCAAGCCATATCCAATAATATGACACATAACACATATTTACAATATGTCCGTACATCTCTGACCAGGCTCACCACAGTCATGATAATGACCATGACCGTGCTGGCCCAGAGCTTGATTGCAGAAGCTCAGGCTGCTGAGCCGGAAATCACGCGGGATGTGCGAGCCTTGGAACAGCATGGCGCTTATCTTGCCGGTCTCGATCACCGCATCAAGGCAGAGGAAAGCCTCGTGCATAAGATCCTTGCCAATGCAGTGAATGACAATGTCAATCTGGTCCAAGCCGCCAATGACATAAGCGATGTACTGCGCTATACGCTCGTCATAAAGGATGAAGACTACAGCCGACAAGTGCCGGAAGCTATGGAAAAGCTCACCCAGAATGGCTATAAAGTGGTGAAATTCCACAATGCCTGGGGCGGCAAGTTTTATCAGGGCGTAAATGTGCAGTTTGCCAGCCCTTCCGGAGTCAGAACAGAATTGCAGTTCCATACCCCGAATTCCTATGCTATCAAGCAAGCCTCCCACAAAGTCTACGAAATCCGCCGCAACCCTGCTTCTACCCCCGCAGAAGTAGCTGAAGCTACAGCCAAGAGCATTTCCTTCAATAAATTGGTGAAAGTGCCAGCAGGTGCCAAAGGCATTGCCTGGAACATGGAGCCTGCCATCTAAAACCATAGGAGGAATCGCGCCATTTGCAGCGAAAGTATAAGCAGTGATTCTGAGTAAATGCATTTGTAAGGAGCGCTTCACATGGAAAAATACAAGATTGCGGTCATCGCTGGCGATGGCATTGGCCCTGAGGTCATCGAGGAAGGCAAGAAAGTGCTGGCAGGCATTGCCAAAATGGACGGCAGCTTTGAAGTGGAGTTCACGGACTTTCCCTGGGGCTGCGAATACTACCTGAAGGAAGGGAAGATGATGCCAGAAAGCGGGCTTGCCCGCCTGAAATCCTTCGATGCCATCTACCTGGGCGCCGTAGGCTATCCCGGGGTGCCGGACGATGTATCCCTGCAAGGGCTTTTGCTGAAGATCCGCAAGGGCTTCGATGAGTATATCAACCTGCGGCCTGTGAAACTGCTGAAGGGTGCCCCCTGCCCCTTGAAAGATGTAGCCGAAGAAGATATTGACATGATAGTAGTGCGGGAGAACAGCGAAGGCGAATATGCAAATGTAGGCTGTCGCCTCTATCCCGGCACGGAACAGGAAATGGCCCTGCAGACAGGAGTCTTTTCCCGCAAGGGCTGCGAGCGGGTCATCCGCTACGCCTATGAGCTGGCAAAAAAGGAAGGCAAGAGCCTTACCAATATAAGCAAGGCCAACGCCCTGGGATACTCCATGGTGTTCTGGAACGAAATCTTTGCCGAAGTTGGCAAGGAATATCCGGAAGTGCCCACCTCCAGCCTGATGGTCGATGCCGCCAGCATGTTCTTCGTCAAAGACCCCAAGCGCTTCCAGATCGTAGTCACCAGCAACCTCTTCGGTGATATACTCACAGACCTGGGCGCCGCCATCGCAGGGGGCATGGGGCTGGCAGCAGGAGCCAACCTCAACCCTGAGCGCAAATACCCCAGCATGTTCGAGCCCATCCACGGCAGCGCCCCGGACATTGCCGGCCAGGGACTGGCCAATCCCTTGGCTGCCATCTGGAGCGTCAGTCAGATGCTGGACTTCTTCGGCAAGCCTGATTTAGGTGCCAAGGTCATCGCTTCCATAGAAACCCTGCTGCTGGAAAAGAAATGCCTCACCCCGGACCTTGGCGGCACTGCCAAGACCAGCGATATTGGCGAGGCCATCCTGGAAATCCTGGCCAGAGCCTGAGTTTGATATTGCTTTTCCATTGCAATAAAATCTCCCTAGACGCCCCCAAAGCTTCGATATTGGCTTTGGGGGCTTTTTAGGTGCATAGCAGAGGAGACAGCAAGATTTTATAGCAACTTACTCAAAATGTGCTTATTCATTGCGTGCATAAGGCCGAATTCACATAAATTAAACAATATTATGCAGTAATACTTACCCAAAGATTGATATAATAATAAACGAAGATAATCAATAAGCACAAATAAACAATCCATTTGTGCAGCATTTCATAGAAAGGCGGAGTTGACATGATTAAAGTAGGTATCATTGGAGCAGGTCGCATTGGCCATGTGCATGGGGAGAGCATCTCCAAATTCGTGAAGCACGCAGAAGTGAAAACCGTGGCTGACCCCTTCATGAATGAAAAGACGGAAGCATGGGCAAAATCCCTGGGCATCCAGAAGACCACCAAGGATTATCATGAGATTTTGAATGACCCTGAAATCGAAGCAGTGCTCATCTGCGCTTCCACCGACCAGCACTCCCCCCTTTCCATCGAGGCCCTGAAGGCTGGCAAGCATGTTTTCTGCGAGAAGCCCATTGACCACGATGTAGAGAAAATCAAAGAAGTGCTGGCAGCCGTCAAGGAAAGCGGCAAGAAATACCAGGTAGGCTTCAACCGCCGCTTCGACCACAATTTCCGGGCTGTACGCGAAGCTGTGGCCTCCGGCAAGGTGGGCAAGCAGCAGATCATCAAGATCACTTCCCGTGACCCCGAACCGCCCTCCATCGACTATGTGAAGGTTTCCGGCGGCATCTTCCTTGATATGACCATCCATGATTTCGACATGGTGCGTTACCTCTCCGGTGCGGAAGTCGAAGAAGTATACGCAGAAGGTTCAGTAACCGTAGATCCTGAGATTGGCAAGGCCGGCGACATCGACACCGCCGTCATCACCCTCAAGCTCGACAATGGCGCCACCGCTGTCATCGACAACTGCCGCGCTGCCTGCTACGGCTATGACCAGCGTGCTGAAGTCTTCGGCAGCCAGGGCTGCGTAGCCATCAGCAATGACTCCGATTCCAATGCCGTCTTCAGCGGCAAGGACGGCGTGGTAGCCGAAAAGCCCATGTTCTTCTTCCTGGAGCGCTACATGATGGCTTATGCCAAGGAAGTCGATGAGTTCATCGAAGCTATCGTCAACGACACCGAGACACCAGTCACCGCTAAGGACGGCCTTGAGCCTGTGCTGATTGGCCTGGCTGCCAAGAAGTCCGTAGAGGAACACCGCCCGGTCAAGATTGACGAAATCCGCAAGGTTTACGGCCTTTGATTCTATCGCCTCCCCCCTTTGCTAATAAAAAGGACCGTTGCACGCAGCTAAGTCGTGCAACGGTCTTTTTATGCCCTTTGCGACAGGAAGATTCCGGCAAATACCAGGAGCATGCCTGCCCCCATCAGGGGCGTCATGGTCTCGCCCAGGCAAATGACGCCCCCCAATACTCCCACCACCGGCGCGGCCAGGATGGAAACGGCAGCCTTGCCGGCTTCCATATTCCTGATAATATAGCACCAAAGAAGGAAAGCCAATGCGGAGGCCAGGACACCATTATAGGCTGCGCAGAGCAGGGAGGTAAGATTCCAATCAGCCGAGAACTCTTCCACCAGCAGCGCATAGGGCAGCAGCACCAGCGCTCCCGTGGCCATCTGGCAGGCTGTGAGCGCCGTGAGATCGCATCCCATGAGCTTGCCCTTCATGGCCACATTCCCCGCCCCCCAGACTACAGCGGCAGAGAGCGCCAGCAGGACGGCCCCTATATTGCCGGAAACATTCACATTCAGCAGCACCCCCAACCCCAAAAGGCTCAGGGTTATCCCCATCAGCCTCAACCAGGAGAGGCGTTCCTTGAGAAAAAGCCGGGCTAAGATCGCCGTCCAGACCGGCATGGTGTAATTAAGCATAGCCGCCATGCCGGAACCCAAATCCACTAAGGCTGTTTGCATGGCAGCATTGCAGTAGGCAATCTGCGTTACCCCGGTAAATATTATCCAGGGCCAGTATTTCTTTGCTGGCAAGGAAATTCTCTTCGCCAGTATCACCAAAAACAGGATGGCCGCCCCACTGGTAAAGCGAAGCATAGAAAAAAAGGCCGGGGAAAAATACCCGGTGGCCACCTTCATGACCACCCAATTGAACCCCCACAAGAGGCAGAGCAAGATTACTGCACGGTACATATGATCTCCTTTGCAACGACAAAAACCTACTCCAGTATACCCCAAAAAGGCCCCGGGGAAAAGCATTCCTTTCTGCCCTGAGACCTCTTTGGCCCATCTTCAGATACACCATGCATAGCAGGCCCCCGGCGCGCGCCTGCTGCCTTTTTCAGCGACCCAGCAGTTCGCGCTCGATGCGCTCGCGTGCTTCCGGGGCCTGCTTGTCCATCTTCTCCGGAAAGCCGAACATGGAAACGCAGGCAATGCTCTCGCCGCCCACCTTGGGAGCGTCAGCCTTGGACTGCTTGCCTGCAAAGTCCATTTCCCGCAGAGTCTCGAAGATACCATCAAAGTCCACATCCCCCTCGCCCATGGCCAGGTGCTGATGGATGGTAATATCTGCCCTGCCCCGCTGGTTCAGCGTAGGCGGATTGGCAATATAGCGGCAATCCAAAGTCTGGTTGAAGGTATCGGCAAAAAGCACATGAGTGAGCTCGTCTCCTGCATAGCGGAGCATGGAGCGCACATCACCCTTGCCCTGGTCATAGAAGAAACCATGGGGAGAGGAATACACATAGCCCAGGTTCCTGGAGCGGAAGGACTTCACCATGTCACAGGTCTCGTTGTTCAGCTCACAGAAGTCGTAGGGATGGGACTGAATCTCCACCCGCAGGCCCTCGCGCTCGATGATGGGCAGCAGCTCTTCCATGGAACGGAACCACATGCCATTGCAGATTTCCGGCTGGTTAGGGTCACCTGACAGCTCCGTATTGATGACGGGAACATTCATGTTCACTGCAATCTCAATGAGCTTCTTCCAGTTCTCCACCGCCATCTTCCGCTGCTCCTCGGTAGGGCCGGACCAGCGATAGACGCAGATAAAGGAAGAGATTTCCACACCTGTTTCCTTCAGGGCCTTCCTGTACTCCTCCTCGCACTCCTTGGAGAACAGGGGATGCTTGTAAAAGGGGTTGATCCTGGGATGGGGAGACTGCTCAATATACTTGTAGCCCCAGTCTGCCACCTTGTGCACCATGTCCGTGATGCTCATCTGCTTGGCCAGCACATCCACATCAAATGCGATTTTCATTTCTTTCACCTTCCCAAATATATTCCTGTTTTTCTGCGCTTCTGCTATGATAGTGTTATCTACTATCTGTCAGGAGGTTCCCATGGCTTTCAGCAAAGAAAAATTCCCTGCCGTCTTCACAGGCGGCAATTCTCCCCACCTCATTTCTGTCTATGCCGCCACGGGCACTTATACGGAAATGCCCCGGGCTATGCACCGTCACGAGGATGTACTGGAGCTTATCCTCATCCGCAAAGGTCAGGGAGTCCATATCATACAGGGCAAAAGCTACAACACCTCACCGGGAGATCTGCTTATCATCAACAGCGGTGCTGTCCATGACGAATCCAGTCGGGAAAACGAGGATCTTGCCATCTACAGCTGCGCCATCACAGGCCTTTGCCTGCCAGGACTTGCCGCTAACCATCTCACCACCTCGGACAGGTGTCCCCTATTGAAGACCGGCAGCCATTTCCCCCGCTTTGTCTCCCTCTTTCAGCTGATGTATGAAGTCACCACTGAAAACGGTACGCACGGCCCGGAGATAGCCAACAACCTGCTCCATGCCATTCTCCTGCTGATTCTGGAAAGGCTGGCACAGGAGGAAAAAGGCCTTGGTTCACAGGAAAACAACCTGCTGCGGGAGGTACGCACCTATCTGGACAGCCATTATATGGAGCCGCTTACCCTGGAGGAACTGGCGGAAAGCTTCCATGTGAATTCCTATCATCTGGCCCATATCTTCAAGAAATTCTACGGCTATCCCCTGATCCAGTACATGACCCGCCGCCGCATCGGAGAAGCCCAGACCCTGCTGATAGATTCAGCAATGTCCATTACGGACATTGCCCTGTCAGTGGGCTACGGCAGTTCCAGCCATTTCAACCGGGCTTTTCAGAAGCTTACCGGCATGTCGCCCAGGAACTACCGCAACCTCTATAGGCAGATTTAGTCGTAGTCAACCCAAGTGCAGCCCTGCCTGGCGGACTCCACGCACTTTTCCACCCATTTCACCCCCTGGGCACCGGCATGGACATCAGGGTACCAGAAGTCAATTTTCTCCCCCTTGCCAGCCTTCTCCATGGCAATGGCGAAGCGACGATAGAGGTTGGACCAGGCATCAAAGAGGCCTTCCGTGTGGCCGCCGCTGATACGGTCTTCTTCCCTGGCCTCGGGATAAAGATAGGCGCCGCCGCGCTCTAAAATGCGCACAGGTTCGCCCTCAACTTCGTAGGAAAGCTGATTGGGACGCTCATCGAACCACTCAATGGAAGCCTTTGAACCCACAATGCGGACTTTCTGGCCGTGAAGGGCACCGCAATTGATGGAGGAAGCCCAGCAGGTTGCCTGGGCGCCACCCTCAAGATTCATGATGACGAAGGCATTGTCCTCCAGCTGACGGGTGGGTATGAAAGACTTGGTGGTGCACATGAGATTCTTGATCTTCATGCCGGGAATCATGGCCTCGGCCAGGAACAGCGGATGGGTGCCAACATCTCCCAATACGAAGGAGGGGCCGGCCTTCTTCGGATCCATGCGCCAACGGGCAGCGGCGTTGCTTTCCTCCACAGCGGTATTGTAAGCGCCAAAGGGGAACTGCATCATCACCAGGCGGATTTCGCCCAAATCGCCATGCTTCACCATCTGGCGCCCCTGTTCAATGAGCTGATGGCCGGAATAACCGTAAGTCACGCCCACTACCAGATTCTTGCTGTCTGCCAGCTGCACCAGTTCCTCAGCCTGGGCAGCGGTGAAGCAGAGAGGCTTTTCGCAGACAGCGTGGAAGCCGGCCTCCAGCACTGCCTTGCACACCTCGTAGTGAAGGCCATTGGGCACGGCAATGGTCACAGCCTCGATCTTGTCCTCACCACGCTTAGCCTCCTCACGCAGCATGGTCTTGTAATCGGGATAGCAACGCTCGGGAGCTACCCCCAGTTGCACGCCGAAATCTTTGCCCCGCTCAGGGTCGATATCAAAGGCACCGGCCACCAGTTCAAAGGAACGGTCACGAAGAGCTGCACTCCTGTGGATATAGCCGATCTGACTGCCACGGCCGCCCCCCACCATTGCCCAGCGAATAGGATGATCCAAAACTCTCTCACCGTTAATCATTTTCACTCTCTCCCTTTATCATATATATCTATTCCTGAATCCGCAGCATGTGCTGATTTCTCGCACCTTACATTCCCAGGCAGCTCCCTATAGAAGGAATCTCTCAATCAAAGCCCAGGCTGTGCAGGTAATCCACGCTGGCCTTTACATCCCGGAGGCTGGTATCGGAGTTGCGCGGGTCCCGCTCCTGCTCCACGGTGATGTAGCCTTCGTAGTGAATTTCCTCTGTCAGCAGCTTGTAAATGGCAGGGTAATCCAGCATGCCCGTGCCAATGGGACACATGGCTCCCTTGCCGCAGCCCTCGAAGAAGCGGATATGCTCTGAAAGCACCTCTTCATAGACCTTTTCGTCGATGTCCTTGAAGTGAATGTAGTCAAGGCGGTCAGCGTACTTCCGCAGCCATGCCACCGGCTCCATGCCGGAATAGCGCAAATGCCCTGTATCCAGGCAAAGTCCTGCCACCGCAGCGGGTATGTCCTCCATGAGTTTGTCTATCTCATCGGCGAACTCTATATAGCCGCCTGCATGAGGGTGAATCACCGCCCTGACCCCCCATTTGTCCGCAGCTTTGGCAATGCCTTTGATATGCTCCATCATTTGCTGCCAGCCAGCCTCACTCAGACGGGGTGCCTTATCCGGATGGCCTGCGGCATAGTCCCGCTCGTCATGTCCCCAGTCCATTACCGTAAGATACGGTGTCTTGTACCGCTGGCCCGGTTCCCGGAGAAGTTCCGGCAGTTTGGTGATAAGGCTGCAAATGTCATCCACCTGCTTCAATATCTGGGGATAATTTTCCTCGGATAGCAGATCATCAAAAATGGTGCCTGCCACGATAGAAATGCCATTCCTCCTAAGCTCTGCGCTGACCACCTCAATGTCCAGTGGCAGGTAACCGTAAGGCCCCAGCTCAATAGCCTTGTAACCGGCCTGTCCCGCCTCGCAGAGCACCTTCTGCCAGGGTGGCAGATATGGATTCCTGACATCATCCACTCCCCAGCAGCAGGGAGCGCCTGTAATATGAATAGCCATCATATCCCTCCTGTTCTTCCAGGCAGAGCCTCTTGGCCTGCCCTTCTCTCTTTCCTGCTTGCAATTACAGTATAAGAGAAAACACCTCCCAAAACTTCCAATATATTGTCCTGTTTCCTTCGATTTAATCGCATTACATACCCAAAAGTTGCCCAATATTGTGATTGTGCATTTTCCTGCCCTTGCCCCTTCTTTTTTCCCGCTTTTCCTGCTATCCTTGTAGTTGAGGAGGAACCTATATGCTGCAATATTTCATCAAAGGCTCCGCCGTGCCTCTTTTCCCCAGAGGACTGGAGCCCCACCTTGACTATATCTGCCATGTGGATGCCGAGGCTACCAAGATGCCCCGGAGCATGCATGAGCATGCCCACTTGACAGAAGCCGTCCTGGTCTACCAGGGAGCAGGCATTTTTATGATAGGCGGCCACCGTTACACCGCCAAAACCGGGGATTTCATCATCTACAACAGCCACACCGTGCACGATGAATTCGGTGGCAATGGCGAGGAACTGCACACTTACTGCCTGGGCCTGAGCAACCTGCATCTGCCGGGGCAGGAAGCAGGCCAGCTGGTTCCCGCTGGTGTCTGCCCCGTCATCAGCACAGGAGAAGATTACGAAAGCTATTTGCAGCTCTGCCGCCTGATAGAAGGCGAAATACAAACGGAAGAAGGAGCAGATGCCGCCAATCTCCTGGCCCGGGCTCTCTTCACCAAGCTGGCGCGGCGCATCCTGACCAAAGGAGTCAAAGAAGATCAACGGCAGGACAGCCTGGCCGCCCGCATGCGCCGCTACATCGACAGCCACTACCGGGAGGAGTTGCGCCTCTCGGACATTGCCCAGGCCATGCACGCCAATGCCTACTACCTCTCCCACATCTTCAAAGAGGAAAGCGGCTTCTCCCCCATGAAATACGCCACCCTGCGCCGCATCGGCGAAGCCCAGAACCTTCTCATCAACACAGACATGACCATCACCGCCATCGCCGCCCAGATCGGCTACAATAACTCCAACTACTTCCAGAACGCCTTCAGGAATGCCGTGGGCATTTCTCCGGGAGAGTATCGGAAGAAGTGGACAAAATAGTTTATTTCTATAGCAAAAATGAGTACCTTCAGCCACAGCTGGCTCAAGGTACTCATTTTCTTTAGCTGCTGATCTTACATTTCACCCTGCGCTTCACGCATAACCAGTTCATTCATAATCTTGGGGTATTCTTTGTCCAGCTTATACATGAAAAGCACTGCCAAAAGTATTACCCAGATAATGATCATGCCATACATATAAAGACTCACGATCATGTCAATGGCAGACTGTGGCTGCACAGCATCGGCAGTTGTAGACGCCACATAACCTGACCAGGACATAAGCGCTGTGATGATGGCGCCGGTAATGCCTGTACCGACCTTGTAGCCGATAGAGCCACCCGAGAAAATCAGGCCTTCCTGGCGCACATGGAATTTCCACTGCCCATACTCCACCACATCTCCCAAAAAACCAAATATGACAGAATTCAGGGGTGCAAAGCCTATGCCACGAATCACGCAGCTGAAGACAACCCAGTTATAATCCATGGGATTCAGGCAATATATCAAGTGACCTGCCAGGGCCAGCCCCACCCCCATCAACGACATATTGCGCTTGCCGAACTTTTTCAGCAGGGCAGGGCAAAAGATAATAGTCACTAAGATAGTGGTACAGACTTCCAGCAACAACAGGAAGCTGAAAAGCGAATCATCGAAGAAAATATATTTGCAATAATAGGGAAGAATCGTGCCAGTGACCATCTGAATAATGCACTGCATCATCCATATGGTCATAGCCATCCAAAAATACTTGTTGAGCAACAGGCATTTCATAGCTTTGCCCACAGGGATCCTGGCAGCCTTCTTTCTGGCCTCTATCACTACCTTCTCCTTGCATTTGAAGAAGCAAAGCAGCAACAGCAAGAAAGCCAGCACTGACCAGATAGCCATCACCTTGATCCAGGCTTCCTGATTATCCCCCAGCATTTTTATCAGGGGCAGCGTAGCCGAGATAGAAATGATCTTGCCAATGGGCGAAAGAGCCATCCGGGTCACGGAAAGCATGTCACGCTCATGGGAAACCCTGGTCATCATGGCTGACAAGCTGCCGTAAGGAAGATTCAAAGCCGTGTAGCATATGGTATTGCAGAAATTGTAAGTGATGAAAAGATACACGAACTTCATGAAATCCGAACCCTGAGGTACCGTGTAAATCAGAACGATGGATATACAGAAGGGAATACTTGACCAGAGTATCCAAGGCCTGGACTTGCCCCAGCGGGAATTAGTGCGTTCCACCAGGAACCCCATGATAAGGTCAGATACTCCGTCAAAACAGCGTGAAAGGAGCATTACCAAGCCCACGGTGGTAGGTTCCACCCCGGCATAGTCTGTATAAAAAAAGGTCAGGATAGTCATGGCGCCGGCTACTATATTCATAGCCGTATCGCCTACACCGTAAGAGATCCTTGTAAACCACGACAAACGCCCATCCCCGGGAGAATTCGAAGTTTCTGAGGCCGGCGGACTCATAGCCGCCGCATTTGCTTCGCTCATATCGCAATTCCTCCTAATCGGAGAGGGAACAGGCCTCTGTCCCCCTCCTTTCTGCAGAATCAATCCTCCATGATAGCCTTGACAGCAGTTTTGGTATCCTCAGCTGGGAAAAGCTCATAGCCCACCCGATATTTATAGCCCAATCTCTTCAGAGTCTCATAGACTCCGTGATAGCAAATCTCTCCAGTTCCTGGCTCATGACGGCCCGGGCAGTCTGCCACATGGATGTGGCCGATCTGGTCAATGTATTTTTCCAGGTTCCAGCAAAGCGCCCCCTCATTATATTGCATATGATAGGCATCAAAGAGCACCATCAACAGGGGAGAGCCTATAAGCCTGGTGATCTCGGCTGCCATCTGCGTGGTCTGCAGGAAATTCCCCACATGATCTACTTTTATATTCAGAGCCTCCAGATTCATGCGAATACCGTATTCTTCTGCAATCTTTACAGCAGCTGTGAGCGTATCATACATAGAGCAGAGTTTTACCGTGTCCGAAAGCTCGTCATAATGATTGACCACCACGCCTCCTTCTCCCAGGGCATTGGAATGGATAGTCACTGTATCAGCCCCCACTTTTCGGGCAGCCTCCAGGGAATCTTTCAAAGCCTTGAGATAAGGCTGCTTATGAGCAGGGTCAACCAGGGAAAAATCGTTATCCCCGTTGAAACCGCTGATTTTGATTCCCGCCGTCTCAGCAGCCATTTTAACCTTGTCCAGATCCCTGATGCGCCAATCCCAGAACTCCACCGACTCAAAGCCATCCTTCCTGGCAGCCAGGAACCTCTCTTCAAAAGGAAGCTCAGTATACAAAGTGTCTATGCAGGCACAGCGTTTCATGAAACAACAACCTCTCTTTCCCTTGGCAAATCAGGCAATTTCAGAAATCTTCACAGGACGCCCTTCCTTCAAGGACTTGGTTGCTGCTGCAGCCATCTCCACAGGATAAAGCCCATCCTCCCCTGTCACAGGCGTTTCCCGGTCATTCTTCACAGCCTCTGCAAAAGCTGTCATTTCATTTACGAAAGCCTGTTCGTAGCGGTCCCACATAACCTGGAAAGCCGTGCCGCCTACCGTGCCGTTACCATTGGCAAAAGTAGCAGTATTGGGAATATCATTGCCATTCATGGCCACGCCTTCAGAACCAAATACCTCCACTCTCTGATCATAGCCATAGACTGCCTTGCGGCTGTTATCTATGGTGGCAATGGTACCGGATTTGAACTTCAGCGTAACCACGGCGGTATCCACATCGCCTGCTTCGCCGATGGCAGGATCTACCAGCACGGAACCCTGGGCAAACACTTCCTCCACCTCATCCCCTGCCAGGAAACGAGCCATATCAAAATCATGGATCATCATATCGTAGAAAATACCACCGGAAACTTTCACGTAGTCAATGGAAGGCGGCTCAGGATCACGAGAGCTGATGCGAATGAGATGAGGCTTGCCCACCCTTCCGTCCTGCACCATGTCATATACTGCCCTGTGATTGTGGTCAAAACGACGGCAGAAACCAATCTGCAGCTTGACCCCCGCCTTCCTGGCCGTATCGATTGCCTCATGCACTCTCTTCAAATCATAGTCGATGGGCTTTTCACAGAAAATATGCTTGCCGGCCTTAGCGCCTTCGATGATGAACTGCGCATGAGTATTGGTAGAAGAAGCAATCACGATAGCCTCAATTTCTGGATCCGCGAAGATATCCTGCGGTTCCTTGGTGACCCTCTCCACACCGAACTTCCTGGCATAAGCCTCCGTTGCTTCATTGGCAAAGGGATCTGCCACTGTCTTGATTTCCATATCCGGCACAAAGAGGGAAATATTGCGAATGTGTACCTTGCCGATGCGGCCTGCGCCAATAATACCGATTTTCATACTAAACAACTCCTTCAACAGCTACATGCAGATGAGCTCCATCTGTTTTCCTTACAATCATTATTATACCCACTCATTTGCATCATATTGTTTCCTGTTTTTTGGATAAAATGACCATTTGTTGATACAAAAAGCATCAATACATGCTCAATCATAAAAAAAAAGCAACCCTGGCAGGAATAAGCTGCCAAAGTTGCTTTATTTTTGTCTGAGTTGCTATTTTCTTATCTCCTTCCCCATGCGGTATTCTCTGGGCGTAACTCCCGTAGATTGATGAAACAGCCGGCAAAAGTGCTGATAGTTGAAAAAACCTTCCTCTTGGGCAATTTCCTTGATCAGAGATGTCTCCTGACGCAGTCTGGCTTTGACCCTGGCCAGGCGCTGCTCCGTCAAATATTCGGCAAACCCTTTGCCGGTGCACCTCTTGAACAAAGTAGAAAAATAAGCCGCATTCAAACGCACATGATTCGCCACCTCTGCCTGAGTAATGTCTTCCCGGCTGTGCAAGCGCATGTACTCAACAGCTTTTCTCACAGCAGGATGCTCTGCTTCAACCTTCAGGCTTTCCTTGAAACTCATGATAGATTTAGTCATAGCCTGAAAATCTGGAAAAACCTCCTGCCTTTCCCGATAAGACAGCGGCATAATGCGTTCTATCAGCATCCTGACTTGCTCAAGAGGCAAATGCTCTTCTCCGAGGCATTCAAGAAAGGCCTGCAACCTTTCCTCTCTTTCAGCACCGGCGTGGGAAAGGCCTTCCACCATTTCCAGGATTGCGGCAGACGGCTCTTCCCGCCAAGCAGGTAGTTCCTTGCAGGTCAGGCAGCCATCCCCTTCGTAAAAAAGGCGCCAGCGGCAGGAATATAGCGCGTGCCAATGTTTCACCATCCCCCCCAGGCCACGGCACATATCTGCCAAAAGCAGCGTTGCTGAAGCGTTGAGGTAACGCCTGCCAAAAATATGTATCTTCTGGGCAATTTCCCTCTGCAATTGCTGCCACCTGGCTGTACTCCCTCCATGTCCGAAATCCAGCAGCACAGCTACATATTCTTCTTCCAGCTTGGGCAGAAATACCCAGCTGCATACTTTGCCCGAGCATTCCGTTTCCTGCCGAATGACATTGCGACACATCTCCAAAAAAGCATGCTGAAACGAAGACTCTGCCTCCCCTGACATCGACTTTCGCCTCTGTTGCCAATCTCTTAGCCTGATGAGGATTCCCGCCCCCAGATAAAAATCTGCCTCTATTCCTGCCACTTTGGATTTTTCCTTCAAAGCATCAGCCTGCTCCTCGCCCTGCAAGAGCCCCATCAGGAATTCTTCCTTCATCTTCTCCCTGCCGATGCGCGCTAATTCCTCCTGCTCCTCTGAATTTGTTTTTTCCGGCTCGTCAGCATTTTCCTGTTCCAGAAAGAACTGCAGCTTTTCCGGCGTCAGCTCATTTTTCAGCAGGTAATCTTCTATTCCCAGCTTCATGGCTTCTTTCACATAAACAAAATCATCATGGCTGCTGAGCACCAGGATGCGCCCCGGAAATTTTTTCTCTTTCAGGCTGCGGATAAGTTCAATACCATCCATGACCGGCATGCAAATATCCGTGATAATCAGATCCGGCTTCTGCGACGCTGCCAGAGACAACACCTCGCTGCCGTTCTTTGCGTCCCCCGCAATAACATAACCCTTCTGCTCCCAGGGAATCATCTGCTTCAAATAAGTGCGCACTAAAAAATCATCATCTGCAATAATCACTTTCTTCATCAGAATTCCTCCTGCTGCAAATATTCATCCGCATTATCATTCCTGATGACCTCATTTTCTATAAAGGCGCTCCCCGGCACTTCCCTTCCCTGAAGCATCTCCAGCACAATATCTATGGCCATCATGCCTATCTCCCTGCCGTTCTGAGAAATCATGGCATCTATGGAACCGTTTTTCAATGCTCTCAAGGCATCAGTCTGCGTATCCACCCCTATGAGCTTAATGTCCCGTGAGCGTGTGGCATCAGCCACGCCCAGGGTCATGATAGCGCTGGTGACGAACATTCCCTTTAGTTCAGGATATAATCTGAGCAGGTTCTCGCTCTGTATAGTTGCCTGACGGTACTTGGTTTCATCAGCCAGGCTCGCAACCAGTTCCAGCTCCGTTTCCTCACGAATGCCGTCTCTGAATCCCTCCATGCGCCGGATATGCGCTTCCTGATTAGCACTTCCTCCCATTACGCTTACCTGGGAGCCTGGAGGAAGCAAGCGTGCCATTTCCCTGGCTGCCAGACGGCCAATATTGTAGTTGTTGGCCCCCACACACGGAATGCCGTTGATTTTTTCATCCACGGTCAGCAGCCTGATTCCCCTTTCCTTTGCCAAGGATATCCAGCCCGCTGTATGATGGAGATTCACAGGTGAAACCACCAAAGCATCTATGTTATTTCCCAGCAAATCTTCTATGATTTTATTTTGTTCACCATAAGCGGCTTCATTTTCAGGTGTCACGACAATCAGTCTTACCCCCTTGGCCTTAGCTTCCTCCCGCATGCCTGAACGCACAGACAGCCAGTGCTCGCTATCCATAGCCTTCAGCACCACTCCCACTGTATACTCACCTGGTATCTGCTTCTCCTCCTTCTCTTTAAGGACGAGGGTTCCTGCCAAAAGCAATAGCAATGCGAAACAGACCAGCGCTGCTTTTTTCAACAACACAAACGCCCCCCTTTCAGAGCTCATACGCCTGGGCATCTCTGGAAACAGGCAGACTGACTCTGGCCAGTGTGTAGCTGGCTCCATCGCTGAAGTATTCCAGCCTGCCTGTTGCGCCGTAATACAATTCTAGCCTCTCTTTCACATTTTTCACACCCACACCAGACAAACCACCGTGGGAATTTTCCACCTGCCCCCTGCCTATCTCAGTCAGTTTCTCCGGGCTCATGCCCTGCCCGTCGTCTTCCACTTCCAAAATCAGCTGCCCCTCATCAAAAAAGGCACGCACCCAGATGGTACAAGCAGAATGCGCCTGGCTGGGACCGTGGATGATGCTGTTTTCCACCAGAGGCTGCAGGATAAGCCTTGGCATTATGCATCTAAGTGTTTCCTTGTCTATCTCAAAATCTATGGAAAAAGCATCCATCATGCGAAACTTCTGCAACGAAATATAGTGTTTGAGAATATCTATTTCTTCTTCCACTGTCACAAAAGCCCCATCCCTGTTTATGCTGGCCCGCAAGAGCTCTGCAAAATCCAGCAGCAGGGAGCCCAGGTTCCCTGCCCCTTGCATAATGGCTGCCAGACGGATGGAATTCAGCATATTGTATATGAAATGCGGCCTGATCTGATACTGCAATGCTTTCAACTCTGCTTCTTTTTTCAAGGCTTTTTCATTGGCTATTTCTTCCACCAGCAAGGAAATTTTTTCCAGCATGCCATTAAAAGTCATGGCCAGATAGCCTATCTCATCATTTCCTTTCACCGAAGACCGCGCCGCCAGATCTCCCTTTCCGGCAGCCTGCATGGCAAGTGCCAATTCCTCCACAGGACTGCTGAGACGAGAAGAAAGTACATACCCGCCTAGCGATGTGGTAAGCAGGACTATCAGCCCCCCCAGAAGCCCCATTACCCATAAATCTTGCGTCTGCCGTTCAAAGGGCTCTTCCGGAATCAGCACGCAGTATGTATCCCCCGAAAAAGCCATCTGCGCTTTGGCGCCGAAATAGGATGCATCCCCCATTTCCACACGGCCCGTGCATGCCCCCAGGCTGCAAAAGCTTGCCAGTTGCTCTTTTTCCGCTTCATCCAATTTCTGTGGCCCGGAAGACACACTCTTCCCGTCATCAAAAAGCAATGCAAAAGACTGGCTGCTATTATCCACACTATCAAAATAGCTGTAATAAAGCTCCCTTTCACTGACTGTAAAAGCCAGCCAGGCTACTGTCTCTCCCTCCTTTCCCTTTATCTCTGCACTGTACAAGTAGACATTTTTATGTGAAGTGCTGAGTATATCAACTACCGCCAGCGGATGCATTCCATGTTGTCGATGCAAAATTTCCAGCCATTTCCTTCCCACATCCTGTGGCAGTTGCTGCACTCCGTTATGCTCTGCAGATTTTATCAGGATTCCCTGCTCCGGCAGTAAACAATATACCATATCTGCCATGTGCGTATTTCTCTTGTATTCCCGCAAGATCTCTGCCAGTTCCATTTGCTCCTGCCTGTTCCCCGCAGCTAGGGCAGCCACCCGCTCATCATAGGCAACATCCAGTGCAGCACGATACACCTCTTGAAAGACGCCGTCTACATTCTGCCCTCCCACTTTGGCCCGTTCATACAGAGATGCCATATATTGCTCTTCAAAAAAAGAGGCAGCGCGATATTGCAAAAACATCGCAAGCAAAACCACAGCCAGAATATTGACCAGCATTACCGCACCAAATGTCTTCAGCCTTATGCCCATGGGAAATTTCACCTGTCTGCCCCTTTTCCGTTTCACATATCACTATTCGCTTCTCAATGATACCACAATCCCAAACCAACATGAACATAATGCACATAAAGCAAAAGCACCCAAAACCTTATCAGTTTCAGGTGCTCATCCTTTATTTCTGCCTCATCTCCACATACTGGCAAATAAGGTCAGCCGCTTCTTCCAGCGTTATCTTGCTGGTGTTGATCATCATGTCGTAATTCTGCGGGTCGCCCCACTTCCTGCCCGTGTAGTAGGCGTAGTAGCTGCGGCGCTGTTCGTCCACGGCGTCCAGTTCCTTCACGGTCTTTTCGTCGTACTCCTCTTTGGCCCGCTGCTCGCGGAAATCGTCGTCAGCGTAGATGAAGAAGGAATAGTGGTTGGGGCAGTCCTTCAGCACGAAGTCAGCGCAGCGGCCCAGGAAAACCGCGCCCTCGCCCCGCTTGGCAATGGCCAGGATGGCCTTGGCCTGCTCGATGTAGCGGCGGTTGTAGTCAGCCACCCTGCCAAAGCCCCCCTGCTGGAAATAGGGCTTGCTGGTTTCAGGGGAAGCGTAGGAGGACTCCACGATGCTCTCAATGTCAGCGCCCTGTCCCATTTTCTCTGCCGCCATGTTCACAATCTTGCGATCATAGCGCTTCACACCCATGCGTTTGGCCAGGATTTCGGAAATCTCACGACCGCCGCTGCCGTACTGACGAGTAACGGTAATCAAAGTATTTTCTTTCAAGTTCAACACCTCTTCTTACATTTCGCCCAGAGCTTCGCGCTGTACCAGCTCCTGCATGATGGCGGGATACTCCTTATCCAGCTTGTAGTTCACCAGCACGCCGATCAGCACGCCCCAGACGATGAGCGGTGCATACATGTAGATGCTCATGATCATGCTGATGACAGCAGGGGTCTGGGATACAGAGCCGGTAGCGGTGGCCACATAGCCTGCGTAGGACAGCAAGCCGGTCAAAATAGCGCTGGTAAGGCCGGTGCCCACCTTTGTGCCTACGGAACCGCCGGAGAACACCAAGCCTTCCTGGCGCAGGTGGCTCTTCCACTGGCCATATTCCACTGCGTCCCCCAGGAAGCCAAAGATAACAGACTGAATGGGAGCAAAGCCGATGCCGCGAATGATGCAGCTGAAGACCAGCATGTTAAAATCCTCAGGATTGATGAGGAAAATAAGGTGGCCTACCAGGCAGATAACCACGCCGCCCAGGCTCATGTTCCTCTTGCCAAAGCGCTGGAGCAGCTTCGGGCTGAAGAGAGCCATGACACCGATGGTGACCAAAGTCTCCAAGAGATACAGGCCGCTGTAAAGGGAATCGTTATTGAAGATATACTTGCAGTAATAGGGCAGGATGGTGCCGGTGACGGTGAAGATGACATTCTGCATCATCCAGATGGTCATGCCGGCCCAGAAATACTTGTTCACAGCCAAACCTTTGAGGGCCCGCTTCACAGGCACCTTGTCGTCAGCCTTCTCACGAGCTTCTATCACAACGGTTTCCTCACAGTTGCGGAAGCAGAAGATAAGGAGTCCCAAACCGACCAAAGCCCAAAGGCTCATCACCTCTACCCAGGCCATCTGGCTGTCACCGAAGACCTTCACCAAAGGCAAGGTTGCAGATACGGAGAGGATGCGTCCCCAGGGAGACAGGCACATGCGGGTGATGGAAAGCATGTCGCGCTCCTTGGAGAGGCGGGTCATCATGGCAGACAGGCTGCCGTAGGGAAGGTTCAAGGCCGTATAGCAGAAAGTAGTGCAGAGATTATATGTTACGAAGATATATGCAAATTGCAGAGCCGAAGTGGTCTGCGGCACTGTGTAGATAAGGATGATGGACACAGCGAAGGGAATGCTCATCCAAAGGATCCAGGGACGGGATTTCCCCCACTTGGAATGGGTCTTTTCCACTACGAACCCCATGATAACATCAGAGAAGCCATCAAAGCAGCGCGACAGCAGCATGACCAGACCCACGATGGCAGGATCTATGCCTGCATAATCCGTGTAGAAGAAAGTCAGGATACCCATGGCACCCCAGACCACATTCTGGGCTGTATCGCCTAAGCCGTATGCAATCCTGGTCTTCCAGGAAAGCTGTCCAGCAGTTTCAGTGTTACTCATTGCCAGTCCCCCTGTTCAACTTTACCATAAACCAATTTACCTTGTGATGTTTTGGCGCCTTTTGTACATCTGTTGATTATATTATATCTATATTCCAACTATTGGGTCTATAAAAACTTGTTTGTTTAATATTCCTGCACTTGGAAAGAAACTGTCCTAAATCGCCATAAAGCAGACAAACTATCCGCAAAACAATAATATTATTTAGCAATACTATAAAATCTTGCTGTGACAGCCTATAGCGTGTTGATTAAATGAACTTGACCCGTGAAGATGGGCTGATGGAAGCGAGGCCATGCCGGGCACGCCAAAACAGCAGGACTATCAAAGCCCTGCTGCCTTTACTGAAATTTCAATATGGACTTAGGAACTGTTCAGAAATAAATTAAGCATTCTGCTTGTCTTAGTTCGTCTATACTGCGTTGTCGTCAGTCGACATAGCACCGCTATGCCTCCTTCCTCCGCCTTGTCTAGCCAAACTAATCCTTCGCATTATGCTCAATTTATTTCTTGCCAGTTCCTTAGCGTTCGTGCAAGAACGCAGCGCGGCACTGTTTCGCACGAAGCCTATCGACCCAATGACCGCTCTGATACATTGATTCATTGCCTTCTGAACACCACAACCTCGAAAGGTCGCAAATCTTTTCCCAAGCCCGCATAGTTCCCCAGCAACTTGCTGAAGCCTGCCTCTTCATATTCCTGCAGGGATTTTTCCTGCAAGGAACTCTGGTGACGGCGGAAATTGCACAAGACAACCATTTTCTCCCCGTCCAATTCCCGCTGATAGGCAATCACATCCGGGTTTTCTCTCTCCAGAAAAGATATCGAGCCTTCGGCAACGAGAGGCAATTCATGGCGCAGTGCTATGAGCTGCCGGTAGAAGGAAAAGATGGAATCCTGCTCCTGCCTTTCTGCCATTACATTGATCTGGCGGTAGTTGTCAGGAGGCAGTATCCAGGGTTCGGCAGCAGAAAAGCCTGCATATTTTTCTGCTGACCACTGCATGGGCGTACGGCCATTATCCCGGGAACGAGCCGCGAGGATTTCCAAGGCTTCTTCAGGAGTCTTTCCCTGTCGCTGCAGGATTTCATAGTAGTTGAGGCTTTCCACATCCCGATACTGCTCTATGGAATCATAGTGCGCATTGGTCATGCCGATTTCTTCCCCTTGGTAGATATAAGGAGTTCCCCGCATGAGATGGATGCAGGCTGCCAGCATCTTGGCAGATTCCTTCCGCAAGGAGCCGTCATCGCCGAAACGGGAAACAGCCCGGGGCTGGTCGTGATTGCACCAAAAAGTGGCGTTCCACCCCTCCCCTTCCTGCATGCCTTCCTGCCATTGGGCAAAGAGCTGCTTGAGCTCTGCTATATCCGGCTCCATCAGCTGCCACTTGTCTCCATCCTTGTAATCGACCTTCAGATGATGGAAGCTGAACGCCATGGCCAGTTCCTTGTACCGGGGACTGGAGTAGCGTATGCAATTCTCCAGGCTGGTGGAAGACATCTCCCCCACCGTCACCATGCCCTCAATACCGCTTTCACGCACCATTTCCTGCAAAAACTCATGGACATGGCGGCCATCGGTGTAGAATCTGCGCCCATCTCCCTCATGGTCATCCTCGAAGGCTTCCGGCTTGGAAATGAGGTTCACCACATCGAAGCGGAACCCCTTCAACCCCTTTTCCTTCCAAAAGCGCAGGATATCCTGGAGTTCACGCCGCACGGCGGGATTTTCCCAGTTGAGATCCGCCTGCGTCTTGTCAAAGAGGTGCAGGTACCACTTGCCCAGCTGCGGCACATATTCCCAAGCAGAGCCTCCAAATTTGGAAACCCAGTTAGTGGGAGGCTTATCAGGTTCACCTGCCTGGAAGATGTAGTAGTCCTGATACTCCTTTTCTCCTGACAGGGCACGCCTGAACCAATCGTGCTCCGTGGAAGTATGATTGAACACCATATCGAACATGAGGCCTATGCCACGCTTATCTGCCTCGGCAATGAGCAACTCCACATCTGCCATGGTGCCGAAACGCGGGTCTATGCGGCGATAATCCGCTACATCATAACCATTGTCCCTCTGGGGGGATACGAAGAAAGGCGTAATCCAGAGATAATCCACCCCCAGCTCGGCAAGATAATCAAGTTTCTCAATGATGCCCGGCAAATCCCCCAGGCCATCGCCGTTGGCATCACGAAAGGATTTTGGATATATCTGATAAACAACTTTATCATGGAAATCTGCCATGAGAAACACTCCCTATCTATTTGCCAGGCATCTGCAGTGACGCCGGTGCCTGCAGATGCCATTTCCTTTTCAATATGCCGCTATGACAGTCTCACCGGCCTTGCCCTGCATGCCTGTCTTGAATTCGAAGCTGTCCACGCCATTCTTGTTGGTGATGATGCAGACGGTCACATCTTCATGGCCTGCCCCCTTGATCTTCTCGCGGTCGAACCTCAGCAGGGGCGTACCGGGCTGCACTTCATCCCCGACCTTCACCAGATACTCAAAACCATCCCCCTGCATATCCACCGTATCGAGACCGACATGGAGCAGGATCTCCACACCATCAGGCAGTATCAGCCCCACTGCGTGGCGAGAATCTTCCATGAGCACTGCCACTCTGGCTGAAACAGGGGAAATCAGTGTCTCGCTGCTGGGACGGATAGCCAGTCCCTCTCCCACCAGGCCTGCCGAAAATACGCCATCCTTAACTTCAGGCAGGGAAATAACCTCACCGTCTAAAAAAGCCCGCAATTCGCGCTCGCCTGCAGCAGCCTGCACAGGCAGGGCACTGCTCCCTGCAGGGGCAGCAGCTGCTGCTTCCATCGCAATCTCTTTGTCCACGCCCTTCTTCTTACCCACGATAGCAGTAAGGACAAAGGGCACGACGATAGCTACCAGCATGCTCAAGGCAAAGCTGGGCATGTACTGAGGCTGGATGGAGAGGATGCCAGGAATGCCGCCTACGCCGATGGCATTAGCTGTGCTGGAGGTGGACACGCAGACCACGGCTGCACAAGCTGAGCCGGTCATGCCGCAGATGAAAGGGAAGAAATATTTCAGATTCACGCCAAAGATGGCAGGTTCCGTAACGCCAAGATAGCAGGAAATCCAGGCAGGCACATTTATTTCCTGGGCAGCTGCATTTTTCCGCTGCAGGTAAATCATAGCCAGGACTGCAGAACCCTGGGCGATATTGGAAAGGGCGATCATAGGCCAGAGCATGGTGCCATGGTAATCGGCAATCAACTGCAGATCAATGGCATTGGTCATATGATGCAGGCCGGTGATAACCAGCGGTGCGTAAATGAAGCCAAAGATGGCTCCGAAAATCACCCTGAAATCTCCAGTAATCCCCGAGAAAACTACAGCAGAAATAGCCGAACCAATCTTCCAGCCAATGGGCCCCAGCACGAAATGAGCCGCGCATACTGTCAGCACCAGGCTGCAGAAAGGCACCACGATCATGGAAATCACGGCAGGGGTAATCTTGCGGAAGAACCTCTCCAGGTAGACCAGGGTCAAAGCCGCCAGGATAGCCGGCAGCACCTGTGCCTGGTAGCCGATCATGTCAACCGTGAATCCACCGAAATCCCAGAAGGGTATCTTGTCCGCCGGAGTAGTGGCCACGGCGTAAGCATTCAGCAGCTGGCTGGAGACCAGGGTCAGGCCCAGCACAATCCCCAGTATGGGCGTCCCCCCCATCTTCCTCACCACTGACCAGCAGATGCCCACGGGAATGCCCAAATGGAAGACAGCTTCTCCTATCAGCCAGAGGAAGTGATCCATGCCTGCCCAGAACTGGCTGAGCTCCACCAAAGTCTTGGTGCCGTTCTCGAAAATATACAAAGAATCAATGCAGTTGCGGAAACCTAGAATCAAGCCACCGGTGATGATAGCGGGAATCAGCGGCGCAAAAATCTCAGCAGCGATAGCCGCTCCCCGCTGGAAAATATTCTGATTGGCTCCTGCTGCTGCCTTGACAGCCTCCTTGGAAACGCCTTCGATTCCGGCCACTGCCGTGAAATCCTTGTAAAACTCGCTCACCGTATTGCCAATGATGACCTGGAACTGTCCAGCCTGGGTAAAGCTGCCTTTCACTGCCTTCATAGCCTCGATGGCCTTGATGTCTGCCTTCTTGGGATCAACCAGCACAAAGCGCATCCGCGTCATGCAGTGCGACACAGCCGCTATGTTCTCCTTGCCGCCTACGAGACGCAAAAGCTCCTTTGAGTCCTCCGTATACTGGCCCATGTTCATGCCCCTTTCAAAAAACTTGTTCAAACAACCCTATGGCTACATGATGCCACACTTGTTTAAACAAGTCAAGAGAAAATATTATTTTTCAATGAGCAAGAAAAATCTGTTATTTTCTACGCTGGCAAGAGACAGAAATCTATACTATAATGGAATCGTCAAGAAAGACCAGAGGTGAGTTTATGCCTAAAGCAAAATTCGAAGCTATATTCCACGATCTCAGACAGCGTATCGAAGAAGGACAGTATCCCTTCCAAAGCCTGCTGCCCTCAGAGAATCAGCTGACGGAACTCTACAGTTGCTCCCGCAACACCATCCGCCGCGCCACAAGCGGCCTGGCAGAACTGGGATATGTGCAGCCCCTCCATGGCCGGGGAGTCCGCGTCATCTATCAGCCCATTGCACAGAACGAATTTACCATCGGCGGCATCGAATCCTTCAAAGAATCCGCTGCCAGGAACCACATGCAGGCCTCCACTTTGGTGCTGCGCTTCGCTGAAATCGTAGCGGACGAGCGCCTCTCCCGCAAGACCGGCTTTCCCGTGGGCAGCACTCTGTACGATATCCGGCGAGTGCGCTGTCTGGATGGCAAGGCCCTGATCATGGATATCAACCTGTTCCGCAAGGATCTGGTCCCCGGCCTCACCAAAGCCATCGCAGCCACCTCCATCTACGAATACATCGAGGATACCCTGGGCATGACCATCGTCACCAGCAAGCGGCGCATGACCGTAGAGCGGGCCACCCGGGAAGACGAAGCCTTTCTGGCCTTGGGAGATTACAATTGCCTGGCCGTAATCACCGGGCAAACCTATAATGCCGACGGCATACAGTTCGAGTACACTCAATCCCGGCACCAGCCAGATTACTTTTGCTTCGAAGATACTGCCGTGCGCAGAAAAAAATGAATCACAAAAACAGCCCGTCCGGAAAGACAAATTCCGGGCGGGCTGCTTCTATATATGTTTTTTTAGAAGGGGGTAATAGGGACAATCTCAAAGGTGTGCCTTTTCCTTGATATACTTGCGGGCCTTGAGGGCGTATTCCAAGGGATTGGCCTTGGCAGGATCCTGCTCAGCTTCTACGATGTACCAGCCATCGAAGTCGCTCTTGTTCACATAGTCGAAGATAGGCTCGAAGTCCACATCCCCATCCCCGGGCACAGTGAACATGCCGGCGCGGACGCCGTCCAGGAAGCTCATCTTCTCATCGATGACCCGCTGGCGGATAGGCAGGCGCACATCCTTCAGATGGATGTGGCGGATACGGGGCAGGTACTTCTTCAAGATGCCCATGTAGTCTTCGCCGGAGCAGACCAGATGGCCGGTATCATAGAGGAGCCACACATAATCAGGATTGGTATTTTCCATGAGACGGTCAATCTCAGCCTCAGTCTGGACACCGGTGCCCATGTGGTGATGATAGGTCATGGTCATGCCCATGTCAGCTGCCACCTTGCCCAGCTTGTCGAGACCTTCGCAGAGGAGCTTCCACTGCTCGGCAGTATTCTCCGGCTTGCCATCAAACACAGGCACATCCAGCTTGCCCTGGACGCTGTTGCCCTGCTCGGCTACATTGCAGAACTTAGCTCCCATTTCCTTCAGGAAGGAGCAATGAGCGATGAAGTCTTTTTCCACCTGCTCATAAGGCTGGGTCAGCAGGAAGGAACTGAACCAGGCGCTGGCAATGCTCATGCCGCGCAGGTCAAGGGCTTTCTTCAGGACTGCGGTATCCTTGGGGTACTTGCCACCCACTTCGCAGCCGGTGAAGCCAGCCAGTGCCATCTCGCTGACACACTGCTCAAAGGTGTTCTCCTTGCCGAGATCCGGCATATCATCGTTCGTCCAGGCTATGGGCGCAATCCCCAGTTTAATCTTTGCCATGCTTCATACTTCCTTTCATCTGACATCAAAGGCCATAATGATAACATTATCCGCCTTTCGAGCAAGCATTTGAAGAACTGTTGGTTGATTCATTTGTTCTTCTTGATTAACTTTATCCCTATTGTAGCATCTGCTTGAGAATTGATTCTGCGGTATTTTGGCATATTTACCTTATTTTTATGCCGATTTCCCTGCCTTTCGTCGATATTCAGCATATGATACTATAAAATCTTGCACTCTCATGTTATCACTCCCTTTTTCCGTAGGTTTTATGACAGCTTTAGTATAGACTTTTCTACCCCATATTTCTTTATTGATACTGCTTGATATGCCAGCAGTAATTCCTATTTTTTATCAAAAGTTGCCCATTCCTGCATCAAGAAAATAGCATTTGGGACAATGGCAATCAAAACAATACCTTCCTCGAACGAAACGCTCTTCATCAGCTAATCCCCGTCAGCATATAGACAGCCAGGCAAAGGAACACTACCAAAGTCTTGAGCAAGGTCAGCATGACCACATCATAATATGATTCCCTGTGGGTGAGGCCGCAGACAGCCATGAGGGTCACCAGGGCACCGGAATGGGGGCCGGTATCGACACACTCCGAGGCCATGGACACGATGCGGTGAAGCACTTCAGGCGCTATCCCCGTCTGCTGGGCCCAGGCCAGCCATTCCTCCCCCAGCATCCCCAAGGCGATGGTCATGCCGCCGGAAGCTGAGCCGGTAACCCCCGTCATGAGATTCGTGGTGATGATAGCTGACATCAAGGGACCATCCCCGAAGGAAATGCCCAGCAGAGCCTCCTTCACCATGCCAAAAGCCGGCAAAGATGCCACCACGCAGCCGAAGGCATAGCCCGAAGCTACATTGAGTATGGCGCTGGCCGATCCCAGGGCGCCTGCATTGACAGGGTGGACTATGCCGCCCCGTTCTTGCAAATGCTTGCGGCCAATAAGGACCGCCGCCACACAGCTGACAATCAGCGCTGCATTGATGGACCAGATAGCCTGCACCTTTCCCACGCTCACTGCCAGCAAGGAAAGTCCCAAG
This sequence comes from Pseudoselenomonas ruminantium, assembly GCA_015058655.1. Classification (GTDB taxonomy): domain Bacteria; phylum Bacillota; class Negativicutes; order Selenomonadales; family Selenomonadaceae; genus Selenomonas_B; species Selenomonas_B ruminantium_C. The sequence continues at coordinate 38,742 of SVBX01000010.1, forward strand.
GGGGCCATGCTCTCCAGGCTGGCCTCATCCCAATGATAGCCCCAAGCCCATTGGAAGGGATTGCTGATGAGGAGATTCAGCACGATAACCATGACCAGGGGAATCGTGGACAGACGCCAATCTGGCAGGTTTCCGCCAGATTCCTTCGGCTCATTGCGGAGATTCGTACCGTACCCTTCCCCTTGTGCCTGCAATTTTTTCGCACGATAGGAAACCCACCACCAGGAAAAGGCAAAATAAAGCACCGCGCCAATAAGTCCCAGTCCTATGCCAGCCCAGGTGGTAGTGCCAAAATAGGCGGCGGGGATGATGTTCTGTATCTGCGGCGTCCCCGGTATAGCCACCATGCTATAGGTAAAAATGCCCATCCACAAGAGCCCCGGCAGCAAGCGCTTGGGTATGTCTGCCTCCCGAAAAAGGATGGCTGCAAAAGGATACATGACGAAAGCCACCACAAATACGCTGAGACCTCCGTAAGTCAGGACACCGCAGCCCAGCAGCACAGCCAGAACAGCCTTGTCCTTGCCAAGCGTCCTGACAATCTTGTTGGCCACGGCTGCCGCCAGCCCACCTTCCTCCATAATCTTTGCAAAAACCGCCCCCAGCAAGAACACCGGGTAGTAAGTCTTGACATACTCTGCGGCCTTGGTCATGTATATCTCGCTGAATACAGGCATAAGCTCATGCCCGCTGCCCACCGCCGCCAAGACAGCGAATACCGGCGCTATGAATAGGATGGAATAGCCCCGATAGGCAAATACCATCAGCAGGATCAGGCTGACAATGATCATCGTCAATCCCATGAATGCCTCACTCCCTCTCTTGTTAAAACAGGCAGCACCAACCGGTGCTGCCTGACTTCTATCTTTTATGTTTTAGCTTGCTAAGCTCTTAGTATTTCCTGGCTGCCTCGTAATGGGGCTTCATGACCTTCTCATAGATCTCGTTGACCTTCTCATTCTCGGATACCTGGGCCACGCCTACGCGCCACCAGTCACCGTAGCCATGCACCATGGTCTTGGGCAGGACCTTTACATCAATGAGGGTGGAAACCGTCTGCTTCTTGGCATCCTCGATGGCAGCTTTCAGTTCCTCGATGGTGTGCACAGTGTAAGCCACGCAGCCATAAGAACGGGCATTCATGGCAAAGTCCACAGGCACCAGGCCGCCATCCAGCTGGCCGGTCTTTTCGTTGCGGAAGCGGATTTCCGTACCGTAGCTGCCCTGGCCATGGCCCACTTCCAGGTTGTTGATGCAACCGCCGCACATGTTGTCAAAGAGAATGACATTGATTTTCTTGTGCTCGGCAATGGAAGCCGGCAGCTCGGAATGAAGCATCATGTAAGCGTAGTCGCCCACGAGAGCGTAGACTTCGCGGTCAGGCTCGGCCATCTTCACGCCCAGAGCCGCATTGACCTCGTAGCCCATGCAGGAGAAGCCATACTCCACATGGTAGCTGCCCACAGACTTGGCGCGCCATGCCCTCTGAAGGTCACCTGGCAGGCTGCCGGAAGCGCCCACGATGATGGCATCCTTGTCGATGCACTCGTTCACCGTGCCCAGCACCGTGGTCTGAGGCAGGCTGCAACCCGTAAGCTCGATGAATTCCTTGGCCACTTTCTTGAAATCAAAGTCATCGTTGACTTCGGGGACGAAATCCTCGCCGGTGTACTCAATGTGATAAAGGCGGTCCACTTCCTTGTCGTAAGCGGCCTTGGCAGCCTTTACCTCTGCCTCATACTCGGCGGAGACATGATAACCGGTCTTGCCCAGGGCCTCATCCAGCATCTCGAGGGCCGCACCAGCATCGCCTACCACCTGCAGGCCATCCATCTTGTAGGCATGGAACTTGCTCACATTGATGTTCAGATACTCTACCTCAGGATTCTGGTAAATCCACTTGGAAGAAGTGGTGAAGTCCGTGTAGCGGGTGCCGACGCCGATAACGAGATCTGCATCAGCGGCGATAGTATTGGCACCCAGGCCGCCGGTCTCGCCCAGTCCGCCCAGATTCAGGGGATGCTCCCAGGTGATGGTGCCCTTGCCTGCCTGGGTCTCGCCAAAGGCGATGCCGTACTTCTCGGCAAATTTGCGGAAGGTATCCTCTGCCTCAGAATACTTCACGCCGCCGCCAAAGACCATGATGGGCTTCTTCTTGCGGCGTATGAGTTCCACTGCCTCCTTGATAGCTCTCTCAGAAGGCTTCACCCTGTCGATATGGTGCACTCTCTTCTGGAAGAAATACTCAGGATAATCCCAGGCCTCGCCCTCTACATCCTGGGGCAGGGCAATGCACACAGCGCCGGTGTCAGCAGGATCTGCCAGCACCCGCATGGCGTTGATGCAGGCAGTCATGAGGATTTCCGGGCGAGTCACGCGGTCCCAGTATTTGCACACAGCCCGGAAAGCATCATTGGTGGTCACCGTGAGGCTGTGGGGCTGCTCCATCTGCTGGAGCACCGGATCCGGCTGGCGGTCAGCATAAGTATCGCCGGGCAGGAACAGCACAGGGATGCAGTTAGCAGTAGCGGTGGCAGCTGCCGTCACCATGTTGGCAGCGCCGGGGCCTACAGAAGAGGTGCAGGCGTAAATCTGCTTGCGGCGCTTCTGCTTGGCATAGCCCATGGCAGCATGTGCCATGCCCTGCTCATTGCGCCCCATGTGCATGATGAGGTGACCAGGGTCCTGCTCCAAGGCCTGCCCCAGCCCCACCACATTGCCATGGCCGAAGATGCCGAAGATACCGGCAAACATGGGGGTTTCTTTCCCATCGAACTCGATATACTGATTATTGAGGAACCTCACCAGCGCCTGTGCCACGGTGAGCCTGATTGTCTTAGCCATATCTAAAGCCTCCTATTATCTATCTAAAGCCTGCCCCGCTTGCGGGTAAGGGGGACCAGCGAAGCTGATGGAAGGGGGAAAGGTCAGCCCCTTCCGTCAGCCTTCGACTGCCCCCAGAGATTCCCCGTAAATGGAAGGCTGATTATCTCTTCGGTTCCCAAATCTCTGCCTCGGGATCCAGCAGCCAGGTATGCTCCGGCAGGTCATTCCTGGTCTTCACCCAGGGGTCGCCAGGCAGGTGGCGGATCATCCAGCTGTACCACATGGCATAGCCAGGTGCCGTGACCTGGGGATGCATATACCCGCCGGACAGCTCGGACCAGCTGTTGTGGCTGATCTTGAAGGCATTGTCCCCGATAAAGCAGGCGCCGAAGCCCTGGGGCTTGTCAAACTTGTAAGTGTAGACCTCCGGCTGGGGGTGGTTGTGGGGAATGTAGCCGGACCAGCGACCCGGGCTGTTGATGACCTCACCGTTCACCATATTGGAAAAGGGCGCGTTGTCATAATCGAAGATGGTGCGCACCGTACGCTCTGCGGTGCCCTTCCACATGCCTGCCCCGAACACATCTGCCTGCACATCCTCAGGACGGAAGAACACAGGCTGGAAAGTCTTCTCGTTGATGGTCTGCTGCACCAATACTTCCGTATCCTGCTGCAGAGCCTTGATGGTGACCTTGGTAGCTTTCGGCACCAGCAGGCAGTAAGGATTTTCTTCGAAGAGAGACTGTCTCTCCATGATTTCCTTCTTGCCCTCCCAGGCAATTTCCACCTTGCCCGTGAGGATTACGAAGGCAGTTTCCTGCAGGTCATCCTGGAACTCCACCACTTCATTTTCATCGAAGAGCTGATAGCCGATATCCATGAGCATATCGCTTTCACGGGTAGTCATGGCATTGTAGCCATGCTTCAGCTCGCCTAATCTTCCGAATCTCATAACCTGGCCTCCCAGTCCATTTCCGTGATAACTTTCTCGTCCTTATGCTCCTGCATGAAGGCTTCGATCTGCTCTGCCGTCTGCATGGCGTTGGAGCAGCTGTGGCTGGCCACCACCATGGCGGCATGAGCCGTAGCATGCTGCAGGGAATCTGCCACGGAATGCCCTTCCAGCAGGCCATAGATGAAAGCGCTGGCATAGGCATCGCCGCCGCCAAAGGACTTCAGGAGCTTCACATGATAGGACTCCACCTTGTAAGCGTGCTTGTCGGCGGTATAGCCGATGGAACCTTTCTTGCCGTGCTTGATGATGACGATCTTGGCGCCATTAGCAATGTACTTGTCCGCAATCTCATGGTCAGGCACATCATTAGCCAGCACCGGCAGGCCCTCTATAAGGTCAATCTCATCACGGGAACCGATGATCACATCGGCAAAACGGGCCACCAGGGAGTAATACACGCAGATATCCTTGTCGGAACGCCAGCTGTAGGGACGGTAGTCAGCATCGAAGATGACCTTGGTGCCATGCTTCTTGGCATACTGCAGGGCCAGCAGGCAGGCCTCCCTGGAAGGGCTCTTGGAAAGAGCCACGCCGGAAATCAGGAGGATCTTGGAACCTGCGATATACTCCTCGCTGATATCCTCCGGGGTAATTTCCAGATCTGCCACCCTGTCGCGATACATGAGAATGCTGCTCTCCGTGGGGCTCTTGATTTCCGTGAAGGTCAAGCCCATGCGCTCCCCGTTCCTGGCCCTCACCATCTGGGAAGTGTCAATGCCACGGTTCTCGAAATAGTTCAGCACGAAATCCCCAAACTGGTCATCGGAAACGCACCCAATAAAGCCTACCTTTTTTCCCAGGCGGTTCACTCCTACGGCAATATTGCCGGGGCTGCCCCCCAGGTACATGGAGAAAGTCTCCACCTTGTCCAAGGTGCGATTTATCTCATTGGGGTTGAAATCCAAAGTAACCCGCCCGATCAGGACAATGTCCCGCTCCTTCTTTGCATCAAAATCTATCAGTGCCATCTATAAATCCTCCCTAAAACGGCCGCAGCCCCTGCCAAAATCAACCAGCAGATACCAACCAAAAGGCAAGCTGCAAGCTTAATTATATAACTTACTCTTCCCCTTGAGTCCAAAAATTTCCATGTGCTTCTTAACATTTTCATAAGTCCCCACACAGATAGCATCACTGAAGTCAAAGTAATTGGCCTCAGGCTTTGCCTTATGCACTTCTTTGATCTTAGCCGCCGAGCTGTCATAGGACGCGGTGGCAATGTTGATCTTAGTAATGCCGTTTGCCAGGCAGTTGTGGAAATCCTCTGCCGTGAGGCCCGTGCCCCCGTGGAGCACCAGCGGGGTATCTACGGCTGCATGGATTTCCTTGAGCCTGTCTATCCTCAAGTTTGGCGTTTCTTTGTAGTTGCCGTGGGCCGTGCCGATAGCAACTGCCAGGGCATCCACCTTCGTTTCCTCGGCGAAGCGCTTCGCCTCTGCCACGGAGGTAACCTTGATATCTGCGGAAGCCATATCTCCTTCCGCACCACCGATGCTGCCGATTTCTCCTTCCACGGAGGCGCCGAACTTTTCTGCCAGAGCTACGATTTCCTTCGTCTTCTCTATATTTTCCTCCAGCGGGAAATGGGAGCCGTCAAACATGACGGAGGTAAAGCCCAGAGTCAGGGCCAGCCTCACCGTTTCCAGGGTGCGCCCGTGGTCAAGATGCACAGCCGTGGGCATCTTGCACTGCCGGGCGGCGGCTATCATGATGGGGCCCAGAAACTCCAGCGGCGAGTACCGCAGACGCCCTTCTGCAATCTGCAGGATCAGGGGCGCTTCCATTTCTTCGGCGGCCCTGACGGCCCCCATGGCCATTTCCATATCCGACACATTGAAAGCGCCCACCGCAAAAGTGGAGTCGGACTTGGCCAGCAGTTCCTTCATATTCACAAGGGACATATTGACTGCCTCCCTTTATTTTAGAAAAGTTTTTTGTAAATGCCGATGAGGTCTTCCTTGGAAGGTACCCGCATGGTGTTCTGGGGGCTGCCGCTTTCCAGCGCATCGGAAGCCATCTTGTCCAGCTGGGCAAAGAAAGCATCCTTATCCACGCCCTTCTCTGCCAGCGTCGGCACATCCAAAGCCTTGCAGAAACGAGCCACTTCCTTGGCCATGGCCACGGCAGCCTCATGGTCTCCCGTATTTTCATCGGCTACGCCCATGAGACGGCCAATCTCAGCAAAGCGAGCGGTGTTCTCCTCGATGGCGAACTCCAGGCAGGCCGGCAGCAGCATGGCATTGGAAAGTCCGTGGGGAATGTGGAACAGGGCGCCGATGGGGCGGCTCATGCCATGGACGATGGTGACCGAAGAGTTATTGAAGGCAATGCCGGCCTCAGTGGCTGCCAGGCTCATGGCCAGGCGGGCTTCCACATTCTTGCCATCCTTGTAGCAGATGGGCAGGTACTTGTGAATCTTCTTGATAGCCGAGAGAGCAAAAGTATCCGTCAGGGGCTGCGCCTTGCGGGAAGTGTAGGCCTCAATGGCATGGCACAGGGCATCCAGGCCCGTGTTGGCAGTGACGGAAGGAGGTGCCGTCATGGTGAAGGTGGGGTCAACCACGGCCAGAGCGGGTATAATGGAAGGACCGCCCAAAAGCATCTTCACATTATTGGTGGTATCTGAGATAATGGTATTCTTGGTGACCTCGCTGCCCGTGCCGGCAGTGGTAGGAATGGCTACCAGATAAGGAACCGGCATGTCGATATTCACATGCATGTAATCGCTGATCTTGCCTTCGGCCACGCTCATGAAACCGATGGCCTTGGCGGTGTCAATGGGGCTGCCGCCGCCCAGGGCGATGATGAAATCGCATTTCTCGCTGCGGTAAACCTCCAGACCGCCTTCCACGATCTTGTCTGTAGGCTCCGTGTTGGCCCCGGCGTAGACCGCATAAGGAATGTCTGCAGCCTTCAGGGCTGCTTCCACCTTGGCCACATTGCCAAACTTCACCATAAATTCATCTGTCACGATGAGAGCCTTGGTGCCCTTGCCCTCGATGTGGCTGCCCAACTCGGCGATGACATTCTCACCAGAGATGATCTTGGCTGGAACCATAAATGTGTAACCCATGTCAATGCACTCTCCTTTATTAACTCCCGTGTATGTGTTTGATTACTTGTTGGTAACTTTATGGTTATAATTTACCCCTTTGGGACTAATTTGTCAATATCATTCCTGCAAAAAAATATTATTATTTATCACTTTATGGCTTGAAATATGATACAAACTGCACAAACTAAGAGTATTTCCTATAAAACTTGCCTTTTTCTCAGTTTAGTCTTATAATATACCCATACAACATACTCAAAATATCACAACTAAATAAACACCTTTACCCAAAAAATTTGAATCACATGAGGTGAGGAACATGAAAATCGACCGTATCGAACAAATCCATGATTTATTGAAGAAAAACCGCAGCATTTCCCTTAACGACCTCTGCGACACCTTCGGCGTGTCCAAGAACACCATCCGCCGGGATGTGGCAGAACTGGAAAAGAATGGCATCATCCGCAAGGTCTACGGCGGCATTGTGCTGAACGAAGATGAAAGCGGCGCCCCTGAGCCCTTCGCCTACCGGGAAGGCCGCAATGTGGACGCCAAAAAGCTGGTAGCCCAGCTGGCTGCCGATCAGGTCCAGGACGGAGATGTCATCTACATCGACTCCGGCACCACCACTATGCACATGATTCCCTACTTAATAAAGAAGCGATATCTCACCATCGTCACCGCCAGCGTCCATGTCATCAACGCAGCCGGCAATTACCCGGGGCTCAACATCATCTCCACCGGCGGCACCCTCTACATGCCCTCCAACGCCTTTGTAGGCCCCAGCGTCCTGTCTGCCCTGCAGAACTACAACCTTTCCAAGGTCTTCCTGGCCAGCACGGGCATCTCCATCGCCCACGGCGCCACCAACGCTTCCCCCCTGGAGTGCGAAATCAAGCGCAGCCTGGCCCAGAAGAACGCCGAGAGCTTCCTGCTGGTAGACAGCACCAAATTCGACAAGGCCTCTCTCATGACCTACTGCCAGCTTTCGGACCTGGACGCCCTGATCACGGAAAGGGAACCTGCCAAGGAATATGTGGATTACTTTGAAAAGCACAATGTGCGGCTGATCCTGCCGTAAGAATATCAAAAAGGCTATCCCGGGTGGCACGCCATCCTGGATAGCCTTTTTGCTTTTTCAGTGCTTTCTTCCCGCCGTGATATAAACTCCCAGGAAAATAGCGATTGCCCCCAAAATTTCCACTACTCCCACCTGCTCCTCAAAGAGCAGGCTGCCGCCTATCATGCCCACAATCGGCGTGATGTTCTGAAAGATAGCGGTGGTGCTGGGGCCTGCATTCTTGACGCCGATGTTCCAGAAGAGCATGGCCATGATGCCGCCACAGATAACCGTGTAGGCAAAGGCCGACCAAAGAGCAGGAGTGAGATTCACAGGCGCCAGTTCTCCCGTCACACCTCCGTAAAGGCTCACCACCACTGCTCCCAGCAGGCCTGCCCAGCCGGTGGCAAGGGCGGCGGAAATCTTATTCATCACCCTCAAGGCTATCAGGGAATAGGTCGTCCAGGCCACTTGGGCGGCGAAGAAGAGCATATCCCCATAATTGAAGCCAAAGCCCAGGATAACCGCCAGCTCACCTCCACTAACCACTGCCAATGCCCCGGCAAAAGACAAGGCAATGCCCAGCCAGGATAGCACCCCCAGCCTTTCCCTGATGAAGATGGCCGCCATAAAGGCGGTAATGGCAGGAGAAGCAGCGGCTATCAGCGTGCAATTCGTGACAGTGGAGTATTGCAGGCCCGTAAACTGCATGACATTGTTGAGGCCAATGCCTGTCACTGCCATCAAGAGCAGGGGCAGCCAGCAGCTTTTAGGCGGCAACAGCCCCTCTCCCCTGCTGCAGGCAATAAGTATCAGAGCCGTGCCGATGAGATAATAGCGCATGGCCGTGATGGTCACAGGCGTCCACACCGCCACCAGCCACTTGATGCACAGGGGCTGTATGCCCCAGATGATCACTGTCACCGCCAAGAGAGCATATGTAAGTCTGGCCTGGCTTTTGCTCACAGCCCCACACTCCTTTCAAATTTAACCATATTATTATCAAAAATTACTCATAGTATACACCAAAGAGGCCATTTGCGAAAGTGTTTTCACTTCCCGCAGATGGCCTCTTCCCTAATCTTTCAACTCACTTAGCTCTCAGCTGCTCGTAGATGTGCACCATTTCCTCTGCCATTTCCTTCATGACGAGAGCCGTCATCACATAGTCCTGGGCATGGGATACGATGACATTCAGCTGTTCCTTGATCTCTCCTGCGGCTTCCTTCTTCAGGAACTCCTCAGTCTGCATGGCATGGGCTTCCATGATTTTGGCATCAGCCTTTTTCAGGCATTCCTCTGCCTTGCCGAAGTTGCCGCTGCGGGCCTCCTTCAAAGCCTCTGCTACCTGCGCCCTGCCGTCACCTGCGGCAGAGATGATCTTGAAAGCTGCATCCTCAAGTTTCATTTGTTTTCCTCCTCAAAATCACATCACTTGCCCAAAAGCTCGCGCTCAATGCGCTCACGGGCCTCGGGAGCCTGCTTGTCCATCTTCTCCGGGAAACCGAACATGGAAACACAAGCAATGCTCTCGCCGCCCACTTTGGGCGCATTAGAACCAGACTGCTTGTTCACAAAATCCATTTCCCTTAGGGTTTCAAAGATGCCGTCAAAATCCACATCACCCTCACCCATAGCCAGATGCTGGTGAATGGTGATGTCAGCCCTGCCCCGCTGGTTCAGCGTAGGCGGATTGGCAATATAGCGGCAATCCAAAGTCTGGTTGAAGGTATCGGCAAAAAGCACATGAGTGAGCTCGTCTCCTGCATAGCGGAGCATGGAGCGCACATCACCCTTGCCCTGGTCATAGAAGAAACCATGGGGAGAGGAATACACATAGCCCAGGTTCCTGGAGCGGAAGGACTTCACCATGTCACAGGTCTCGTTGTTCAGCTCACAGAAGTCGTAGGGATGGGACTGAATCTCCACCCGCAGGCCCTCGCGCTCGATGATGGGCAGCAGCTCTTCCATGGAACGGAACCACATGCCATTGCAGATTTCCGGCTGGTTAGGGTCACCTGACAGCTCCGTATTGATGACGGGAACATTCATGTTCACTGCAATCTCAATGAGCTTCTTCCAGTTCTCCACCGCCATCTTCCGCTGCTCCTCGGTAGGGCCGGACCAGCGATAGACGCAGATAAAGGAAGAGATTTCCACACCTGTTTCCTTCAGGGCCTTCCTGTACTCCTCCTCGCACTCCTTGGAGAACAGGGGATGCTTGTAAAAGGGGTTGATCCTGGGATGGGGAGACTGCTCAATATACTTGTAGCCCCAGTCTGCCACCTTGTGCACCATGTCCGTGATGCTCATCTGCTTGGCCAGCACATCCACATCAAATGCGATTTTCATAATGAACCCTCCCAATGTTATTTGAGGAATTATTGGATACTTTTTGAGTACCTTCACAAATAAAATAGCACAGGTCAAAGGAGAGATACTAGCACAAAGTTGCGATATTTTTCCTTCCTTCGCTCTCTGCTCCATTTGCTTCCATTATAAGCACACAAAACGATCCTGCCTTGAGGAATCCTGCTCAAAACCGCCACCGAATAAGACAGAATCAACTGCAATTAGAAGGATTCTGCATGAAGTCCTGCCTCAATTACGCAAATTTGTCCTATTTTGGCATAAAAAGCTCCCAAAACATCATAAATAAGCCCAAATCATTCGCAAGAATATCAAGGAATATGCTACTGCTTTTTCCTATAATGATTTCAGCAAGTCAAACAACCCCTCTTCGCAAGAAAGGAAGTATGGAATCATGAACAACGAAATTCTTCAAATCGGTCTTATCGGCACTGGCGCCATCGGACGCACCCACATCGAACGCATCAACAATACTTTGCAGGGCGGCAGGGTCATTGCCGTGACAGATGCCTTTGCCGAGGCCGGACGCAAGGCCGCCGAAACTTATGGCTGCGAATTCATCGAGGACGGGGAAGCCCTCATCAATGACAGCCGCATCCAGGCAGTGATTGTCACCACCGCTGACCCTTACCACGCCCAGTATGTGAAGGCAGCCATCAAGGCAGGCAAGTTCGTCTTCTGCGAAAAGCCCCTGGCTCCCGAGCCGGAAGTCTGCAAGGAGATCGTGGACCTGGAGATGGCCGGCGGCAAGAAACTGGTACAGGTAGGCTTCATGCGCCGCTATGACCAGGGCTACCGCGAGCTGAAGAAGTACATCTCCGAGCGCACCTACGGCGAACCCCTCATGCTCCACTGCGCACACAGGAACCCCATGGTGCCGGAAAGCTACGACACCCCCATGGCAGTGGAAAATTCCATGATCCATGAAATCGATGTGCTGCGCTGGCTCCTGGGCGAGAACTATGTGTCCGCTGAAGTAGTATTCCCCAAGAAGACCCGCCATGCCCATGAGAAGCTCCAGGATCCCCAGATCATGTACCTCACCACCGAATCCGGGGTGCGCATTGATGTAGAGGCCTTCGTCTGCGCAGGCTACGGCTATGATATCAAGTGCGAAGTCTGCTGCGAAGACGGCATCTTCAGCCTGCCGGAACCCTCCCGCCCCCTGATCCGCGCCAAGGCATCCCGCATCTATCCCATCTGCGCTGACTGGTCAGACCGCTTCGTCCAGGCCTACAACACGGAATTCCAGGAATGGATCAATGCCACCAAGGCAGGACGTGTAGACGGCCCCACCGCCTGGGACGGCTATGCAGGGCAGATCACCGCTGCCGCAGCTTCTAAGGCCAGGGACACCCAGACCAAGGTAGCCATCACCATCCCCGAAACTCCGGCTTTCTACAAATAACTCACAAGTGAATTTTTGCGCTGCTATGCCGAAAGCTCATGGCCCAGGCATAGCAGCGCTGCCAAAAACACATATTGCAAGCAATGGGAGGGATATCCTATATGGGTACTGAAAGCATAAATCCTGCCGCCAGGAAATTTGTCTTCACCGTCATGATCACCTCTACTCTGGGCGGCCTGCTCTTCGGCTATGACACGGGCGTAGTGAACGGCGCCCTGCCCTACATGGCCCAGTCAGACCAGCTGAACCTCACCCCTCAGCTGGAAGGCTTCGTGGTATCGGCGCTCCTGGTAGGTGCCGCCATCGGCTCCGTCACGGGTGGCCGCATCGCTGACGCTCTGGGCAGGCGAAAGATGATCCTGGCTCTGGCTCTCATCTTCTTCGCCGCAGCCCTGGGCTGCACCCTGGCCCCCAGCGTCTATGTGATGATCCCCTGCCGCTTTGTCCTTGGCCTTGCCGTAGGTGGCGCTTCCGTCACCGTGCCTGTGTACCTGGCGGAAGTTGCGCCTGCGGATAGGCGCGGCCGCATGGTAACCCAAAACGAATTGATGATTGTCTCCGGCCAGTTCCTGGCCTACCTCTGCAACGCTGTCCTGGGCGTCATGTTTGACGGCACGGGCCATGTATGGCGCTATATGCTCTTCATGGCCACCCTGCCCGCCATCTTCCTTTTCTTTGGCATGCTGCGCATGCCAGAATCTCCCCGCTGGATGGCTCTCAAAGGCCATGTAGGTGATGCTCTTGCCACCCTGAAGAAACTCCGCGGGGATGAAAAATCTGCCGTGGCAGAGCTCAGCGAGATACAGGACAGCATTGCCAGCGAGGCCGCCATCAAGCAGTTCGGCTGGTCTGACCTCATGCGCCCCTGGGTGCGCCGCATCCTCTTCATCGGCATAGGCGTAGCCGTCGCTACCCGCTTCACCGGTGTCAACACCATCATGTTCTACGGCACCCAGATTCTCACAGAAGCAGGCTTTGGGCAGCAGATTGCCCTCATAGCCAATGTAGCCAACGGCCTCACCTCAGTGCTGGCCACCTTCGCAGGCATCTGGCTCTTAGGCAAGATTGGCCGCACCACCATGTTCAAGACAGGCATCCTGGGCACCATGGGCAGTCTGCTGGTCATTGCCCTGTCCGCCATGTACATGGCAGGTTCACCGGCGCTTCCCTTCATCGTCCTTTCCATGACAGTCGTGTTCCTGGCCTTCATGCAGGGCTGCATCGGCCCTGTGCTCTGGCTCATCATTGCCGAAATCTTCCCCCTGCAGCTCCGTGGCGTAGGCATGGGCATCTGCATCTTCTGCCTGTGGATAGTAGATGCCATGGTGGGTACCGCGTTCCCTGTAGTATTGGCTGAATTCGGACTTTCCGCCGCCTTCTTCGTCTTTGTTGTCGCCCTGATGATAGCCTTCCTCTTCGTCCACACTTGCGTACCTGAGACCAAGGGCAAGAGCCTGGAGGAAATCGAGGCCTATTTCCGTGGCAACGAAAAAAAACGCCTGACACTCAGGCTGTGAATATCTGAATTGGAGGCATGACCATGAAACTTTCCATTTGCACAGATGTCTTCGGCAAGATTCCCTTCGGGGAAATGCTGGACAAAGTAAAGGCCTACGGCCTTGAAGCCGTAGAAATAACTACCGGAGGCTGGGGTGGCTGCCACTATGTGCCCTCAGCCAGAGAGCTCCTGGACAATCCCTCAAAGCTCCAGTCCTTCAAGGATGAGCTTGAGAAAAGGAACCTTGCCATCTCTGCCCTGAACTGCTCAGGCAATCCCCTGGTGAACAACGCCATGGGCAAGGAGCACAGCCGCACCATCCATGACACGGCGGAGCTGGCAGGCAAGCTGGGGGTCAAGACCATCGTCACCATGTCCGGCCTGCCCGAAGCCGCTCCGGGAGACAACACCCCCAACTGGATCACCTCCACCATTTCCTGGCCTGATTTCGAAGGCAGGAATTACATGAAAGAAGCAGTGAAATACCAGTGGGAAGTCGCTGCCAAGTGGTGGCAGGAATACTCCCAATTTGCCAAGGACAACGGCGTGGAGAAAATCGCCATCGAGGAATTCCCCTGCCAGCTGGTATACAATGTGAGGAGCCTTCATAAGCTCATTGAAGTCACTGGCAAGAACGGCTCCATGATAGGCATGAACCTCGATCCCTCCCACCTGATGATTCAGGGAGCTGACCCCATTGCCGCTGCCCGCGCTCTGGGAGACAAAATCTTCTACATGCATGGCAAAGATGCCCGCATCGAGCGCGGCCTGTCCGATGTGGACGGCTTGCTGGAAAATCTGCCGGTGGAAGATTCCTCCCAGCGCACCTGGAACTATGTGGCCGTAGGTTGCGGCAAAGACCTGCAGTGGTGGAAAGAATTCTTCTCCGTGGCCCGCATGATGGGCTATGACGGCTATGTGTCCTTGGAAATGGAAGACCTGACCATGAGCGTAGAGGCAGGCCTTGAAACCTCCATAGATGCTTTGAAGGCCACTATCAGCAGGTAACCCCTTTCCCCCTTAAGCTTTGATTACCCCAGATATATATTCTAAAAGCCACAATGCCTCACAGCACTGTGGCTCTTTTTTTCACTCATCATATATGTCAGAGGGGGTGGAACCGACGGAAGACTCCCGCCACTTTTGCCTGTAGCTCCTGGGGGACATGCCAATGATTTTCTTGAAAGTCCGGCTGAAATAGTTCGAATCATCATAGCCCACCTTCCCTGCTATATCAGTCAGACTCTTGTCCGTATATACCAGGAAACACTGAGCGCGCCCTATGCGCCGCCGCATGATGTACTGCTGGATGGAATACCCCGTGATCTTCTTGAACACATGAGCCATGTGATACTCATTGGTATTCACCAGGGCTGCCATTTCCTCCAGCGTGATGTTTTCCGCATATTGCTTGTCTATATAGGCCAGTATGCGCTTCACCATGGCATTTTCCTCTCCCGTGAGAGCCACAGCTCCCCTTTGGATTGCCTCGTAAGCCATGAGCACGATAGCGCCTGCCAGCTGGTTGGCAACGGCATAGCCTTCCGGCCGGACAGCATAATAATGCACCATGGGGTAAAGCTGCCCCAGCTTGTCAGCTATTTCCTGGCAGGGAATCTGTGGATGCACCCCCTCAGGCAGCAGCTTGTTCTCTGCCATGCCTGGCAATTTCAGCCCCGCCACGGCTATGCACCAGGCATTCACCTGCTCCTTCAGGATCAGACTCTCATCATGAAGCACATAGCTGTTGTGTATGAGCATATCCCCGGGCCGGGTGGCGCACAGCTCCCCGTCCACCACATGGGTGCCGTTCCCCCCCAGGATAAAGTTCAGTTCCACCCTGTCCTCATGGCGATGCATGGCCCTGAGGCCTTCATGCCAGTGATATATTCCCACCAGTTTCGGCTCTTTTTCAAAAGGAGAGGGTTCTCCCTTTTCAAATTCTACCAACAGCGATGACATAGCGCTCCCCCCTTTATCCCATCATAGCAAAACTGTCTTAGAAATTCCAATGAAATCTCCATGCGGAACAGCGTTTCACGCCCCCCTTTGCATGTACTAAGCCCCTGGCCCCCTGCTCGCCAATCGCTCATAGCAAAAAAAAGGGCTGCCGCAGCAGCCCCACAGTCTATGATAAAGGGGATAGGAAAAACAGGGTTAAGCGTTGTAGAAAGCAGGCTTCTCCATGGCAGGCTTGATTTCCTCGATGCCACGGGTCTCCTGGGCTTTCACCAGAGCATCAGCGGTGATGGCTGCCAGATAGCCGTCCCAGGCGTTGGGGCCGCCAATCACGCCGTCTTTGGCTTCATTGACCCAAGCCTGGACTTCCTCATCGTAAGCATCATGGAAGCGCACGAAGCAGTCCGTATCGATGGTAGTGGAAACCTGGGCATTCTTGCGATAAGTGGGATAGAGAGGCTGGGGCATCTTGATGGAGCCATCCTCGCAGACTACTTCGCAGTTGATGTCGTAGCCGAACTTGCAGTTTACGAACACCTCGTCATCCACGCAGATGCCGCTCTTGGTACGCAGCAACATGATCTGGGGGTCATAGAGCTTGTCATGGGAATACTTGGTCTTCCGGGGGAAGAGCACCTGGGCGGAGACGAAATCATCACCTACCAACCAGTGAATGACATCAATCTCGTGGATAGCCGTATCATGGACAGCCATGGGCGTGTCATAGTTGGTGCCCACCTCGGGGTTGCGATGGGTGCAGTGCACCATCAGGGGCTCACCGTAGTTATGGGACTCGATGGCGGCTTTCACCTCGCGATAGCCCTTGTCATAGCGGCGCATGAAGCCCAGCTGGATCAGGTGCATGCCGGATTTCACCTCAGCCTCGATGACCTCCAGGCAATCCGCTGCCGTGGTGCAAAGTGGCTTCTCGCAGAAAATGCGCTTCCTGGCGGCGATGGCCTCCAGCAGGGCCTCCTTATGAGCAAAGCCCGGAGTGACGATGAAGACAGCCTGCACCTCGGGGTCATGGATGAGCTGCTTGGCATCCTTGTAGATCTTGCAGCCCTCGCCTGCCAGAGCAGCGCCCTTCTGCACCAGCTCATCCACCATATCTGCCACAGCCACTACCTTGGCTCCCTGAGTGCGCTCCGTCAGTCTCTTGATATGATCCCGACCCATGCCACCGCAACCGATAACACCTACATTAAGCATGATAATTACCTCCTCAAATTCACTGCTCTAATTAGATAACTTTCTTCAAGAACGCCTCAGACTTTTCCTTGCCGACGCGGTAAACCTCATCAGCCTCCATCCCCCAATACTCAGGACGGAAGAGTTCCAGCGAAACCACATCTTCCTGCCAGCCGATTTCCTTCAAGGTCTTGAAGATGCCCTCAAGGTCAATGCACCCTTCCCCGGGCCAGAGCCTGTCTGCATCTGTCAGGAGACCGATGGGATAATCCTCGGTATCATTGAGGTGCACCACGAAAATCTTCTTGCCGTCGGCCTTAGCCAGGTCAGACAGCTGGGAACCCATGCCGTGGAAATGGAAGCAGTCAATGGTAATGCCCACATTGTCCATATCCACCTCTTCGATGATTTTCCAGGCATCGGCGAAGGTGTTGATGGAAGCGGTGGGAGCCCCCAGGAACTCCACGGAAATCCTCATGCCGTATCCTGCGGCAATCTTGCCCATTTCCCTCAGGCACTCCACAGCCGACTTATAGATCTCGTCCTTGTGGAGCTTCTTGTCCACGGTGGGGACGGTGATGACGGTCTTGCAGCCGATGGCCTTGCCCCACTCGCACATTTCCGTCAGTTCCTTCAGCACGCCCTGGAACTCATCGCTGCTGCGATTGTTGAAGAAGCAGAGGGTATTGAATGCCAGGGGCTTGACTTTGTGACTCTTGAAATACTCAGCCAGTTCCTCGATAGTGTGCTTCTCCAAATACTGCACCATGCCATCCATGGTGCGGGGCTCGATGTAATCGTAGCCGTACTTCTCACAAAGCTCCAAATCCCTTTCCAGGCTGAAGCCCTTGCATTCCAGAGCCGTAGCTTGATTGATGGACAGTTTCATAATGATGCTTCCTTTCTTTTCCGCCGCAGCGGTTCGTTGTTTGCTTGGTATGGTTAAAGTATAGCTTACGAAGCACTTCTTTTCTTGAGGAAATCTGCTCAAATAAGATGACAAATATGACCAAAACAATAGCAAAATTGTCCATTTTTGCTCTTATGTGCCATGGCATCCCTGGCTTGCCCCGCAATCATCCCATAGAAAAAAGGAGGTGCCTTCGCACCTCCCCCATATATTCAGTTCAACTTGAAGTCGTAATGCTTGGCATAATCCTCCTGAATGTTCAAGCGGAGCGTCCTTTTCGCCAGGTCATACACAGCCGTGTGCCATGTATGCCAGAAGTTATTGGGATGAATGTTCCTGTCGTGCAGCTTGTAGGTATCCATGCTGGCCTGAACGATTGCATTGAAATCCATGGGAGCGTTTGCCATGGTCAGATTTCCCTCAGTATGTATCATCTCCTTCTCTGATAAACTAACCTTCCCCCATCGTACTATTTTTCATTCCTGAAATCCGGGAAACGCCCATCCTTATAGAGGGGCGCAATGGTTTTTGACAGAGCATATGCCACACGGAAGGCATTCAAGTCATCGTAAGTGTTGCCGACAATCTGCACGCCCACGGGAACATTTTTGTCGGACAGTTCCACCGGCATATCCACAACCGGATATCTGCTGGCAAGATTCCAAATCGGTGTCAACATGAGGTTGGTGCTGGAATAGGTTTTCCCACGCACC
Organism: Pseudoselenomonas ruminantium; assembly: GCA_015058655.1. Classification (GTDB taxonomy): domain Bacteria; phylum Bacillota; class Negativicutes; order Selenomonadales; family Selenomonadaceae; genus Selenomonas_B; species Selenomonas_B ruminantium_C. The sequence continues at coordinate 56,744 of SVBX01000010.1, forward strand.
TGAGCTGCCTTATCAGGCGTCGCTTCCAGATCGGCGGGGAAATATGGCGTTGCCAGCGTGGGCATGACCAGGGCGATGCAGCCCTTTTCGAAGACCTTCTGCTGGACATCCCGGTGCAGCTTGCCCAGCATCTTTTCTGCATCAACCTGATCCTGCGGAGTCAGCTTGCCTGCATAGGTCTCCAGGCTCCTCACATACGAGCTGAACATGTCGCGATGCTGATCCAAACCGTCGAAGATGGCGTACATGCTTGTGGACATGAGCCCCTTGAAATAGGTCGGCATGAACCCTTCGGCATTGATGTCGAGTTCTACCCGTTCAACTTGCGCTCCGGCCTTCTCCAGCGCCGCAACTGCGGTGTCAATGGCATGGTCGGATTCCTGGCTCAGACCGCCCTGGAGCCAGTTCTTGAAGTAGGCGACGGCGACCTTCTGCCCCCGAATCGGAGCGTATTTCTGGGGATAGTCCAGCTTGGGCCGGATCGTGGAATGAACCTCCGGGCTGGGGCCGGCAATGACGTCCTGCATGAGCACCATGTCGGCAAAAGTGCGGGCCATGGGCCCCAAGGTTTCGTAGACATTTTCCGACGTGGCGACACGGCCAAAGGGCGGCTTGAAGCCGTACAGCCCGTTCATGGAAGAGGGAATGCGGATGGAGCCGCCCATGTCGGAGCCGGTGGCCAGCGTGCAGAAGCCTGCTGCCAATGCCGCCCCCGAGCCCCCGGAGGATCCGCCGGTGCCGTAGTAGAGGTTCCACGGATTGCGGCTGACGCCGTAGAGGCGGGACCATGTCATGGGGCTGAGGTACTGCTCTGGCACTGTCGTCTGGAAGACGAATATCGCGCCTTCTTTGCGAAGTTTCTGAATCATGGCGCCGTCAGCGGCGCTGGGCTCGTTGTCCTTCAGAATAAGGGACGCGCAATCGACGCGCCAGCCCTTGACTTCATTCTCGTCCTTGATGCCGACGGTAATCCCTTCAAGCCTGCGTGCAGTGCCATTCCGATAGCGTTCATCGGCCTCCTTGGCCAGCTTCCTGGCCTCCGCAAAGTTGTCGAAGGTAATGGCATTGACCTTGCCAGCATTGAATGTATCCAGCTCGTTTACCAAGTCACGGCGCGATACATTGTATTCGCCATTGTACTTCTTCACACGGCTGATCTGCGCTTCCAAGACTTCGCTAGGCATTGCTTCACCTTTTTGGAACAGTTCGATGAGCTCTACAGCGGGCATGTAGGCCAGCTCTTCCTGCGAAAACTTCGACTTGGCCAAGACTGCATTTGTACCCGAGACCAGGAGCGTGATCAGCACTCCTGCCAGGAACGCCAAAAGCGCTTTCCTGAAAAAAATTCTGTCCATTCGCTATACCTCCTTATCTGACAAACATGAAAATACCAAGTCTTCCCCCTGGGAAAGGCTTATGCAGCTTTGCTAAAGGCTTTCACTTCCTGTAGAAAACCTGGCCATAGACCACCAGGTCGGCGCTTATCTCGCCTGCCGCGAAAACGCTCTCATAGGGCAGGAAACTTAAGGCTGCCAGACCCAGGGCTGCATTTTTCACGAATTCTCTGCGGGATATGTTCCTCATCATAGACTCCTTTCTGCTTTTGTTAGGACGAATTCAATTAGCCAACACCATCCGAGTTTCAATATATATAATTTTCTCACTATAGTTCGATTAAGTCAAGGGGGTTCCAGATTGTCACGCTTGCTTTTTGCATTTGGCATTGGTAAACTGAAAAATAAAAGTTTTCTTCCGAAAGCTATTTTGAAACGAAGCAATACAAGTAGAAATGAGTGCCATCAAACATGAATATGCTATTTGCAGAAACCTTGAGAAAACAGCTCCCTGCCGCCAGGGAGCTGTTTTCTCATCATAAACCATATCATAATACAGCTTTCATCAATGGATATGCTCTGTCACCCACAGACGCTGCTGCCAGTCAGGCATGAAATTAATCAAATAGTCATGGGGAGGAATTTTTGCTTCAATACAGAAGTTAAGTAATATATATCGTGTTCAAAAGCAACATCATGACAAGAAAAGCGCATCCAAAAGGAGGACCGCAATACCATGGGCAAGATAGAGATCTCCAAGGGGCAGGTATTCCACCGCAAGGGCGATACGGTGGAAACCCTATCCATTATCCTCAAGGGCAGCTTCACCATACGCCATAGCGATGACATCCGCCTTACTGTGGGCAATGGCACCATACTGGGAGCGTTCCATCCCAGCGGCAGCAAATACGACTATGACTATGTGGCAGCAGAGGACAGCACCCTTTTCGAATATGCTTACAACAGCGATGATGACCTGGCAGCCGCTATCAAAGCTACCCCCGCCATTGCCCCGGTAATGGTCTCTGCCAGCATCAAGAAGCTGAACAGAATGCTCGATACCCTGTTTGCTCTCTATGACGAGAGCAGGAACCTCTGCCGGGATCTGAAAGCATATTACAAGGACTACATGGATGTTTGCTCCCAGCTGATGATGATGCCCAACAAGTATGAGGAAGTCACCTCCCTTGTTCCCCCCGAAAAGCCCTACCTGCTCTCCGGATGGCAAATCGACCTCTGCCGCACCTGCCTGGAAAAAGACGAGCTTCTCCGCAAAAGCTGCTACTCTGCCGATATCAACTTCTGCATAGGAACCATCATGCTGGCTTCCCAACTGGCCCAGGCCATCCAGCCTCAGATAGATATGATGGACGACTTCATTTTTAAGACAACCGAGGCCACACATGACTTTCTCAAGGAATACCATACCCAGAAAGCCAAGGTCGACGAAGCCAAGCGCCGGGAGGCCATGGAGGCTGGCAGCGGCAACCTGCCGCAGATAAAGAACGCCCTCGATACCATTTTGGCCTATGCCGGCGTTGACAGGGAAAATGCTGAAGCCTTCGCCAGGGATATAAAGCAATTCAAGCAATGCCCTGACAAGACAGAAAAATCCGATGAAATGCGCCGTCTCAGGATGGATATCACCAGGCGCTTCTACACTATCTATGAATCCGCCTTTTTCAGGAGCATAGGAGATACCGACCTTCCCGCTGAAGTAAAAATGTTCTTCCTCTTCGGCTTTGTAGATGAGGAATTGGCAGGAGAGGAAAACACCGCCCTGCTGTATAAATACTCATTGCTGTGGGAGGACGACCCTCAAGGCCGGATCATGCCCGCCTATGACTGGCTGAAGAAAATTTACCATGGCGAAGCCCCTCCCTCCAAGGATGACTTCGATAACGACTGGCCTGATCATCTGAAGGAGGAAGTCCGTCAAGGCTCCATGAAACAGGCCCAGGCTGACGAACTGCTGCATGACCCCAAGGCCAGGACCAGTTTCGAACTGAGCAACATGGTAGCCAGCGCCAATAAGATGACCTATGGGAGCATTTTCTCCTTCATCCCTGCCTTCTACGCCGAGGCCGCGACCAGGCCTATGGAAAACTGCCTTGCCAGCGCCGCGCGGGTGAATCAGGCTTTGGACAGGGTTCGCTCCATCGACTACAGCTGCTTCTACCGCCCCACCTTCGCCACCTATCCTGAGCTGAAGATCAACCGCTTCGAATATGAGATGGAAGTCCTGCCCTACATAGTGCTCATGCCAAACTTCGGCAGCCGCGGGATCATGTGGCAGGAAATCGAAGGCAGGAGACGAACCACCCCCTCCCATATGGTGGTTTCCATCCTCCACTCCGAAGACCTGGAGGAAACCATGGTGAAGATGTGCGCCCAGTTCCGCTGGGAGATGTGCAAACGCATCCAGGGGGTTCACTACAGCGACATTTCCGAGCCCTCGCTCACCTCGGAATACTGCAACTACCTGCAGTTCTATAAGAAAAACACCGCCCTCTCTGCCGATATGAAGGAAAAGGTGAAGGCCGCGCTGAAACGCAAGAACAACAATTATCGCAGCGTCTTCTCCTCCGAGTATGAACAGTATATAAAGAATGAATCGGAAGGACTCCCCCGCCTCAACAAGGTAGCCCGGGAAATCCTCTTCAAATACTGCACCTTCTCGCAGAAGTACCGGAACGCTTTAAACATCAATCCCCAGTACAAGCCTCTCATAGACCGTTGGACCATACTGCACGGGGAAAAGAAGCGCACCCTGGATCTCTTCGCCCGAAGGATACTCACCATGACAGATACCCTGCCCCAGGAAGTGACCATGCAGGCAGACTTCCTGAAACTGTAAAGTGCCATAACGCTCCCAACAGCAAAAAGACGCCCTTGCGGCGTCTTTTTGCTGTATATGCCAGTCATGAAGGAAAGTTCCCCACCCTTTCCCTTCTGTACTGCTGCGGGGAAAGGCCCACGAACCTTTTGAACTGATTGTTGAAGTGGCTCAGGTTGTCATAGCCCACCTCAATGCTGATATCCGTGATGGACTTGCCGGTGCTGATAAGGAGATTCTGTGCCCTGCCGATACGGCAGCGGATCAGGTATTGCAAAGGAGAGATGCCCACCTTTTTCTTGAATTGATGGGCAAAGCCCGAAGGACTCATGCGAGCCAGGGAGCTCAGCTCCTCAATGGACAGCTCCTCGGCAAAATGCTCTTCCATATAGCGCTTGCTCTGGCGGAAATACTCATCCATCCGCTCCCGGCAATTCTCCTCCTCGTGGGGCACTTCATAGATAAGCAAGGTCAGGAGCGACCCCAGAAGGTAGTGGCAGATGCTGCCGCTGCGGCTGCGCCCTGTCACCACATGCCTGTGAATTTCCTTGAAAAGTTCCTGCACCAAAGGCCGCAGTTCCCCTGTATGGAGAATGGGCGATTCCTCCGGCGCCAGCAGAGCCCCTTCCGCCCTCCCCGGCAGAGCCACCCCCTTGATGGCGCAATTATAGAAGCGCATGCCTCCCTCGGCGCTTTCATCGTGGCGGCTGCCGGCATTATAGACCACCACATCTCCCGCCTGCACCTGATAGATGCGCTCGCCAATGCGGATAACCGCTTCCCCCTCCTCTATATACTGCAGCTCAAGATGATGCTCATGGACATGAAAGGCCGACGGCATCCCCCCCTGCTCCATAGAAGCCTGGCAAGCGTAGAGAAGCTGTATTTTCTCCAACCCTTCCAGCGGACGAGTGGTATCATTCTTGTTATAGAAGATGACGGACATATTCTTCCCCTCCCTCTAAATTACCTACCTCATTTTAACACGACAGGTGTCCTCTTTTCTGAAAGCTTTTCAGGAAAAGGCGCCGAAAATAAAAGTAAAAATTTTTTTACGCACGGCAATTGCACTATCCTGCACCCCGTTCCCGCACCCACTTTCGCCTGCCCTCTGCCACTTGCGCTATCCTGCAAAAAAACGCCATAAACGAAGCATAAAGCCATACTCTGATTAGTCGCAACCTTCTTGACAACAATTTCAATCAATGTTAAATTGTAATCAACAGCTGTTCGAACAATTCCAAAACATTATCATCATGTAATCAAAGTTTATCCCGGGAACCCTGCAAAAAGCGGCTCAGCCGCACGAGGAAGACCTCCAAGAGGAGGCGCCTCATCATACCGTGCCGAAAAGACTGGTCTATGAGCCTCATGGCACGGGGATAGGAAATATTTTCGGCGTGGTTGTTATGTAAAGAGATACTTTCGAGGAGGAAATATCTATGTCAGAACAATCACCAAACAAGTACCTGAAGAGAGTTACTGTCATCTCCACCTTCGGCGGACTGCTCTTCGGCTATGACACCGGCGTAGTGAACGGCGCCCTGGCCTTCATGTCCCGCCCGGATCAGCTGAACCTCACCCCCTTCATGGAGGGCCTGGTAGCCAGCGGCCTTCTCTTCGGCGCCGCCATCGGTTCCTTCGTGGGCGGGCGCATCGCAGATAATCACGGACGCCGCCGGATGCTTTTGTATCTTGCCCTCATCTTCTTCTGCGCGGCCCTCGGCTGCTCCCTCTCTCCCACGGCAGAAGTGCTGGTTGGCTGCCGTTTCGTGCTGGGCCTGGCAGTAGGCGGCGCCTCCGTCACGGTGCCTGCCTATCTGGCAGAAATGTCCCCCTCTGACAGGAGGGGCCGCATGGTGACCCAGAACGAGCTGATGATCGTCACCGGCCAGCTCTGCGCCTTTGTGCTGAACGCCATCATGGGCGTGGTCTTTGGCTCCACCGCTCACATCTGGCGCTATATGCTGGCTATCGCCTCCCTGCCCGCCATCGTCCTCTGGTTCGGCATGCTGGTGATGCCTGAAAGCCCCCGCTGGCTGGTGCTCCAGGGACGCATTGGCGATGCTATGGATGTGCTGAAGAAAATCCGCGACGAGAAGCAGGCGGTGGCTGAGTTCAATGAAATCCAGGACAACCTGGCCACGGAAAAGAACCTGGAAAAGGCCACCTACTCTGACCTTGCCACTCCCTGGATCCGCAAGATTGTCTTCATTGCCATGGGCATTGCCATCTGCCAGCAGATTTCCGGCGTCAATTCCATCATGTACTACGGCACCCAGATTCTCACGGAAGCCGGCTTCTCCACCCAGGCTGCCCTAATCGGCAATGTAGCCAACGGCGTGATTTCCGTCACCGCCACCTTCTTCGGCATCTGGATGCTGGGCCGTCACGGCCGCAGGCCCCTGATGATGACTGGACAGATCGGCACCATGTGCTGCCTCTGCGCCATCGGCCTCCTTTCCAGCCTGCTGGCCGGAGCAGAAGTCCTGCCCTACATCGTCCTTTCCCTCACCGTCACCTTCCTTTTCTTCCAGCAGGGCTTCCTGTCCCCCGTCACCTGGCTTCTGCTCTCTGAGCTCTTCCCTGCCAAGCTGCGCGGCATGGGCATGGGCGTCACGGTGCTCTGCCTCTGGCTCACCAACTTCTGCGTAGGCCTTTCCTTCCCAGTGCTCCTCTCTTCCTTCGGCCTGTCCTCCACCTTCTTCATCTTCGCAGGCCTGGGAGTCTTGGGCCTGCTCTTCACCTTCAAATTCGTCCCCGAAACCAAAGGCCGCTCCCTGGAGCAGATTGAAAAGGATTTCCGTGGCGGTGAAGGACGCAAAGAAGTGCACGCCGCTGCCATGGAACATTAAGCTCTCCCTCTAAAAACATAAAACTGACAATAACGCTGCCTGCCAAGGACAGCGTTATTGTCATATAAGGAAATTTATGTTAGATTGATGGTAAGATATTTTTTTCAAACAACTATCTTCACAAGGAGGAAGCAGCATGAAACTGGCCTTTATAGGAACGGGAAAGATCGTACACGATGCCATTGGCGCAGTGAAGGATGAAGCGCAGATAGAAAAGACCGCCATCTTTGCCCGGCCCCACAGCCTGGAGAAAGCCCAGGCCCTTGCCAAGGAGCATGGCATCGCAGAAGTATGGACGGACTATGATGAGCTGCTGGAAAAGACCCAGGCAGACACGGTCTACATCGGCCTCATCAACAGCGCCCATTATCCCTATGCCAAGAAAGCTCTCCAACAGGGCAAGCATGTCATTCTGGAAAAGCCCTTCACCCCCTTCCTGAAGGAAGCGGAGGAACTGCTGCGCCTTGCCGAGGAAAAGGACCTCTGCATCTTCGAGGCCATCACTGTGCTGCACAGCGACATGATCAAAGAAATGGAGAAAAACCTGCCCAAGCTGGGCAAGCTCCGCATGGCTCTCTGCAACTACTCCCAGTATTCCAGCCGCTACGACGATTACCGCCAGGGCAAGGCCGCCCACGCCTTCGACCCTGCCTACTACGGTGGCGCCCTCTACGACATCAATGTATATAATCTGCACTACTGCGCCACTCTCCTGGGCAACCCCAAGGAAGTATCCTACCATGCCAACCTGGGCTTCAACGGCATAGACACCTCCGGCACCCTGGTCCTCACCTACCCCGGCTTCTGCGCCGTCTGCACAGGCGCCAAGGACTCAGACAGCCCCTGCTATATCCAGATTCAAGGCGAAGATGGCTGGATGCGCCTGGAGGGCAAGCCAAATTCCCCCAACAAGCTGGTGACGGTCTATGTGAATAAAGAAGACAGCACCCTCACCAAAGATGCCTCAGGAGCCATGGTGCGCTCCACCCTCACCGAAACCTACGAACCCCAGCCCGTCCCCCACAGGATGACACCAGAGTTCCGCAACTTTGCCGCCATCATAGACGGAAATTCCCCCGAGCACCGCAAGGAATACAAAAAACTGAGCGAAGAAACCCTGGAAGTAGTCCGCGTCCTGGAACTGGCCAGGAAAAGCGCCGGCATAGAGTTCCCGGAGACTCCGGCAGACTGATAAAACGACAAAATCAGAAACAGCCCGCCAGGCTCAATACCTGACGGGCTGCTTCATTTTTCATACATACTCAATGGCGATAGGCAGCAGTTCTCTCATATCAACTATTATTTATAATCCACTCGTCCAAAAACCGCATCTGTTCCTCCATATGAAACCAATGCTCTCCGTCTTCCATAATGGTCAGTTCCGCGTTATGAGCATCTATAAATTCCTGCATAGTCTCTAACGATGTCAGATTATCATTCTGACCGTATAATACCTTTGTCGGCACCTCCCATTTCAAGGGATGGTTTCTGACATAATCAAGATAATGCCATGACAGGTCTTCACCAAATTCCGTATGTATAGTTCCCTTCTCTTTCAGTTCATCCTCAGTAACACCTGACCATGTCATCATATCCAGTATCAGCTTCTCCATATCCACGATAGGCGAAATGAAATAAGCTTTTTGAATCAGTTCATCAATCTCAGCATTCATGCTGAAAAATGCACCAATGCTATTGGCAATCAACCGAACATGGCTTGATTTCTTCCTCAGTTCTTCTATGGCATCCCTGATTTCCTTTCCCGTTTCCCAGGGGGTGAAGGTCTGGTAATCCAAGCCAATGACTTCATCAGCAGGAAACAGTTTCTGATAGTGCTCAGCTTCCTTAGCAGTACCGCCTTTTCCATGGATATATAATATTTGCATTTGCATCCCTTCCCTATCCATCAATCTGCCTCCATCATCTCCTAATTCATAAGTGATATTATTCTATCTTCACTCCATAAGTCGCTTGCAAAGATTGAAATATCCTCCTTATGTTTACGAATAATTCTAAATGGCTTCAAAGTATTATCATAAACATGCAGAATGTCGCATATCTCTAGTAATTCTTTTATATTATTGAGCGATTTTTTATATCTTGAAATAATCTTTTCTTTTTCGACATCATGCCCCCCTTGAGCTACCCTCGATTGGACTCTAGCAATATTCACACGAGGATCTACTGTTAAAACGAAAATACATTTTATAAAATATCCTTCAGATTTTGCTTTCCTCAATAACTCTAATTTGTAATCTGATGATAACACCGTTTCAAAAGTGAAATCCTTTTTATTGGCGATAGATTCATAGCGTTTTTTATCTACCAAGCGAGCAGCATCTGCATTGCTCATTCCTGTAGCAGCAACAACATCATCAGCATTTGTATACTCACCAATTTTTTCAAAATACTGTGTAAAGGTACTTTTGCCAGAACCATTTGGCCCAGCAATAACCAGGATCATTGGTTTTTTAATCGACATATTTTATGCTCCCATCAGCATATTCTACAAAGGCTCTCTTTGTCTCTACATCATATTTGGCTATTGGCTTCTGACAAATTTTAGCTTTATCAATAGCTGACTGTACAGCAGCTGTGGCACGTCTATCCATTTCCACGTCACGGCTGCTGATTATTTTGTTTTTAAGCGATAATTCATTACTGGAAATAACTCTAACCTTCATGTTGCCTATTTTTTTTACACTTTCACTCATTTTCTCACGCCCTTTTTACAAAAATTACGCACTAACCCAGCCATATCCCTGCACTGCCATATCCGTAGAATTAGCCATGAACAAGCTGGTTTTCAAATCAAAAATATCTTTGTCATAGCTATCCGGCAAAGCCACATACAAAATATATCGGCATTTTCTCCAACCCTATCTATCACTTTGCCTCTTCCTCCATGGTCCCCAGCAAGAAACTCACCGGACGGAAGCCATCGTTGCCATAAAGGACTATCATTTTCCACCAACTATCTATACCTCTATGGCAGTTTCCAGCGCTACCTTCACCATATCGTTAAAACTATCTTGCCGTTCTGCGGCACTCTTAGACTCATTAGTGAAAAGATTATTGCTGACGGTCAGGAGAGCCACGGCTTGTACATGGAACTTAGCGGCCAAAAGATACAACGCAGCCGTCTCCATGTCCACAGACAAAATTCCATAGGAACGAAGTTTTTCGTTGTCAATATCATCATTGTAAAAGCGATCTACAGAAATGACATTCCCAACTTTGGTGCTCAATCCCATTTTTCCGCATTTGCCACAGCCTTGGATAAAAGCGTATAATCAGCAATTGGAGCAAAATTGATACTTTCGCCGAAGATGTTCCGCACCATGCTGGAATCGGTAGAAGCCCCTTGAGCAATTATGACATCCCTCACTTTCACACTTTGGTGCATGCCCCTGCAGGTATCCACTCGAAATTTTTGTTGCCATGCTTGACCAATCCTCCCCATTTAAGACATCAACACTCTGCCTCTTCCTCCATGGTCTCCAGCAAGAAACTCACCGGACGGAAGCCGTCGTTGCAGGATATCATAGCCGAGTGGGGATTCTTCATCCAGCCGTCGTAGAAGCCCTCTGCGCCATGAGCCAGTCCCATGACAAAAGAAGACATGGAGTCCCAGGCGCTCTGGCAAAAGCCTTCGGGCCGTTGCCAGCCATTGGCGATGAACACAGCGCCTTCCTCAATATCGCAGGCATGCTCGATGGGGTTTTCATACTTTTCCATCAAATCAAGATAGCACGCCTTCCGCATGACGGTTATCCGAACTTTCTTCACGCCAGCACCTCCATCTTGCACAATTCAGTTAGCAATAGACAAACGATTGGATTTCAGCAATCCCAAGAGTCGGCTGCTTGGGCCTGATGGCTTATTTCTTCCGGACTCCCAGGCTTCTACTGTCCGTGTCGATACTCCGAACCATTTTGCAAATAGAGATTGCGTCAGCCCGGTTTTAGAACGTATTTCCTTGATATCTGCAGCTGTGTACTCTATCAATGGCTCAATTTCAATCGACAAAGTTTCTTCTCGCAGAAATTTCTCATCCGCTTTGCTATTTTCAATAGCCTCATCCAATGCTGATGACAAAATATCAAATGCCTTGCTCATTTCTTTTCCCCCTTACAAACATTTTTCCAATATTTCAATCTTCTTTTTCAGTTCATTACGCTCTGCCTTACTGAGATTTTCCTGCTCATTTTTAGCAAAAACAGCCAATAAATATACGATTTCTTTTGCTTCAAAATCCACATAGCAAACCCGCGTGCTGCCACTCTTTCCTTGGTTTTCAAAAGCAAACCTAATCTTACGCAATCGCCCCGTGCCACGAATCACATCCCCCGCCTTAGGGTTCTTCAGCAGTTCGTGTTGAAGGCGCCGCAAGTCATCATCCTTGAATCCCAGGCATTTCCATGAATACTCAAATGCTGTACCTAATACGAATTTACGAATTATCTTCATGTACACCACTCCACAGCTATTATACTACTATACAATAGTAGTTAACAAGTTACAGAACGAAAAAACTGCCGATTCATTCTAATATAGTCGAACAAATCGGCAGAAGCAAATTTTATTCCATTACAATAGAATTATTTCTGCTCATACAATGTAAAAAGCAGGCGTACCCTCGGTCCAAAGGGTACGCCTGCTTTTTATCCTAAATCCTATCCTGCCGTATATCCTCGGCTATAAGCTCCTCCAGCCGTCCTACAGTCATGTCCTTTTCAGAATAAACCTTCAGGCCGTGTTTCATCAGGAGGGCTGCTGTCACGCCGGGATGTTTGGTGTACTTGCCGGTGAAGCTGCCGTCGTGGACACGGTGCACGCCGCAGGAGGGGCTGCCCTCCTTCAGGATGGCCACCCTTGCGTGGTAGGCTTCGGCAATCTTCAAGGCCTTGTCTGCGCCCGTGAGCATGTAGGAGGTGAGCTCCCTCCCCTCCACATCCTGCACCGCAGCCTTGCCCTGGAGCACCTTCTTGCCATTGCCCCCTTGGATTTCCATGGGGGGACGAGGGACGGGCAGCATGGCGAAACACTCGGGGCAGATGGCAATGAACCTGCCCCGCTCATTGTAGCGCATCAAGAGTTCATGTGGATTGGCACCGCCTGAATACTTTACCTTGTGCCCCAAAAGACAGGCACTGACCAGTATCATCTCCTGCAACCTCCTCTTACGCCAAAGGGCTTCACATTGATGCCCAGCCTGCCTGCCAGCGCAGGCAGGCTGTCCGTGTGCAGCTTCTCCCCTGCTTTCAGAGGGATAGCCGCACAGGTGCGGGCATCGTCAAGAGCGTTATGGTGCTTGAAATCTATCTCCAGGAAGGAACCCACGGTATTCAGCTTGTGGTTCTCCAGCTCCGGCCACACCTTGCGGGAAATGGCCACGGTATCGCAGTAGGAAAACTTCGGCACCGGCAGCCCTGCCCGCATGAGGCAGGCTCCCAGCACTCCCATGTCAAAGGGAGCGTTGTGAGCTACCACCACTTTGCCTTCCAGATGCTCCTTCAGCTCCGGCCAGATTTTGGCGAAGCTGGGTGCATAGCGGGTATCCTCTCTGGTGATGCCGTGTATCTGGATATTGAAAGGATTGTATTTGTTTTCCGGCGGCTGGATCAGTGTGTAGTAGGAATCGCAGAGTTTCCCCTCCACCACCTCCACCACGGCTACGGAACAGGCCGAATCCCTGGCAGAAGTGGCAGTCTCAAAGTCAATCGCCGCAAAATTCATCATTACTTGCTTCTCTTTTCCTTCAAATACTCGTCAATGGCAGCAGCTGCCTTGCGGCCTGCCCCCATGGCCAGGATGACCGTGGCGGCGCCGGTGACGATATCGCCGCCTGCAAAGACACCGGGCTTGGAAGTAGCGCAGCTTTCCTCGTCTGCCACGATATTGCCCCGCTTGCTGGTCTCAAGACCAGGCGTGGTCTGGGCGATGATGGGATTGGGGCCGGTGCCGATGGCGATGATGACCGTATCCATGGGAAGGTCGAACTCAGAGCCCTCTACAGGCACAGGACGGCGACGGCCGGAAGCATCAGGCTCCCCCAGCTCCATGCGGATGCAGCGGAGGCCCTTCACCCAGCCTTCTTCATTCCCGAGGACTTCCACCGGATTGGTGAGGAGCTGGAAGTCAATGCCTTCCTCCTTGGCATGCTCCACTTCCTCCTTGCGGGCGGGCAGCTCTGCCTCGCTGCGGCGATAGACGATGTAGACATGCTCTGCCCCCAGGCGCAGGGCGGTGCGGGCGGCATCCATGGCCACATTGCCGCCCCCCACCACAGCCACATTCTTGCCCACCTTGATAGGGGTGGCATACTCAGGGAAGCGGTAAGCCTTCATGAGGTTGCAGCGGGTCAGGAACTCATTGGCGGAGTACACGCCGTTCAGGCTCTCGCCGGGAATGCCCTGGAAATGGGGCAGGCCTGCACCGGTGCCCAGGAAGACTGCATCAAAGCCTTCCTCCTCCATGAGCTCGTCCACCGTGAACAGGCGGCCAGCCACGGAGTCCAGCTCGATTTTCACGCCCAGCTTCTCGATATTCTCGATTTCCTTGGCCACTACCTTCTCCTTGGGGAGACGGAACTCGGGGATGCCGTAGGACAGCACGCCGCCGGCCTTGTGCAGGGCCTCGAAGATGGTGACCTTGTAGCCCTTCTTAGCCAGATCCCCGGCACAGGAAAGGCCGGAGGGGCCGGCGCCGATGACGGCTACCTTCTGGGCATCCTCAGCATACTCAACGGGTTTGATTTCCTCCCCCTGCTCCATGGCCCTGTCAGCCACAAAACGCTCCAGGCGGCCGATGGCCACAGACTCGCCCTTCTTGGCCAGGATGCACATCTTCTCGCACTGGTTCTCCTGGGGGCAGACGCGGCCACAGACAGCAGGCAGTCCGTTGGACTCCTTGATGGTCTTGATGGCCTCGTCAAACTTCCTCTCCTTGATCTGGCCGATGAAGGTGGGGATGTCAATGGACACCGGGCAGCCCTTGCGGCACTGAGGCACCTTGCAGTGCAGGCAGCGCTCTGCCTCGGCTACCGCCGTTTCCTCATCGTAGCCCAAAGCTACTTCATCAAAATTATGTGCGCGGACCTTGGGATCCTGCACGGGCATTTTATGTTTTTCCAAAGAAAGAGCCATTTAGCTTACCTCCGCTTATCTGTCCAGACCGATATTGCACACATGATCCTTTTCCTGGCTCTCCAGGTCACGGTACATGCGCTGACGGCTCATGAGGCCCTTGAAATCCACCAGATGTCCGTCAAACTCCGGCCCGTCCACGCAGGCAAACTTGGTCTCATCTCCCACCTGCACGCGGCAGCCGCCGCACATGCCGGTGCCGTCCACCATGATGGGGTTCAGGCTGACAATGGTGCGAATCCCCAGGTCACGAGTAGCATCGGCTACGCTCTTCATCATGATGACCGGGCCGATAGCGGTGATCTGGTCGATTTTCTCCCCGCGGTCTACCAAAGCCTGCACAGCATTGGTGACGAAGCCCTTCATGCCGTAGGAGCCATCATCGGTAGTAACTACCACTTCATCGGTGACAGCCTTCATCTCCTCTTCCATAATGAGGATATCCTTCGTCTTGGCGCCCATGATGGCGATGACCTTGTTGCCGGCCTCCTTCATAGCACGGGCAATGGGATAAGTAGGAGCCACGCCGATACCGCCTCCCACTACCACCACGGTGCCGAACTTCTCAATCTCGGAAGGCTGGCCCAAGGGGCCCACGAAATCCACGATGGAATCCCCGGCATTCAGGGCAGCCAGCTTCATGGTAGAAGCGCCGATGACCTGGAACACGATGAGCACAGCGCCGGTCTCACGATTGAAATCAGCAATAGTGAGAGGGATGCGCTCCCCTTCTTCATCCACGCGCAGGACGATGAACTGACCTGCCTTGGCTTTCCTGGCCACACGGGGGGCTTCAATCTCCATAGCGAAAACGCTGGGAGACCACTCCTCTTTCTTCAGAATCTTAAACATTTAGCACTCTCCTAAAATACACTCACATATTACATCAGCGTCAAAAATATCGACACCTAAAAGCCTTCCCCTTCCGGGAGCGGTGGATGAGGTGCCACCTTCCTAAGCAGTTGCCACTGCCAGTCAGTGCCCACCTCATCCGTCAGCCTATGGCTGACACCTTCCCCTCAAGGGAAAAGCTCTTATTTATTGCCCAAATATCCCGGCCAGGTACGCCTCCAGGTTGGTCTTGATGGGCATGACATAGAGGTTGCTGCCGGTGCGCTCCGTAAATTCCATGACCTGCTTGGCAAAGCCCACGCTCCACTCAAGATCCGGGCGGAAATCCTGGGGGAAGACCACATTGTTCTTCCTCTCCCAATAGCTCTGGGAGCGGCTGTTCATCACCGGGGACACGCCCCAATATACCTCCATGCCGGAAAGCATATCCGCATAGACCTTCAGATAGTTCATGTCGAAGAAGGGCTGGGTGAAGAAACCTGACGCTCCCGCCTGCTTCTTGCGGCGCACCCGGTAGAGCTCCTCCTTCATGGAAGAACGGTACTGGTCAATGCCCGCATAAATCTTCACTTCAGGCATTTCCTCGCGGAACTTGCGAATGACATCAGTGCTTTGGGTGGGATAGACCTCGTGGAGCATATCCTGAGGAGGGTCACCTTCGATGACCAGCACCTCGGTGATGTGGTGCTCCCGCAGGAACTCCTTCATGGGCAGCTCCCTGTCAAGGTCTATATCCATAGCCCTGATATGGGGCATGGCCGCAGAAAAATATTCCAGGGCAAGGCCCGCCCCCTCCCAGCTGCGCAGGGGCAACCTCAAGAGGTCAGGGATATTGATGACATTCACCTGCCCCTGATACTTCTTCAAGAGTTCCAGTTCTCCCCGCAGGCTTTCTTCCTCCCGCGGCACCAGCTCAACAGAAACACGCTTCATATGGAGCCCCCTATCATTAAAAAGATTTATGACCGAAAAAAGCAGTTAATATTAAGACAAATTTAGTAATATTGTAAACTGTTTTAGCCTCTTTTGCAAGCTAGCACTCTTTGACCCGCCTGTTGTCTATCAGGAAACGAACCAGCTCTCCCGGCTTCAGTTTTTTCTTTGCTACGGAGATAACCTGCTGATACTGTCCCAGACCGTTTTCCACATTGGCTTCCAGCTTGGTGGTTAGCTCAAAAGCTACCTCTTTCCCCTTCTCCGGAGCCTTTACCGTCACCTGTAGTTTTTCTCCCTCCGGCACGGTGAAAGAAGCCACCCTGCTATATGCCTGCAGCTCCGTCCTCACACCATGATTTTCCTGTACCACTTCCCCTGCCTTGCACGACGCAACAGTTTCTCCAGCCGGCAGGGAAAGGGTAATCTCCAGAGGAAGCTGCCCCTGCAAGAGCTTCACCGCTGAAGGCTGGCCATCTTCGCCCTCAACATAAATGCGGCAAACGGTAGGAGTGCCTCTCATATAGATTTCCTCCGGCTCCCCGGAAACCATCCAGGCATTGTAAGTATCAGCAGAATGCATATTCATGGCAGCCAGCGCCATCTTGCTTTTCCTCTTCCGAAGCATTTCCGTAAAGCCTTCGCCGCTGTCTGCGCCCTTTTCCGGCATGTACCTCTTGATGGCTTTTACCATAGCGGTATGCCCCAGTTTCCCCCGTCGCCTGTAAAATCTTTCCACAGAACCAACAGCCCACTGCATATTCTTCACCGCTCTGGCAAAGTCTTCGCTGCCTGGCACGGGTTGGAAGGTCCTGCCGGTAAGCTGGAAGAAGGGAACAGACATCTCGTCTTTCAGCCGCTCATAGCGCTCTGCATCTCCCCTGAGCTTGGTTGCCGTAGGCAGGTAAAAGTTGCGGCCAAAATTATTGTAATCCCATGAGCCTCCCTTGAAGGGCAGCTCCGGCACTGCGTCCTCGGCATTGATGATGTTGAAGATATTCTGATAAATGCCTGCCCTGCGCTCGCCTATCACCGTGCAGGAGCTAGGGGTGGCAAAGGTATAAGTAAAAACCCGCTCCGGCCTCGCCCGGAAAACATTCCCATTCCCATCAGGCTCCCCTCTGTCCAGGAACGCCCCCACCAAATCTGCCACCGCCGCCCCCCGGCTATGGCCTGTGACGAGGAAAGCTGCCTGCTCCTCCGCTATGCCATATTCCTCAAGATAGGCGTAAAGATCCTGCAGCAGCAAGCGGGCAGATTTTTCAAAGCCCTCGTGATAGCGCTCTTTCTTGCGGGTAGTGTCAGCTATGTTCAGATTGCTGAGCCATTCCTGCTGGCCGGTAGTGCCCCGGATAACCACCAATACCAATTTGTCCCCATTGGGCAGTTCCATCTGTCCGAAGGAATAGGCGCTTTTATCCTTGTACTCAGGCTCTATGCGCTGATAGTGATAATCCCGCACAGAGTCCCCTTCGCCCCCCAGTTCTGACCATAGCCTGGTCAGAGCCCCCTGCTCCTGCAGGTAGACCGTGGAGGAGATGGCGCCACAGATCCTGGCCAATCCGTGATTGTAGATGTAGCTGTCATCCTGGAGCCACTCCTTATCCCACTTATAGGTCAACGGCACTTCCCCGTCAATGCTCACGGAACCAACCATCAGATTTACCTCTGCAGGCATGGCCCAAGCAGGCGTTGAGATAGCCAAAGAGGCCCCTACCAGCATCCCTGCCAGCATGAGCCCCTTCAGCACTTCGGTCCTCACTTGACCTCCACGCAATGCTTGTCGTTTATTTCCTTCACCTTCTGGACACGGCGGCGGTATTTCTCAGCAGTCAGGGAATCCGTGTGCATCCACTTCTTCACCGTCTCCATGGCGATGGCGCCGCCGATGATTTTGCCACCCAGACACAGCACATTGGAATCATTGTGCTCACGGGCCAGCTGGGCGCAGAAAGGATCCTGGCACACTACGGCATAGATGCCGTTCAGCTTGTTGGCAATCATGGCGCTGCCGTAGCCCACGCCGTCCACGAAAACGCCCCTGTCGCACTCACCCTTGGCTACGGCAAGGGCCGCAGGGTAGACGAAATCCGACAGGTCGCAGGACTCCTCGTCATAGGTGCCGAAGTCCTTCACCTCATGGCCTTCGCTTTCCAGATAGGCCTTGATTTCATTTTTCAGATGAGTGCCGGCATGGTCATTGGCCATTGCTATCTTCATGGTATTTCCTCCCTTGTTGTCAAAACATTCCTTATTTAAAAGTAGCAGATTAGAATCAATTGGTCAAGCGGGTCATTTCAAAAATCCCGCTCTGCATGCTGAATTCCCAAAAGCAAGCGGCCCCCGAAGGATGTTTCGCCATCCTCCGGGGGCCGCTGCTCTTCACCACAGGGACAAATTTTTTACTTGCCCTGCCAGATACACTTCATGAAATTACGGTAATTGTTGTTCAGATAGTCGATGATGAGGGCAAACATGGCGTAGATCGTGTCGCCTTTCAGTTCTCCCTCGATAACCAGGCACACATCCATCATCAGATCGCCGTCTTTGTTCAGATAAAGCTTGAAGGGCTTATAGCCGGCAGATTCCTCATTGACCATCTTCAAGAGCTCCAGCTGGTTCTCCTCTGACAGAGCCTTGGGCGCAATCTGCACCCGCACCATGGCGAACATGCTCTCATCCAGTATCACAATGGTAGGCAGCTGCTGCCCTTCCGTGGTGATATGGGAGCGGAACACTGCCGTTTTCTGCTCATCCCCCTCCAGTTCCTCCACTGCAAAGGCCTGGATGTCTTTTTCCTTCAGGTATGCGCTGAATGCTTCTGCTTTTTTGTTCATAGTCTTTTTGTCCTCCCTTTTTCTTACTCCACTACAATGTCCTCAGTATTTGCACCCTGCTGCTGAATATCAGTTGCCACAGGCTCCATGTCAAAGAACACTTCCCGCAAGGTACTGCCAGGTTCTGTCACCAACCTGCTGTCAAAGGTGTACTTGCCATGCGCATTGGTCAACCGCTCCCGCATCATGTCAACCACGCTGAGGTTATCGCCGTAGAGCTTGCCGTAATTCCTGTCAGCGTCAATCAGAATGGCCCGGCTGGTCCTGAGCTTTCCATCTTTATAAAGATTGAAGGCCCGCTCCTTGCTGTATGCCATGCCCAGATTGTTCCAGTAAACCAGCTGCTCCCCATCTCTGGTGGGAGTGCGTCCATAAACGGCCACATTCGTCTGAGGGTTATCAAAATGAATCTTGTCAACCGCCAGCACATCATTCATGGCCAGGTCACCCTCATCGACATGGATATAGCCACGATTTGACCAAAGATGCGGCATTTGTGTGCCATAATTGGAACGCAGGCTCTCCACAGAGAAATTGCCACTGATGAGTCTCTGATTCTCCGCTCCCATAGCTTCGAGACGGAAAACTGAATCTCCTGCTTTCGCAGCCAAAGAACCAATGTCTATGAAATTGCCTGTCATGACAACATCCGGTGCAGAGCTGCCGGTTGCCTCTGCCAGCACCTGATTGACTCTGGACGCTGCTGTATTGTTTTCCATAAGCAGCAGCACAGCCTTTCCTTCTGCCAGATTCAGGAAAAGGTCTCCACGGGTAAGCGCCACATGGGTAGTCCCCTCAGAAGTAACATTGTTGGCATTGATAGAGCCATAACCGGTATTGGCAACAGTAGCATTTCCTTCAGCGGTCACATCATGCATTTTGATGTTGCCCTGATTGACAGTTACGGATGCACTGCCCTTAGAAGCTACATCTGTCATGTTGATGCTGCCCTTTTGCACAGCCACCCCGGCATTGCCTCCGGCAGTGATGTCATTCATGGTGAGGTTGCCCTGGCCCACGGTTACGGATGCGCTGCCCTTGGTCGCTATATCTGTCATGTTGACGCTGCCGTCCTGCACAGACACTCCGGCATCGCCTTCAGCAGTGATGTCATTCATGGTGAGGTTGCCCTGGCCCACGGTTACGGATGCACTGCCCTTGGTCGCTATATCTGTCATGTTGACGCTGCCGTCCTGCACAGACACTCCGGCATCGCCTTCAGCAGTGATGTCATTCATGGTGAGGTTGCCCTGGCCCACGGTTACAGATGCGCTGCCTCCGGCCTCTATGTCATTCATGCTGATATCGCCAGTTCCGGCAGAGATATCTACCGTATTCTGAGCGGAAACATTTTCCAAGGAAATGTTTCCTATCCCAGAGACGACACTTACAACAGAACCAGAGTCAATATCTCCTGCAACGGAGATGTCACCATTATCTGCCTGCAAATCCACCAGCTCGGCTGTCACCGGGCCATCAATGGCAATCGGACCCTCTTCAGTATAAGCCGTGAGCTCACCGTTAATATTGACATCATCGTCAAAAACCACACCGCCTTCGTCCAAGACCATGACATTCAAATCACGCTTGGCTTTGATGGCGTCTGTCACATGCAGGTCACCATTGCGCCCTGTGAGATTGATGTCCCGTCCCGACTCCAGCAGGCCGTTCTGGTCAATGATGATATTCTGGGTGCCCTTGGTATACTGCCTTTCGGCAGCGGACATGGAAATATCTCCGCTTTCCGTGGAAGTCTTGCCATAAATCCTGATCTTGCCCAGACCCACCTCAATGTCGATATTATTCTGGGCAGTGACAGTTTCTACATCCGGCCCATTGTTGCCGATGGTAACGCCGCCGGTTCCTACCTGGACACCAATGCTGCCCGCATCGGCCCGCACTTCTTTGCCGATGCTTATGCTCCCCCGATTGGTAGCGAGGTTCACATCGCCGCCGGTGGATGCCACAGAGGCGCCTACATTGATATTGCCTTTCGCTGCCGTCATCGCAATATCACTAGAAGCCTTGACATCATGGCCCACATCGATATCGCCTTCGACGGTCTTTACTCTTACCTCACCTTCTACATTCACATCCGTGTCAAAGTAAACACTGCCCTTTTCCTTCAGCTCCGCCACCAAATCCTTCTTGGTTTGGATGCGGTCAGAAACATGCAGGTCGCCGTTGCCCACATCCAAATGGATGCTACCACCGGCTTCCAGCTTGCCGTTCTGGTCGATGATAAAGGACTGGTTATTCTTTCCAGGGGTATAGACCTGCTTGTGAGCCGAAATGGAAATATCCCCCACTTCCGTGGAAGTCTTGCCATAGACCACTACTTTGCCATCCTTGGCAGCAAGGCTAAGATCCTGCTTGGCCGTGACAGTCTTCACATCCGGCCCGTTGTTGCCGATGAGAATATCTCCCTGGCCGGAAGCAATGTCAAGGCTGCCCTCCTGGGATGTCACAGTCTTCACAACATCTACATTTCCTTTGTCTGTCTTGATGGATACATTGCCCTTCTTAGCCAGCACATCACCATCTTCACCCGTGGATGCAGCACCTACGACAATATCACCCTCATGGCTGGAAATCGTGACAGCATCACCTGCGGTAATATCCTTGCCAATCAGGACAGCGCCTGTCCCGGTCTGCAGATTAACCGCCCCCTCCTTCGAGTTGACGGTATGTCCCACAGCTATGGTGCCGGTTTCCGTGGTGATATTTACATCCTTGTTCACATCCACATCCGTGCCAAAGATAACACTTCCCTGTTCGCGGACTGTGGCTGTAAGTCCCTTTTCGGCACTGAGTTTGTCCGTGATATAGACATCGCCATTGCGCCCATAGAGATTAATGCCGCCACCAGACTTAATCAAGCCATCATCTTCGATGATGAAGTTGCCATTCTCTGCTCCTTCTGTATACACATCCTTTCCTGCTTTCATGCTGATGTCGCCAGTCTCTGTAGTCGTATGCCCTTTTATGGTAATCGTGCCAGTTTCGGTTCCTATGCTGACATTCTTTTTAGCAATGAGCGATTCCTCATTCGACACACTGTCGCGGCCTACAGTAATATTGCCCCTGCCCGTTTCCAGCTTTATGCTTTCCTCTTGGGACTTAATGCCTTTGACAATGGCAATCTCGCCCTGGCCTGTGCTTATTGTGACATCGCCTTTTGCCGTTATCGTTTCTTCATTCGCTTCATCTTTCTGGCCAATAACAATATCCCCCTGTCCGGAAACAGTAGCCGTAACAGCTCCTGCGTTAGCAGCTAGTTTGCCTTTCAGGTCGATGTCTCCGTTACCCTTCACAATGAAGCTCATATCTTTGCCAGCCTCCAGCGAGGTTACGCCTTCCGCCAAATGGCCCATAATAGCAGGTATAGTACCGATATGTATACCACTTCCCCCATTTGCCGAAGCGGCTTTCCAGACTTCTACATCAATGCTATTCCCTGCTTTCACAGTGCCAATGTAGTAAACCGCATCCTTGGCCAGCATGAAGACATCATTTCCTGCCTCCATGCCTTTGCTAAGACCATAGACGGAACCTTCGCCCAGGCTTGCCAATACAATGTCATTTTTCGCATATACATTGCCCAGCAGTTCCACATCTTTGCCAGCGGCCAGCCTCAAGCTGCCCGTAGCAGCCTGTGCATTGTTCCCGCCGAGAACGCTCAGTCTCTTAGGATCAGTAGAATCAGTAGAATCAACCAAAAATCTTACACTTCCAGGATCTGCCAGATTGGTGAAATCTGCATCTCCCTTGATGCTATCCACCCTAGTACCTGCCACATAGGTTCCATCATAATTGGTTATAGCCTTGACACTGCCATTGATCTCATCGCCACCATTTTTTCCATCTGCCAGGAATATAGCAAACTTATTCTTGCTGCTTTCCAAAGATACGCCCTTGCCACTTTGGGTATCCACCACCGGTGCATCAATCTTGACACCTACTGTCTCCTGAATAACACCGCCAGCTTTAATGGTGAGAGAATTGTATTTATCTGCAAGTATATTATCTACAGTAAAAGTATTATCCGGCGCAGGCATTTTCTGCCCGGTGGTAATATCCCTGTGGATGTTCACATCAGCACCAGCAGTCAGCGAAATATTGCCCTTGTCGGCAGTCGTAGCATCGCTATTATTTGCCTGCAGGTCAGAAAGGACTTCAATGCTGCCATTGGCCTCCCTATTTTCAACTGCAATATTGCCCTCTACAGCCGGCTGAATGGCAAGTTTCAAATCGTCTGTGGTGGTCTTGGCTGAAACATTGCCCGTAATCGGCGCATCAGCCTGCGAAGCTTGTACCGCAATAGACTTGAACTTATTGCCAGTTCCTTGCAAATCCACCGTCTTGGCGCTGGTAACATTCACATTTACGGCCTCGATGCCTGCATCAGCAGCCTGCTTAATACCTGCAGCAGCCGAAGTCAGTTTCACATCCTTGCCTGCTGTGAAGGTGGTATCTGCCGCCTGGGACAGGGTTCCCTGCGCGCTCAGAGCAATATTGCCCGTAGCGGTAAGGTTACCCACATTGGCCAGGCTACCATTCTCACGGAGATTGGTTACAGAGATATCCCCTGCCACCTTCCGGTTGATTGCGACGGTCAGAGCATCGGCATTGTCCTTGATACGGACATCACCGGCAATGGCCGGCTTTTCTGCCGCCTCGGTCGGCGTGCCATCCACCGTGATGCTGTTGAATTTGTTCGCAGCATTTTCCAAAAGCAGGGACTTGCCGTTGAAGGTCTTAACCTCATCGGCAGTGATAGCGCCTTTGTCTGTCTGGGTGATGCTACCGTTGGTCGCCGTCAGCGTCAAAACCTTTTTCGCGCTTTGGGAATCCCCTGCGGTCACTGCACCGTCCAGCGTCAAATTTTCTGCAGCGGTAAGCGTCACATCGCCTCCGGCGTTAACGCTGCCTGCCACTGCGGCCTTGTCCTTTTCCTTTTCCCGTCCCACGGTCAGGGAGCCTTCGCTTGCCACGACGAACTCTTCTTTCGTGTTGACGGTTCCGAGAACCAGGGTGCCGTTCCGGACATCTGTGTTATTCACGCCCTTGATATAGGCAAACTTCGCCGTGATGTTCACCGGGGCGCGATCGTTCAAGATGCGGATTGTATGAGCCGCATCACCCACAATACCATTATCGGCTTTGGTGTTGAACTCCAATGTCTTTCCGGCGTTGATGTAGGATTGGGCGATTTCCCCGTTGGCATTGCTCATCAGGAAGCCCTTGTCGCTATTCAGGGAAATGGTATCCCTGGCGAACATGGCTCCCAAACGGAGATAATCGTCAGCTTTCATGTTC
This sequence comes from Pseudoselenomonas ruminantium, assembly GCA_015058655.1. Taxonomy (GTDB): domain Bacteria; phylum Bacillota; class Negativicutes; order Selenomonadales; family Selenomonadaceae; genus Selenomonas_B; species Selenomonas_B ruminantium_C. Next base: position 80,858 of record SVBX01000010.1, read on the forward strand.
TTGATGAACACATTCTTGTCAGCTCGTATCTCTGTCATATCCCCGGACAAGGCGACTGTCAAAGGTTTTTCAGAAGCGCCGATGCTCTCCTGGCCGCCGGTGAGGATCAGGTTCTTGCCCTTGATGTTCGTCCCGTTGGCATCTGCGAGATCATTGTAGATTCCCAATTCGGAATGCAGGCGCACATCTCCCGCTGTGGTTCCTTGCGTAGCGTCAACCGTGCCCACCTTGAGGGCGGAGTGCTCCCCGTTTTCGTCCTTGCGGCCCGCCACGGAGACATTGCCACCCGCCTGCACATTGAGAGTGCCGCTGGCCTTGACGCCCAAGGGCATATTGCCCTTGATCTCAAAGGCCGTCAGATTGCCTGCTGCGTCCTTCTTGGCGGTGACATCAGAAGCACCCGCATTCATAAGCTGCTTCATGTAGGTAATTTTACTATCCCCGGTCAGCTGCTCCACGGTAATAGTGGAGGCCGTGTCGGAGAAAGTACCCACTGCGCCCTTGGTCGCGTTCAGCGTGATGTTCTTGCCCAGGACATTGGCAGCCCGCTCCGTCTGGATGCTGCTGCCGCTGTCCTTGTTCACCAGCTTGTCGCTGACGGCGTAAAGCATCATGTCCTTGGTCCACTCAAAGTCAGGATTTGCTGCCTTATTCGCCAAGGCTTTATAGGTGGTGTCATTCGCCAGATAATCGTTTGCGTTGGCGTACTGCGCGTACTTGTATGCGGCTGTATCTTGCAGATACCCCTCCGCATTTTCGTACTTCGCGTAAGTGATATAGTCCTGATGACCATCCTTCACCAGTTTTGCCACCTTTGCCTCATCGGTAAGTCCTGCGTACATGCCCGTACCCGCTTTGTAGGCTTGATAATCGGCGGAGGCGTAAATCTTCTCTACCTTCGTCTTTTGCGTCTTATACTCCTCTTGCCACTGAGCCTGGGTCGTGCTTGTATAAGCCGCTTCTACGTTTGCCTTGTAGTTGTCGCGGTCTTTTTCCAGTCCTTCGATATACGCCCCCTTGTAAGTGTAATTTCCATTGGCATCCTTCTCGCCGTCAATGAGGCCCGCGTCTATCCAGCGATGCACCATCTCGTCCACGCTGTCCGTGGAGCCGGATTTGTCATTGCCGGGAAGCCCGTCAATGAAGCCGCCGTCTTCGACTTTCAGCATCACATCCCCAGTCTTGGACTCAATCTTGCCTACGCGCATATCACCGCCAGCTGCCGACTCGGTCAGATAGATGTCACCGTGGGCACTGGCGTTGACCTGGGCACCGTAGCGGTCTGTGGAATAAATCAAATCCGAGCCAGCCATGTTGATGGCCTGCGCTTCTGTGCCAATACCGCCCTCCTTGCTAGTGAGAGTGATACCGCGGCCCTCTACGGTAATACCGCTGCCCGACTGGGTGATATTCCCGGCGGCGTTCAAAGTCACGTCACCAAGAGCCGCACTCTTCGAGAAGGCGTTGCTTCCGTCCTTGCTCTTGAGTTCGACGATTTCCACATTCCCCGGCAGGGAACGATTCGCCAATATGCCACCTACAGCGGTAATGTCGATGTCTCCCTTATTAGTGGAAACGGCACTGAGCTGGATGTTGTCATTCACCGCTGTGACATTGCCATTGGCATCTTTGGTCGCCGTGCCGAGGGAGACGAGATGGATATTCTTGATGTCGTTTTGCGCCGCAAGATTCACAATCTCGCTCTTCAAGGTGGTGTTGTCAAACTGGGTAATGCCGCCTGCTGCGGAGCTTACCGTCAGGGTGGCCTGATTGTGAGAGTTGGCCACATTGCCCGTCAGGTTGATGCTGCCGCCGCTGGCATTAGTGCTCTTGATGTCGATTTTGCCCACCTTTGCGCCAAGCAAGCCAATCGTGAGCGGCTGCGAGGCATTAAGGCTGTAATTATAGAGCTGGATGGTGGTAGTGCCAACTTTCCACCGGTCGTAAATATGCTTGAACCAGCCCAGGAACCCCGAAGTTTCAACCCAATGCTCCTGACCAAAAATTTTTTCGTTCAGAAGCGTGGTATGTCCGTCAAGATGCAGTTTGCCGCTTGCCGGAACATTGGTGCTCGTCGTAATCACGGCACCTTCGGGCAGGCCTATTTTCGCCCCTTCCTTTTTGTCGATAACGTTTGAGTCTTGTGACCAGCCTCTCAGTTCGGTTTCATCCGCCGTCTGAACCAGCCCCCACATACCACGGCGCTCATAGTGCTGATATGTTCTGGTAGTCTCAACACTATAGCCATTGACCCATGTGTATAGCTGGTCACCCTTTACTCCATAGGATATTGTGTTACCCACCGAAAGATTATTAGCCGTTTGCGTGGCATCGGCGTAGATATCCGTGTCATCCGAGTGCTTCTTCAGGTAATCGGCGTAGCCAGTGATTGTGCGTGTCTGGCCCCGCTTGTATTCGGTCCAGGTATCATTGGCCGTATCGGCAATGGTAATGACACCTTCACGCTGATTGTTGAGCACGTTGCCCACATTCATATCCAGATTAGTCTGATTGATTACAGAGATTTCCGCTGCACCGTCCGCTGCCAGAATCCTGCCATCGCCAGTGCTGGCAATCTTGCCCGTCAGATAGACCTTGCCGCCCGCCGTGTCGATATCCTCTACCACCAGTTTATTCGTAGCAGGGTCCCAATAAACCTGGGGCACATAGTCAAAAGCCTTGTCCGTGCTGTTCCACTTGGCACCGCCATCATTGACCTTGTACATGGTGCGGTTCTGGACAACAACCGCCCGGCTGGCCGGCCTCGTCTTAGCCGTAGTAAGTTGAGCTTCCGTCACCGTGGCCGCATAAGTCTTGTAGCCACTCTGAATAAGCCCATTCACATTGACGTTGGAGGCAGATACATAGATGTCCCGGCCAGCGATATAGCCCGTAGCCCCATGGGAGCTATCGGAACGCGTATAGTCTTCCTCTTTATTTTTGGTATCAGTATTCGTATCACTCAGGCCAAGCGTATTTTTCATGCTAGCGGCCTTATCTGACAAATACTTCTCCGGGTCACCGTTGATATTGACAATGCCCTCCTTGTAGTTTTGGGCGATGGAACCGTTGGCGGCAATGAGTTTGACCGTGTTGCCGAATACGCCTGTGGGCCGTGCCTGCGTGCCACCGCTGATGATAATATCCCCGCTGGCATTGCTGATGGTTACATTGCCATAGAAATTGCTGATTTTGCCGTCCACTTCCACATAGGTGATGGCGGTATATTTCATCTTGCCATCACTTATATCTTTTTTGTAACTCGTCTTTTCCGCTGCCGTCAGCTCCGTATTATTGTCAATCTCCTGCTCCAGTTCCGGCGTCAGGGAAATAGTGCTCGTCTTATCCCCGCTGAAGGTTTTGGTGTTTTGCACCGTCAGGCCCGCAGCCGTACTGTCAGTCCTGCCGTAAATCTCACTGAAAGAAGCCCCAGCTTTGTGGACATTGATGGCGTTGATTTTTGCATTTCCCTCAGTCTTGCCAGGAGGAATGACATTATCCTTGTTATAGATAATGCTGCCGCCCTGCTCGCCCATAAGGATATTGTTCAGCTTCAGATAAGCATCCGATTCGTTCGTGATGGTTACGGCGGGCGCCGCATTGGCATGGAGATTCCCCGTACCTGTCAAGTCATTGGCCTGCACATTGATATTGCCACCGCTGACAGCGATATCCGGGATTCCCACATAGTAAACCGGACGGCCGGAGTTGAGATATTGAACGACATTGCCGTTTTCATCCTTTTCTACCAGCCCCAGGCGCTTCATTTCGTCCTGTATTCTGCCACGCTCTGCGATATATGCCGCCATTTTCGCATTATCGCCATTATAGGCAGCAATCAGTTTATTAAGTTCCCTGAGCCGACCGCCTAACGTGTTGGCATAATCAAAAGTGCCCTTGGTAATGCCCTGCAATACCCGCTGATTGGTAACATTGTTATCTGCCGTAAAGTGCAGTCCACCAGCCACAGAGCCACTGATGGTCAGATTGATCGGCGCAGCCGTGCCGGCTATAAGCGAGCCGGTGACATTGACCGTGCTCTTTTTCATATCATCTGAGGTCTCTTCGGCAGTAACTGCATCAGATGTCAGGAACTTCTTTTTGGTGCTGTCGCCGCCCTTGACCCAGTTAAACAGGCTTTCATCCTTGACCACCTCTTCCTTGCCCCCGCTGGCGATGACATTGATATCCCCGGTAGAGCGCACAATGCCGCTCACTTCCACCATTCCCTTGTCGGCGGTGATGCCATAATTAACACTGGGAATAGTAACAGGGATGGCCGTATGGTTATAAGTCCCGGCCTTGAGATCGGCGTTGAGATTCGAGAGAACGCCGCCCTCGTTAGCCCCCGCATACAAGCCCACCTTGCTGCCGCTTTCGATGGTACCCGCCACATTCACCTTGCTCGTGCGGTCCATGGTGATGATGTTGTCGGAAGTCATGACACCGACGGCCCCTCCCACGGTGGCCTCGGCATGGGAATTGAGCTTATGTTCGTCATAGGCGGCAAGGATAAGATCCTCGGTGGTGGCCGCCTGTTCATTGCTGAGGAGCGCACCGCTCTTTACATCTACCAGATTGTTGACGGTGATATTATTATCCACCACGGTGTCCACCACACCTGCCGCTGCGCCACCTTTGGCAGACGCATGGTTCGTCAGGTCGTTATTGGAGGACGCCACATATTCCTGCAAGTTGTTCGTGGTAATCTTCGCGTTTTTGCCAATCGTGACAGTTCCGCTTTCCGTAACCTTTAGCAGGCTCCGCAGACGGTTGCCGGAAATGACGCCGCCGAAATGGTCTTTCAATGTATAGGCCTGCTCGTCCTTATCACCGTTAGCGTTGGTATCGTCATATGCTCCTGTAGCAATGGCACTGGAGGTGCCAATGTGAACCCGGTCGGCATTAATTACCGCGCCCTCTTCCACATCGGCTTTGAGGGTGGTATTGATGATGTTATCCACACTGGTGCCGCCCACGCCGATAACGCTGCCGTGCCCTTCGGTGGCCGTCAGGCGAGTCTCGTCCTTCTGGGCCGCTGCCAGCCACAGCTTGCCCGCGACATCCCAGTTGCCCCCCAGGGTGCTGTTTACGGTATTCGTGGATTTGTTGTCCACATGGGAGCCGATATAGCCCACGATGCTGCCGCCGCCCGCATCGGCCAGGGCCTTGCCCGTGTTCTCGCCATAGGTCTCCACTTGTAGACCGGCCAGCTTGTTCGTGACACCGTTTTTACCGGTAAGAGAGGTGGTCAGCGTCTGCGTACCGCTGATGTCTGCGCTGGAATTGCCCACCGCCACGCCGCCGACAGTAACATCGTATATATACGCCTTGCGGTCAACATAGGACTTATTCTCCAAAGTAAGGTTGGTATTTTCGCCAAAGATGCTGTTTGCCACATTGACTTTCGCGGTGGCGTTAGTGGTCAGAATGACCGCATCCGGAGCCACAGCGCCGACAGAGACATTATGCCCCTTCACATTGCCTTCCAGCGTGCGGCCATTGGCACTTCCCAGCCGGGAAGTAAACTCCACGTTCTGCGCGTTGAAGGTACCGCCCGCAACACTCACTTCCGCGCCCAGGTCCATAACCCCCTTGCCCCGCATCCGGCTGACACCGAGCAGGGCAACCGTTGTATTGCCTGCGCTGAGGTTCGCCGTGGTGTCATTAGCTGCCCCCAGATGGAAGGAATTGGCGCTATAGGTGCCGCCCGTGCCTGTGATTTTGGCCGTAGCCAGTCCCTTGACATTATTATTCTCGTCCTTGCCGCCGTCCTCGATGGTGGCATGGTTCACCGACACGTTGACACCGCCTACGCCCACGCCCTGAGTATGGGCGTTCAGCACATTGGCTCGCTTGGCATCAATGGTGATGTTCCCATTGGCGGCAGAAATATTGTTGGTACCGGCAAGCGTTACGCCCACATTATTCTTATTTTCCACGCTGGCAAAGGTGGTGGCAACGCCGACAGCACCCACGCCCACATTGAGTATGTCGGCTTTGTGCTTGCTCTCGTCCAGGGCATTGACGGTGACATTTTCCGTGCCATTGATGGTACTGCCTGTGATATTAATATCCGTGGCTCCCTTGTTGACGATGCCTGCATAGCCTACACCTACGCCAATGCCCAATCCGCCGGCACCGGCCTTTACTTCAATTTCCGAGCCATTGCCTGCCTGTCCCTGATGGGCTTCGAGGGTGACATTCTTGCCCGTGATATTGGCATTATTAAGGGTTACATCCGTATCGTAGTTCGTATGGATGATGGCATCCGTGACACTGGCGGAAACGCCGCCGCCCACAGTGGCGTTCACATTCTTCTCAAAAATGTCGCTCTTTTCCGTAGCCGCCACATTGACATTACCCGCAACCGTCAATGTCCCGCCTACCTCGGTATGGACGCCCTGCTTCCGGGTATCGGGCGTATCCGCTTTGTATGTTGGCGTGGAAAGACTCACGACCGTATTTCTTGCCGCACTGAGGTCGCTGTCCGAGGCGCTGAGGCCGGAGAATTTCGCACCGCTGACGCCGAGCGCACCCTTGGCGCCGTTCACACTCTGAGTGCTCGTGCCTTTGCCGTCTGTGCCGTTCAGGTGAATGTTGATTTCGTCTTTGGTACCCTGATTGGTGCCCGTGCTCTGGCCATTTTCATTGGTGGTATTGCTGAGCTGGGCATCGGTGATGCCCTTGTTGATGGAGGTGACCGCCACATTGACACCCACGCCGATGCCGCCTACGGCCACACCGGTTACGCTGCTGTCAAATTTGCGCACTTCTTCTGCCTTTATGTCAATATTGTTGGCTGCTTTGACCGAGCCGCCCGTCACATGGGTGCTGACGCTGCTGTTGATGTTATTCAGGGCCACGGAAACACCCACGCCACCTACGCCAAGAGCGCCCACGCCACCCGTGGAATTTACCGTCAGCTTGTCCATGGCATTTACATTGACATCATGGGCTTCCAGCTGGCTGTCGGTCACCAGAGCCGAGGTCACGCCGGTGGTGTTATTAACCCCCACATTGGCAGCCAGACCGGCCCCAAGCGCCACAGAGGCACTGGCGGTAACAAGGGTGTTCTTCCAGTTGTTCTCGTTCTTGGCCAGAACGGCAATATCCTTCCCGTCTGTGCTGCTCTTAGCCTTCAGCGTGCTGTTATTTACCTCGGCCTTGACGGTGGAAGTGTCATCCATAACGGACACACCGGCCCCTGCTGCCACACCGGCCATACCGGCGGCCACAGATGCCGAAATATTCTGGGTATGGGTATTGGCCAGATGCTCCGCCTTGATTTCCGCTTTGCCGTCAAAGACAGCATTCACATTGTCCAACCTTGCACTGGTGGTACTGCTGTTCTTATGGCGCATAATGCTGTCACCGGAGGAAATGCCTACCTTGCCACCTGCTGCAGCCGCTGCAAAGGACAGGCCAGAGGAGCCGTGCTTGGTGATGGCATCCACGGTGAGATTGTTGGCATATATATCCTTCTTCGTCCCTGTGGAGGCTATTTCAGCTATAGTCTGGCGGTCAAAGGTCTCCCAGTTGGCCGATACGCCAATGGAGAGGCCCAGGGTTGCCGCTGCCCCCACAGCCGGTGTGCCGGTGAAGGAGCCAAAATTAGTATAGTCAATGGCATTTACATTCACATTAGAGGCACTGTCAGCGCTATTAAGGCTGGCATCCGTGATTTTGGCCGTAGTTTTCCCCTCAACGGTATTGAGGTTCACTGTACCGTCAAGATTTATGCCAACACTGCCGGAGGCTGCTACACCGCCGGAGGACATCTGGGAGATAAGGGTATGGGTGGCAGAACTGTCCACCACCAGGCCGGACTTCTCCTCCTCCTGGCGATTATCGGCCAGACGCTGCCTGTCCATGGTAAGGTCCAGACTGTCCGTATTAAAGAGATTAGTGTCCTGCGGACGGGTAACCTTAATAGCCCTGGCATCGGCGGCTTTTAAAAAGCCCCCCTGTACCAGTGCATTCGTGTTGCCTGTGATCTTGTTGATGGAAACAGCTGCCCCGAGTCCTACCTTGGTGTTGGCACCAATGGCAAAGCCCCCGGCGAAGTTGTAAAGGCGGTCATCACTCTGGGCCACCACGCCTACGCTGCTGTTCGAGGTGAGGTTCTGATTCTTGATGATGGCGTCCACATTGTTGCCAATGTAGTTGTAGCTGCCGGAACCGGCAAAGGCCACCTGACCACCTACGCCTACCAGTCCTCCTACGCCTACAGAATGGATATCGCCATCACCCGTAGCCCGCACCTGCGTAAGGCCTGCATTGACCGTAGTAGTGCCGCTATCCGTGTCCATTTCCGCCTTGGTATCCTGATTCATGCGGTTGATGGCAACGCCTGCAGCTCCCTTCACCTGAGATCCGATAGACACACTGCCCCCAACACCCACGGTATTGATCTTGCTCTTGGTGTCAGCCGTAACATCAATGGTGGGATGAGCGTCGGCATTCGACGCATTGATATTCGTATTGTTCAGACCAGCGAAGCTGTTCTTGTACATATCCGAAACGGCAGCCCCGCCCTGGAGGTTGAAGAAATTCTTGCCCCAGTCCACGCCAAAGCCGGCACCCACGGTGATGATGCGGGACTTTTCCAGTTCATTATTGTCATTCTGCTTGCTATCCTTGGCAGATACTTCAATCTTCCCATCATTTGTCGTGGTGATAGCGGCATGGTTGATTTCGGCCCGCAGGCTCTCCTTGTTGCTGGACGAACCAACAGAAGTATAGGCCACAGCACCGCCGAGGCCCACTTTCTTGCTGCCGATAGATACGGCACCTGCTACAGTGGTCTTTTTCGACAGTTCCTCAGCCGTGACGGAAAGTTTCTTCACATTTTCCAGTGTGGTATTTTCGCCTGTGGTCTTGCCATCAATGACGCTTTCCGTATTGTTCACGCCCCGATTGATGGCCACAGTGCCCACTGCGCCTGCAAAAGACTGGCTGAAATTCACATCTACACCGCCAGCTACAGCCAAAGCCTTGCTCTGGTTGGTGGTTGCCAGCTTGACAGAATTATCCTCCCCGCTAAGCGCAATCGTATTGCCCTTGAGATAAGCCCCGGTGGTGTTGTTAAGGGAGTTGTAAGCCAGGGACAAGCCCATAGCCATGCCCTTGCCTCCGGCCACTTCACCGGCAATATTGATGATAGAAGAGGTATTCTTCGCCTGCTCACTGATGCTCTTGCCCGTGATTTTATTGTTTTCAAAGGTGACCTTGGTATCATTCTTCAAGTCATTCCAGCTGCCGGAACCGGCGCCGTTGAAGGCCTTGCCGCCAATGGCCACACCTGCGCCCACGGAAACGATCTTGGCATCGGTAACCGCCTCGCCATTCACGGTATCGGCCGTGATGTTGGAGTTCTTGATGTCTGCTGCGATATCGTTCTTCACATAGTTGTAGGCAATACCTGCACCGGCAGCCACATCACTACTCAGACCACCTGCCATAGCGGCAGTAATGGTAAGGCTATGATTTTTGCCCAATTCATCCTTGGCAGCGCTCTCCTCTTGCGCGGCCTCATCCGCAATCTTGCCTTCGTCAGTATTTTTTACTTCATTATCAAAAGCAGATTGCTCGTCACCATTCTGCAGATAGACTTCTCCCGTAGTATCAATGCCTTTTTCTTCCAGAGTGTTCTTATTCTTTTTATCCGCGTCCACTGCGTCTTTCAGCAAGGATTTGGTCTGCGTATCCAGTTTGCCGTCGTTCTCTATTTGCTGTTTTTCGCTACTGCGTTCTTCATCTGTCTTGAGGACAGGGATTTCACCGGCCTTAACATTTACTGAGTTTCCAGTATCTCCCTTTACGGTTGCCCCGGAAATATAGGCACTGGTAGTGTTCTTCACACTGCCATAGGCAAAAGCACCGTTGAAACCGTAACCGCTCTTGCTGCCTGCTGCCGCGCCATTGATCTGCGTAGTCCCCTTCTGAGCCTCTACATCAACCGACTGGAATTTATCCTGATAGCTACCACCGACGATGCCGCTGGACAGGTTGTTTTCCAGATTGCTGATGGCCACAGCGCCGCCCACACCCACATTGGTGCCTTCACCGCTGGTAGAATTGGCTGCCAGAGCCCCTGCGATCTGGTAGTCCGTGCTGATGGCCTTGTTGGAAATATGGCCGCCATCAGCTGCGCTGGTGACAGTATTGTCCAACATCAGGGCATGGATATCCTGTTTGGCTTTGTTATAGTAGACCACACCTGCACCGGCCACATTTGTGCCAGAGCCCTTGGCTGTGCTGACACCCATGCCTGCTGCCACTTCGATGCCAGTCTTGGAGGCGGAATTCGAGACAGACTGCACCTGCTGCAGTGTGGAATTCCGCAAAATGGAATCCACATCACGGTTGGAGCTGTTCATGGCGAAGGTACCGCCAATGCCCACCTTGGTATCGGAACTGCCCTCTTTCAGGGAATGTTTGATATTCGTGCCGCCCAAAGTGATGGAACCGAGGAAATCCGTAGCAGAAAGGGAAACGGATTCCACTGTGACAGGGTTCACCGTCTCATTTTCCACTGACTCGTTCTTCACCGTCACATTGTCCAACACGGCATCCGTCCGGCCGCCCAGGAAGGTCAGGGCTACGCTGCCCTCGATGCCGATGGAAGCCCCGGCACTTTCAGGAGAATCGGCAGCCGGAGCCGCTCCCTCATCATCCTTATTGTTAGTCCCATCCGGGTCGGCCGCCCGGCTGGCTTCCCCCATGGCTCCGGTTGCGTTAGGGGCAGCACTCTCGTTCTGGGAGGTCACCTCATGGTTTTTCCCCGTCTCTTGCGTATTCTCCAGATTTTGGGTGTTGTTCTTGGCTTCATTAGCCCCCTCCGTGCCCTGCTTGGACCACTTGCTCCACTTCTCAGAGTCCTTCCTGGTGTTTTCATCCCCGTTATCTGAGGAAGCAGAAACCGTCTTGGCCTTGGCATCATTTTGAATCATGCCCGTGGTGAGAGCCATGCCAACCAGCCCGCCCGTGGTGATGCTGCCCTTTGCATTGCCGGTGGTTTTAGCCCCCAGTTTTCCAGCCAGGGTATCTCCGGCAACGCTCCGTGCCAAAGCAACATCCTGATAGATTTTCCTGGCGGCCTTTTCCGCATCCGTTGTATCCCCCGAGGGCGCAGAAATCCCGCTGCCATTGTCGCTGACCATGGCAAGGCTGTTCACATCATAATTGACAATGCCCACGCCGATGCCAAAGGCCTTGGCACCGTTTTGTCCCGTGGATTCGCTGCGAGCAGAATTGTCAATATTGGTGGAGTTCGTGGAAGTAATCGTAGCAAGCCCCGTCGTGATATTGACTTCGTCATCCAGGGACACAATGCTGTTGCTATCCCCGTAGGAGAGAGCCACCATGCCGGAAACGCCGATGGAATCCCCCTTGCCAGCATTTTTGACCTGGTTCTTCAAATCCATGGTGTTGCCGGCCGAGGCCTCAAAGGACTCCGTCCCCTTGAGCTCCACGCCTTTTCCTGCCATGACCAGGCTGTTACCACTTATATTTTGCAGGCCCACCGTGGCTCCAATGCCCACTTTGCCATTTTCTTCCTTTGCACCGTAAGTGCCTTCGGCGTTGGTGGTAGTATCAGAGGACAGCTTGAGGGCAGACCCCTCCACCTTGCTCTTCTGCCCCAAAAGGACAATGGCATTGTTCTTCAAGGTGTTGACTCCCACGGAGCCTGACAGGGCAAGGGTAGCGGGAGTCTCTTCCTCAGACTTGCCCTCACTGCTCACCGCATAGGACAGGGTGCTGGTTGTATTCTTGTTATCTTTCTGATATTTGCCCATGCCCGCCTTGGCATCAAGGGATACTGCCCCACCCTGGATTTGGGCAGACTTCTCCCCTTCATTGTCAAGCAGAATTTTTGCGTTGTTCTGCACATTGCTGACCAATACGGCAGCGCCTATTTCCACCTGGGCAGAGTTGGCCTGGGCATTCTTCACCGTCAACTTCAGGCTATCTTCCTCGGCGGCGGAAGCAGTCATCAGAGTTTTGGCAGACACATTGACAGAGCCGTCCGGGGTGGTCGCATTTTCCGGCTTTGCAGCTGTGATGACGGCGTTCTTCCCAAGGGTGACATTGGCATCATTCTTGTTGGCAAAGATGCCCACGCTGGTACCAAGGCCAAAGGCAGAGGTCTTCTTCGCATTGTTGCCGCCATCATTGGTGCCTTCCACCTTGTCCTTGACATCCTGTACGCCGCCTTTGCCATCTGAACCTGCAGCATCCTTGGTCTTAGCATCGTTGGTATCTACATTGGCGCTCTTGATTACCTTGGTAGGATCAATGGACTTCTTCTCGCTGTTTATCTCGTCCTGGGATTTCTCCGAATCAGGTTTGTTTTTCTCGGCAGTAGCAGCTGCATCATCCTCGCTCTTTTGCCCGTCAGTCGCCGCTGCGGTGTCCTTGCCCGTGTTGTTACCTGAATCTGGTATTGTATTGTCCACCTTCATTTTCAATCCGGTGATGTCATTCTCCGCTTTGATATCCACGGCCCCTGCCGTAATGGAACGGTTTATGATTACATCGGCACTGGTGTCATAGTTAGCCATGCCCACATTGGAGACCACATAGCTATCTTTCCCCACAGCGCCCACATTAATGTCTATATTGCTGCCCGTAACAGCCTCAGCAGACACTTTGCCGTTTTTGGCAGTCAAAGCCGCAGCATTTGCCGGAGCATTCACCGTCACCTTGGACTTGGTGTCCCCCGTCAACACAGCCACGCCCACGGCTACGACATTGCCGCTGCCACCGCTGCCATTAGCAGTCAGTTCGACTTTTGTATCTGCATTGGCCGCGATTTTGATACCATTGCCATTCTCATCGGCAACATTAGCCGTCAAGTTGCCATCAATGACCACATCTGCCGTATTATAGACACGGGAAACCGCCACAGCTGCAACTGCCTTTGAGCCGTCTACCGTATGACCTTCGCTGTCCTTCTTGTTCGTGTTCAATCCTGCAGGAGCAATGGACTGCTTGATATCCACCTTGGAGGTGGCGGCAATGTCGATATTCTTGCCCGTGATGGTGCTGCCTTCCCCAATATTGACAGAGGACTTGTTCTTCTTGCTGGAATAATTGACAAAGAGGAACTTGTTCGCTGCAGCCTCTTTGCCTGCCAGTTTGTTGATAGCTCCATCAAGGATTGTCTTGTCATCCCCAAGGATAACACTCTTCAAAGTGCTCGTCAGCGTCATCGGCGTGCTGTCTTCATAGGTGCTCGTGCTCTCTGCCGTGAGTTTCACTGCCCCAGCGCCACTGGTGATGGACACATTTTTGCCTACATTGACCGCAGCGGAAAGGTCCGTGGAGCGGTCGCTCCAACGAATGGCATTGGCCACTTCCTTATCCTGGCCATTGGTGTCTTTTTCAATTTTGGTATCCTTGACGTTAGATGTCTGCTTGGCAGTAAGGATGATATCGCCGCCAGAACCTTCCACCACTGCAGAAAGTTCGCCCAGACCCGCACTGGCACCATTCTGGATATTTACCAAATCGGTAAAGTTCAGACTCTTCGTACTCTGAAGTACAGCGCCATCCTTGATATTGATAACGCCAGCTCCCAGCATGATGCCGCTGTGGGTATTGATCTTCCCGCTGATATCGATGCCAACTGCGTTGCCATCTGCATCTGTGGTAGCATAAGAACCGTTCCTTAATCCCTCAATAGCCTCCAGTGTAATATTGTCAGCGTTATACAGCGTATCAAAAGCCGTTTTAGTCGGCACGATGCCCGTAAACTGCCCAGCATTGATGACACCGCCTGCTCCCACGGCAATTCCATTGGGGCTAAGAAAGATCAAATGCCCATCTATCTTTCCGTTTTTCACACCGTTGACGATACCAGATATGTTGATTTTATTCTGTACCAAATTGGCCAGAGTGGACGAATTACCGAACAGCAGGTTAGCAATATGGCCCTGCGCCAAGTCGAACTGTTTAAACCGATTGTAAGCAAAATTGTTGCCTACTACTTTTTCTGGATTAATGTTGTGAACATTCCCTGAATCATCAAGAATAGTTCCGTTTTCTCTGACAATCGCTGCCTCGCTGATGCCATAGGGATAGGCGAACAGTCCCGTTGCCATAGACAGGGAAAAAAGCATACGGCGCTGTTCCCGCTGGCGCGCCTTGGCCTGGGCCTTCCTGCGTCCCCCTCTCGGTGTCCACTCTGTGCAATGTACGGAGGAAAATTCCCAATCCTTGCCCGTCTTTTTGATGTTATATCCGTATGCCATCATAATCACCTTTCCTTATGTATCAAGCCACCCAGCTGTTTTATTATCCTTGGTATCACCTGGGCAGCCCGCTTCCTTGCACGACTCAGAATGTAGCCGACAAACTGAGGTCCACTCTTGCGCTGTCCAGGTGATTCTCATAAAAGTCCTTTTTGAAGGGGAAACCCACGGTCAGGGTGCTATACAAATACTTGTTCCGGGCCTCAATGCCCAGCCCTGCGCTCATCAGAGTCCGATGCTCCGGCGCTGTGATGCCGGATACAGTTCCCCAGTCAAAGAAGGGAAAAACAGAAAAACGCTTCGCCTTGTCCAGGGGAATGTGATACTCAATCCCTGCCGCCAAGCCCTTGTCACCGCCGATAAAGCCTTCCTCATAGCCCCTGACGCTGTTGACACCGCCAATGAAGAAGCGGTCAGAGGAGGCCAGGTAATCACTGGAACCCCACTGCCCATCCAGACGGGCCTGCCAGAATTGCCCGTTATCATAGCGCTTCTGCCAAAAGAAATTAAGCCTATACAGATTGGCATTTTCAGATTTCCCATCGATGTCGCTGCGCTTTGCAAAAACAAAGGAGTGCTTGTGATAAAGCACGCTGGAGTCCCCATAATGGGTGAAGGAAACATACGGGATTATCCGCTTTATCTTGTCATCCACCCAAGGCACCACCAGATTGGTTCCATGTCCCAAATCCGTTTTTGATGTCTGCTGTACATATTGGAGACCTGCTTCATGGCGTGAATGCGCCGTTATGTGAAAAGGCACGCGCCAGGTCAGGGAATAGGAAGTGGACTTGCCCTCCACTCCCAGGGGCTTCAGCTCCCCACTGGTTACTTTCGTCGTGTTGGAGGCATAATTCAGGTCCAGTCGCATGCCCCTTTTGGAAAGAGGGAAGCTGTAGCCAAAGGCCCAGGCTTTGGTGCCCTGGCTGCGGATGAAGCTGCCCCGCAGGGCATCACGATGGCCTGTCAAGCTTCTCATATTGTAGAAAAGGCCTTCCCGCCAGCGTCCGCTGGTTTCATAGCCATCATTATCCACATAAAGGGTCACAGACTGATTCTTGGGCTCAAAGGCCATGATTTCATAGTCAGTGGTACCCTCCTTGGTGCCGGGCTTCATCACTACCCGAAGCTGCATATCATTGGTGCCGTGGAACCAGCGCAGATCGCGGTTCAGCTTGTCAACATTGGCAATCTCCCCGGGCTTCAGCCCCAAGCGGCCCGTGATGTAGCTTTCTTTGGTATGGCGATTCCCCGTGACGGTGACCTCCCCCGTCTTGCCCTCGATAAGGCGAATCTCCACCACGCCTTCGTGGATGCGCTGAGGTGGCAGCACTGCCCCGCAGGTCATATATCCCTTCTCCCGATAGAGATCCGTGATTTTCCCTGCCATCTCTTGCAGGTCTTTTACCGTGACCTGACGGCCAATATAGGCACTGGTGACAGCAGCTATCTCCTCCTGGGACAAAATCTCCGAAGAACCGCAGTTCACCTGCTTCAGCTCGAAACTGGTTTCTATTCCAGCTTCCTCAGCAGAAGCCTTTTCCCCCTGCTCTACTTTGCTCTGCCTGGCGGCCTCGTCTTCCGCGATTTGTTCCATCACCTGTTCCCGCTCCATATCCCTGCGGGCTCTTTCCATCTGGGCACCGGCATCCATGCCACCCTCAGTTGCCACAGCAAGAGCTGTATTGCCTCCAGCCAGCATTCCCATGAGGAGCGCTGCACAAAACGAATTGACTTTTCTCATCATTTATTCCATCTCTCAATCTATGATTTCCATTATTTCATGACTCTATCTATCTATATTATCGTCTTAAATTGCCAATTAATTAATAGTTAAATGATAAGGTTTCTTTATTCGACAAATTTTTATTTTAACCTTCTGCCTGCACACAAATTCCTGCTTTTCTGCCCTTCTTTCTATATGGGAAATTCCGGCAGACCAAAGATAACGCCCAGCTGATTTGCAAACATCTCATAGGCGCTGGTATAGCTGCAGTCCTCTACGACAGCCGCCAGTCCCGGCATTTCGTATCTGCCCGCTGCCAGCATTACCGTGGCAGCCCCCATAGATATTCCGTGCAATACAATTTCTGCATCGTCATCGGATTCCTTGACTTTAGCTGCCCATTTGGCAATTTCCTCACTTTCCTTGACCCCCATGGTAATGTACTGGCCATCACTTTCCCCGGCGGCGCATAAGTCTGGCGAGAGCACGTGATAACCCTGCTTCAGATAAACCTCGGCATAATCCCGGACATAACGGTGGTCCCTGCCATAGCCATGGGCCAGTATAACCCAGCGGTGTCCCGTTTTGGCGGGCCTATAGCTTACTGCCACTACATTCCTGCCATCCGGCATGGTCATGCGCCACTCTTCCGTTGGCACCGCCGGTTCTTCAGGCATTTCCCTGCTCTTGTCAAGAATATTGACGCAGGCAGCAGGAGGCGCCAACGGATCTGTCTCGTTGCCGCGTTTCAGAGCATAATCGACAAAATAATCTCCTATCGCATAGCCTGCCGCCAAAACAGCCGCTATGAATACGATAACAACAGTTCCCCAACGCCTTTTCCGATTGTAGTCCATCATAATTACCATTTTTCCTATTTTTTCCTAAAGACTCCATAAAAACGAATCAAAGCGTATCCAAGAAAGTTCCTATTCTCTCAAAAACAGCCTCACGGCCTTCCATCAAGGGAAGCAGATTCACTCCTGATTCGATTCATCCCGAACTATCTCTGATTTGGTGGAAGGACTGGCTCCTATTATCCCTCGCTCACGTAGCTACGCTCTTCTGCAGGAATATCTTCCCAGCGCAGGGCGTTAGCTTCGATTCCGTGAGAAATCCCCCACGCAGCAGCAATGCCAGCCGCTTCTCCCATACTCATGCAAGTTGGCTGGATGCGGAAGGAGGCCTGGGCAGCGAAGCTGCCACTGGCGCAGCGTCCCACCACAAGCAGATTGGAAATCTCGTTGGTCACCAAGGCACGATAGGGAATCTCATAATACTCGCCCTTTTTCAGCTTTTTGCTGAGGTCCAGATTCACATCATGGATATCGATGGGATACGCCGTCCGAGCCACTGCATCGTGGAAATGCCTGGCATCGGTATATTCCTTATCTGTCATGTAATACTTACCACGGATGCGCCATGATTCCCGAACTCCCACCATACTTGCTTCGCGGCTGATATAGGCCTTCTCAAAACCGGGGACGTTCTTGATGAAGAATCCTGCCAGACGGTGCATCATCTTCCGGCCGAAGGTCACAGCCATGCTGTATGAGACGGTATCCGTGGCACTGAAGTTAAGTGCCGGCATCTCAGGACAGTTCATGGATAATACGGTGGGTTTGCCGGTAATCGTAAACGCCTGAATATACACAATATCATCCTCGGTCAGTTCACCCCGGGCAACACCGTCCTGGAAGAATTTCTCGTTCTGTTTCCACTTCCAGAACTGAAGGAATGGCCGGCCTTTCTTCCTCAGAGTGTCTTCTGCCAGTTTGTCAAAAGGACCTCTCTCTTTTACCCCCTTTATAATGAACTGATGATAGAGCTTGCCCATATCAATGCCGCCCATTTCAAAACGCAGGCTCATGGGCTGGTTGCGTCCTGTCTTTTCTGAGCCTTTTTCCACAGGAATGCCCGCAAACCGTGAAAGCAATGCGTCTCCCGTGCCATCGACGAAGGTCTTTGCCTGTATCTTTGCCAGTCCCTCAATGGTCTGGACAACACAGGAGACAATCTTTCCTCCATCAGTCAACGCCCCCACCAATGAAGTGTTGTAAAGGATATCTACCCCCGCCTCTTCACACATTTCATCATAGACAAAAGAAAGATATTCAGGCACATATTGTCCTCTGCCACCACCGAAATAGGAGTCAGTATCCACTCCAAGGAGCGGCGGCACCCCCTGTTTTTCCATGCGTTTGTTCAGATCCGTGATGTAGGGCGTATCGCTGTCATAGCAATAAGTAGCCATACATGGGAAAACACAGCCCAAGGTGGCCAGTCCCCCCAGGGAAATGCCTCGCTCCACAAGAACAACCTTCGCTCCTTTTCGCGCAGCGGTAACAGCAGCCGCAGTCCCCGCTACGCCACCACCAACCACGCAGACATCGGCATCAAAGAGTACGGGAAGCTCCGCATTATCGAAATCCATCGTAGATATCGTTGGCGAAGCAGCCTCTGCTTTTGCGGCATCCCCCTTGACTCCCAGAACAGTCCCGGCCGCTGCCAGACCCATCAGTTTCATAAAACTGCGTCTGGACATCGGGATTGCAAATGAGTTACCCATAAAACACTACCTCCAGTTCAATGTACGTAGTTCATAGCATTAAAAATTCCTAATACATAAGCCTTGCCGTCTACACATTCTCCCCACACCCAATCTTTTCCTGCCGACAGATAAAAATAGCGCAGAGCCGAAAAGCCCTGCGCCCGTACTCAGTATTTCACGTTTGACTTAAAAGGAAGACTGTCACTGGCAGCTATCTCCATCTCTGCTCCGGTCTGAGGGTTGCGCCACTTCCTGGCACCACGGTGTAGCTTCTTGAAGGTGCC
The DNA here is from genome assembly GCA_015058655.1 of Pseudoselenomonas ruminantium. Classification (GTDB taxonomy): domain Bacteria; phylum Bacillota; class Negativicutes; order Selenomonadales; family Selenomonadaceae; genus Selenomonas_B; species Selenomonas_B ruminantium_C. The sequence continues at coordinate 99,677 of SVBX01000010.1, forward strand.
GAAGCCCATAAGACGAACTGGATTTTGCAGGACGTAGCGGACGAAGGATATGGAGCAGGCGTAGCCATGTTCCTCAAGCCATTTTGATATATGCCGCATGGGGATGTCCTTCAAGAAATCCTCGTAAATCCTCCGAATGGCTAGCCGTCACCCAAGGACAGACACACCTCTTTCACCCACGGTGGAGAATAGTCAATCTCGCAATCAGACCTCCAATATTCAAGCGGCCAGCTACGGCAAAAGACGCTCTCTTCGTAAATCTGCGTCGTACTGGACGGAGTCACCAGCCAGCGTCTCTCAATGTAGCAGGTATCCGAGCCGTAAGGGATGAAGGGCGGATATCATCACATCGAACTACGGGCTGACAACGTTGGCAGAGCGCATGACAACGACCGCCAAGGGGATCGGTGACGATGTGCAGCACCAACGGATACTCAGCCGTATCTGCTGTGCTACATCGTCGAGGTCGGCGGCAAGGGCTTTCGGAGGGAGGGACGGGCAAAATTACCCTTTTGTGGCAGGAAAAGAGACGTGTTTGTCGAAACTTGATGGCGGAAGGTTGTGTACATGGAGATTGAACGGCAATTCTTGGTAGAAAGGGTGGAGAGAAGTGGCTTGGAAAAAAGCAATGACAGGTCTTTTGCTCGCAGGGTTGATGGCGTCTCCTGCGACAGCATTTGCGGAAGCAATTCCCCTCAGGGGGATCGTGGAGGGTTTTTACGGGACTCCCTGGACAACGACCGACCGCATGGACATCCTCGGATTTTGCGGGGAACATGGGCTCAATGCCTACATCTACGCCCCAAAAGATGATCCGTACCATCGAGATAAGTGGAGAGAGCCCTATCCGAAAAAGAAACTGAAAGAGCTTGCCTCACTGGTGGAAAAAGCACGGGAAAACCGGGTGAAGTTTATCTTTGCCGTATCACCGGGACTGGACTTCCATTATACGATTCTTCGCGGACAGCACGACAAGAAGGTGCTGCTGGAAAAACTTGAGTCCGTTTATGCGATCGGCGTGCGGGATTTTGCCATCTTTTTTGATGACATTGATCTCAAGGAATCCGATGGCAAAGGGCAGGCAGAGCTTCTGAACTGGCTTGATGAGCATTTCGTCAAGCGGCATGATGGAGTTTCGCCTCTTATTACGGTGCCGACGGAGTATTATCGGGAAAATATGGTGGACAAAGGCGGCCGGGTGAAACCCTATACCGAGGAATTTTCCCAAAACATCCGCAAGGATGTTTTGGTGTTGTATACCGGGGATGGCGTTGTTTGCCCCGGGATATCGGAAGAGCAGCTTGCACAGGCAGACAATGTCTACGGAAGACATCTCGGCATCTGGTGGAACTACCCCGTGACGGACTATATGGAGCAGAAACTCGCTTTGGGGCCTGTGGAGCGTCTTCCCCGAAGCTCAGAAATCCCGGCGATTTTTTTCAATCCCATGAAATATGAGGAACTCTCAAAAATCGCCCTAGCGACCGGTGCCGACTACGCAAATGACCCAGATCATTATGAGCCGCAAGCCTCCTGGGAACGAGCAATTAAGGCTCAATACGGCAAACTGTCCGAGGATATGATGTGTTTTGCCGGACAGTCCCAACACCTCGAAAACAGTTGGGCAAATGTCGGAAGACCGGACGGGGGAAAGTTGCGCGCCGCAATGGACGCCCTCTGGAAATCTTGGCCGGAAGGGGCATCCGCAGACAAGGACTGGGATGATGTGCAAAAACAGATTTCGGAATTGCAGCAGGCTTCCCAGCGATTGCTGCAGGAACTCCCGAAAAATCAACTCAGCGAATGCCGTCCGCAGCTGCAGCAGATGGAGCGGATTGCCAAGGCGGATCAAATCGCGCTTAATCTGATGAAAAGCATCCGTGATGGTGATGGGAAAGAGGCAAAAAAACAGCTTTCTGCCTTGAAAAAAAGACACCGTGCCATACTGAAAGCGGAAAAAAAGGCATTGATTTCCGATAAGGCGGCAAAAGCATTTCTGGATGAGGTCATAAAATACGCGGACAGTGTATACGAGAACGGAAAAAAATAACGCACAGAAGAAATCTTTTGAAAAACGCGGCCATGCCCTAGATATGTTCCAGGGCATGGCCGATTCTCATCTAAACGTCATTTTCCAAGTCACGGATTTTTTTTGCTGGGACTCCAGCCACCAACGAATTGTCCGGCACATCCTTAGTAACGATAGCACCAGCGGCAATGACCATGTTATTCCCAATAGTAAGCCCCGGCATAATCGTCACATTACCTCCAATCCATACATCATTTCCAATATGGATAGGCTTTGCTATGGCACAGCATCCCATATGATTCGCGTATCACGAGTACCATACCTATGAACAAGCGCATTTCTCATATCAATGATTTGTTTCCATGGAATATCATTATTTTCATTCTGAAATTCGTCTGTCAACCCATGCGAAAGCTCACACAGACACACAAAAGACCCCTGGGTGATGAGTCCAGGGGCTTCGCTCGTGAGATATCCTTACCAATATCTTATACCAGATTATTATAGTAAGCGTCCTTAGAAATGCCACACCAAGCCTTCCCCAGAGGGGGGCTAATTGTCAACTATTATGACGTTTACTATAAGTATCTGCCACAACTTTCTCGGCGATACTGGTTCCCTTGCGTTCCAAGGGAACTCTTCCTATTTTAGGATTACCTCGGCTGGCAATCACTTACGAGTTTTTTTTGCTTTCCCAACTATCAATTCCTTGGATACCTGATAATAAACCAATAGCGTAAAAATAACTGTGCCACCAATGATATTTCCCAAACCGCAAGGAAGCAGAAAACGGAAAAAGTATTCGAAAAAATCTGCATCATTTGCGATGACTTCAAAAGCCATTTCGCACGACCCTACCACTACATGAGCAAAATCTCCCAGTGCGATAAAATAGACTAGAAACATAATCATTACAAATTTGAAATATTTCGTCTGAGGAGAAATCCAAACTATAGCGGCAATTAGAATTCCTGCCGGAATACCACGCAAAATATTTTCGAGAGGGTCTAAACGCATCACATTCACGGCTACCTCATGCATCGCTGCTTCAATTTCGGGAGAAAGCGTATATGGGCTGGAGTAAAAAACAGCCGCAATAGCCGTACCTATGATGTTAAACAGAAAAACCGTGGCCCACAATCGAACTACTTCACAAAAGCGCGTCCACGACCATTCGCTCAAAAGGGGTATGATAGTCGTGATAGGATTTTCGGTGAACAGCTGCATACGTCCAAGAATGACAATAATGAAGCCCACAGTATAGCCTAGACAAGACACCAATGGCTCCATCGGTGAGTCCCCCATATGCATATGGAATATGGAGCGAAACAAAAAAGAAAAGGAAACCAGAATGCCAGCTGCCAGCCCTGAAAAAACCAATGCCTGAAAAGGACGCTTCAGTTCAGCTTCCCCTTCTTCCCGAATGATATTGAAGATCAAGCGTGGTGGCAACGGTGCGTGTTCGTGCAGCACCAAGCGTTCATTTTTGGGTAATTCACTAACAAAGTCTTTATTTTCCATATCTAATCATTTTCTTCCTTAATATTATCCAAGGGGCTGTGACAACGCAGCCCCTATTTTGCATGATATGAATTTTTACATCATCTTCTGAATGAGAAAGTGAAATAAATGTCAATAGAATCGTCGGATTACGACAGCTGATTCATCAGCCAGTCGTGAATGGCTTGGTTATTTACCTGACCATCTGCCGTATTCTCATCAAGGTAAGTTGCCTTGAAATAGCTAGGCAATTCTTCATTGATGAGCTGGATTACCCAGGCGCCTTTATTCTCACCGATGCCATAAATAGCATCCTTGTTGACACCATAGTTCCGCCGGACATCTTTCAATATATCCCGAATGGTATCCATGCCTTTCGTACTGGACAGGCGGCCAACACTAGCTTCGGAATTTTTCGTTCCTTGAATGGTCAGCACGATTGCATACTGCTGATTGTTCTCCAATTCATCTGCCCAGGCAGTGACACCGTCCGGCTGCTTCAGCAATGCCTTCTCATCTGTCTCTCCAGCCACATCATTGACTACGACAATCAGGGGATAAGTCTTGGCAGAATCATACCAGCGCGGCAGACAAAGCTGATAAGGGATTTTTTCTCCAAAACTTACAAAACGCTGGGAAGCAGGCTTCTTATCCTCGGCCGAATCCTGACCAGGGGGCACTTTCACCCCGGTATGGGTCTCAAGGGCTTCCGGCGTAGCCTGACGAAACTCCGCATGGGCCATCGCTCCAAAGCCAACATTGAAACCAAAAGCAGCAATAGCAACAGCCGTCAGGATTTTTTTCTTTTCCATGAGAATGACCTCCTTAGTATTGTGATCTTTTCTTTACATCTATTTACTTATAAGTATTCTTTGTTCGACAAATTTTTATTTTAACCTGCTGCCTGCACACAAATTCCTGCTTTTCTGGCCAACTTTCCATAAAGTAAGTGCTGTCACACCAAGCCTTTGCCTTATGTGACAGCACTTTGAAAATATCAATCACCTATTTCCTGAGCCAGCCTTTCTGCCAGCAGGGTGTAGCGCCTCTTGGTGCGGTCATTTCCCACCGCCGTATTGAGTGCCGCCTGGCTGCCCAGGAGGATTACCCGCTGCTTGGCCCGGGTCACCGCCGTGTAGAGGAGGTTCCTCTGCAGCATGATGTAGTGGTTTTCTGTTAGGGGCAGGATGATGATGGGATATTCGCTGCCCTGGCTCTTGTGGACGCTCATGGCATAGGCCAGCTGCAGCTCTATGAGCTCGCTTTTCTCATAGTCCACGATGAAATCATCCGCAAACTTCACGCTGGCTTTCTCCGGCTCCATCTGCACAATGAAGCCGATATCCCCGTTGAAGACATGCTTCTGGTAGTTGTTCTTGGTCTGCATGACCTTGTCTCCCAGGCGGAAGGTCTGGACGGAATTCTTGAACTCCGGCTTTTGGGGGCTCTTGGGGTTCAAGGCTTCCTGCAAGAGCTTGTTGAGATTTTCCGTACCACATTCATTGCGGTGCATGGGGGACAAGACCTGCACATCCTGCAGGGGAGACCAGCCCTCCTTGGGCAAAATCTCCCGGCAGAGCCGCACTACCATTTCCGCCGTGGCAGCGCCGTCTGGCAGGGCGATGAATTGGAAGTCTCCCTGCCCCAGAGGAGCGCAGGCGGGCAGGCGCCCTGCGTTGATGGCGTGGGCGTTCATGACGATGCCGCTGCCCTCTCCCTGTCGGAATACCTCTGTCAGGCATACCTTGGGAATAACCCCTGAGCGCAGGATATCCTTCAGCACCGAGCCTGGGCCCACCGCCGGCAGCTGGTCCACATCTCCTACCAGCACCAGATGGCAGCCATCCGGCACCGCCAGCAGGAAATGCTCCATGAGCACGATGTCCATCATGGAAACCTCGTCCAATATGATGGCATCCGCCTCCAACTGCTCCTCTTCGTCTTTGGCAAAGGACATGCCGCCGCTGCCCCCCTGGGCCTCCAGCATGCGATGGACGGTCATGGCCTTCCTGTCCGTGGCCTCGGAAAGGCGCTTGGCAGCCCGCCCCGTGGGGGCGCCCAGCTGCACCGTGAGGCCTTGGGCCTCCAAGAGGTCGATGATGCCCCGCACCACCGTGGTCTTGCCTGTGCCGGGGCCGCCGGTAAGCACCATGACCCCGTGGGTCAGAGCCGCCCGCAGGGCCTCTCTCTGCCCCTCGGCCAGGCTCACCCCCGTGCGGTTCTCCCACTTCTCTATGCGGCGCCCGATGCTGGCGCTTTCATACTCATCTGCATACTTCTGGATGTAAAGGAGCTTCCTGGCCGCCTTCACCTCTGCCTGATAGAGGTAGGGCGGGTATATGAGCGTCTCTCCTCCCACATACTCCACTGCCAAAGCCTGACGCTGCAGCTGCCCCTTCATCACTTCATGCACCTGCAGGCTGTCCACCTGCAGCAGCTTGGCAGCCTTGCCTGCCAGATAATCTTCAGGCACACAGCAATGACCGGACAGGGCTATCTGCTGCAGGGCATAGTCAATCCCTGCAGCTACCCTCCCCGGGTCATCTTTCTCCAACCCCAGGGAAGAGGCAATGGCATCTGCCGTGGCAAAGCCAATGCCCTCTACCTCCCTGGCCAGACGGTAAGGTGTCTTTTCCAGCACCTGCAGGCCGAAGGAACCGTAAACCTTGAAGATGCGGGCGGCATAGGTGCCGGAAACGCCGTGGCTCTCCAGCCACAGCATGATTTCACGCAGCTCCGACTGAGCCCTGTAGGACTCGGCAATCTTGGCCGCCGTCTTCTTGCCAATGCCCGGCACATCCTTCAGCCGCCCTGGATGGTTCTCAATAATATCCAAGGTATCCTTGCCAAAATGCTGCACCAGCCGTCTGGCATTCACTGGGCCGCAGCCCTCAATGACCCCGGAGGCCAGGAAGCGCTCTATGCCCTCCACGCTGGTGGGCGAGGACAGGACCAGGGAATCTGCCTTGAACTGCTGCCCAAAGCGGGGATGGGTGACCCAACTGCCCTTCAGATGTATCTGCTGCCCCACCAAAGGCGGCTCACAGCTCAAAGTGACAGTCACTCGCCCCTTGGTGCGGACAGGCTGCAGGCGGATAACGGAAAATCTGCCATCTTCCGAGGCAAATATCACGCCATCCACTACCCCCTCCAGTTCCTCAGGCTGCACGGGTGCTTCCAGCCCCGGCAGGGCAGTCTGCATGCTTTCCGCAGCTTTTCTCGTCATCGCTTACGCCTCCGTCAGCCGTTCCCATTTCTCATAGCGCTCCTCGATTTCCTTTTCCTTGGCAGCGTAGGCCTCGGCTATCTGCTGGCTCCGCTCTGGGTCTGCCTGCACCTCAAGCTGATTCATCTCGAATTCCAGGCCTTTCAGCTCTGCCTCTGCCATGGCGATTTCCGCCTCCGCCCGCCGGATCATTTCCGTACGCTTGGCATCGCTCATGCTTTGGATGCGCCCAAGTTCTGCCTTCTGCTGTTCCTGCTTCTGAGCCGCCCTTGCTGCCTGGGCTGCCTGGGAGTGCTCCTGCTTCAGCTTTTCCTTCTGACGGCGTTCTTCTGCTTCCCTCTCGGCTCTTTCCTCCGCTTCTGCTTCGGCTTCTGCCTCTTTCTTCATCAGATAATAGCTATAGCCGCCGGTGTACTCTGTGAGCTTGCCGCCTTCCAGTTCCAAAGTGCAGTTAGCGACTTTATCCAGGAAGTAGCGGTCATGGGATACCGCCAGGAAGGTGCCGGGATAAGCCATGAGAGCCTCTTCCACCGCCTCCCTGGCAGGGATGTCCAGATGGTTGGTAGGCTCGTCCAGAATGAGGAAGTTGGCTCCCGTCAGCATCAGCTTCAGAAAAGCCACCCGTGACTGCTCGCCGCCGGAAAGCTCCCCGATGCGGCGCAATACCTCGTCACCGTGGAAGAGAAAAGCACCCAGATATTTCCGCGCCTGCTCCTCGTCCATGCCGTACTCGTAGAGGATTTCGTCCAAAACGGTATTTTCGGGATTCAGCCCCTCATGCTGCTGGGAGAAGTAGCCGATCTTCACCCGGCTGCCGATTTTCACCTCGCCGGACTTGGGCGCCAATTCTCCCACCAGTACCCGCAGCAGGGTAGTCTTGCCTGCCCCGTTGGGGCCCACCAGGGCCACGCCGTCACCGTTGCGGATCAGGAGACTGATATCCTTGAGTACCTCATGGTTGCCGAAGTCAAAGGAAACCTCCTCCATCTCTGCCACCCGCTGGGCGCACTCAGGAGGAGCGTTCAGGGCAAAGTAGTTGAAGGTGGCGGTCTCAGGCGGCAGCACGATGCGCTCCAACCTGTTCAGCTGGCTCTGGCGTCCTCTGGCCTGCTTGGACTTGATGCCTGCCTTGTACCTTCTGATATACTCCTCAGTCTTCTTGATATGCTCCTGCTGCTTTTCGTAAGCAGACTGCAAAGCCGCCCTGCGCTCCGTCTTCACCTTCATGTAGTAGGTGTAGTTGCCATGATAGCTGGTGACAGTCTTGCCCTCCAGCTCGAAGATATGGGTGGCAATGCGGTCAAGGAAATAACGGTCATGGGAGATGATCAGCACCCCGCCGCTGTAGTTCTTCAGGAATCCTTCCAGCCACTCGATCATCTTGATGTCCAGGTGGTTGGTGGGCTCGTCCAAAAACAGGAAATCCGGCTCCCGCAGCAAGGCCTTGGCCAGGCAGATGCGGGTCTTCTGTCCCCCGGAGAAGTGCTGGACATTCTTCTTGAATTCTTCCTCCGTGAAGCCAAGGCCATAGGCAATGCGGCGGATGCGGCTCTCATAGTCGTAGCCGCCCAAGAGCTCGAAGCGCTCCACCACGCGGCCGTAGGCGGCAATAGTTTCCTCATCGTGGTCTTCCGCAATGGCCTTCTCCAGGGCTTTCTTCCGCTCCCCCAGTTCGATGATATCCTCGAAGGCCCGCTTGAATTCCTCGAAAAGAGTACCCTGGCCAAAATCTGCCTGCTGTTCCACATAGCCGATGGTAGCATTGGTATCGAAGGAAATGGTGCCACCATCGCTTTCCGTCAGCCCCATGAGGCAGCGCATCAAGGTGGTCTTGCCAGCGCCGTTGGGCCCCACGAAGCCCACCTTGTCCCCCCGGGAAATCTCGAAATTCACATCGCTAAAAAGTTCATCTATGCCAAAGGCCTTCTTGAGGCCCTGTACCTTGAGCATACTCAATTGCTTTTCTCCTGTTACCTTGTCTTGTAATCAAGCCCTATGCGCAGCACCGCCTGATTGCTGCTGCCCCCGTCCATGATGATGCAGGGGAAGGGCATGCCATAGAACACATCCGTGTTGCGGGCAGAAGTGGTGATGCTGGTCTGTTCACGGGAACTGGTCTTGCCCGTCTCCACGCTGGAAATCACAAAGCCCTTCCGCTGAAGGATTTCTGCCGCTTCTGCCCCGGCTCCGTTGATGCCGCTGTCGTTTATCACCAGCACCTTGATTTCCGAAGGCTTCATAGGCTCCTGGGATTCTTCCTCTGCCTTCTCTTCCTTGCCGGACTGGCCATCATGCTTCTCGCCCAGCTTGATGCCCTCCGGCAGGCTGCCCAGATACTTATCCTCTGCCTGCTGGTTTCTGTCCTGAAGCTCCTTGCTCATCTCAAGGCCCAAGGCCTTGGGCAGGATCTCCCTTACATCAGTAATATCCGGGATCCAGTAGCTGATATCCTGCAGGAAAGCAGGCTGCCCCGGCACCATCTGAGCTGCCAGCCCATTTTTGTGGACACTTTCCATAAGGCCGGCAAATTCCAGAAGCTCCGTGACGCTCATATCAGTTTCCACCGCTTTGCGCACTTCCTCTGCCAGCTTTGGCAGACGGGGCAGCATATCGGGAGAAATGACCTGGGCCAGAACCGCCTTCACGAATTTCTGCTGGCGCCCTACCCGGCCAATGTCTCCTTCACCATCGCGGTAGCGCACATACTGAATAGCCCGGTCACCGTCCAGATGCTGCTCGCCCGGGTAGAGGTCAATGACCAGGCCCCCATTATCGTCCCAAGGGTCTTCATAGTACATGCGCTTCTCCACATTGAGATCCACACCGCCAATGGCATCAATGATGCGGGCAAAAGACTTGGTATCAATGAGAATATAGTGGTCAATCTTCACCCCCAGCAAATTCTCCACTGTTCGCTGGGTAAGCTTGTGGCCCCCGAAAGCATAGGCATGATTGATCTTATCATAGCCGTTGCCTTCAATGGCCACACGCGTATCACGCGGGATAGAAAGCAGCGCTGCCTTGGAACTGTCCACATCCACCGCAGCTACCATCAGGGTATCGCTGCGGCCTGCATCATCAGCCCGACGATCCACGCCCATAATCATCACATATTTGACCTCATCAGGATGGCTGACGACATCCAAGGCTGAATCACCAGTAGGATTGCCTTTCATGAAAGCCATCCCCACCAGCAATATCAGCAGGCAAATGCCGCCTAGCCATTTCACTCTGGTATAATCACGCTTCACCTTGCGTTTCTTTCGCATCAAAGTTCTGCTCCTTACCTATATATATGCACATTTCCATGAAGCCTAGTATATCAAATAAAGTGGCCAGTCGCAATGATTTGGAGCCAGACATAGCAAATAGGAAAAATTATACTGTTCAAGCAGGATAAAATAAGGTAAGATTGAATCATTAACAGCAAGAAAGGTAGTGATAAGATGATACGCCTGCCCGTAAAGAAACTGAAACCCGGCATGATTGTCGCCCAAAGCATATACAACAAGCGCGGAGGCAGCTACCTAGTCAAAGGAAATCCTCTGACGCCTGAATATATAGCCAGACTGTCCAAGATGGAACTGCCCGCTGTGACGGTTACCTCCTCTGATCCCAGATTCCAGCTGCCTCCTCCGGAGGACATCGTGCAGGAGCGAACCCGCATTCACGCCATAGAGACTGTTTATAATGCCTTTCAGACTATTGAAAAAGATGGCAGCCTGGATGTTGCTGCCATACAATCAGTTACCGACAATCTGGTGCTGGACATCATCGAGCGGCGAAACAATCTGGTGCAGCTGACTGATATTCGCCTCCATGACACTTACACTTTTGCCCACAGCGTGAATGTAGCGATTCTCTCCGCCATGCTTGGCGTGCTGAATGGCTTCAATCAGAAGGATCTGCAGCTCCTCACCATGGGAGCCATGCTCCATGACATGGGCAAGATTGATACCCCTAGCGAAATTCTGAACAAACCGGGACGGCTGACTGAAATGGAGTTCGATACCATCAAGCAGCACCCAGCCAATGGAGCGCTGAGAATCATGGAGCTCCAGGACAAGCTGCCTTGGGCCAGCACTTTGGCTTCTATCGCTGCTGAGCACCATGAACATATCAATGGCAAAGGCTACCCCCGAGGCCTCAAAGGTGGTCAGATAAACCGTTTTGCCAGACTGGTAGCAATAGCAGATGTATATGATGCCCTCACCAGTGTCAGGCCCTACAAAAAAGCATATCCCCCCAGCGTAGCCCACAACATCATGGTAAGGCTGAACCGCGGGCAGTTTGATCCCAATGCCCTGGAAACTTTTTTCAACAATGTAGCCCTCTATCCTGTAGGAACCGTCCTAAAGACCGTTTATGGCTACGCTATCGTCTCCGACATCGAATTTGGGCGCACCTCCACCCCAACCATCGTTGTTTTTGCCAATCTGGAAGGGAAGCTCATCAAAAAGCCCCTGACTATCAACCTCAGCAACACAGAAGAAAAGAATGATGCCATCCAGCTGGTAATACTGGATAACGAACTGAGACATTTCATCCATGAACTAAACATAGACCCTTCCTATTACCTGCTGAATCAGGGAAAATAAAAAGCCGCAATCGCGGCTTTTTATTTTCCCACTATCGCCAGTAAGTTAGGGACATGGGTGTGGCATAAGCGGAATGTGTGAAATTTTTCCGCAGGAAAAATCTCAAGTGGAGCGTTGCCATACCCATGTCCTGAACGACTCGCAACAGTAAACTATTCCATCGCTAGTGAGTGAGGGACTTGGGTATGGCATAAGCGGAACGTGTGAAATTTTTCCGCAGGAAAAATCTCAAGTGAAGCGTTGTCATGCCCATGTCCCGAACGCCTTAGCATAGCAAAAAAGCACCCCGCAGGGTGCTTGCTCAACCAGCAGCTTCCTATCCTCCCAGCCCGTCTACAGGCAAGTACTTTCGGCCTCTTGGTGCTTAACTACTGTGTTCGGAATGGGAACAGGTGGATCCACCAAGGCATCGCCACTGGATTCTATTGAAAGATTGCTCTTTCAAAACTATACAGAAGAATTTACTTTGTATTGAACATTTTGGGAAGTTACTTGACGGTAACTTCGCGGTTGCAACCTCATCCACCGCCTTCGGCGGTCCCCCTTCCCCAGAGGGGAAGGCTTTGGTTGCGACCTTTTATTAAGTTAAGCCCTCGACATATTAGTAGTAGTTAGCTTCACTCCTCACGGAGCTTCCACACCTACCCTATCAACC
>SVBX01000047.1 GCA_015058655.1 Pseudoselenomonas ruminantium
ACGTTTCGGCACTCGTTTCCTATGACTGTACTCGCTCTGCGACATGACAAGCACCTCCTCACTCCAGTGAACTCCTATATGTCTATTGTACCTTATGACAGGACATTTGAGAAGAGCGGCAATAAATCAGTATTTCCCTAAGCTACATCCAGCAAGCAGTATCAGCCCCAGTCACTGTTATGATAGCTGGGGCTTTTGCGTGCAAATCTCTTCGATGTTAATTATTAACATCCTAAAAGATTATTCTTCTCCTGTCAGCCAGAAGATACGACCTTCTTTCCTGGGAGCTGCCTCAGGAATTTCAGCAGGATAGCCTATGACGCAATGGCCGATGCCTTCGTAGTCACCCTCTATGCCCAACTTTTTCAATATCTCCCTGCCAATTTCCATCTCGAACTCTTCCTTGGCACGATGAATCCAGCAGCTGCCTAATCCTTCTGCATGCGCGGCCTGCATCAGCTGGCCCATGAGCAAGCTGCCATCATAGATATATGTCGGCCAATCCTTGGGAGCCAGCACAATAAGCACCACCGGGGCACCATAGAACGGATCAAAATCCTTTGCCCAGCCACCAATCTCGCAGTTCACTTTGGACAGCTCGTCCCGCAAAGCCTTGTCAGTCACAGCTATAACAATAGGCTTCTGCTGTCCCCTGCCACTGGCAGCATAGAGGCCAGTTTCCATGATGGCCTCTATCTTTTCCCGAGGAACCATGTCCGGCTTGAACTTCCTTATGCTGCGGCGTTCTCTCAATGCCCTTATTACCTCATTCATGGCTATTCCTCCTACTGTCCGTAAAACATTTGCTGATGCCTATTACTACACGCTCGGCTACTGCAGCCTTTAATTCCACATTTCCCTTACCTGAGCCAATATCTCATCTGCATTTTCATATCTATGTATGTGAAATCTTTCATTTCCAGCAAGCATCGCAGAAAGCTGGGCCTCCTTAGGCCGGTAAAAAATATGTACTTCCTTATTGTGAGCTTCAGCGTAAGCCAGCTCGTAGCCAACCCCCAACGACACCTGGGTGCATTCTGCTACTACCACATCACACTCCCTAAGCCAGGTGGTATCTTGTTCGTAGATTGCTTTATCTCCTTTGTCTTCAACTGCAGAAAGGCTTAAATCCCCTACATGCTCGGTAAGCACCTGATGCTTTTCCTTCAGTGCAGATATAACTCTACGATAGAGTTCTGCATCTTTTCTGCCACCTCGAATGGAACCTGCAAAATATATCTTCATCCTCAGCCCCTCACTCCATATCCTCTCATCGACCCTGATTTCAGTAAATGTTCAAACATAAGCGACATCCATGCTCATGTCCATGACATCGGTTATGCCCTTCCAATGTCGGTCTGCATCTTTTCTGCCAAAACTTTAAGCGCCAAGCTCTTATCAACAAGCCATTGAAAATCCTCATTCCATTGCCGATTTTCCAAATCATCTTCTATTGCACGCGATGCGAACATCCTGCAATCATGGGCAGTCTCAGACCATTCCACCTTCTCCTCAAGTAGTTTCTCTATCTCCTTCTGCTGTGCCCTCATATCTTTGTACAGCTGCTTATCATTCTTGATGTAAAAGCCTACCGTCAGCTTCTTATTGTAGACATGGATCGTATATTCAAGTGTCAGCGCTCTGACACCGGTGCTCAGATTATACCAATGCTTTGCAAATGAATTCCGTCTTTTGAATTTATCTGCAAAAACAGGATTTGCAAAGGCAAAGTCGCAAAACCTCAACCAAAAATCCAGCTGAAAGTTTTTTATGGGCGATAATGTATCAGATTTTTTTACTGTCTTGGCCCAGTCATTAGGTCTTTCCACAACATTGAACCTGGGAGCTGGCAACGAGTTTCCTATGCACCAGAGCTCCAGCTCAATCAGAAACACTCCTATGTTTTCATCCGTATGCTGATTAAGCCACGCTACAGCCTGCTTGTGTTCATCTCTGGCTCGTTTGACAATCCAAATAATCGCCTCAGCTTTTTTGCCCGCAGCATAGGTGATTATCTTCCCCAAATGATCATAATCTGTATCCTCAAGCTGGTTTTCTATAATGATACCTCTGTTTGTCCCTTCCTCTCTTGCATATATATCTACACTGAAATTTCCCACTGCAGCCTCAGTCTCTTCAACTACAATCTCGATACCTACAGCTTCACTAAGCTGCGATATGTTTTCCTCTTTTGCCAGCCACTTGGAGAAATCATATTCTTCATGCGGCCACACAGAACGGAGGTCATTAACTCTCTTTATTTTTCCCAGTTTCTCCATAATCATGCAACCTCATATATTCGTCAGAACTCAGCTGCCATGGCAGCCCTCAGCACCTTGCCAATAGAATCCTCTTTCCTTAATAGACCTCCCATTTCAGTGCATCACATCTGCTGCTGCTACTAGCAACAAGTCCAGATACCCCTTGCAACTACCTGATTTGCTCCTCGTATTCCCTTGCCTGTGATTTAAGTTCCTCCATATGTTCTTTGACTTGCTTCTCATCTGCAAGCATATCAGCAAACTTAAACGGAAACTCTTTCTCCAGCCCTGCAATCTTGGCCAGGTATCCGTCCATCTGCTCTTTTATCTTCTTGTAGCGTTTTGTCGCAACCTCAAAGGCATCTTCTGCAAACGCCTGGCTATCCGCACCCTTATCCTTCATAGCCTGGAAAATCTCGTACAAGGACTCCATCAGAGGCAGGTCGCCTTCTTGGTACGCTTTCTGAACTCTATTCCAAAGCCCCTGCACTTCATCCGTCTAATTTTGGTTCAGATCAGGATGAAGTCCTCTTGCCAGTTCCCTATACAGCTCTTTGAGATGTTTCGTTTCCTCCATAGACAAGCTTTTGCATTCCAGCAGAGCTTTGGCCCAAGTCATCTTACCGGCCAATCTTTGTAATTCTTTCTGGTACGACTCAAACTCAACCTGTAGCTTATCCTCAATTTTCATCAAGTCTGGCTGCTCATTACGATTTAAGCATGCCTGTGTCAGGTCTATCTTTCTCTTGAGGTAAGCTATTTTGACATAAGCTTCATATACTGCCATATCCAAGGCTCCAAAGGCTTCCATGTACTTGGCTTCCAGAAGCGGGCCATGCTGGAAAATCATCTCATCATATTCACATATAAGCATAGACAGCTGCTTAACTGCCCCCTGACATTTCTTGCACAGCCGCTCAAATTCGGGATGCATAATCACATTTCCCATGACCTCACCCCTGCATAAACAAGTCTACTGTCAGCACCAAATCCTCGGCGCTGACCTTTCTGACCTTCATGTACAAAAGCTTCCCCGCATCCATAAGCCTGGCGGGGATGTGATTCATGCGCCTTGGCATATAGCCTATCTTTTGCCTCTTCTCGTTCTGAACAAGAATGGCATATTCATCAAATTTGTTCTTGGGTTCACGGCAGAGCACCAACCGCTGGCCTTTTTCCAGCACATCAAGTATTTCTTCCACATTGGCCACATACATAAGCCCTGCCACATCAAAATGCGTCAAATAGATTTCCTGGGCAAAAGGCTGCAGATCAAGGGTCGGCAGTCCCTGGCTCAGGATAGCCGTCAAGCCTCCTTGATTCACTGGCACGATATCTGACACCTGGACTGCCCACTCTCCTGAATTCAAATCCCCAGTCTCAAATACAGCTGTTCATCAATTACCCGCTGATGCTGCTTCAGCACCGGGCTATAGCCCAACTTGTCAGCAAAAAACTTCATGTTGTATGCACTCACAAAGGCTACCTCTGCTGTGAAGGGAACCATTGGATCTCCATCGGCATGGCAGTAGTCGTGGTTGATGTCCCAATCCAGCCAGTTTTCTCCCCTCTGGTAGGAAATAACCTTCCTATCCCAATTGTAGCGAAACTTAAGTGTAAAGCTATCTCCCATGGTATATGGCCCGCCAATGTAAGTCTCGTGGCTTCGCCAATATTCATCAGAGAATGTCACGCTCACCACATTGATAGATAGCTGATACCTCGGTGGCGCATACTGCTCCACCTGCACCGATGACCTGTCGGCATAATACCCTACCCCCATGCCGCCATCCACCAGTACCAGGTTTCCACTATCCAGCGTACCGGGATAATTGGCCAGTGCCGTTGCCACCATGGCAAGCATCAGAACCACTGCAAGCCATGCAGTCCTTATGCATCTTCTCATGGTCATTCCACCTCTCCGTTCCCAGTTACTTCTCCGCCGCCTTGAAGTTATAAACAGGCTTCATCACATCTATGACCTCAACCGTGTCACCGATGACATCCAGAATGTCTGACAGGGACTTGTAGGCCATAGGTGCCTCATCAAGTGTCTCCCGATTCACCGAAGTAGTATATACCCCACCCATAGACTGCCTGTAATCCTCCAGCTTCAGCTGTGCCTTGGCCTGCATTCGGGACATTATCCGACCGGCACCGTGGGGAGCGGAATAATTCCACTCAGCATTGCCCTTGCCTACAGCCAGGATGCTGCCATCCCTCATATTGATAGGTATCAGCACCTTTTCTCCTTTGTGGGCTGCAATGGCTCCTTTGCGGAGAATCATTTCCTTGGTATCGATGTAATTGTGGATGGTATGGAAGGTATCCTTCCCCTGTACTCCAGTCCGTTCCAATAGCACCTTGGCTATTCGCTCCCGGTTCTTCCTGGCAAATTCCTGGCAGATTTCCACATCATGCAAGTATTTCTCCAGATACTCTCCGTAGACATAGCACAGGTCTTCTGGAATAGAAGTCTTTCTCCTGTTGTCTGCCAGCTTCTTCAAGGCAGCCTGTAATTCGCTTTGCCTGCCCGCAGCTTTGTATTCCGCTATCAGCCTTTCCCTCTGTTCAACATAGGGAGCCTTGCCAGCATTCAGCTCCACGGCTAGTTCCTGATAGATTTCAGCCACCTGCTTGCCTAGGTTGCGACTGCCCGTATGGATGACAAGATAGAAATCTCCATCCTTTGCCTGGTCTATCTCTATGAAGTGGTTGCCCCCGCCCAGAGTGCCCACGCTATTTTCTATCCAGGCGTAGTTTTTCAGCTGACCATAGCAGTGAAGCCTGCGCAGGTCAAAATTCTCCTGCTTCTCCTGCCATACATTCATCCCGGAGGGAACAAAGTGAGTTGCCTCATCCCAGCAAGGGAAGTCCAACTTATCTGCCTCCAGTTTCACCGTATACATGCCACAGCCAATATCTACACCGACAATATTTGGCACTGCTTTGTCTGTTACCGTCATTGTAGTGCCTATGGTACAGCCCTTTCCTGCATGGACATCAGGCATGATGCGGATCCTGCTTCCCTTTGTGAAATCATAATCGCACATGCGGGCAATCTGGGCTCTGGCATTATCGTCAATAACCTTGGCATAGGAAATGGCCGTTGCATACTTCCCCTTGATTTCTTCCACTGTACTCGCCCCCTGTGTGCAAAGAGAGGGTTCCCCATGCCTCCGCTACAAGAACCCTCACTACAATCTTACGCTTATTATTCTACTTTGCTTCTGTAATACCTCCAACTGGATGTTAATTATTAACATCCTCTACGCCTTATGTCCCCCCACCTGTCCGTTTCTTTCTATTGCTGTTGCTCCAGGCAGGAAGTTCATGCCTCTGAGCATGGCATTCCTGCCATACTTATTCTTGATGGCCAGCACCGCCTGCTGCAGAGACTTTTCCTTTCTTTTCAGCTGACACTGCCTTTCCTTGCGTTCTTCTTCCCCAGGATCAGCAAACAAATCCAGCTCCTGGATCCCGTCTTCCCTGGCCTCCCAGTCTCTCTCACTTATAAGTCCAGCTGCCGTCACAGTGATGCGCCGCACCAGAAGAACAGGATTTGCCACTCTATCAAATAGCCTCTTCATAGCAGCCATAAGCACCTTGGTAGACGAGGTTGGCTCCACATTTATAGAACCATGCGCCGGAGCCGGAACCTTGCGTCCATAGTTGTCTATGTGGATGGCTCCATTATATGCCAACGCACCTGATCCCTTGAGGCTTTCAATATCATAGCCCACATCCAGCACCAGTTGCGGGGTAACACATTGCCTTGTTACCAGATCCAGAGTAAGCTGCTCTGTCATCTCAAGCGTAACCAACCGGGCTTCCTGGAACTCATAAGGACGCATAAGTACCTGCCCGGAACTCATACTTGTAGACATTGGCACATAACTCTTTATGTCCTTGATGGTCACAGGCTCACAACCCCAGGCATGGTCAATGATAAATTCAGCTTTCACGCCAAACTCCTTATATAACAGATCCTCATTGAAGAAATTCATACTACTGCCCAGGGAGCACCTGGCAATATCCCCCATAGTATGGAGGCCATGCTTAGCCAGCCGCTTGTCTATGCCCTTGCCTATCTGCCAAAAATCCGTCAATGGTTTATGACTCCATAGCTTCTCCCTGAAACTTATTTCATCCAGTTCTGCTACCCGAACACCATCCTTGTCCGGGGGCATATGCTTGGCCACTATGTCCATAGCCACCTTGGCCAGATACATATTTGTACCAATCCCCGCCGTAGCTGTAATCTTGGTTTCTCTCAGGACTTCCCTGATGAGCATCATGGCAAAGCCGTGGGCATCGAGCTTATACATGCTCAGATATTTCCCTGCATCTATAAAGACCTCATCCACAGAATAGATATGGATATCTTCCGGGGCGACAAACCTGAGGTAAATAGAATATATCCTGGTGCTGACCTCCATGTATTTAGCCATCTGCGGCGTAGCCACAATGTAATCAAGCTCCAGCTTGGGATTAGCCTTAAGCTCAGACCCCAGGCAAGATTTCCCTTCCAGCCTGCAGCCAGGAACACTGTACTTTCTCTTTCCATTGACAAAGGCCGCCTGCTGCACCACTTCAAAAAGCCTGGGACGCCCCGATACACCAAAGGATTTCAACGATGGAGACACGGCCAGACAGATGGTCTTGTCAGTCCTGGAAGAATCTGCCACCACCAAATTGGCATCCAGAGGGTCAAGTCCCCTCTCCACGCACTCCACCGAGGCATAGAAACTCTTCAAATCAATGGCTACATATGTTCTTTTGCTCTCCCCATCCATAGCGGTGCCTCCCCTCCTTCCTTCATTCTATCATATTTCACCTCTTATAGAAAGTATGTTCTATTTATCGATGTTAATAATTAACATCCTGCATATAAAAAGCTCCCGCCTGTTCAGCGGGAGCCCGTCACGAGAATAATACCCAATTTTACAGCAAAGCTTTGTGTCTTATTACTCTCTCCTAGCTTCGCCATTCTTCAATGCCTTACGCTCGGCGTAAGATTTAATCACAGCAAGGACAAACTGTTGACATGCAGTACCAGAATACGGATTGAAGTCCTCGCCATGCACCTCCGTATTGGAAAGTACGCGGATACCAAGGAATGGCACCTTGTAGTTCTGGCACACCTGAGCAGCTGAGTGGGCTTCCATTTCTTCGCAAGAAGATCCATATTCCTTGTTGAGGAACCGAATCTTATCCATTTGCCGATTCCAGTTGTTGCTGCTGGAAATCTTCCCTTTAACAACCTGACCGGCCTGGTAGTTTTCACCTTCTGCTACAGCAACCTCCAGCAACTCCGGGTCAGCAGCCAATTCCACTGTTTCCTTCTCTTCCCCGCTGTCTGCATCGTAATAGTATGTAGGACGAAGTTCTATGTGTCGCCCATCTGCGCCACTGCGTTCCTGTCTGCTCCTCCATGCGCTTGCATCAATGGTCTTTTCACCTAAAACGATATCAAAGGAATGCAGCAATGGATCATGCCCACCGGCAGTCCCTTGATTGATGACTGCGACCGGATGGTAATGCTCGATTCCCAGCACAGTAGCGGCAGCAGCATTTGTCATACCTATTGATGTAACCGAAACAACAACAGGAATCCCCTGATATTCACCGCTGATAAAGCGTCATCCGCCTATCCTCTGCTCCTGTGGATTTTCCAGTGACCTAATCAGCAAGTCAGTTTCGCATTCCATCGCCCCCTCTACCAGTATGGGAGCGGCAGCTTCTGCCATAAGGGGCACAACTATCAGAGCCATAGCCACCAAAAAGGACAAAACATAGCTCTTAAACACTTTTTGCATAATCTCCACCTCACAATCTATGAAACTCTCATCAGTACCTGAGTAACTTCTGCAATGTTTCTGTGCTTAACATGCCTTGGCTCAAAGCGCAGGATATTATACACCACCTGCATGACAGCACCTGCACCAACAGTGCTGATGAGCGTACCTATTCCTATCGGGCCGCCCAGGAGCCAGCCAAACAGGAGCACAATCGCCCACATCCCAATCTGCACATATCCAATGGGTACTTGCGGCAAGCGCTTCCCTACCCCCACTAACAATGCATCCCGAGGTCCGCAGCACTGCCCTGCCTTCATATAGATATACATCCCCAAGGCCATGAACACAAAACCCACCATCATTACAAAGATACCCATCCATAAACTGTGATTTTCGGCCAAAGGATTGAGATTATTGAACATCTGCACAAAATTACCAGTCAGCAAGGCATCTATGATGGTACCATAGCCGATTCTTTCTTTAAGCAGCAAATCTACTCCCAGAATCAAAATGGCCATAACCGTCATGGAAACGCCATAGTTCAGCGGCGTATGATAAGATATCCCCATTCCCAAGCAATCCCATGGAGCCAGGCCGATATTGGCATAAATAGTCAGATGCACCCCTAATGAAAAAACCAGCAGTCCTGAGGCAATCTGAATCCACTGCCTGAATATATTCCCCATGCTTTCGACACAACAAGCCAAACTATCCAACGCACCATCCTCCCCGAGTTTTTTTATGTAATTCTATCACATACGGTTCATTTCATAAATAGCCCGCCGTTCACATCCAGTGTCGTTCCCGTAATGCAGCGGGATTCCTCTGAAACAAGGAAATGTACTGCATTGGCTATATCCCTTGGCTCTGCTATACGCCTGAGAGGGATGCTCTCCAGGTTTATGTTCATCTCTTCGGTCATCCTGGTGCATACAAAGCCGGGGGCCACTGCATTGACATTTATATTATAAGGCCCCAGTTCCCTAGCCAAGGATTTGGTTATTCCCAGAAGGGCAGCCTTGCTACCCACATAATCCCCCGCCGTGGCAATACCACCGACCTCAGCAGCCAGCGAGGCCACATTGACAATCTTGCCGCTCTTCTGCCTTTTAAATATAGGAATTACCTGCTGCAGCAGATGCACAACCCCATAAAAATTGACATCAAAGGTCTTTGTCCATTGTTCGCTGCTTATCTCAGCAAAGGGCGCAGTCAGATTGCAAATGCCAGCATTGTTGACAAGTATGTCCACCTGCTCATATTCAGTTGATATGTCTCTGAACCAATCTGCCACTGCCCTTTCGTCTGCCACATCCACAGCATAACATTTCAGGGCTTCTGGATATTTGCCGTTTATCTCCTGCAAGGCTCTTTCATTGTCCTGCTTATTTCTGCCCAGAGACAATATCCTAGCCCCTTCAGCAGCCAAGCGCTCCGCAATAGCCAGACCAATGCCCCTATTGCCGCCTGTAACGATTGCTATTTTCCCTTCCAATCCCATACAAATCCCTCCTAGCAATATACCATCCATACGATAAATAAACATTACGCCCTATCAACCTATATGTCAAGTAGGTTAATAGGGCGCAAGCAGCCGCTACGAGAGTCTGTGGCGGGAATTACACAGCTCTCCAAGAATCTTGCCGATGTTAATAATTAACATCCTCCAGCCAGCAAAAGGGTCCGCCACAGCAGCCCTCATTAATTAGTATCCAAACACACTATTAGGGAAATACTGATTTATTGCCGCTCTTCTCAAATGTCCTGTCATAAGATACAATAGACATATAGGAGTTCACTGG
>SVBX01000048.1 GCA_015058655.1 Pseudoselenomonas ruminantium
AGAAATTGCCGATTGCTATTCAGTATGGTTTTCTTTATAACCATAGCTTCATCTTTTCAGATGTGCAACCGATGTTTTGATTCAAACTAAAAGTTTGACTAACATCTGGCTTGAAAACAAATTGTTTTCGTTTGCATTGTTTAGTTTTCAAGGAACAACTTGATTTCTCAAGCGCCGCCTCACCGAAGCGACTTGTTTATTATATCTTGTCTCTTTCGGAGTGTCAAGCACTTTTCACAAAAAATCTTAGTGGATTTTGTCCGAAGGGCAAAAGACAGTTAGATTTTTGCGAGGGCATAGCTTTCAATTTCTTTTTCAATATTTTCTCTGGCCAATCAAGGTTCTTTATTATTGAAAGAAACTGTTTTGTTGCTTGCCGTTCCCGTTAGTGACTTGCATTATTATACACGCACTTGCAGCATATGTCAACACTTTTTACATTTTTTCACACCTTTTTCTGCTTTTCCTTACGCATTTCAAAAAAGAGGGCATCTGTGTCAAATAAACCCCAGATACCCTCTTTGTCATACATCAATCTTTAATTAAACCTTAAATTTGCCTACAGTCTTTTCCATAGAATTAGCCATTTCAGTCAATTTACGACTAGCCTCAGCAATCTCATGCATAGTAGCCGTCTGCTCCTGCGTGGCAGCAGAAACCGTTTCTGCCTCCCCAGACACATTGCGGCTCATCTTGCTGATCTTCTCTATAGCTTGGGAAATGAGGTCTGTATTATCGGAAAGCCGCCTGATAGCACTTTCCATCTCCCGGGAATCCTGTGCAACCTTGTCTACCATACCTGCAATATTATGGAAGGTAGCACCAGCTCCATCTACAGCTTCGGTACCGCTCTGTACCTGCCGCACTCCTTCTTCCATTACCGTAACAGCCTGCTTGGACTTATTCTGGATAGAGGTGATAAGGGCGGCAATCTCTCCGGCCGACTGGCTGGACTGCTCAGCAAGCTTGCGCACCTCGTCTGCCACTACTGCAAATCCCCGACCATGCTCACCTGCTCTTGCAGCCTCGATGGCGGCATTCAGTGCCAACAGATTTGTCTGCTCGGCAATCTGGGAAATGGCATCCACTATGGCGCCAATCTTGTCCGACTCCTGCCCCAAATCCGCAATGACCTTGCCGGACTCACTGACAGTTTGCTCGATGAGTTTCATCTGCTTCACAGCAGTAACAACACTCTTCTCACCATCATCGGCATGCGCTTTCGTATCCCCTACCACTTCGGCAGCGTGCTTCACCGTTTCCGCAAAGGCACTCATGTGCTTGGCAAGTTCCTCGGTCTGAATCCCCGCATTCTCCACCTCAGTGAACTGCTCGCTGCAAGAACCTGCCACGTTGACTATAGAATCCGCAATCTGGCCACTGACAGTGGCAGACTGCCCAGAACTTTCCGTCAGCTGCCCGGCAGATTGCGCTACCTGCTGGGCATCCTCTGCCACCTGCTTGATCATGATATCCACATTATCCTGAAGTTTTTGCAAAGCTCTCGTCATGGCGCCGATTTCATCAGGACGAGCCGCATCCTCCCCATCACCTTGACTTGGCCGAAAATCTCCCGTCGCCAGCACAGAAAGCCTCTCAGTCACCCTGCTGATAGGAGCAGCAATCTTATTAGCTGACAAGACAGCAAGTCCTACAAAGATGGCCTCCATTACAACCACAAATACCATCAATTTGATCAGACCGGACCAAAAAGCCGAATCCACCTGTTCTTTCTCAGCAGCTACCTTCACATCAATATCGTCAATCCAAACGCCAGTTCCAAGCACCCACTGATAGGGTTCAAATGTGGCAGTATAGTTACGCTTAGGCAGGGGCTCCGTTTCGTTCGGCTTGGCAAACATAAGATCCGTAAAGCCGCCTCCGGCTTTTCTGCCGTTCTCAATCATTTCCTTGATAAAGTAACGCCCACTGGGATCTACAGAGTTTATGCGAGATTTCCCCTCCGTGTCACGCCCAAGCAATACCACATTGACACCTTCATAGGTATCAATCCAGAAATATCCCTTTCCCTCGTCGTAGCGAAGCTCCCTTACCCGGTCTGCAGCCTCCTTCCTGGCCTGAGCTTCGGTAAGTTCTCCTTTCTTTTGCTTCTCATACACCTGCTGAATTACAGATATCGCCACCTGAGTTTCATTCTTTAAGGACGACTCCACATCTGCTGTCAATGTCTGACGATAATTTTCAACTTGGCGTTCGGACTCGCTCATCATATTCTGCAAAAAAACAGCGCTAACACATATCATGGTCAGCAACGATGTCCCTACCATCATCGCAATGAATTTTGCTCTCAAAGATACTATTGATTGCATGAAGCCTTCATCCTTTCTGGGAGCGCTACCACAGCCCCAATCACATGGCAGCCTTGTCAAAATAGGCCTTCAGCACTTCTTCCCTGTTGCTCCCTTCAACCTCAGCCAAAGCCGCCGCCATCATGTCACAAACCCTTTCCAACTGAGCAAAGCTGTTCACTATCTGATGGAACTTGTTGATCTGAGCATAACTTGACTCATAACTCTGCATTTCCCTCAATAGCCCTAAAGCTTCACGCACAGGCTTCTTCACATCATCCATAGCTCAACCTCCCTTAAAATACCAACAAAAACCTTAATGTATATATACTACTAAACAGGAAAAATCCCTGCTTTCCTACAGAAATTTCAGTATTGCATTAAATTTTCTGTTCTCATAGCTCAACCTCCCTTAAAATACCAACAAAAACCTTAATGTATATATACTACTAAACAGGAAAAATCCCTGCTTTCCTACAGAAATTTCAGTATTGCATTAAATTTTCTGTTCTCAACACATATATAAATAGAGTATAATGTAGATAATTATTCTGGCGTTACAGGGAGGACTACACCATGAACAAACCCAAAAAGCCACAAAGCATGCAGGAACTAATGACCTACTATGACAATACAATAGACTTGCTCCAGGTAGACATCGATATGTTGAAAAAAGAAAATGCGCGTCTGCAAAAGATTATCGATGAACGCTCCCATGCCCAGACAGTAAGCATTAATGATGGCATAATCGTAAGAGGAGCTGAAGCCGACCTCTACCCCAACGAGATAAGAGAAATCCTTATAGATGTGCTAAAAGCAGCCAGGGCAAATATTATTAAAGAAGGCACGCGCCGGGCAGATGTCGTGGATGATATCCTGAATGCAAATCCAGCCGAAGGAGCGCCGAGCATACGGGCAAAAGCTATTCAAGCTGCCTTCAAAGGTTATGTATCTATGGATGCTTCGATAAGAAAGAAACTCAGTGACCTCGGTATAACTTTTCCCACAAAGGTAAGCAATCATCACAAAGCCATCTACTATGGTGACGACCGCTACAAAGTTTCCGTTTCTGCCTCCTGCTCCGACAGACGCGGTGGCGACAATACAGCAGCTGAGATAATAAGGAAATTCCTCTGATATTTCCAAAGCAAATTCAGTCAAAATCCTTGACATAAATAGGTAAAGCATGATATTATTACAGAGTTGATTGCGCTCGTAGTCCAGTGGATAGGACGTTAGCCTCCGGAGCTGAAAGCGTGGGTTCGACTCCCGCCGAGCGCACCATTATGAGAAATGTTGTATTTTCGCAGAAAAATATATTTTATGACAAACTGAGAGCGGATTTGACAAGAGTTGGATCTGCTCTCAGTTTGTCTTTATACCCGCAGCCATGCTAATTAAGCCATAATGGCTTCGGATATATTCCAATGATATAATATTATCATTAAGAGCTACATCATGCTGATATTTTTATTCAGGAGTGATTGAATTTGAAAACCATGAAAAGTACTTCACATATAGAAAAATTGGCTGCTGGCATCGCTAAAAAAGCTGTTCAAGACGCTGTCAAAGCCATCACTGAGAAAACCAGAGAAGCCTCCCCCATACCCACGGCAACGGAAAATACTACACATAATACAGCCACCGAGCCGGAACACGCTTACATCTTCTTCAACTG
Source organism: Pseudoselenomonas ruminantium (assembly GCA_015058655.1). Taxonomy (GTDB): domain Bacteria; phylum Bacillota; class Negativicutes; order Selenomonadales; family Selenomonadaceae; genus Selenomonas_B; species Selenomonas_B ruminantium_C. The sequence goes on from SVBX01000048.1 coordinate 3,988, forward strand.
CGATACTGAAAAGACTCCCTCATCAATGAACATACGCTTCAATAATGAAGCGTACAGTGATACTCCCTATGGCAGAAGGGCCTTGCTGAAAAAAATAGAGACAGAAATAGCCATCACCAGCATCAGAGTATCCAATATGAATACCGCCAGAGAAGCCATACTGAACGGCGACCCTACAAAAGCTAATGAATTGATGGAATATGGCTGCATCGAACTCCTCACAATGTCTTGACTTAGCAAAAACCGCCCCGCATTGCAATGCGAGGCGGTTTTTTCATGCCCTGATCTATTTTGCTTGCCTTTCCGGCCAGCACTGACGAAGGTATTCCCCCATGAATTTCTCTTTTCCATTTTCCGAAGGATTGTAGTACTGCCTGTCCAGTATTTTCTCTGGTAGATATTGTTGTTTTACAAAATGTCCGGAATAGTCATGAGGATAGATATAATCTATACCATGTCCCAGTTTGGCAGCGCCCTTGTAGTGCGCATCCCTAAGGTGCACCGGCACCTCCCCGCAGTTCCTGCCCCGCACATCAGCAAGAGCAGCATCCACTCCCAGATAGGCAGCATTGCTCTTTGGGGCAGCAGCTATATAGGTAACAGCCTCTGCCAGGGGGATTCGTGCCTCGGGCATACCTAGGAACTGCACAGCCTGCGCTGCCGCACTTGCCAAAACCAGAGCCATAGGGTCTGCGCAGCCCACATCTTCAGCGGCACAGATGACAACCCGGCGGGCAATGAATTTTACATCTTCTCCCGCTGCCAGCATCCTGGCCAGGTAGTGCAGAGCTGCATCCGGATCGCTGCCTCGCATGCTCTTGATAAAAGCAGATACTACATCATAGTGATTATCGCCTTTTTTATCATAGCGCTGCACCCGCTCTCCCAAAATCCCTTCCATTACCCCTACAGTCAATTCCCCACCTTTGGGCAGCATAGCAGCAGCGCTTTCCAGCAGATTCAGGCACATGCGGGCATCTCCGCCTCCAATTTCTGCCAACGCCAGCAATACCTCATCAGAAGCCTTTATTTCCTGCTTGCCCAGACCTCTCTCGCTGTCTGTCAGAGCCATTCTCAGTACCGTCAGCAGTTCGGGCGCTCCCAGAGCTTTAAGCCGCACTATCCGTACCCGTGACAAGAGAGCATGATTCACCTCAAAGAAAGGATTTTCCGTAGTGGCACCAATAAGCACCAGCCGACCATCCTCCACATAAGGCAGAAGAACATCCTGCTGGCTCTTGTTGAAACGATGAATCTCATCAATGAAAACAATGGTTCGCCTACCATAATATTTTCTCTGCTCTTCCGCCTCCTTGAGGATGGCGCGGATATCCTGTATGCCTGCCGCCACAGCGTTCAGTCTATGAAAGTCGCTGCCCGTAAGGCTGGCTATCATCTGAGCCAGTGTCGTCTTGCCCGTGCCGGGAGGGCCATAGAGAATAAGCGAGGGTATCATGTCCTTTTCAATCATCTGTCTGAGGAACCGACCTTTGCCCAAAACTTCTTCCTGACCTAAAAGCTCATCAAAGTTTCTAGGTCTCATGCGTTGGGCCAAGGGCTCAAAAGAATGAGTCTCTACATTTGATTCTGCTGCCACAGAAAACAAGTCCATGTTTTCCATATTTATCCCCCATTTACAGAAAAAGGGGCTTACGCCCCTTCAATCAGTTAATGCTTGCCCATCTTTGACCGACCACCAAGGTTCGTGACAGTCTTGCCTGGCTTTGCCCTGCGGCTTCTGCCGTTGCGCCCCTTATGGGCCGCCCCCTTGCGATTTGCATATTTAGAGAGTGGCTTTTTCTTCTTCCGCTGCGCCTCTCTCTGTTCCTTGATTTCCTTCAGGATTTTTTCCTGCTTTTCCTTGTGATGGCTGCGTTCGGAGCGCTGCTTCTTTATGCGCTCCTTGATTCCGGATTCAATGCGCCTCAAAAGCTCATACTGACGGGCATTCACAAAGGTAACTGCCTTGCCCTGCTGACCTGCCCTGCCTGTGCGTCCGATGCGATGTATGTAGCTTTCCGTATCGTGAGGAATATCATAGCTCACCACATGGGTAACGCCCTCAATATCCAACCCTCTGGCCGCAATATCTGTGGCGCAGAGAATCTGCAGCTCTGCCTTGCGGAAACGCTTCAGCACAAGAGTGCGCTGCACTTGGGAAAGATCCCCATGAAGCTCATCTACCAAATAGCCACGAGCAGCCAAAGCCATGGTAAGCTGATGCGCTCTTGCTTTGGTATGGCAGAATACCATCATCAGATAAGGCTGCTCCCCATTGATAATCTCGCAAAGCTTATCAACCTTATTTTCCTCAGTGGTATCAATGATAACCTGCTCAATAGTTTCCAGGGTCACCTGCTCGCTTTTGATCTCTATGCGCTCCGGTGATTTCATGTACTGGGCTGCCAATGCCTTCACCCTGTCTGGCATAGTTGCTGAAAAGAGCATGAATTGCCTGTCCGAAGCCACCGCTCGCAGCAAAACCTCCACATCCTCAATGAAGCCAAGCTTCATCATTTCATCAGCCTCATCCAGCACAACTTTATTCACCTTTGAAATATCAATCGTGCCCCTGCGCAAGTGATCGAGAAGCCGCCCGGGGGTACCTATGATGATCTGAGGATGGCGCCGAAGCTTTTGCTTCTGACGCTCTATGTCCTGCCCACCGTAGATAACCAACGATGAAATACCTGCTGACTCTCCCAAAAGCCCGGCCACGTTGGCAATCTGAATGGCCAATTCTCTGGTGGGTGTAACAATAAGCGCCTGAGCAACTTCAGCTTGGATTTTGATTTTCTCCATGATGGGCAACAGAAATGCCAAAGTCTTGCCCGTCCCCGTCTGAGCCTTCACGATGCAGTCACGACCTGCGCGCACCACCGGTATGGCCTGCTCCTGTACCGGAGTAGCCTCCTTGATTCCCTGATAGCGCAGAGTCTCGCAAATGCTCTGAGATATGCCTAATTCCTTGAATTCCATTATGAGGAAAGCACCTCCGTACCAGTTTCAGTCACCAGTATGGTCTTCTCCCATTGGGCAGACAACTTATGATCCTTGGTGCGCACAGTCCAGCCGTCTCCCTGATCTACGACAACATGATAGCTGCCTTCATTGATCATTGGTTCCACCGTCAGCACCATGCCAGGCACTAACAACATGCCGGTGCCCACCTGTCCCACATGAGGCACGAAGGGCTCCAGGTGAAAATCCTTCCCTACCCCGTGACCTCCGAGGTCCGTCACCACAGAATAACCATTCTTGTGCGCATGGGCACCACAAGCTGCCCCCAAGTCACCAAGAAAATGCCATGGTTTTACCGCTTCAATGCCAAGCTCCATGCATTCCTTGGTCACACGCACCAGCCGCTCCGCAGCGGGACTAACCTCTCCTACCATGACCATACGGGAAGCATCTGCATAATAACCATTAAGCGTGGTGGTAATGTCGATATTGGCAATATCCCCCTCCTTCAAGATGGTCTTCTTGGAAGGTATGCCATGGCACACCACATCATTGATGGAAATACAGATGCTCTTGGGAAATCCTTCATAATTCAGGCAGGAAGGATAGCCACCGGCATCCATGATGTAATCATGGACAGCTTTGTCTATCTCTGCTGTGGATACACCAGGCTTTGCCATGTTCACAGCCAAGTCCAGGGCGCCGTCATTAATCACTCCTGCAGCCCGGATAGCTTCAATATCTTCCTTGTTGTTGATTATCTTCTTGGGCGGGCGCACTTGCCCCTTGAAGAAATCGAACTTTATCTCGTCAATGCGCTCATCAAACGCCTCGTGGCATTTCTTATACTTCTTGCCGCTGCCACACCAGCAAAGGTCATTTCTTGACATGAATCGTATTATCTCCTTTATCATAACGACACGCTTCTCCCGCGTCCAATACAGTATCTTACATTATAACGCAGTTATTCGCGCTTTGTCGATAGACAAAATATCCAATCGACATTTCAACTCAATCGTCATAAAGTTTTCAGTCTTTCTTGACACTCATAGATAGTTGTTATATATTTGACCATGTGTGAATAACGCAAAGGAAATTTAATAAAGGAGTGTCTTCATTGAAAGCACTATTTAAGCGGCTGATTATTGCCGCTGTCTCGCTCCTCTTGCTCTTCATAGCCTTTGGAGCCTATCAGATGCACAAGCACGCCAGCGGAGTGCCTGTGCTTAACTATCATCAAATCAACGACCGCGATGAAAATGCCCTGACCATACATACCGACCAGTTTGAGGCGGAAATGAAGTATCTGGCAGATAACGGCTATCATACCATAACGCCTGCAGAACTCATTGCAGCTTGGGATGAAGGCACGGAACTGCCAGAAAAGCCAGTCATAATCACCTTTGACGATGGTTATGTCGACAACTACAAGAATGCCTATCCCATCCTGCAAAAATACGGTCTCAAAGGCACCATCTTCATCGTTTCAGACTACATCGGCACCTACCCAAACTACCTGACCTGGGCTATGGCAGAAGAAATGCAAAGCAGTGGCCTTATTGACATAGAGAGCCACACGCTCTCTCACGCCCAACTAGATCAGCTGAATTCACACGAAGAGCTTGACCATCAACTACGAGATTCAAAGCAGGCTATTGACTGGCACCTAAAAAAAGATGTACGCTTCATCGCCTACCCTTGTGGAGCCTTCAACGATGCGATTGAAGAAAGCACCTTGAGTGCTGGCTACAAAGGAGCTTTTACAGTTCACTACGGCCTGGCAGAGCCACATGAGAATCGCCTGCAGCTTGACCGGGTACCGATCTTCGGCAGCAACTCACATACCCTGTTGCGCTTCAAGCTTCGCCTTCTCTATGCTCCCATCTTCGCCCCTTTAGACGAACTGCAAAGGAATCTGCGCTCTGACGGCCATGAATTTTTTGCCAGACTACTTCTGGTTCCCTAACAAAACATAATCGAGTAGGAGACTGACCATTATTTGACCAGCCGACCTCTCACACCACCGTGCGTACCGTTCGGTACACGGCGGT
>SVBX01000049.1 GCA_015058655.1 Pseudoselenomonas ruminantium
CATAATTATTTGAAAAAAAGAGCGTGAAAACCTACGCTACATAAGGCTTCACGCTCTTTTCTCGTGGCAAACTCGGGATATGATTAAAAAGCTGAGAACCGCTCTTGGACTGCAATGTTGACATGCACCTCCTTTTTGCTACAATAAAGATAAAGGCAGAAAATTCATATGGAGTGAGGTGAGCGTATGAAGCAGCATTATGTCATGCCCGTGGGGCTAGATGATTTCCGGCGGGTGAGGGAAGAGTATTATTATGTAGACAAGACGGATTTCATCAGGCAGCTCATAGACGGCCACGCCCAGGCCACCCTCATCACCCGTCCCCGTCGCTTTGGCAAGACGCTCTCCCTGAGCATGCTGTATTATTTCTTCACCAATAAGGATGCAGAGGCAAACCGTGCCCTGTTCGAGGGCAGCAACATCGAAAAAGCCGGCGAGCAGTATATGGCAGAGCAAGGCTCAAGGCCGGTGGTGTTCCTGAGCCTCAAGGATATCAAGGAGGCTTCCATGGAGGGCATGCTGGCTTCTTTTGGTGAAGTCATGAAGAATGTCTACTATGAATTTAGGTTCCTGTTGGAGGGGGAAACGCTGCTTGCCTTTGAGAAAGAGTCTTTTATGGCGGTGTTGTCTGGAAAAGCCAGCAGGAACGATTTGCAGTATTCTCTCAAGAACTTGACGAATTACCTGAACAGATATTATGGACAGAATGTCCTGGTGCTGATAGACGAGTATGATGCCCCTATCCAGTACGCCTGGGATTACGGCTACTATGATGAAGCCATTGTCTTCGTGCGCAATTACCTCAGTTCAGTGCTGAAGTCCAATCCGAGCTTGGATTTTGCGGTAATCACAGGGGTGTTGCGGATTGCCAAGGAAAGTATCTTCAGCTCTTTGAACAATCTTGAAGTGGCAAGTGTGTCCTCTGGCAGCTATGCGGAGCACATGGGCTTCACCTATGAAGAAATAGAGCGTATGGCGACAGATTTCAAGGCCGTGGACAAGTTGGAAGAAATCAGGGCCTGGTATGATGGCTATAGTTTTGGAGGACAAGAAATATACAATCCTTGGTCAACGGTCAACTATTTCCGCAACGATTGCACTCCTGCGGCTTATTGGGTCAACACTTCGGGGAATGCTATCCTGGGGCATCTGCTTAAAGAGGCCAAGCCGGAGCAGGTGCGTGACCTGTATGCTCTGCTGGAAGGAGGAACAGTGAGGGCCCAGCTGGTAGAAGGGGCTATCTACGATGATATCTACAAGAGCAGTCGCGCCCTTTACTCCATGCTGCTCAATACGGGGTATCTCACTGTAGCCGAAAAGGCTAAGTCCTACGCCGGAGCTCGCACAGCCATGCGCATCCCCAACCTGGAAATCCGGCTGCTGTTCCAGGAGGAAATCATGAACCGGCTGTCGGAGGCAGGTTCGGACGAAAACCTCTTGGTGAGCATCACGGAAGCCTTGCTGGAAGGAAGGGCAGCAGACTTTGCCCGGTCACTCACGAAATTCCTGCGCTTCGCAGTGAGCTTCTACGACACGGCCAACAAGGAAAGCTTTTACCACGGCTTGATGCTGGGCCTCCTGGCAGCCCTGGTGCCTGCCTTCGAGGTGGTATCCAACAGGGAGTCAGGCTACGGCAGGTTCGATATCGCTGTATTCCCCAAAGAAGAGGAAGCAGCCGGTGCCCTGCTGGAATTCAAGGTGGCGGAGAAGGAAGACGAGATGCCGGAGCGGGCCAGGGAAGCGTTGGCGCAGATTCAGGAAAATGACTATATCGCAGAATTCGAAAAGCGGGGAGTGCAGGAAGTCTGGCAGTACGGCATCGCCTTCTGTGGGAAGAAGTGCCAGATAGAGGCGGCAGATGCACAGGGAATGAGGTGAGAAGATGAAGCAGCATTATGTCATGCCCGTGGGGCTAGATGATTTCCGGCGGGTGAGGGAAGAGTATTATTATGTAGACAAGACGGATTTCATCAGGCAGCTCATAGACGGCCACGCCCAGGCTACCCTCATCACCCGTCCCCGTCGCTTTGGCAAGACACTCTCCTTGAGCATGCTGTATTATTTCTTCACCAATAAGGAAGCAGAGGCCAACCGTGTCCTGTTCGAGGGCAGCAACATCGAAAAAGCCGGGGAGCGGTATATGGCAGAGCAAGGCTCAAGGCCGGTGGTGTTCCTGAGCCTCAAGGATATCAAGCAGTCCGATATTGATAGTATGCTGGCTATGTTTGCCTATACCATGCAGACACTCTATGATTCTTTTTCTTATCTGCAAGAAGCGGATGTGCTTTCGGTTCAGGAAAAAAGATATTTCGGCAAGGTCTTGGAAGGTCGGGCTTCAAATGTCGAGTTGCAATTTTCTCTGAAAAACCTTACTGCATTTCTGGCTAGATACCATCAAAAATCAGTGCTGGTGCTGATAGATGAGTATGATGCCCCAATCCAATACGCCTGGGACTATGGCTATTATGATGAAGCTATTGTCTTCGTGCGCAATTACCTAAGCTCCGTGCTGAAGACCAATTCCTCGTTGGATTTCTCTGTGCTTACAGGTGTGCTTCGCATTGCCAAGGAGAGTATCTTCAGTTCGCTGAACAATCTGGAGGTGGCGAGCGTAGCGTATGGCGGTTATTTGGATGTCATGGGCTTTACCTATGCGGAAATACAGCAAATGGCAGCAGATTTTGAAGTAGAGGATAAGCTGCCGGAAATCAAAGCCTGGTATGACGGTTATAATTTTGCGGGACAGGAAATATACAATCCCTGGTCTGTCATCAACTATTTTCACAACAATTGCAGGCCTGCAGCCTACTGGGTAAATACTTCAGGCAACACTATCCTGCGGCATATGCTGGAGCAGGCTGACTCATCCCAGAGCAGGAGCCTGTCAGCATTGCTGGCTGGCAAGAAAATAAGTGCCAGCCTGGACGAAGGTGTTATTTATGATGAAATCTACCAAAACAGCGATGCCCTGTATTCCATGCTCCTTACCACTGGCTACCTGACTATGGTAGATTATCCAGATCCATATATTGACGATGATGGTTGTACCCTGCGAATCCCCAGCCGTGAAATCCGCACTCTCTTCAAGAAAGAGGTCATGCGCCATCTGTCGAGCAAAGGCTCCGGCTCCGAACTCTTGCGCAATCTGGTGGGGAGCCTGCTGGTGGGCAATGGGGCAGAGTTTGAGGAGTATTTGGCAGAGTTCCTGAGGTTGGTGGCCAGTTTCCATGATACGGCGGCCAGGGAAAGCTTCTATCACGGATTGGTGCTGGGGCTGCTGGCCACCCTGATGCCACGCTTTGAGGTGGTATCCAACAGGGAGTCAGGCTACGGCAGGTTCGATATCGCTGTATTCCCCAAAGAAGAGGAAGCAGCCGGTGCCCTGCTGGAATTCAAGGTGGCGGAGAAGGAAGACGAGATGCCGGAGCGGGCCAGGGAAGCGTTGGCGCAGATTCAGGAAAATGACTATATCGCAGAATTCGAAAAGCGGGGAGTGCAGGAAGTCTGGCAGTACGGCATCGCCTTCTGTGGGAAGAAGTGCCAGATAGAGGCGGCAGATGCACAGGGAATGAGGTGAGAAGATGAAGCAGCATTATGTCATGCCCGTGGGGCTAGATGATTTCCGGCGGGTGAGGGAAGAGTATTATTATGTAGACAAGACGGATTTCATCAGGCAGCTCATAGACGGCCACGCCCAGGCCACCCTCATCACCCGTCCCCGTCGCTTTGGCAAGACACTCTCCCTGAGCATGATGTATTATTTCTTCACCAATAAGGATGCAGAGGCCAACCGTGCCTTGTTCGAGGGCAGCAACATCGAAAAAGCCGGCGAGCGGTATATGGCAGAGCAGGGCTCAAGGCCGGTGGTGTTCCTGAGCCTCAAGGATATCAAGCAGTCAGATATTGATAGTATGCTGGCTATGTTTGCTTCTATCATGCAGACCCTCTATGATTCCTTTTCTTATCTGCAAGATGCGGAGGTACTTTCGGTTCAGGAAAAAAGATATTTCAGCAAGGTATTGGAAGGCCGTGCTTCCAAAGTGGAGCTACAGCTTTCCCTGAAAAATCTGACTGCATTTCTGGCCAGATATTATCAAAAATCTGTCCTGGTGCTGATTGACGAGTACGATGCCCCTATCCAGTATGCCTGGGACTACGGCTATTATGATGAGGCCATTGTCTTCGTGCGCAATTACCTCAGTTCAGTGCTGAAGTCCAATCCGAGCCTGGATTTTGCGGTGATCACAGGGGTGTTGCGGATAGCCAAGGAAAGTATTTTCAGCTCTTTGAACAATCTTGAAGTGGCAAGTGTGTCCTCTGGCAGCTATGCGGAGCACATGGGCTTCACCTATGAAGAAATAGAGCGTATGGCGACAGATTTCAAGGCCGTGGACAAGTTGGAAGAAATCAGGGCCTGGTATGATGGCTATAGTTTTGGAGGACAAGAAATATACAATCCTTGGTCAACGGTCAACTATTTCCGCAACGATTGCACTCCTGCGGCTTATTGGGTCAACACTTCGGGGAATGCTATCCTGGGGCATCTGCTTAAAGAGGCCAAGCCGGAGCAGGTGCGTGACCTGTATGCTCTGCTGGAAGGAGGAACAGTGAGGGCCCAGCTGGTAGAAGGGGCTATCTACGATGATATCTACAAGAGCAGTCGCGCCCTTTACTCCATGCTGCTCAATACGGGGTATCTCACTGTAGCCGAAAAGGCTAAGTCCTACGCCGGAGCTCGCACAGCCATGCGCATCCCCAACCTGGAAATCCGGCTGCTGTTCCAGGAGGAAATCATGAACCGGCTGTCGGAGGCAGGTTCGGACGAAAACCTCTTGGTGAGCATCACGGAAGCCTTGCTGGAAGGAAGGGCAGCAGACTTTGCCCGGTCACTCACGAAATTCCTGCGCTTCGCAGTGAGCTTCTACGACACGGCCAACAAGGAAAGCTTTTACCACGGCTTGATGCTGGGCCTCCTGGCAGCCCTGGTGCCTGCCTTCGAGGTGGTATCCAACAGGGAGTCAGGCTACGGCAGGTTCGATATCGCTGTATTCCCCAAAGAAGAGGAAGCAGCCGGTGCCCTGCTGGAATTCAAGGTGGCGGAGAAGGAAGACGAGATGCCGGAGCGGGCCAGGGAAGCGTTGGCGCAGATTCAGGAAAATGACTATATCGCAGAATTCGAAAAGCGGGGAGTGCAGGAAGTCTGGCAGTACGGCATCGCCTTCTGTGGGAAGAAGTGCCAGATAGAGGCGGCAGGAGAATGAAGCGGAATAGGGAAGACGGCAGGCCGGCTGGTGCAGAGAGCATCAGCCGGTCTTTTGCCTGAATTTGCACCAAAAGCTCCTTCGCCTTGCAGGAGTGGGACATCCGTACTATAACGAGTACAAGATGTCCCCGCTCCATAAGTGTGGGCGGCAAGCTATGTCAGCTGGGAGAAAACATACAGTCTGCAGAAGGTCTTGTTGAGGACTATGTAGAAATGCTTGCCTTCATTGAGAAGCGGGCACCAAATGCAAAGCGATTGGTGATTGGCTCTTTTGCCTACGGCAAAACAGGAACAATTGATGTTAGAATAAAAATAGAGCAAGCCAAAGAAAATTATAGCAAAAAAGTTGAAACATGCTATAATGAGACTACGAAGGAATACCATGGCTTTGCATAGCGTGCTGCTGAACACGCGAAGGGAGCCGGACACGGGGGCGGCTTGTTGTGGCAAGCCGCTTTTTGTGTTTGAGGAAAGCAGGGCAGGTTAATCAGATAGCACGGCTAAAAAATGTTGCTTGAGGGAAATTCAGGAGCACTTGGGATAAGTCTTGATTGCAGGTCATGTTTGGGAGTGTTGAAGAGTGACGGAAATTCCATGGCAGATAGCTGTGCAGAGTGCCAAAGACAATGTGGGGCTGACAGCCGAGCAAGGGAAACTGATGGTGGATATGGGTTCATATATGGGGCAGAGCTGGAACAGGCTGGATGGGTGTGCCCATGTGCTGATTGGCAGGTATTGCTCCATAGGTCAGGGCGTGGCTTTTTGTGCCGGATATGACCATGACTATCGCCGTGTCACTACCTCTCCTTTGTGGATCCACGGCCTGGGGGTCAACGATGACGGGGGCAGGATGCGTCCCCGGCGGAACCATATCCTTATCGGCAATGATGTGTGGATAGGGGACGGAGCCAGGATCATGGGAGGCGTGCAGGTGGGGAATGGCGCTGTCATTGGAGCAGGTGCCGTGGTAGCCAAGGATGTGCCGCCTTATGCCATCGTGGCAGGCAATCCTGCGAAGGTGATAAAGTACAGGTTTTCTCAGGATATAATAGCCAAGCTGCAGCGGATAAAGTTTTGGCGGTGGCCCTATGAGAAGTTTCAGGAAAATCTGCCGCTCATGTATGATACCGTGGCTTTCGTTGATAAGTTTGATACGGGCATAGTGCTGGATGAGAGCAATTTGTCGACGCTGCTGCAGGAGGAACGGGCAAAGGGCAAGAAGGTCTGTTTCTTCCACGGTGATTTTGGTGCAGAGGAGCCCTGGTGGGAGCAGGTGCTGGAGCAGTATGCCCTTTATGCCCCGGAGGATTTCCTGCTGGTGGTGGCAGGTTCTGGCAAGGAGGAGGAACTGTCTGCACTCAGGGAGAAGCTGGAGAGCTATGAGTCTGGCAAGGGGATGCTTTATGTGAAAGGCCTTTCCCAGGCGCTTTGCCAGAATGCAGATTATTACCTGGCTGGCGTGGACTATGAGACCTTGGAGTGCGTGGATTATGCATCGGATTATGGTGTGAGGATCTTGTCGGTGCTTGACGAGGATATGTTCCACTGGTGCGGCGGCAGCAGGGATTATGTAGGGGAGCGGATTGAGTTTGCCAAAAGGGCATTGAAGGAATGACTTCCAATCTGCAACTTTGAATATCCATCTAGGACAAAATTGTCAGTGGTTTAACTTTCGGCTGTGGTACGGGGACTATCTTTACATCGTTGAAAGGCCAAGAGGAAGCTTTGCACATGGCAAAACTTCCTCTTGGCCTTATAAATTCAATTACGCTGCTGTTTGATAGTCGATTACGGCAACTTCCTGCATAAACTGGGTAGCGAGTTCGATGATATGATCAATTTTTAGCATAACTTCATGGGAAATTTCGATTTCGCCACATTGATCACATTCTTCGCAAGGTACATTTTTGATGACTATGATTGTATTGCCAATCTGGGCAGTATATACTGTGGTGCCAGGAACTATATCACCTTTACAGTAAAAGCAAGACATGATTATTTCCTCCTTGTTTTTAAATCAGGTTCAAATTTTTCAAGGTTAGGATAATATGCCGTAACGATATGGACAAAATCGTCAAGTCCGACAACAACATGGATAACTTGTCCGTCTAATTTGGAGCCAAAAACCAGTGCAGCGGGATTGAGCCAGGAATCAGGATATTCCTCAATGATTTCGCCCTAGGCAGTTCAGTATGTCATTTGGGCGAATGTTGCGTTTTCGCAGTCGCTCAGAAGCATGCAATGACCATTTTATCTTGCCTTTGCGGCAACGAGTCTGTATATCGTGAATGGAAAACATAAAAATCCTTCCGAAGTTGTTTTCTAACATTATATTGTAGCTATTGGAAAAAAACAAGTATAACTCGGAAGAGGATGTCACCCACCTCTATAGGTGGGGGTGGCGAATATCATAATACCCTGAAGGGCACACTGCAGGCGGGCGCGCATCTCCCGCCTCGTCCCCAAGGGGCAATGTCATTAAGTTAAGCCTTCCCCTTGAGGGGAAGGTGCCCCGTTAGGGGCGGATGAGGTGGAACATTCTCTTGTTTATCTGCCTTATCTTGTTCATTCGCACCTCATCCGTCAGCCTCGGCTGCCACCTTCCCCTCAAGGGGAAGGCATTTGGGGCAATGATGCCTAACTAAATGACATTGCCCCAAGGGGACTAGCGTTGCGTCGTGCGATGCGAAGCTAGTCCCCTTGAGAAAACGCTGATTGGAAGATTTTGTCTATCGACAAAAATTAAAATACACTTAAAATCTAATTGAAAATCTTCCCGAAATAAGATATAATAGACCCAAAGCATCCCAAAACAGGGTGCGAAAAATATAGTGACGGACTAGTATAGGCAGAAAGGATTCGGCCGACGTAACTAGGGGCAGGGAGGTAGATGCTATGATTGTAGCAGCTCAGGGTGCCCGCGTCATCGAGGCTGGACTTCGTGAGGCTGAGACTGGGCGTGAGGCATATGTGGGGGAGGATTTCCGCAGCATGGTGGCAGAGGAAGTGCGCCAGCAGACTTTGGCGGAGCTCCAGAAGGAAAACGAGCTTTGCGGCCTGCAGAATGTGAAGCGGGACTTGCAGATGCAGATAAACAATCCGCATCTGCTGAACATACACCGCCGGGTGATGGCTGACGGCAGCTATATCATCACGGAAAAGCATGGCGAGGCCCAGGTTTCCCACTATTGCAAGCGCCTGGAATGCAGGCTCTTGACGGTGGAGCGCTGAAAATGAAAAGATTGGGGGCTGTTGCATGAGTGTAATTCCACTTATGCACAGCCCCTTTTCCTTGTTGATGTATAAGAAGTTCCTATTCGTTGTAAAATCCACTAAAAATGAGCACAAGATACCAGGCGGTCTAAAAATCGCCTTTTTCCTTGTGCTCTTATTTTGTATTCAGGCTGCGTTATTCACAGGGAACAGGTGCTGGCCTGCTCTGTCTGACTGGATTTTGCAGTGCAGCTTTTGAATATTGTAAGCCATGGCCAGCAGCATGATCTCAACAAGGACATTTGCTGTGCCACGGCTCAGGAACCTTCGGAAATTCATGTCCGCCTTCATCATTGCAAATGCACCCTCTGCCTGTATGCTTCGGTTTATGCGCAGCTGTACTCCTTCTTTTGAGGTTATACGGTAAGCGGTAAACCATTCGGTGTTACCATAAATAAAATGAGCCTGGCTGTATTTAGTGGCCAGGCTCTTAGTGTCA
>SVBX01000011.1 GCA_015058655.1 Pseudoselenomonas ruminantium
ACCGCCGTGTACCGAACGGTACGCACGGTGGTGTGAGAGGTCGGCTGGTCAAATAATGGTCAGTCTCCTACTCGATTTGACAGGAACTGAAGGAGAATAGCATGAGCAGTGCAGGGATGGACGGGCTGAAAGCCCGTTGGCAGCATTTGAGCAGGGCCAGGTATCTTATGTTGCTGGCCTTGCTGGCAGCATTGTCTTTATATATGTATTTTGGTCATAACGGCAATTCGGAGACTAAAGGGGTAAAGGAACACAAGCCTGTGGTGGAAGTCATGACCCTGCAGCGGGGGGATATGAGCCGTCATATCCTCCTTTCCGGTCAGACCGTGGCAGAGGCAGATATTTCCCTGGCTCCCAAGTACACAGGCCGGGTAGCGGAGGTGTTGGTGGATTTAGGGGACTATGTGGAAGCGGGGCAGCCCCTGTTGGTGCAGGATGTGTCGGATCTGGACATCTCCATCATGGAGAAGCAGGCGGCAGCCAGGGCCGCCGGAGCAGATGCCAGGGAGGCGGCCGCTGCCTATGATGCCAACTACATCAAGGCCCGCAACGATTATGAACTGGAAAAGAGCAGGTACGAGAGAAATGTCTATCTTTTCTCCATTGGCGCCATTTCACAGGACAAGCTGGATTCTGTGAAGCAGGAGTACCTGGCCAGCAAGGCCTCCTTCGAGGTCCTGGAAAATCAGGTGGAAGGGGGTGGGGCTGCTTCCATCCAGTCCAAGGCCTACACGGCAGAAAAGACAGAGCGGGGGGCAGAGGCTCTCATCCAGCAGCGGGCGGATATGGTGCTGCGGGCGCCCCGCTCGGGGATTATCGGCTATCGCAAGGCGGAGCCGGGAGAGATTATCTCGGCGGGTACCAAAGTGCTGAGCCTGGTGGACAGCAGCCGCATGAAAGTTGATTGCACACTCTCCGAGTCAGATGCAGCTATCCTGCAGCCGGGCATGGAAGTCACGGTGACCGTGGATGCCATGGGAGCAGAATATCCCGGGCGCATCATTTATGTCAGCCCTGCCATGGATGAAGCGGATAAGAGCTATCAGGTGCGCATAGAGCTCTTGGGGGAGGATTTGCAGCTGAAAGCAGGGCTTTTCGCCCACACTTCCTTGGATATCCTCCAGCGAAAGGACACCTTTTTCGTGCCCAAGGAGGCGGTGCTTTCCCGCAATGGGCGCCAGCTGGTCTTTGTGCTGGATGAGGAGAACAGGGCGCATATGCGGGAAGTGCGGTTGGGACTGATAAATGATGAATCTGATGAAATTCTCTCTGGGCTTGAAGCAGGCGACAGGGTAGTTATATCCGGCCTTGACCGGCTGCAGCAGGGAACGGCGGTGGAAGTCATATGAATATCACCCGTTTTTCCATAGAGCGGCCCGTGGGCATTTCCATGATCGTGGCCTTCTTCGTGGTGCTGGGCCTATACAGCTACTACCGCATCGGGGTAGAACTGCTGCCGGATATCAACACCCCTTATGTCACCGTGAGGGTGAAGTATCCGGGAGCCAGCGCCGAGTCCGTGGAGCAGGAGGTGGTGCGTCCCATTGAGGATGCCCTGTCCTCTGTGTCCAATGTGAAGAAGATCACTTCCACTGCCAGCTATGAGCAGGCTCGCATTGGTTTGGAACTGGATTTCAAGGCAGATGCAGACCTGGCGGCCATAGAGGCCACCAAGAAGGTAGATGCAATCAAGAACAGGCTCCCAGATGAGGCGGACTCTCCTGTAGTCATCAAGCGTGACATCAACGCCAAGCCCATCGTGGAGCTGGCAGTGCTGTCCCCTTATGGCCTGGCAGATACCTACTCCCAGACAGAGAATGTCTTTCAGGAGGTGCTGCAGCAGGCCGGAGGCGTGTCGGAAGTAGAACTGCATGGTGGCCGGGACAAGGAAGTGGCGGTGGAGGTAGACAGGGACAAGATGGCTGCCTACGGCCTGAGCCTTGACCGCATCGCTTCTGCCTTGAAAAAGGAAAATCAGCTGCTGCCTTCAGGTTCTGTCTACACAGACAGCACCCAGGCAGATGTGCGCCTTATTGCCCAGTACAGGGAAGTGGCGGAAATCGAAAAGGTGCAGGTGACGAACGCTGCCGGGGCCAAAGTGCCCCTGACTTCTGTGGCAACGGTCAGGGAGCAGTCGGCCAGGAGCTCCCGCTATGGCAGGCTCAACGGTCAGGAAGCCATCAATGTGCTGGTCTACAAGAATAGCGATGCCAATGTGGTGGAAACCACCAAAAACATCCAGGAGAAGCTGGAACGGCTGCAAAGGGATTATCCTGAATATGAATTCGTCACCGTTTCCAGCGATGCGACCTATGTGGAAACCTCCCTGCACAATACGGTCATGACTTTGGTAGAGGGGCTCATCACCACGGGGCTGGTGCTCTTTTTCTTCCTGCGGGGCTGGCGCTCCACGGCGGCGGTGATGATTGCTCTGCCCACCTCCCTGGTGGCCACTTTCTTTGTCATGTATGTCGCCGGTTTCACCTTCAATATGATGTCCATCATGGGCATGACCCTCTGCATAGGCATCCTGGTGGATGATGCCATCGTAGTGCTGGAAAACATCATCAGGCATCTGGGGCTGGGGGAAGGCCCTCGGGAGGCGGCGGAAAAGGGCCGCATGGAAATAGGCATGGCGGCAGTGGCCATCACCCTCTGCGATGCGGCAGTCTTTATGCCCATAGCTTTTATGGAGGGCATGACGGGCCAGTATTTCCGCCAGTTTGGCCTTACCATTGTCTTTGCCGGAGCCTTCTCCCTCTTTGTGTCTTTCACCCTTACGCCCATGCTGGCAGCAAGGTTTTACCGCCAGGGCTACAAGCCAGATGACAGGCCGCTCTGGCGCTTCATGGACAGATTGGAGAAGAGGGCGCAGGCTCGCTATGAGGGCATGCTCCTGTGGAGCCTGGGCAACAGGAAGAAGCTTCTGCTGAGCATATTGGCTGCCTTCCTGGGCGTGATGGCTTTGGTGCCCTTGGGGGCGGTGGGCTCTGAGTTCATGCCCCGCACCGATGAATCTTCCTTTGTGGTGAGCATACAGGCTCCCGTGGGTTCCTCGGCAGAGGAAACTGACAAAGTGGCCCGCAGGGTGGAGGAGAAACTGGCGGAAATGCCGGAAGTGAAATACTACATGACCCATGTGGGCGGCTCTGCGGCCTATGAGGGCAGGATCATGGTGCAGCTCTTCGACCAGCGTGATCGCAGCCGATCCGTGTGGCAGGTGGCAGATGAGGTGCGCGCCCTTGCTGCCGGCATTCACGAAGCTGAGGTGCGGGTGGCAGAGTCCCAGACCAATGTGGCGGGAAATTCCGGCAGAGGTCCCAGGGGGGGCGCCGGTGCCCTGCAACTGGAGCTGCGCAGCAACCACAGCGATGCTCTGGAGGAGGCCACGGAAAAGACCATGGCCATCCTGTCCGGCATAGATGGCCTGACCGATGTGAACAGCACTTACCAGGAAGGCATGCCGGAGCTGCAGCTCCGGGTGGACAGAGAAAAGCTCAAGACCTACGGCACTTCTTTGGGAGAGGTGGAGACAGCCTTTGAGTCCGCCATTTCCGGACTTTCTGCCGGGGAACTGAAAAATGACCGGCTCAATGGCGGCAGGGATACGGATATCAAGGTGCGCTTCCGGGGGGCAGATGGCTACAAGGCTTCTGATGTGGCCAGAATCCCCATTATTTCCTCAGGCAGGCTCATTTATCTGGGAGATGTGGCTGAGATAAGAAGCGGACGCGGCCCTGTCACCATCCGGCGTGTGGACAAGCAGCGTTCCAGCGCCATAGGCGCCAACCTCAGCGGCAGGCCCATAGGCGAGGCGGTGAAAGAAGTGAAGCAAGCCCTGGCGAAAGCCGATCTGGGTGAGGGAATCACCTACAAGTTCAGGGGACAGGCTGACAGGATGGACGAGGCCTTCTGGGAACTGCTGTCAGCCTTGCTGCTGGCCCTGGTGCTTATCTACATGTTGCTGGCTGTGCTCTACGAATCAACCATCACTCCCTTCATCCGCATGTTCTCCCTGCCTCTGGGGCTGATAGGCTCCATCCTGATGCTGTTCCTCACCCGCAATACCCTGAATCTTTACTCCCTTATCGGTATTCTGGTGATGGACGGAATCGTGGCCAAAAACGGCACTTTGCTTATCGACTACACCCTGACCCTCATGGAGCGAGGGAAAAGCGCTTTGGAAGCTGTCGTGGAGGCAGGCCGCGTGCGCCTGCGTCCCATCATGATGACCACCATCACCATGATGGCCGGCATGCTGCCCACAGCCCTTTCACTCACCGCCGGCAGCGAGGCCCGCTCCTCCATGGCCTGGGTGATCATCGGCGGGCTGCTGACCTCCACGGTATTTACCCTGCTGGTCATTCCCATCATCTTCTTGTTCTTCTATGAAAGGAAAAGCTGAAGGGATTTTCCCTGCCATAGCTTGGCAGGGAAAATTTTTTTGAAGAAATTTCGTTTTTCACTACCCTTTTTTCCTGGCGGCGGGATATAAAGGACAAAGAAGCAAAGCAAAGCGGAAACTCTAATGCCGGAGAGAACTTGCTGGCAGGAAATGCGGTATGTGATGTGGAATAATTAAAACAGGAATCGAAAGTTTTGATTTCTGATGGAAAGGTGGTAATTGAAATGATTGATAAGATGAAACTTGCGAGCAGAGTCCTCGATGACGAGCAGCTGGAAAATGTGGCAGGAGGCAACCGCCTGGAGACTTTTGCTGATGGGAATATCCTGTCAAAGCTGGGACTGATTTCCCAGAATGACGCCTTGTCGTGCGCTCCTGTGAGAGATAAGATCAAGTCCTTCGGTTACAAGTATGATGACCACGGCGGTCTTAACGATAACCAATACTTTGACAAGAATGGCAACAGCGTGAGCCGCAAGGAGTTCTGGAAGGGCTTTGCTGCAGACCACCCGGAACTGATGAAGGGCAAGGATATCAACGCCTGGCTCTGAAGGCCTTGACTGAGGCGGAGCTGGGGGGGATTAGAGAATTAACAGCCAGAGCGCTGCTGCCTTTGGCAAGACCTTTTATGATAATGCCGCCGTTACCATGGCAAAGTGGCAGAAAATCCACGGAGGCCTGCTGGCAAAGCATGAGGTCGACCGCCGCATGAGCTACAGCACATCGCAGAAGCTTCAGTCTGACAAAGTGCAGGAATACAGACAAGCAGAGGTTGCGGAGCCAACTTGCCTGTTTGGTTATCTTGAATCTCCCGCCCCTGGCAATCGCCTCGGGGGCGGGAGATTTATTTTGGAGAAAGCTGGATGATATTTTTATGAAAGAAAAAAATTATTTGAGGTCGCATCTTCCTGTTTTGGCCTGTTTTCCTTGCATACAAAGGGCAAAATGGTCTTTTTTGAGGAAACAATAAGCAATTTTTGTCCTGTTTTTTCATTATGATACGCTAGATAGCGTGGACACAAAAAACTTTGAAAATAAAGTGTTGACAAGGATTTTAGTGGATGCTAATATATAGAAGTGCTCCGGGAGGGGCGCAGGAAAAGTGTACAGGGGAGTGCAAACGATGAATCTGGAAACACTTAAAGATGCCAAGAAAGTGATCGGCCTCAAGCAGGTCACCAAGGCCGTGAAACGCCACAGCGCAGGGCGAGTCCTGCTGGCAGATGATGCAGATGAACGCATCACGGAGCCGCTGAAGGAACTCTGCAGGGCGGAAGGGGTGGAGGTCCTGGAGACAGAATCCATGAAAGCCCTGGGGCAAGCCTGCGGCATCGAGGTTGGCGCGGCAACTATCGCCGTGCTGAAGTAAGCTTATTTGTTAATAAGCGGTGTAAAAGCTGCTTATGATAAATAATAAATTTTCAATATGAAGGAAGGAGGTGCATGTATGCCAACTATCAACCAGTTAGTTCGTAAGAGCAGGAAGAGCATGCAGGAGAAGTCCAAAGCACCAGCACTGAAGAATTGCCCGCAGAAGCGCGGCGTCTGCACTCGTGTTTATACCAGCACGCCGAAGAAGCCGAACTCTGCACTGCGTAAGGTGGCTCGTGTTCGCCTGACGAACAGCATCGAGGTCACTGCATACATTCCGGGCATTGGTCATAATCTCCAGGAGCACAGCGTTGTTCTGATTCGTGGCGGCCGTGTTAAGGATCTGCCGGGCGTTCGTTACCACATCATTCGTGGTTCCCTCGATACTGCAGGCGTGCAGGATCGTGGTCAGGCCCGCAGCAAGTACGGCGCTAAGAAAGCGAAGAAGAAGTAAGCTGATTGCTTAAAAAGATTATGATAAGGAGGTAAAACAATGCCAAGAAAAGGTTCCGTACCGAAGCGCGATGTACTGCCGGATCCGGTGTACCACAGCAAGACGGTTACGAAATTCATCAACAAGGTAATGCTCTCCGGCAAGAAGAGCGTTGCTGAGCGTGTCGTTTACGATGCATTTGAGACGATCCGTGCCAAGACCGGCAAGGATCCTCTGGAAGTCTTCGAGACTGCCCTGAAGAATGTTATGCCGGTACTCGAGGTTCGTGCCCGCCGCGTGGGTGGTGCGAACTATCAGGTTCCTGTGGAGGTTCGTCCGGATCGCCGCATGACCCTCGGTATCCGCTGGCTCGTAAACTATGCTCGTCTCCGTGGTGAGAAGACCATGGATGCTCGTCTTTCCGGTGAGCTGATGGATGCGGCCAACAACACGGGCGCAGCGATCAAGAAGAAGGAAGATACGCACAAGATGGCAGAGGCCAACAAGGCGTTCGCACATTATCGCTGGTAATTCCGTAAGACCGTTTCTATTATATAAGGAGAGAAATAAAAAGTGGCAAGAGAGTTTTCCCTTGAAAAAACTCGTAATATCGGTATCATGGCTCACATCGATGCTGGTAAGACGACTACCACGGAGCGTATCCTCTTCTACACTGGTGTAAACCACAAGATCGGTGAGGTTCATGATGGCGCAGCTACCATGGACTGGATGGTTCAGGAGCAGGAGCGCGGTATCACCATTACTTCCGCTGCTACCACCTGCCATTGGAAGAACCATCGTATCAACATCATTGATACGCCGGGCCACGTGGATTTCACCGTAGAGGTTGAGCGTTCCCTGCGTGTCCTTGACGGCGCTGTGGCAGTGCTGACTGCCCGCGGCGGTGTTGAGCCCCAGACTGAGACTGTTTGGCGTCAGGCTGAGAAGTACCGGGTTCCTCGCATGGCTTATGTCAACAAGATGGATATCACTGGTGCAGACTTCTTCAATGTCATCAAGATGATGGAGGAGCGCCTCAATGCCAATGCAGTCGCTATCCAGTTGCCTATCGGCGCTGAGGATAACTTCCAGGGCATCGTCGATCTCGTGAAGATGGAAGCCATCGTTTATGAAGACGATCTTGGCAAAGTCGCGGATGAGGTTGCCATTCCCGATGACATGAAGGATATGGCTGAAGAATATCGCGAGAAGCTGCTGGAGGCTTGCTCCGAGCAGGATGACGAGTTCATGGAGAAGTACCTCGGCGGTGAGGACATCACCGAAGAGGATATCAAGAAGGTCATCCGCAAGGCTACCGTTTCCTGCAACATGGTGCCTGTGGTCTGCGGCACTTCTTATCGCAACAAGGGCGTGCAGCCCCTGCTGGATGCAGTGGTTGATTACATGCCTGCTCCGACGGATATCCCGCCCATCAAGGGCGTGAATCCTGACAGCGGCGAGGAAGACCATCGTCCTTCCAGCGACGAGGCGCCTTTCTCCGCTCTGGCTTTCAAGATCATGACCGATCCTTATGTCGGTAAGCTGGCATTCTTCCGTGTATACTCCGGTATCCTCGAATCCGGCTCCTATGTGTATAACTCCACTAAGGGCAAGAAAGAGCGTATCGGCCGTATCCTCCAGATGCACGCCAACAACCGCAAGGAAATCGATAAGGTTTACAGCGGCGATATCGCTGCTGCTGTGGGCCTCAAGGATACCACCACTGGTGATACCCTTTGCGATGAGAACAATCAGATCATCCTCGAATCCATGGTCTTCCCGGATCCGGTTATCTCCGTTGCGGTTGAGCCGGCCACCAAGAATGACCAGGAGAAGATGGGCGTAGCTCTCCAGAAGTTGGCAGAAGAGGATCCGACCTTCCGGGTCCACACTGATCAGGAAACCGGTCAGTGCATCATCTCCGGCATGGGCGAGCTGCACCTGCAGATTATCGTTGACCGCATGCTCCGCGAATTCAAAGTGGACTGCAAGGTCGGCGAGCCCCAGGTTGCTTATCGCGAGACCATCCGCAAGACCGTCGAGGCAGAAGGCAAGTTCGTCCGCCAGTCCGGTGGTCATGGCCAGTATGGTCACTGCTGGCTCAAGCTGGAGCCCCAGGAAGCTGGCGCAGGCTTCAGCTTCGAGAATAAGGTCGTGGGCGGTGCTATTCCCAAGGAATTCATCAAGCCCATCGAGGAAGGTGTCAAGCAGGCTATGGAGTCTGGTGTCGTAGCCGGTTATCCGGTGGTCGATGTCAAGGCCACGGTCTACGATGGTTCCTTCCATGAGGTCGACTCTTCTGAGGCTGCGTTCAAGATTGCTGGTTCCATGGCATTCAAGAACGGCGCCGAGAAGGCCAACCCGGTTCTCCTCGAGCCGTATGTTAAGGTTGAGGTCATCGTTCCTGAGGATTACATGGGCGATGTCATCGGCGATCTTAACTCCCGCCGTGGCCGCATCGACGGCATGGAGCCGCGCAATGGTGCACAGGTCATCAATGCGTTCGTTCCTCTGTCCGAGATGTTCGGTTACTCGACGGATCTGCGTTCCAAGACACAGGGTCGCGGGAACTACTCCATGGAGGTTTCCTACTATGATGAGGTTCCTAAGAATATAGCCGACGCTGTTACTGCCAAGAATAAGGGCGAATAAGGGAGGAAAAAATCAATGGCAAAAGAAAAGTTTGAGAGAACTAAGCCGCATGTCAACATCGGCACTATCGGTCACGTTGACCATGGCAAGACTACTCTGACTGCTGCAATCACGAAGTGCCTGTCCGAGAAGGGCATGGCTAAGTTCGAGGATTACGCTGATATCGATAAGGCTCCTGAGGAGCGCGAGCGCGGTATCACCATCAACACCGCTCATGTTGAGTATGAGACTGAGAAGCGTCATTATGCTCACGTTGACTGCCCGGGCCATGCTGACTATGTCAAGAACATGATCACCGGCGCTGCTCAGATGGACGGTGCTATCCTGGTTGTTTCCGCTGCTGATGGCCCCATGCCTCAGACTCGTGAGCACATCCTGCTCGCTCGTCAGGTGGGCGTGCCCGCTATCGTTGTCTTCCTGAACAAGGTTGACCAGGTTGACGATCCCGAGCTCCTCGAGCTCGTTGAGATGGAAGTTCGCGAGCTGCTCTCCAGCTATGAGTTCCCCGGCGATGACATCCCCGTTGTGGCTGGTTCCGCTCTGAAGGCCCTCGAAGGCGATGAAGCTATGAAGGCTAAGATCTATGAGCTCATGGATGCTGTTGATGAGTACATCCCGACTCCGACCCGTGACACTGACAAGCCCTTCCTCATGCCTGTCGAGGATGTGTTCACCATCACTGGCCGTGGCACCGTTGCTACCGGCCGTGTGGAGCGTGGCGAGTTGAAGCTCAACGACACTGTTGAGATCGTTGGCCTGCAGGATGAGCCGAAGTCCACCGTTGTTACCGGTATCGAGATGTTCCGCAAGATGCTGGACAGCGCTGTGGCCGGCGATAACATCGGTGCTCTGCTCCGCGGCATTGACCGCAAGGAAATCGAGCGTGGCCAGGTTCTGGCTAAGCCCGGCACCATCAACCCCCACACCAAGTTCAAGGCTCAGGTTTATGTCCTGACCAAGGAAGAGGGCGGCCGTCACACTCCGTTCTTCACTAACTATCGTCCTCAGTTCTACTTCCGTACCACTGACGTTACCGGCGTTGTCCGTCTGCCTGAGGGCACTGAGATGGTTATGCCTGGCGATAATGTCGAGATGGATGTTGAGCTCATCACCCCGATCGCTATCGAGAAGGGTCTCCGCTTCGCTATCCGCGAGGGTGGCCACACTGTTGGCGCCGGCCGCGTGACCGAGGTTGAAGCTTAAGTTTTAACGACAGTCAAATCCTTTGATAAGAGCGGCGCTCGCGTCGCTCTTATTTCAAGGGTTAAATTAAACAGGTACACCCCCATGCGATGACGTGGCAGATGGCTTGGCCTGGTTCCAAGGGAACTGCTACGGAGAAATGTTTGGGCCATGGGGATGTCCTGTCCATGCAGGGCCGAAAGGCTTTCAGCCTTGCATGGACAGGACATCTTCATTGCAAGAGCCTGGACGATAAGGAGGAAAATACATTGTCTAAGCAACAGAAAATCAGAATCCGTTTGAAGGCTTATGATCATAAAGCCCTCGATCAGAGTGCAGTAAAGATTGTGGATACTGCAAAGAAGACCGGCGCTATGGTGTCCGGCCCGATTCCCCTCCCGACGGAGAAGAACATCTACACGATTCTGCGTTCCCCGCATGTCAACAAGGACTCCCGTGAGCAGTTCGAGATGCGCACCCACAAGCGCCTTATTGACATCCTGCAGCCGACCAACAAGACTGTTGATGCGCTCATGCGTCTCGACCTTCCGGCTGGCGTGGACATTGAAATCAAACTTTAATCCCAGGGGAGGTGGAATGAATGTCTAAAGCAATTTTAGGTAGAAAACTCGGCATGACCCAGATCTTCACGGAAGAGGGCAAGGTCGTTCCCGTAACGGTTGTAGAGGCCGGTGGCAACATCGTCATCCAGAACAAGACTGTTGAGACCGATGGCTACAACGCAGTGCAGCTCGGCTTTGGCGACATCAAGGAGAACAAGGTCAACAAGCCAATGAAAGGCCATTTCGAAAAGGCTGGCGTGAAGCCGGTGAAGTTCATTCGCGAGATGCGCCTTCAGGATCCTTCTGAATATAAAGTCGGTGATTCCATCGGCGTTGATATATTCGCTGCAGGTGAGTTAGTCGATGTAACGGGTACCTCCAAGGGCAAAGGCTTTGCTGGCGGTATCAAGCGTCACAACTTCGCGCGTGGTCCCATGGGACATGGTTCCAAGTCTCATCGTGAGCCCGGTTCCACCGGCGCCATGATTTCCGGCCCCGGCGGACGCGTGCTGAAGGGCAAGAAGCTCCCCGGCCGTATGGGTGGCGAGCGTGTTACGGTGCAGCGCCTCACGGTTGTCCGTGTGGATACTGACCGCAACCTCATCCTCATCAAGGGCGCTATCCCGGGCCCCAAGAAGAGCTTTGTTGTGATCAAAGACACTGTCAAGCCCGCAAAGCAGGCTAAAAACTAATTGGAAGGAGGATACCCTAAATTATGGCTAATGTAGCAGTTTATGACATCGCTAACAAGCAGGTTGGCGATATCGAGCTCAATGACAACATTTTCGGCGTGGAGATGAACGCAGGTCTTCTCCATCAGGCCGTTATCATGCAGCTGGCCGCTCAGCGTCTCGGCACTCATGCCACCAAGACTCGTGGCTTCGTCCGTGGCGGTGGCCGCAAGCCCTGGAAGCAGAAGGGCACTGGCCGCGCTCGCAGCGGTTCTACCCGCAGCCCCTTGTGGGTGGGCGGCGGCACGGTCTTCGGACCCCATCCCCGCAAGTATGCTTTCACGATGCCTCGCAAGCAGCGTCGCCTGGCACTCAAGTGCGCTCTTTCCGACAAGGTCAAGAGCGGCGATCTCATCGTGCTCGATCAGCTCAGCTTCGATGCTCCTAAGACCAAGCAGATGGTCGAGGTGCTGAAGAGCTTCAGCGTAGAGAAGAAGGCTCTCTTCATCACCGCTGATGAGGTTGAGACTGTTGAGAAGTCCGCACGCAACATTCCGGGCGTGAAGTCCATCACGGCTCTGGGCCTCAATGTCCATGACATCCTGAACCATGGCAAGCTCTTTGTCACCAAGGATGCCGTAGCCCGTATCGAGGAGGTATTCGCATAATGGAAGCACGTGAAATCCTGATCCGTCCGCTCATCACCGAGCGTACGACCCAGCTGATGGCTGAGGGCAAATACGTCTTCGTTGTGGCGAAGGCCGCCAACAAGATCGAGATTGCCAAGGCCGTGGCTGAGGTGTTCAATGTCAAGGTTGAGAAGGTCAACACCGTGAATGTTCTCGGCAAGACCAAGCGCATGGGCCGCACTTCCGGCAAGCGCCCTGACTATAAAAAGGCTATTGTGAAGCTCGCTGCTGGCGAAAGCATCGAGTTCTTCCAGGCCTAATCTTAGAAGAAGGAGGTAAACAAAAGTGGCAGTAAAATCCTTTAAACCCTATTCTGCAGGCCGTCGTTTCATGACCGTCGCTTCTTTCGACGAGATCACCACCGACAAGCCTGAGAAGTCCCTGACTGAGCGCCTGAAGAAGAACGGCGGCCGCAACCAGCAGGGTCGCCTGACCGTTCGTCATCAGGGCGGCGGCCATAAGCGCCTTTATCGTATCATCGATTTCAAGCGCACTAAGGACGGCATCCCCGCTCGCGTGGCTACCATCGAGTACGATCCGAACCGCAGCGCCCGCATCGCTCTCCTCAACTATGTCGACGGCGAGAAGCGCTACATCCTGGCTCCCAATGGCCTCAAAGTGGGCGATATGGTCGAGTCCGGCCCTGAGGCCGACATCAAGGTGGGCAATGCCCTTCCTCTGAAGAATATCCCGGTAGGTACTACCGTTCATGCCGTTGAGCTCAAGATCGGCAAGGGTGCGCAGCTGGTTCGCTCCGCTGGCACCAGCGCACAGCTCATGGCTAAGGAAGGCAACTATGCGCTTCTCCGCATGCCTTCCGGCGAGCTCCGCAAGGTTCACATCAACTGCCGTGCCACCATCGGTGAAGTCGGCAACCTGGAGCATGAGAACATCACTCTCGGTAAGGCTGGCCGCAGCCGCTGGCTCGGTATCCGTCCGGAGAACCGCGGCGTTGCCATGAACCCGAATGACCATCCGCATGGCGGTGGTGAGGGCCGTTCCCCTGTTGGCCGCAAGAACCCTGTTACCAAGTGGGGCAAGTGCGCTATGGGTACGAAGACCCGTCGCAAGAACAAGGCTTCCGAAAGCCTCATAGTGAAGCACCGCACGAAGTAAGAGAGGGGGATAAACTTTGTCAAGATCCATTAAGAAGGGCCCTTTCGTTGAAGAAAGCCTCATGAAGAAGATCACGGCTCTCAACGAAGCTAACGATAAAAAGGTTGTCAAGACTTGGTCCAGAAGCTCCACGATTTTCCCGGACTTCGTCGGTCATACCATTGCTGTCCATGATGGACGCAAGCATGTGCCTGTCTATGTCACTGAGGACATGGTCGGCCATAAGCTGGGTGAGTTCGCACCGACGCGCACCTTCAAAGGCCATGCCGGCGAAGAGCGCAAGACCTCACTGAAGTAAGCGAAAGGAGAATCGTTGTGGAATCAAAAGCAGTAGCTAAATACGTTCGCATCGCTCCGCGCAAGGTTCGTGTGGTCATGGATCTCATCCGTGGCAAGAACGTCGCTGAAGCATTTGCGATTTTGAAGTTCACGCCGAAGGTTGGCGCTGAAGTTGTCGAGAAGGTTCTGCGCAGCGCTGTTGCCAACGCTGAGAACAACTTCGACATGGACGTGGACAAGCTCTACGTTTCCTCCGCCTTCGTTGATCAGGGTCCCACCCTCAAGCGCATCCACCCGCGTTCCCGCGGTCAGGCTTTCAAGATCCTGAAGCGCACGAGCCATGTGACCATCGTCGTCAACGAGAAGAACTAAGAAGGAGGGAAACGGATTGGGTCAGAAAGTTAATCCGCATGGTATTCGCCTTGGCATCGTCAAGCAGTGGGATGCCAAGTGGTATGCAGATAAAGATTTTGCAGAGAACCTGCATGAAGATATCAAGATTCGTGATTACCTGAAGAAGAGCCTCCTGGCAGCAGGAATCTCCAGGATTGAGACGGAGCGCACCAAGAATCGTCTCAAGATCACCATTCACACCGCAAAGCCGGGCATGGTCATCGGCCGCGGTGGTTCCGGCATCGACCAGATCAAGGAAGGCTTGAAGAGCTACACTGAGAAGCGCGTCGATATCAACATCGCTGAGATCAAGCAGCCGGATATGGATGCAACTCTGGTGGCTGAGAACATCGCTTCCCAGCTGGAGCGCCGCATCGCTTTCCGCCGCGCCATGAAGCAGTCCGTAGGCCGCACCATGCGCCTGGGCGCCAAGGGCATCAAGATCACCTGCAGCGGCCGTCTCGGCGGCGCTGAGATCGCACGCAGCGAAAGCTATCGTGAGGGCAGCATTCCCCTTCACACTCTCCGTGCAGACATCGATTACGGCACGGCAGAGGCTCATACCACTTATGGCCGCATCGGTATCAAGGTTTGGATCTTCAAGGGCGAAGTCCTTCCGGAGAGAAAGCAGCGCAAGGTTGCTAACGAAGGGAGCGAAGCTTAATGTTACTTCCTAAGAGAGTTAAATATCGCAAGCAGTTCCGTGGCCGCATGAAGGGCAAGGCTCATCGCGGCAACACTGTGAGCCATGGTGAATTCGGCCTGGTGGCTCTTGAGCCCGCTTGGATCACCAACCGTCAGATCGAGGCAGCCCGTATCGCTATGACTCGTTACATCAAGCGTGGCGGCCAGGTCTGGATCAAGATTTTCCCGGACAAGCCCGTAACCGCAAAGCCGGCCGAGACCCGCATGGGTTCCGGCAAGGGCTCGCCCGAGTACTGGGTAGCAGTCGTGAAGCCGGGCCGCGTCCTCTTCGAGATGGACGGCGTGTCCAAGGAAGTTGCCCGTGAGGCAATGCGCCTTGCAGGTCACAAGCTGCCTATCAAGACCAAGTTCGTGACTAAGGAAGACACTGTAGCAGAGGGTGGTGAAGCATAATGAAGGTTAATGAGATTCGCGAGATGAACGCAGACGAACTGAACCAGAAGCTTGCTTCGCTCAAAGAGGAGCTCTTCAACCTCCGTTTCCAGCTCGCCACCGGCCAGCTTGACAACCCGATGCGTATCAAAGATGTGAAGAAGACGATCGCCCGCATCAAGACGATCCAGCGTGAGCAGGCTGCCAAGGCCTGAGGCGCAAAACAAGTGATATGCAGAAGGAAGGAGGCTCCCTAATGAGCGAGAGAAACGTACGAAAGACTAAGGTCGGCAAGGTCATTTCCGACAAGATGGACAAGACCGTTGTGGTTGCTATCGAGGAGATCGAGCAGCACAAGCTTTACAAGAAGCCGGTCAAGAGAACTGTGAAATTCCATGCGCATGACGAGAAGAATGATGCGCATGTTGGCGATAAGGTGTCCCTGATGGAGACCCGTCCCCTTTCCAAGACCAAGCGCTGGAGAGTGGTCGAGGTTATCGAGCGCGCTAAGTAAGCCAAATACACGAAGAAGGAGGTTACATAATGATTCAGCAGCAAACTATCCTGAATGTTGGCGACAACACGGGCGCGAAAGAAATCATGTGCATCCGCGTGCTTGGCGGCTCTTACCGCAAGTATGCTAATATCGGCGATATCATCGTCGCAGCCGTGAAATCCGCAGCTCCTGGCGGTCAGGTGAAGAAGGGCGATGTGGTCAAGGCTGTGGTTGTCCGCAGCGTGAAGGGCCTGCGCCGCGCTGACGGTTCCTACATCCGTTTCGACGAGAATGCAGCCGTCATCATCAAGGAAGACAAGACCCCGAAGGGCACTCGTATTTTCGGACCGGTAGCTAGAGAGCTTCGCGATAAAGACTTCATGAAGATTGTCTCCCTGGCTCCTGAAGTACTTTAATTCGTGAGGAGGTGCTATTTTGTCACTGGTTAAACTGAACGTGAAGAAGGGCGACACGGTGCTCGTGCTGTCCGGCAAAGATAAGGGCAAGCAGGGCAAGGTTGTGGCTGCTATGCCGAAGAAGGGCAAGGTCGTCGTCGAGGGCGTGAACAAGGTGAAGCGTCACACGAAGCCCAATGTCAAGGCTCCTCAGGGCGGCATCCTGGTGAAGGAAGCTCCCATGCATGCCTGCAAGGTCATGTTGGTCTGCCCCGCCTGCTCCAAGGCTACCCGCGTAGCACACAAGGAAGTCAATGGCAAGAATGTCCGCGTCTGCAAGAAGTGCGGCGAAGTCATCGACCAGACCAAATAATTGAAGGAAGGAGGAAATACATTGGATAGATTACAGGAAAAGTACCAGAAGGAAGTTGTGCCTGCTTTGACTTCGAAGTTTGGCTACAAGAATGTGATGCAGCTTCCGAAGGTGGAGAAGGTCATCATCAACATGGGTGTTGGCGAGGCTGTGGGCAACCCCAAGGCTCTCGACTCCGCTGTCAGCGACCTCACCATCATCTCCGGCCAGAAGCCGCTCCTCACCCGCGCCAAGAAGTCCCTGGCTGCTTGGAAGCTCCGTGAGGGCATGCCCATCGGCTGCAAGGTGACCCTGCGCGGCGAGCGCATGTATCAGTTCCTCGACAAGTTCATGAATGTTGCCCTGCCGCGCGTTCGTGACTTCCGTGGTGTGTCCGGCACTGCCTTCGACGGCCGTGGCAACTACGCTGTCGGTCTCAAAGAGCAGCTCATTTTCCCGGAAATCGAGTACGATAAGATCGACAAGATCCGTGGCATGAACATTGTTATCGTTACGACGGCACAGACGGATGAGGAAGCCAGAGAGCTCCTGAAACTCATGGGTATGCCGTTCAAAGCATAAGAGGAGGAAAGAAGCTCATGGCAAAGAAGTCTATGGTAGAGAAGTGGAGCAAAGAGCCTAAGTTCTCTACTCGTCAGTACAACCGCTGCAAGATTTGCGGCCGTCCCCACGGCTACATGCGCAAGTTTGACATGTGCCGCATCTGCTTCCGCGAGCAGAGCTACGCTGGCGCTATTCCTGGCGTGACCAAGGCTAGCTGGTAATTCTTATTATTTGAAAGGAGGATATCGATTCATGGTAATGACTGATCCTATTGCAGATATGCTGACCCGTTTGCGCAATGCAAACTCTGTATTCCACGAGACGGTGGATGTCCCCGGTTCCAAGATCAAGAGCGCTATCGCTGAGGTCTTGAAGGAAGAGGGCTTCATCAAGGACTATTCTTTCAATGAGGACAACAAGCAGGGTGTCATCACGATTTCCCTGAAGTATGGCCCCAACCGCGAGAAGGTCATCTCCGGTATCAAGCGTATTTCCAAGCCTGGCCTGCGCCAGTATGCAAAGCACGATGAGCTGCCCCGCGTGCTGGGCGGCCTCGGCATCGCCATCATCTCCACTTCCAAGGGGATCATGAGCGACAAGCAGGCTCGCAAGGCCGGTCTCGGCGGCGAAGTCATCGCTTACGTTTGGTAATTGAAAAATAGTCAGGAGGTGTACAGATGTCAAGAATTGGTAGAGCACCGATTGAGATTCCCGCTGGCGTAACCGTTACGGTCGGCGAGGACAATTTGGTGAAAGTCAAAGGCCCGAAAGGTGAACTTTCCCGCCAGATCAGCCCGGAAATGAAAGTAACCATCGACGGTAACATCCTCACTGTTGAGCGTCCGTCCGATGATAAGATGCACAGGTCTCTCCATGGCCTTTCCCGTACCCTCATCAACAACATGGTTGTTGGTGTGACGGAAGGCTATCAGAAGAACCTCGAGATCGCAGGCGTCGGTTATCGTGCCCAGAAGCAGGGCAAGAACCTGAACCTGTCCCTTGGTTTCTCCCATCCGGTTATCGTTGAGCCCCCCGAGGGCATCACCTTCGATGTGCCCAGCGCTACCGCTATCACGGTTTCTGGCATCGACAAAGAAGTTGTCGGCCAGATTGCTGCAGAGATCCGCAGCTTCCGTGAGCCCGAGCCGTACAAGGGCAAGGGTATCAAGTACGCTGGCGAGCATATCCGTCGCAAAGAGGGTAAAGCCGGCGCTAAGGGTAAGAAATAAGGAACTGACTCGAGAAAGGAGTGAATCTCTGTGCTTATTAAGGCAGATAAGAACAAGGCACGTCAGAAGCGTCATCT
Organism: Pseudoselenomonas ruminantium; assembly: GCA_015058655.1. Lineage (GTDB taxonomy): Bacteria > Bacillota > Negativicutes > Selenomonadales > Selenomonadaceae > Selenomonas_B > Selenomonas_B ruminantium_C. The sequence goes on from SVBX01000011.1 coordinate 17,945, forward strand.
GCGTGTCCGCAACCATATCGCTGGCACTGCGGCTCGTCCGCGCCTCAATGTTTACAGGAGCCTTGCCAACATCTATGCTCAGATCATCGACGATGAGAAGGGCATTACCCTGGTTTCCGCCAGCACTCAGGACAAGGGCTTCGAGAATTACGGCGGCAACATCGAGGCCGCCAAGGCCATCGGTGCTGAGATTGCCAAGCGCGCTCTGGAGAAGGGCATCAGCGAGGTAGTCTTCGATCGCGGCGGCTATGTGTACCATGGCCGTGTGGCAGCCCTGGCTGAGGCCGCTCGTGAAGCAGGCCTGAAATTCTAAAAAACAAAGGAGGTAAATGAATGGCTAGAAATATGGACAACGAAACTCCGGAGTTCGAGGAGAAAGTTGTATACATTAACCGAGTTGCGAAAGTCGTCAAGGGCGGCCGTCGCTTCTCCTTCAGCGCCCTGGTCGTGGTCGGCAACAAGAAGGGCAAGGTCGGTGTAGGTCTCGGCAAGGCTGCTGAGGTTCCCGAGGCTATCCGCAAGGGTGTCGAGGATGCGAAGAAGAACCTCATCACTGTGGCCCTGAAGGACAACCGCACCATTCCCCATGAGATGCTGGGCATCTTCGGCGCAGGCCAGGTTATGATGAAGCCGGCTGCCAAAGGTACCGGTGTCATCGCCGGCGGCCCCGTGCGTGCAGTACTGGAGCTGGCAGGCGTTCATGATATCCTGACCAAGTCCCTGGGTTCTTCCAACCCCAACAACATGGTTCGTGCAGCCATGGAGGGCCTGAAGGCTCTCAAGCAGCCCGAAATCGTGGCTGAACTCCGTGGCAAGACTGTCGCTGAGATTTTAGGTTAAGGAGGCTCTTTAAGCAATGGCAAAAGTAAAAGTTACGCTCAAGAGGAGCCTCATTGGCCGTCCTGAGACCCAGCGCCGTACTGTCCGCGCTCTCGGCCTGCGCAAGGTGAACTCTGTTTCCATCCTGCCGGATAACCCGGCTGTGCGCGGCCAGCTCCACAAGGTTGAGCATTTGATCTCTGTGGAAGAGATTGCAGAATAATTCTAGAGGACAGGAGGTGCAAGCATGAAGTTACATGAATTACAGCCCGCAGAAGGTTCCCGCAAGGAGCGCAACCGCGTCGGCCGCGGTCTCGGCTCCGGCAATGGCAAGACTTCCGGCCGCGGCATGAAGGGCCAGAACTCCCGCAGCGGCGGCGGTGTCCGCACCGGTTTCGAGGGTGGCCAGATGCCTATCTACCGTCGTCTGCCGAAGCGCGGCTTCAAGAATATCTGGGCCAAGACCTTTGCTGAGGTCAATGTGGAGAGCCTGAACCGTTTCGAAGACGGCGCAGTGGTCGATCCCGTGGCTCTGGTTGAGAGCGGCATTCTGAAGAATGTCCGTGACGGCATCCGCATCCTTGGCAAGGGCGAGCTCACCAAGAAGCTCACTGTCCGTGCCAACGGCTTCACCAAGTCTGCAGAGGAGAAGATCACCGCTGCAGGCGGCCAGATCGAAAAAATTGAGGTGAAGTAAGGTGCTCACAGCCCTTGGCAACATCTTCAAGATTCCCGAACTCAGAGATAAGATCATCTTCACTCTCATCATGTTCGCGATCTTCAGGATGGGGACTCACATCCCCGTCCCTGGGGTTGACCCAACGGCGATCGAGCAACTTTTTGCCAATGGCAACCTCTTCGGTCTCCTTGACCTGTTCTCTGGTGGTGCTTTCAGCAAGTTTTCCATCTTTGCCATGAGCATCACGCCTTACATCAATGCGGCCATCATCATCCAGCTGCTGAATGTCGTCATTCCCACGCTGGAACAGTGGTCCAAAGAAGGAGCAGAGGGGCACAAGAAGACAACGAAAGTCACCCGCTACCTGACGGTGGTGCTGGCTTTCCTCCAGGCTATCGGCATGTCCATCGGACTCAAGGCCGCTATCCTGAACCCCAGTCCGGTGAATATCCTCATCATAGCGATAACGCTTACGGCTGGTACGGTATTCCTGATGTGGCTGGGCGAGCAGATCACGGCTCAGGGAGTTGGTAACGGCATATCCCTTATCATCTTCGCCGGCATCGTGGCGGCGCTCCCCAAGAACATCGGTACCATCTATCATTATGTCCAGGCAGGCACCATCAGTTATTTCAGCGTGTTTATGTTCATGGTCATAGCAGTTGCCATGATTGTGTTCGTCATCCATGTTGAGACAGGCTTCCGCCACATACCCATTTCCTATACGAAAAGGGTAGGCGGGGGAAGGGCCTTTGGCGGTCATTCCAGCCATATTCCCCTGAAGGTGAACCAGGCTGGCGTAATCCCCATCATCTTTGCGTCATCCGTGCTGATGTTTCCAGTGACCATCGCCCAGTTCATTGAAGTGCCCTGGGTGAAGACCGTTGCCAGTTATTTGCAGTGGGGAACGCCATTGCAGACGGCACTGTACGTCCTGCTCATCGTGTTCTTTACTTACTTCTATACTGCGGTTACTGTAAAGATATCGGATATGGCAGAGAACCTCAAGAAATACGGCGGCTTCATTCCGGGCATCCGTCCTGGTCAGCCGACGGCAGACTATCTTGATTTTGTCATGACCCGCATAACTCTGGCCGGCTCCATCTTCCTGGCCTTCATAGCGGTGCTGCCCAACATGATTGCGGCAGCTACTCACATCGAAGGCGTGTATTTTGGCGGCACGGCCCTGCTGATTGTGGTGGGCGTTGCCCTCCAGACCATGAAGCAGGTGGAGTCCATGGTGGTCATGCGTCACTACGAAGGGTTCATGAAATAAGGAGGCAACCAATATGCATATCTTGTTGATGGGCCCCCCGGGTGCCGGCAAGGGCACGCAGGCGGCTGCTCTGGTAAAGGAACTGGGCGTTCCTCATATCTCCACCGGGGATATGTTCCGGGCAGCTATCAAGGAAGGCACCGAGATGGGCAAGAAGGCCAAGGCCTTCATAGATGCCGGAAATCTGGTGCCGGATGAAGTGACCATCGGCATCGTCCGCGACAGGCTTGCCAAGGACGATTGCAAGAAGGGCTTCATCCTGGATGGGTTCCCCCGTACGGTGGGGCAGGCTGATGCTTTGAAGGGCATCCTTTCCGAGCTTGGCCTGGCGCTTGACAAGGTGCTGAATATCAGCGTTCCTTCAAGCGAGCTCATCGAGCGTGCTGTAGGCCGCCGCATCTGCAAGGCTTGCGGCGCCACCTATCACCTGAAATTCAACCCGACTAAGGTCGAGGGCAAGTGCGATGAATGCGGCGGCGAGCTTTACCAGCGCGCTGACGACACGGCTGAGACCATGGGCAATCGTCTGAAGAAGTACGAGGAGTCCACGAAGCCTCTCATCGATTACTATACAGCAGCAGGCGTCTATGCCGAAGTTGATGGCCTCCAGGACATTAGCAAGGTCACCGAAAGCCTGGTTGCAGTCCTCAAGGGCTGAAGGAAGTCATAAAAAGCTTCCAGAATGACATTGCGAGGGCGGCCCATGGTGGGCCGCCCCTTGCAATGATATAAATGAATTTAATAATGTTCTGTTGTTGGGCATGGCATTAGAAATGCAGAAAGCTCCTTTTGAATGACTTTGGCCCAACCAAGTTAATGTAAAGGGGAAGAACATGTCAAAACAAGATGTTATTGAAGTTGAAGGCAAGGTACTGGAAGCGCTGCCCAATGCAATGTTCCAGGTCGAGCTTGAAAATGGTCATGTTGTACTGGCTCATGTATCCGGCAAGATCCGCATGAACTTCATCCGTATCCTGCCAGGGGACAAGGTCACGATTGAGCTCACGCCTTATGACTTGACCCGTGGCCGTATAACCTACCGATTCAAATAAGGTCAGCTGCTTTCGAAAATTTTTTTTGTTTTCCTGCAAAAAAAACTAGGCAGGGACGCAAAAAGATGGTATACTCGAGAAATGACAGACTGACGATAAGGAACTGTGAAGAAATAAATTTCAGGTTATCACGCAGGAGGAATTTTCCTGGATGAGGCAGAGGAGTGCGGCATAGCGGCGCTATGCCAAGCGACGATAACGAAGTACAGGGAAATTTAGACGAGTGAGAGTTGAAATTTATTGATGAACAGTGACTACAGGAAAAGGAGGCATACTTTAATGAAGGTTAAGCCGTCAGTGAAGCGTATCTGTGAGAAATGCAAGATCATCAAGCGCAAGGGCCGTGTCATGGTCATCTGCGAGAATCCTAAGCATAAACAGAGACAAGGTTGATTATTTGATTTATAAGGAGGTGCTTTATTAATGGCACGTATTGCCGGTGTAGATTTGCCCCGTGACAAGAGAATTGAAATTGCTTTGACTTACATCTATGGTATTGGCCTCACGACTTCCCAGAAGTTGCTCGCCATGACTGGCGTTAACGCTGATACCCGTACTCGTGACCTCACGGAGGACGAAGTGGTTAAGCTTCGTGATGCTATCGATAAGAACGTGGTGGTTGAAGGTGACCTTCGCCGCGAGCGTCAGATGGACATCAAGAGACTCGTTGATATCGGCTGCTACCGTGGCCGCCGCCACCGTCTCGGCCTTCCTGTCCGTGGACAGAACACCAAAAACAATGCCCGCACCCGTAAAGGCCCGAAAAAGGCCGTTGCAGGCAAGAAGAAAGACTAATGAAGGAGGGTTAACTGGTGGCAGTTAAGAAAGCAGTCCGCACGAAGAAAAAAGTTCGCAAGAACGTCGAATATGGCGTAGCGCACATCAGCTCTACGTTCAACAACACCATTGTCACGCTCACTGACAGGAGCGGCAATGCACTTTCCTGGGCAAGCGCTGGCGGCCTCGGTTTCCGTGGTTCCCGCAAGAGCACTCCGTTCGCTGCTCAGATGGCAGCCGAGACGGCAGCCAAGGCAGCTATGGAGCACGGCCTGAAGCAGGTCGAGGTCTATGTGAAGGGCCCCGGTGCCGGCCGTGAGGCAGCAATCCGTTCCCTGCAGGCTACGGGTCTTGAGGTCAGCATGATCAAGGATGTTACCCCAATCCCGCACAACGGTTGCCGTCCGCCGAAGCGTAGAAGAGTTTAATAGGAGGTGCATTTTTCTAATGGCAATTGATAGAGTTCCAGCCATTAAGCGTTGCCGTGCCCTCGGCCTCGAGCCCGCGGTAATCGGCCGTTCCAAGGAATCCAAGCGTCAGCCGCGCCGTACCAACCGCAAGGTGTCTGAGTATGGCCTCCAGCTGAAGGAGAAGCAGAAAGCAAAGTTCATCTACGGTGTGCTGGAGAAGCAGTTCCGTGGATATTACGATAAGGCAAAGAAGATGCAGGGCGTTACCGGTGAGAACCTCCTCGGTCTCCTGGAGCGTCGCCTGGACAATGTGGTCTTCCGCCTTGGCCTCGCCAACACCCGTCGCCAGGCTCGTCAGCTGGTGAACCACGGTCACTTCACTGTGAACGGCAAGCGCGTGGATATTCCCTCCGCTCTGGTTTCCGTTGGCGATGTCATCGCTGTGTCCGAAAAGAGCCAGCAGGGCGCCTTCTTCAAGGAGCTCAAGGAGAGCAGCAACCATCTGTCCGCTCCTGCATGGCTCGAGGCTGACCAGGCTGGTCTCACCGGCAAGGTCACCCGTTTCCCGAACCGTGACGAGATCGATGTTCCTGTCAATGAGCAGGCTATCGTCGAGTTGTACTCCAAATAATGATCTTTTGTGCCTTTGCGCATAGCGTTATTGTTATTTGAGGAGGTTACTTCAAGATGATTGACATCGAGAAACCAAAGATTGAAATTGCGGAGATCAGTGAGGATAACCGCTACGGCAAATTCATCTGTGAGCCTTTGGAGCGTGGCTACGGCACCACCTTTGGCAACAGCCTGCGCCGTATGCTCCTGTCCTCGCTGGAGGGTGCTGCAATTACCTCCATCAGAATCGATGGTGTGCTCCATGAGTTCTCCACCATCCCCGGAGTACGCGACGATGTGACCAACATCGTGCTGAACCTGAAGCAGCTCTGCCTGAAGATGCAGGGCAGCGAGCCTCGTACCATCCGCATCGATGTGGAAGGGGAGAAAGAGGTCACCGGTGCCGATGTCATTTGCGACGAAGACATCGAGGTCCTCAATCCCGACTTGCACATCGCTACGGTGAACGAGTCCGGCAAGCTCAAGATTGAAATGACCGTTGAGCGCGGCCGTGGATATGCTCCGGCAGATAAGAACAAGAAGCCGGATGATGTCATTGGCGTCATTCCCATCGATTCCATTTTCTCCCCGGTGCAGCGCGTGAACTACACGGTGCAGGACACCCGCGTGGGCAATGTCACGGATTATGACAAGCTCATCCTGGAGGTCTGGACCGACGGTTCCCTGCGCCCTGAGGAAGCTGTCAGCAAGGCTGCCGGCATCCTCGTCATGCACCTGAAGCTGTTCCAGAACATGGACGGCCTCACGGAAGAAGAAATCGAGGAGGAAGCATCCTTCCCGGAGGAAGAGGTTGACACTTCTTCCAAGGTCCTGGAAATGACCATCGAGGATCTTGACCTTTCCGTGCGTTCCTTCAACTGCCTCAAGCGTGCTGATATCAACACGGTGGCAGACCTGGCCGAGAAATCGGAAGAGGATATGATGAAGGTCCGCAATCTGGGACGCAAGTCCCTGGAGGAAGTCAAGAAGAAGCTCGAAGAGCTGGGACTTTCGCTCAAACAGAACAACGACTGATAGGAAAGAGGGAAATAAATGAGACACAGTAAACTTAGCCGTAACGGTGCTGCTCGTAAGGCACTGTTGCGCAGCATTCTCACTTCCTTCTTCAGATATGGCCGCATCGAGACGACCCAGGCAAAGGCTCGCGAGCTCAAGAGCCTGGCTGAGAAGCTCATCACCCTCGCTAAGCGCGGTGACCTCAGCGCCCGTCGTCAGGCTATTGCCAGCCTGTCTGATGAAGATGTAGTAAGGAAGCTGTTCGATGAAATCGCAGGCAAGTACGCAGACCGCCAGGGCGGCTACACCCGCATCCTGAAGCTCGGCGTGCGCCGCGGCGATGCTGCTCCCATGTGCATCATCGAATTGGTGTAAGCCTAACATAAAGTATGCAAACCAGTCCTTTGGGACTGGTTTTTTGCATTTGCTGGCTGGGGGAAATGGACAGTAATATGGGAGGGGAAAATAGTGGCAAATGTATTGAGCGTTTTGGGAAAGGCAACGGATGATGACATGCGGAAGCAGGTGGCTATATTCGAAGTTGTCACTGTCAAGAACATAATGGGGACGGAGGGGCTGAAGGTAGCCGAAAAGGCTGCCGGGGTCGTGAATTCCGTGGGCAGGCTCTTGGGAGCAAAGAACCGCCTGGTGAAAGACTTGAAGCCCCATAGCATTGAGGAGCAGATTGAGGAAAAAATCGAGGAATGCGCCCACGACAGCCGGGAGACGCTGGAAGCGGAGCTGAAGGGGCTCCTGGCTGAGAGGCTGGATATGGAGGATGATGCTTCGGATGAGAGCCTTGCCAAGGAACTGGTGAACCGTGCGGCTGAGCATATGGAAATAGATGAGGTGCTGGCTCCGGCGGAGAAGGCTGATGCTGTGCTCCGGAAATACCAAAACCGCTCGGAAAAGAAAAAAGGGTGGCAAGCCCTGGCCATGCTCGGAATGTGGCAGCAGATGCTGGGCACTTCGAAAGTGGACGGGGAGGTTTTCTGCCAGCTGATTGCCCTTGCGGGGGATGCCTATGGCAGGAAGTTTGCCCCGGAGGATGATGATATGCCAGAATGGCTGATCGGCAGGGAGGCTGATACCAGGCAAAGAATCGAGGAAGGGGATGCGGCTTATCAGGCAAGGGAAAATGAACTGAAAGAGGCGCGTGCTGCCCGCGAGATGGCAGGGAGGAAACTTCGGGAAGCACAAGGAAGGGAGAACGCTGCCCGGGCTGAACTGGAAGCTCATAGAAAGCAGATCGAAGGTATACGGGAATGGCTGGAGAACTACGACGACATGAGGGTGAGACAGGAGATCGAGCTTGGCATACTGGAGGGCCAGCTTGTGTCTGCTGCCAGCGAAGCCAAGAAATCATCCCTCACTATCAACAAGCTGAAGCGAGCGATCTTGCGACAGAAAGAAAAGCTGGCCAGCCTTCGCGCAGAGCAGGAGTACGACTTGGGGATGCTGGAGAATGCTCCTAAAAGGGATGGGGAAATCCAGCAGCTGATAGCGCAGTCTGAGGCAGAGAGCGCAAGTGCGCTGGAGTCTTTCCATGAGGCAGAGGATGACTATGGATTTGCACAAGCTGCCAGGGAGGAGGAACGCCGCAGGCGTGCTGAAAATATTGCTGGGAGCATGAAAGAATGGATAGAGCAGGAGTACAGCGAAATATCTTATGAGCTGGATGGAGTGCTCCTGAATCAGCTGGCCATGACCGACAATGAGCATAGGATCGGCGTGGCCAAGGCCATGAAGCAGGTGCTGGATGCCGATGTGCCCAGGGACCTGGGGGATAAGGTCAGCGATGAAACCTTGCGGCTGCCCATAAGGGAAACGGGGATGGTCCTGGTTTATGAAGCTGATGAAGCCGACAAGGTCACATTCTTGCGATTCACGGATGGAGAAAGCCTGTCAGAGCTGCAGAGGGAGAAAGAAGAGAAGCAGCAGGAGGCGTAATTGTGATTGACAGATACTCCCTGATTTGCTAGACTTGAGAGAGCGATGAAAAAGAAGAGTAGCACTGATGGCAGCGAGCGGTGATGGTGCGAGACCGCAAGGGTGCGAAGGGCGCTTTGGAGCTTTACAAAATTATAGCTTGAGGTGGGTGCCTTAGGGCGCCAATCAGGGTGGAACCGCGGGATTTGAGTCTCGTCCCTGTGACATATAGTTGCAGGGGCGGGGCTTTTTTGCGTCCCTGCAGACAGAAGGAGTTGTAGATATGAAATTTCAGGAAATCATCCTGGCCCTGCAGAAGTTCTGGTCTGAGCAGGGCTGCATCCTGGCCGAGCCCTATGATGTGGAAAAGGGCGCCGGCACCATGAATCCCTCCACTTTCCTGCGGGTTCTGGGACCTGAGCCTTGGAATGTGGCCTATGTGGAGCCTTCCCGCCGTCCGGCTGACGGCCGCTACGGGGATAACCCCAACCGCCTTTACCAGCACCATCAGTTCCAGGTCATCATGAAGCCATCCCCGGACAATATCCAGGAGCTTTATCTGGAGAGCCTGGAGCGCCTGGGCATCAATCCTGCCGAGCATGATATCCGCTTCGTAGAGGACAACTGGGAATCTCCCACCTTGGGGGCCTGGGGCCTGGGATGGGAAGTCTGGCTGGACGGCATGGAAATCACCCAGTTCACCTACTTCCAGCAGGTGGGCAGCCAGGATGTGAAGCCTGTGGCTTCCGAGATCACCTATGGCCTGGAGCGTCTGGCTATGTACATCCAGGGCGTGGAGAATGTCTATGATATCCAGTGGACTGATGACTATACCTACGGGGATGTGTTCCATCAGAATGAGTATGAGCAGTCCGCTTATGCTTTCGACCTTTCCGATGAAGACTTGCTCTTCGAGCTCTTTGACAAGTACGAGGCTGAGGCCGTCCGCGTCATCGAGAAGGGCTATGTGCATCCGGCTTATGACTATGTGCTGAAGTGCTCCCATACCTTCAACCTGCTGGATGCCCGGGGAGCCATCTCCGTGTCCCAGCGCACCGCCTTCATCGGCCGCGTCCGCAAGCTGGCCCGCCTCTGCGCCGAGTGCTATCTGAAGCAGCGCGAGGAATTGGGCTATCCTATGCTGAACAGGGGAGGGAAAAAGGCATGAGCAAGAACTTACTGTTGGAAATCGGTACTGAGGAAGTCCCGGCTCATGTGATGCCGGGCATCTTGAAGGAGTTGGGGGAGAAGGCTGAGAAGGCTTTCAAGGAAAATCGCGTGGCTTTTGAGAGCATCCGCACCATCGGCACTCCCCGCCGCACGGCCCTGCTGGTGCAGGGGCTGGCTGAGAGCCAGGAGGATGTGTCAAGCGAGAACCGCGGCCCCTCCGTGCAGATTGCCTTCGATGCGGATGGCAATCCCACCAAGGCTGCCCAGGGCTTTGCCCGGGGCCAGAAGATCGACCCCAAGGATCTGGTGGTGAAGGACGGCTATGTGTACGCCATGGTACATGAGAAGGGCAAGGCTACGGCAGAGCTTCTGCAGTCCATCCTGCCGGAGCTGATTTCCTCCCTGTCTTTCCCCAACAATATGCGCTGGCGTGACCTTGATTTCAAGTTCATCCGTCCTCTCAGATGGATTGTAGCTCTCCTCGGCTCTGAGGTCATTCCCTTCGAGGTGGCAGAGGTGCAGTCTGGCCGGGTAAGCCGTGGCCACCGCTTCCTTTCTCCTACCAGGGACAAGAACGAGGAATTCGAGATTGCCAATGCTGACAGCTACGAGAAGGCCTGCGAGGAACAGTTCGTCATCGTGGATCAGGAGCGCCGCAAGGCCATGATCCGTGAGCAGATCGAAGCAGTTGCCAAAGAGAACGGCGGCCAGGCGGAGATTTCCGAGGAACTGCTGGAAGAGGTGCTCTATCTCGTAGAGTATCCCACGGCGCTCTGCGGCAAGTTCGATGAGAAGTACCTGCAGCTGCCCCCGGAGGCAGTCATCACCCCCATGCGGGACCATCAGCGCTACTTCCCGGTGAAGGACAGCCAGGGCAAGCTCCTGCCGCTCTTCATCACTGTCCGCAACGGCGGCAAGGAGCATCTGGAGACTGTCCAGCACGGCAATGAGCGCGTGCTGCGGGCCCGCTTGGAGGATGCCCAGTTCTTCTTTGATGAAGATCGCAAGAAGAGCCTGGAAGAGCATCGCGAGAAGCTGAAGACCGTAGTGTTCCAGCAGGGCCTGGGCAATATGTATGAGAAGTCCGAGCGCCTGGCTGAGCTTTCCGATTTCATTGCCGCAGAGCTCAAGGCAGATGAGAAGACTGTCAAGCACGCTCACCGTGCCGCCCTCCTCTGCAAGGCTGACCTGGTCACCGGCATGGTGACGGAGTTCACCGAGCTGCAGGGCATCATGGGCCGCGAGTATGCCAAGCTGGATGGCGAGTGCGAGAAGGTGGCCATCGCCATCGACGAGCACTACATGCCCCGCTTCGCAGGGGACAGCCAGCCCCAGTCCGAGGCCGGTCGCATTGTCAGTGTAGCCGACAAGATCGACACCATCGTGGGCACTTTCTCCCGGGGCAAGATCCCCACGGGCTCCCAGGATCCCTTCGCCCTGCGCCGTCAGGCTTTGGGCCTGGTGAACATGATGATTGAGGCCAAATGGCAGCTGAGCCTGGCAAAGGTTGTGGCCAAGGCCATGGACCTCTACAACCTCACCGATGAGGCTGCCCGGGCCAAGATGCAGCAGGATGTGGCAGATTTCATGCGCCTGCGCCTGAAGAATGTGCTGGACGATGTGCGCTACGATGTGGTGGACGCAGTCCTCACGGAGGTGGATGACCTCTACGCCGTCAGCCTCCGTGCCCAGGCTGTGCAGAAATTCGTCTCCGGCGATGTTGCGGCCCATATTCAGGCCTTCGTCCGTGCTGCCAACCTGGCTGCCAAGGCAGAGCAGGAAGGCTTCGAGGAAAGCCTCTTCCAGGTGGAAGCAGAGAAGACCCTGGGCCAGGTGTGCAAGGCTACGGCAGGTTCCGTGGAAAGCCTCATTGCCGGTCAGGACTATGTGGGCGCCATCGACGCTCTCACAGAGCTTACGGCACCCATCGACAAGTTCTTCGAAGATGTCATGGTCATGGACAAGGACGAGGCCATCAGGAACAACCGCCTGGGCCTGCTGAAGTCCATCGATGCTTTGGTCGGCAGGGTAGCTGACTTCAGCAAGATCGTGCTGGCGTAAGAGATATATGCGTGGTAGACACCTCTCGGCATTTGTTCTGAGAGGTGTTTTTCTTTTGCAACCGGTTCTTGGATAAATATGCAAAGCTCTAAGATAAATATTCAAATATCCTTGACAAAAGCAAGCTGTCCACCTATCATGGATAAGTGCTGAAATGTGCATTTTATTTGTTAGAATTGTTTAAATTGGCAAGGAGAGTTTCTATGGAGAAGGATTGTCAATCTTCCAATGGAAAAAATTGGAGCAGCGGACTGAAGTTCGCAGGTTGTTCCCTTTTCGGCCTCATGATGTTCCTTTGTCCCCTGGGGGGAGGGGAAGGCTTCAACACTCCTCTGAGCGTCCTGACGGAAATGCTGGACAAGTGGATAGGGGCAAACCTTCCCTGGCTGCTGACCTGCCTGGTGGTGACGGCGGCTGTGCTGGCTGCAGGGGGGCTTTTTGTGGAGCCTGCTTCTCTCAGGCAGCATAAATGGCTGGCGGATTTGGTACATGTATCGAAGGTTTATCTGGTGACCCGCCTGGGAGCGGCAGCTGTGGCCCTGGGGGTATTCTTCGGCGTGGGGCCTGACTGGATTGTGGGGCCTGATGTAGGGGGCAGCATGATGGGGCTGGGGCAGACCCTTATCGCCTTGGCCATTACCCTTAGCTTTATCCTGCCCTTTCTGACGGACTGCGGCATCATGGAGTTTATAGGCATCTTGCTGAAGCCCCTGGTACGGCCCCTCTTTCGCGTGCCGGGCAGGGCTTCGGTGGATCTCATCGCTTCCTGGCTCTCTTCCTCCAATACGGCAGTGCTGATCACTGCCGGGCAGTATAATGGGGGCTTCTACAGCCGCCGGGAGGCTGCCTGCATCATGACTAACTTCTCCCTGGTGTCCATTCCCTTCTGCCTGGTGGTGGCGGAGACCCTGCAGGTGGCAGACCATTTCCTCCTGCTCTATGGTTCTGTCACGGCCATTGGCCTGCTGCTAGCCGTAATCGGAGTGAGGCTTTATCCTCTGGCGGCGGTGCCCAACGAATACAGGGGCGAGATACGGCTGGCGGAGGAAGTGCCCCCGGAGGCCACCCTTTTGAAGTGGGCCCTGCGGGCGGCCCTGGAGCGGGCACAGGAATTCAGCTTGCAGAAAGCCTTGAAGCAGGCTGCAGAAATGACCCTGGGCATCCTTTTTGACCTGATTCCCGTGGTCATTGCCTGGGGCACCTTCGGCTCCATCCTGGTGAATGAAACGGGCATCTTCCACGCCCTGGCTTATCCCATGGGACTCTATCTGCAGCTCCTGGGGGTAGAAGGGGCCTTCCAGATTGCACCTGCTACCCTGGTGGGCTTCATCGACATGTTCATCCCTGCCCTGATTACCAGCACGGAGCTTCCCTACGCCACCCGCTTCGTGGTGGCTGCCTTGTCCCTGGTGCAGATCATCTATCTCACCGAGGTGGGGAGCATCATTGTCAAGAGCAATGTGGGGCTGGATATGAAGCGGCTTTTCCTCATCTTCATAGAAAGAACCTTGATAGCGCTGCCTTTGATAGTCTTGGTGACCAAATTGCTTTAAGCTGCGTTCATACCGTACCTGCCCTCAGGCAGGTGCGGTTTTCTTTTTGCCGTGGCAGGTATTTTGACAGCCCAGGCAGAATAACACAAAGGAAGTATTTTGCCTATCTGCAAGTGTCTGGGACAATGGATCCTGAATGGATATGGCTAGTGATTAAGACAAGGTGGTATGGACGATGGCAATGGAATGGGAGGGCATGGCAGCGCTGCCGCTGCCGATATTCACTTATTCTTATGAGGAAGGAGAGGGCGGGAAGTGCCTGAAGGTGTCCAAGGGGCTTTGCGACTTCCTGCAGCTGGGAGAAGAGGCAGCATGCCGATATTTGTCGCAGTCGCTGGATATGGTGACACATCCGGAGGATACTCAGAGGATCCTTCAGGCCATCAAAAGAGCGCTGGAGAACAAGGAGGAGCAGTGGCGCCTCAGCTTTCGCATGCTTTTGCCCAGCGGCAATTATGTCTGGGTCATCTGCCATACGGTGCAGGTAAATCTGCCGGGGGGAGGCAGGCTTTTCTACAGCAGCCTCATGGATGTGGCTCTGGAACACGAGCAGAATGAACGGCGCAGGGCAGAGCAGAAACATATGAATCTGCTGCTGGACAAGATCCTGGAGACCACCCAGATCGGTATTTTCTGGAAGGACAAGGAGCGCCGCTTCCTGGGGGCCAACAAGGCCTTCCTTGAATACTACGGTTTTCCCAGTGAGTCCGTCATCATCGGCAAGACTGACGAGGATATGGGCTGGCATGAGGATGATGGGCCGTACAAGAATGATGAGCTCTGGGTGCTGGAAACGGGACACTCCACCCACCGGGTGCGGGGCAAGTGCTTGAGCCACGGAGAGATGCGCGACATCGTGGCCAGCAAGAGTCCCTTGATAGAGAATGGGGAAATCGTAGGGCTGGTGGGCAGCTTCGAGGATGTCACCGAGGAATACCGCCAGCAGCAGAAAATCGTGGAGTTGAATGATCGCCTGCTGGCATCCCTCAAGCGCACGGAAATGGCCAATCGGGCCAAGACCGCCTTCCTGTCCAATGTGAGTCACGATATGCGCACACCGCTGAACGGCATCCTGGGCTTTGCGAGGCTGGCGGCAGCTTCCAGCAATATGGAAAAGGTGCAGAATTACCTGCAGAAGATACTGCAATCTGCCGAGCTGCTGCAGAGCCTCATAGACGATACCCTGGAGCTGTCCCGCATTTCTGCAGGCAAGATGCGCCTGGAGCCTGAGATTGTAGAGGCAGAGGATATGTTCGATGCCCTCATCACTACTATCGGCTCCATGGCGGAGAGCAAGGGCGTGAATTTCGTGATAGAGGGAGGCCTGGCTGACCTGGGCACAGTGAAGGTGGATGCCCTGAAGCTCAACAAGATTTTCCTGAATCTCCTCTCCAATGCGGTGAAGTTCACACCGGCGGGAGGGCAGGTGACTTTAGCTGTGGAATGCCTGCCGGAGCGCCAGGGAGGGCGCAGGAAGTGCCGCTTCAGGGTAGAGGATACGGGCATCGGCATGGAAGAAGCCTTCCTGCCCAAGATGTTCGAGCCCTTTGTCCAGGAGCACAGGATGCCTGTCCAGGGCACGGGCCTGGGATTGTCCATAGCCAAGCAGCTGGTGGATATGCTGGGGGGCAGTATCGCCGTAAAGAGCGAAGTGGGCCGTGGCACGGAGTTCAAGGTGGACTTGTATATGGAACAGGTCATGGCGCCAGTCCCAGGAAAAGGGCAGGAAAACATCCCTAAGGATTTCTTCAAGGGGCGCAGGGTGCTGCTCTGCGAGGACAATGCTTTGAATCAGGAATTGGCCAAGACCTTGCTGGAGGACGAGGGCATGGTGGTGCTGCTGGCGGAAAACGGGCAGATTGGCCTGGAGATTTTCACGGATTCTGAGCCGGGCAGCATCGATGCTATCCTGATGGATATCCGCATGCCCCAGCTGGACGGCCTGCAGACAACCAGGCTGATTCGCGGCCTTCCTCGCAGGGATAGCCGGGCGGTGCCCATTATCGCCCTCACGGCCAATGCCTTCAGGGAGGATGCGGAAAAGTCCAAGGCGTCAGGTATGAACAGCCACCTGACCAAGCCTTTGGAGCCGGGGAAATTGCTGCATGACCTGGCGCATTACATGGAAGTTTATGACGAAACCCGTTCCGGTTGGCCGGAGGGGGGCAGGAAGCTAAAAATCTAAAAAATGTATTGCCAAGGAATGATGGCTTGTGATATACTTTTCCACGGTGTAAAAATAAACATGCCAGCCCGATAGCCGTACTGTGCCGCAAGCAGCGGTGACGCGGAGGATGAGGGCGGCAGAAGTACAAAACAGGAGGTGCACCACTATGTCAGTTATTTCTATGAAACAGCTTCTCGAGGCAGGTGTCCACTTCGGTCATCAGACTCGTCGCTGGAACCCGAAAATGGCCCGCTACATCTTCACCGAGCGCAACGGTATCTACATCGTTGACCTCCAGAAGACCGTGAAGAAGATCGATGAGGCTTATGCTTTCCTGCGCAGCGTAGCAGAGGAAGGCAAGTCCGTGCTCTTCGTGGGCACGAAGAAGCAGGCTCAGGAAGCTATCCGCGAGGAGTCTGAGCGTGCAGGCCAGTTCTATGTCAACGAGCGTTGGCTGGGCGGCATGATGACCAACTTCCAGACCATCCAGAAGCGCGTTGCACGCCTCAAGGAACTGGAGGCTATGGAAGAGGATGGCACTTTTGAAGTCCTCACCAAGAAGGAAGTCCAGGTTCTCCGTCATGAGATGAACAAGCTGGAGACTTACCTCGGCGGCATCAAAGAGATGAACAAGCTGCCGGGCGCCCTCTTCGTGGTTGATCCTCGCAAGGAGCGCATCGCCGTGGCTGAGGCTCGCAAGCTGAACATCCCCATCGTGGCTATCGTTGACACCAACTGCGATCCTGATGAGATCGACTATGTCATCCCTGGCAACGACGACGCTATCCGCGCCGTGCGCCTGCTGACTGCCAAGATGGCTGACGCTGTGCTGGAGGGCCGTCAGGGCTCCGATGGCAGCGAGGCTCAGGCTGCTGAGTAATATCATTTGATATTTGAAAAATGACCTAGACGGGGTAAGGGAATCGTTATCCCTTGCCCCGTTATTCATTCTATAGTGAACGTTATAGAGGGTGTCAATTAGCCTTCCCCTTTGGGGAAGGTGCCCCGAAGGGGCGGATGAGGTGCGGCTTAACCGGTTATGGGACCATGACTTGTAACGCCCCACCTCATCCGTCAGTCCTTCGGACTGCCACCTTACCCAGAGGGGAAGGCTTCTGTTGTCATTTCTTGGGAAGTTTGCTATAAGCCGTTTGGGTTAAAGTACAGCAACGATGTACATGTGCCCTTGATTTACTTGTGCGTATTATTAGGAGGAAACATAAATGGCAATTACTGCTGCTATGGTAAAGGAACTGCGCGAGACCACCGGCGCAGGCATGATGGACTGCAAGAAGGCTCTCACTGAGGTTGGCGGCGACATGGCCAAGGCCATCGACTTCCTGCGTGAGAAGGGCATTGCCAAGGCTGAGAAGAAGGCAGGCCGCGTGGCTGCTGAGGGTGCTGTGGGTGCTTATGTTTCCGAGGATGCCAAGAGCGGCTGCGTAGTTGAGATCAACTGCGAGACCGACTTCGCTGCTGGCAATGACCAGTTCAAGGCTCTGGTGGCTAAGGTTGCCAAGCACATCGTTGATGCCAAGATCGCTTCCGGCGATGTTGATGCCCTGAATAACAGCGAGATTGAGGGCAAGAAGGTTTCTGACCTCATCACTGAGGCTACTGCTACCATCGGCGAGAAGATTTCCCTTCGCCGCTTCGCTCGCTATGAGAGCGCTGGCCAGGTTGCTTCCTACATCCACATGGGCGGCAAGATCGGCGTGCTGGTTGACCTCACTGGCGGCAGCCAGGAGCTTTCCCACGATGTGGCTATGCAGATCGCAGCTGCCAACCCCACTGCCATCGATCGCAGCGGCGTAGATGCTGCAGATCTCGAGCATGAGAAGGAAGTGCTCCGCAAGCAGGCTCTGGAAGAGGGCAAGCCCGAGAAGATCGTGGACAAGATGGTGGAAGGCCGCATCAACAAGTTCTACAAGGAAGTCTGCCTGAACGAGCAGATCTTCGTGAAGGATTCCGACAAGACCGTTGCCGATGTGCTGGGCAGCGAGAAAGTCAATGCTTTCACCCGCTTCCAGCTGGGCGAGGGCATCGAGAAGAAGGAAGAGGACTTCGCTGCAGAGGTTGCTGCGCAGATGAAGTAAGAGGGGCTTATGCCTTTGGAGAGGACACTTTGACGGGTGTCCTCTTTTTGTATGCCTGCTAAGGCGTTCTGGACACAGGCATAGCAACGCTGCACTTGAGATTTTTCCTGCGGAAAAATTTCACACATTCCGCTTAGGGCGTGTTGATTAATTCACTAAGCCCATCTTCACATATCTTGACTGTCCCTGCTGCGTTGACAAATCCTCGACATAGCACTGCTATGCCTCCGGTTTGTCGCCTTGCAATGGACAGCCAATCTACGCAAATCTGGGTCAAGTTCATTTAATCAACACGCCCTATGCTATGCCTGTGTCCCTCACTTACTGCAGCGTGCCTGAGGAAAATTCTTATGGCAAAATCCTTCTACATACGCTATAATGGAAAATAGTGAGATTATATAAATGGAGGGTTTGCTTTGGAAACAGCTAAATATAAACGCGTGGTGCTGAAACTGTCCGGTGAGTCCCTGGCCGGTGACCAGGGTTTTGGCATCAACCCTGAGGTAGTAGAGGATATTGCCAAGCAGATCAAGATCATCCGCGACCGCGGTGTGGATGTGGCTATCGTAGTGGGTGGCGGCAATATCTGGCGTGGCCTTTCCAGCAGTGCCAAGGGCATGGACCGTGCTTCTGCTGACTACATGGGCATGCTGGCTACGGTCATGAATTCCCTGGCGCTCCAGGATGCTCTGGAGAAGATGGATGTGGATACCCGTGTCCAGACTGCCATTGAGATGCGTCAGGTGGCAGAGCCTTATATTCGCCGCAAGGCCATCCGCCATATGGAAAAGGGCCGGGTGGTGATCTTCGGTGCAGGTACGGGCAACCCCTATTTTTCCACCGATACCACCGCTGCCCTGCGCGCAGCTGAGGTGGAGGCAGATGTCATCCTCATGGCCAAGAAGGGCACCGATGGCATCTACGATTCCGACCCCAACAAGAACCCCAACGCCAAGAAGTATGACCATCTGGCCTATATTGACATCCTGAACCAGGGCCTGGCAGTGATGGACTCTACCGCTACCAGCCTCTGCATGGACAACAAAATCCAGCTGGTGGTCTTCAATATCGACGATCATGAAAACATCGCCCGGGCAGCCCTGGGTGAGGAGATTGGCACCACTGTAGGAGGGAAAGAGTAATGGCAACTGTAAAAGAAATCCTGGCAAATGAAGAAGAGCGCATGAAGAAATCCCTGGAGGCCGTCAAGCGCGAGTTCGGCAGCCTTCGTGCAGGCCGTGCCACTCCTTCCCTGCTGGACAAGGTGATGGTGGAGTACTATGGCACGCCCACCCCTGTGAACCAGGTGGCCAAGGTCTCAGTGCCTGAGCCCCATATGATTGTCATCCAGCCTTGGGAGAAGACCATTCTTCACGAAATTGAAGTGGCTATCATGAAGTCCGACCTGGGCCTTTCCCCGAACTCCGATGGCACTGCCATCCGCCTGTCCATCCCGCAGCCTACCCAGGAACGCCGCAAGGAAATCGTCAAGACAGTGAATAAGAAGGCAGAAGAAGCCAAGGTGGCTATGCGCAATGTGCGTCGCGACGGCAACGAGGCCATCAAGAAGCTGGAGAAGGCCAAGGAAATCACCGAGGACGAGTCCAAGAAGGGGCAGGAAGATGTCCAGAAGCTGGTGGACAAGTACATCAAGCTGGTGGATTCTGCCCGTGCTGCCAAGGAAAAAGAGGTCATGGAAGTCTGATGGACTGCCAAGGCTTGCTGGCCCTGCCCTGGATAGAAGCAGAAAAGCTCCTGCAGGAGGCGGGCATCTCTTACGAATGGGAAATCACACGCCCAACGCGTGATTTTTTCAAGACAGACGAAAGCCGTCTGTATGTCTTGCGAGTGCGAGAGCATGAGCAGGGCATCAAGGTGACCCTGGGGGCCAAGGTAATTCCTACGGTCTGAGGGACACCAAGATAAGGAGGTGTAAGACAATGGCATACAAGATCGGTGATGACTGCATTTCCTGCGGCGCTTGCGCGGCTACTTGCCCCGTGGAGGCTATCAGCGAAGGCAGCGCTCATTACGAGATCGATCCAGATAAGTGCGTCGAGTGCGGCGCCTGCGCAGCAGGCTGCCCTGTATCGGCCATCTCTGCTCCGGAATAATCTTTAGGTTGAGGAGAAGCTGGACGAAATCCTGCAGGGCAGGCCCTTCTCGCATATCGAGAGGGGCCTGCCCTTATCTTATGACACCATATTCGCATGCTAAGGCGTTCGGGACACAGGTACAGCAACGCTGCACTTGAGATTTGGCCTGCGGCCAAATTTCACATGTTCCGCTTATGCTGTACCTGCGTCCCGAACTTGCGTGAGCGTTGATAAGCATAAAAATACATCAATTCCAAGAGGTTCACATATGTGGAAAAAAATATTTGGCAGCGCAGATGCCTACAAGGAAATCCCGGGGAGAGATGACCCGCTCTTTGCTCCCATCGAATGGGAGAAGCTGCCTCGCCATGTGGCGGTGATCATGGATGGCAATGGCCGCTGGGCCAAGGGACAGGGCCTTATCCGCACTGCCGGCCATAAGGCCGGGGTCAAGACCCTGAAGGGTATCCTCAGCACCACCATCGGCCTGGGGCTTGATGCCTTGACGGTGTATGCCTTCTCCACGGAGAACTGGAAGCGCCCCACCGCCGAGGTGGACTTCCTCATGAAGCTCTTTGCCGAGTATCTGGCCAAAGAGCTGGAGGAAATGCACAATGACAATGTGCGCATCCGTTTCCTGGGCAAGAAGGAAGGCATGCCCAAGAGCCTGCAGCGGCAGATGGAAGAGGCAGAAAAGCTCATGGCGCACAATACGGGCATCCACTTCAATGTGGCAGCCAACTACGGCGGCCAGGACGAACTGCTGCGGGTGATGCAGGCCGTTGCCGCCAGGGCTGCTGCCGGGGAACTGAAGCCTGAGGAAGTAGATGGAGCGATGGTGGAGAGCCTGCTGGATACGGCAGGGGACCCGCCGGTGGATCTCATGATCCGCACCAGCGGCGACCAGCGCCTCAGCAATTTCCTGCTGTGGCAGTCTGCCTATGCGGAGTTCTATTTCACGGAGAAAAACTGGCCGGAGTTCACCCCGGCGGATTTTGTGGCGGCCATGACGGACTTTGCAGGCCGTGACCGCCGCTTCGGAGGATTGAACAAGAAGTAAGGAGCTGTTTACTTGTTAACGAGAATTATCACGGGGGTTATTGGCATTGCCCTGGCAGCCTTTGTCATTCAGACAGGCGGCCTGCTCTTTGCCCTCTTTGCCCTGCTGCTTTCCCTTCTGGCCTGGGTAGAATATGTGAAGGCCTTCGGGCAGAAGGGGGAACACCTTTCCTTTCTGGTGGGTGCCCTGGGCCTGATTGGCCTGTGGGGCTGTGCCTGGCTGGGAAAGGCGGAAGCCATGACGGCGGTCATCACCGCAGCTGTGCTGGCTATCTTTTTGGAGACTGTGCTGCGCCATGGCAAGGTCAGTTTCCCGGCGGCTGCTTTGTCGGCAGCGGGTATCTTGTATCTGGGGCTGCCCTTTGCCCACCTGGTTTCCCTGCGGGGACTGGGAGCGAATCTGCCGCCGCTTGAGACCGGCCTGGGAGCCTTTGAACCGGGGTGCGCTCTGGTGTGGCTGATGTTTATCGGCACCTGGTCCAGCGATAGTTTTGCTTACTTTGTTGGTTCTGCCATAGGAAAGCACAAGCTCTGCCCTTCCATCAGCCCCAACAAGACCATTGAGGGAGCGTTGGGAGCGGTCGTGGGCACCACTGCCATGACAGTCGGCCTGGGAGCTTTCTTTGGCTTCTCTCTGCCCTTGATGGCAGGCCTGGGGGTGCTCATTGCCATTTTCGGCACTTTGGGAGATTTGGTGGAATCGGTGGCCAAGCGCCATACCGGCATCAAGGACTCCGGCCATATCATCCCCGGCCATGGCGGCATCTGGGACCGCTTTGACAGCGTGCTCTTTACGGCACCTCTGGTGTATTTCTTTGCCTTGGCCTTTAATCTTCTTTAAGGAGGAATCTTTAGCATGAGCTGCAAGAATATAGCCATCCTGGGCTCTACCGGTTCCATCGGCACCCAGACCTTGGATGTGGTGCGGGAGCACCCGGAGCTTTTCCATGTGTCGGTGCTGGCAGCCAATGCCAGCGATGAACTGCTGGAAAAGCAGATTGAGGAATTCCAGCCGGAACTGGCGGTGCTTTCTGATGAGTCTGCCTACCAGCGGCTGAAGTCCCGCTACCAGGGCAGGACGGAACTGGCGGGAGGCCGCCAGGCCTTTATCGAAGCTGCCGCCTATGGCAATGTCCAGACGGTGGTCACTTCCATGATGGGGTTTGCAGGCCTTGAGCCCACCATGAAGGCGCTGGAAGCTAAAAAAGACATTGCCCTGGCCAACAAGGAAACCCTGGTGGTGGCAGGTGAGCTGGTGACCCGCAAGGTGAGGGAGCAGGGGGTAAGGCTCCTGCCCGTGGACAGCGAGCACTGCGCCTTCTTCCAGTGCCTGCAGGGGGAGCAGAGCTCCAAGATTGAAAAGCTGCTCCTGACCTGCTCCGGCGGTCCTTTCCGGGGCAAGAAGAGGGAGCAGATAGGCAAGGCAACGGTAGAGCAGGTGCTGGCCCATCCCACCTGGAATATGGGCAGGAAAATCACCGTGGACTCTGCCTCCCTGGTGAACAAGGGACTGGAGGTTATCGAGGCCAAGTGGCTTTACGATGTGGACTATGACCAGATACAGGTGGTAGTGCATCCCCAGAGCATCATCCACTCCATGGTGCAGTTCGTGGATGGGGCGGTGATGGCCCAGCTGGGCAGCACGGATATGCGCCTGCCCATCCAGTACGCTCTCACCTATCCCGAGCGGCAGAGCGCTTCCTGGCCCCGGCTGGACTTCTGGCAGATGAAGGACCTGACCTTCGCCGAGCCGGATACGGAGACCTTCAAGGGGCTGAAATTCGCCTACGAGGCAGGCAAGATCGGCGGCACCATGCCCTGCATCTTCAACGCTGCCAACGAAGTGGCAGTGGCAGCTTTCCTCTCCGGCGACATCTATTTCCTGGATATTTACGACATCATCGAGGAAACCATGCTGAAGCGTGAGACCATCCTGGAGCCGGAGCTGGAGGAGCTTTTTGAAGAGGATAGATGGGCAAGGGAATTTGCCAGAACGCTTTTGAAAAAGCAGTGATAAGTGACTTCTGCCTTCCCCTTGAGGGGAAGGGGGACCGCGAAGCGGTGGATGAGGTGTCAAGCTGGGGTTGCAAGTCTGACACCTCATCCGTCAGCCTTGCGGCTGACACCTTCCCCTCAAGGGGAAGGCTAAGGACGGTGAAATAATGTTAATTACTATAGCAGCCACTATTTTCGTTTTGGGTCTGCTGGTACTGGTGCATGAGCTGGGGCACTTCATCACCGCCAAGCTGGCGGGGATGCGGGTGGACGAGTTTGCCATCGGCTTCGGGCCGAAGCTTTTCTCTGTCAAGAGAGGAGAGACTGTCTACTCCATTCGTGCTGTGCCTTTGGGCGGCTTCAACGACATCGCGGGCATGAATCCCGAGGACAATGATGCCGGGGAGCGGGGCTACTGCGAGCGCCCGGTGGGGCACCGCATGGTGGTTATACTGGCAGGGGTTTTCATGAACTTCCTGCTGCCTATCTTCCTTTTCTTTGTCATCTTCTTTTTCTCCGGCGTTTCTACGCCGAATCCTGAGCCTGTGCTGGGCACGGTGATGGCAGGCAAGCCGGCCTATGAGGCGGGCCTGCGGGACGGAGATAAGGTCATAGCCATTGACGGCAAGGCCATTGCCACCTGGACGGAGTTCACCGAGGCTGTCCAGGCCAGTGAGGAGGGGGCGCCCCTGGCCATGACTGTGCAGCGTGGGGCAGAGGAGCTGAAGTTTGAGGTGGCTCCCACCTATGACAAGAGCTCCAAGCGCAATGTGGTGGGGGTCATGAATGCCCTTGAGCACAAGGATGTGGGCCTGGTGGATGCTGCCGTCATGGCAGTGCAGAAGACAGGCTATCTAATGTACATGATGGTGGATGCCCTTTACAGGCTCATGCTGGAGCTTTCCGGCAAGGACTTGGCGGGTCCCATCGGCGTGGCCCAGATGGCAGGGGAAGTGGCTCAGATGGGCATCGTGCCCCTGCTGAACTTCACGGCTTTCCTGAGCATCAACCTGGGACTGGTGAACCTTTTCCCCATCCCTGCTCTGGACGGCGGCCACTTCATCACCCTCTGCATCGAGGCAGTGCGGGGCAAGCCCCTTTCGCCCAAGGCCCTCTACTATATGCAGAGCGTGGGCGTAGGGCTGCTGATCCTCTTGATGCTCTTTGCCACGGCCAACGATATCATGCGGGTATTCACAGGAGGCTAAAAAGTGTTTGAGAGAAAGAAAACACGGCAGATACATATAGGCAGCGTAGCCATCGGTGGCGGCGCACCTATCTCTGTCCAGTCCATGACCAATACCAAGACCACGGACACGGAAGCCACGGTGCAGCAGATCAAGGCGATCACTGCCGCGGGCTGCGATATCGTGCGGCTGGCGGTGCCGGATATGGCGGCGGCGGAGAATCTGGGCAACATCATCAAGGAAGTGAAGGTGCCCCTGGTGGCAGATATTCACTTCGACTACAAGCTGGCCCTGGAGGCCATCCGTCAGGGCATCTCGGGCCTGCGGCTGAATCCCGGCAACATCGGCGGGGAGGAAAAGGTCAGGGCCGTGGTGCAGGAAGCCAAGGCTCACGGCATTCCCATCCGCATCGGGGTCAATGCCGGTTCCCTAGACAAGAAGATTCTGGAGAAACACGGCGGCGTCACGGCTGAGGGACTGGTAGAATCCGCCCTGCAGCATGTGCGCATCCTGGAGCAGCAGGGCTTCTATGATATGAAGATTTCCCTCAAGGCTCACGATGTGCCCATGACCCTGGCTGCCTACCGCCTGATGAGCGAAAAGGTGGATTATCCCCTGCATCTGGGCATCACCGAGGCTGGCACGCCTAATACTGGCATCATCAAGTCTGCCGTGGGCATAGGCTCCCTGTTGGCAGAGGGCATTGGTGATACCTTCCGCATTTCCCTTACGGGAGACCCGGTGGTGGAGGTGAAGGTGGCCAACGAAATCCTGAAGGCCCTGGGGCTGAAGGAATACGGGCCTACCCTGGTGGCCTGTCCCACCTGTGGCCGCACCAGCATCGACCTGCCTGCCATTGCGGTGCAGGTGGAAAAGAAGCTGGAGAGTATCACTGAGCCCATCGAGGTAGCCGTCATGGGCTGCGTGGTGAACGGCCCCGGTGAGGCCCGCGGCGCCGATGTGGGCATCGCCGGCGGCAAGGGGGAAGGCCTGGTCTTCCGCAAGGGAGAGATTGTCAGGAAAGTCCCCGAAAGCGAACTGGTCACAGAGCTTTTCAAGGAAATAGATGCAATACTGGAGGAACGAAAGAAAAAATGAGAGCAAGCAATTTATACGCGCCTACCCTGCGCAATACTCCTGCCGAGGCTGAGATCGTCAGCCATCAGCTCATGTACCGGGCAGGCCTCATGAGAAAGTCTGCCGGCGGCATGTACAACTTTCTGCCTTTGGGCTGGCGCACCATCCGCAAGATCGAGCAGATCATTCGGGAGGAAATGGACGCTGCCGGTGGCCAGGAAATCATGATGCCCATCCTGCAGCCCTCGGAGCTGTGGGAAGAAAGCGGCCGCTGGGCAGCCTATGGCGCCGAGATGATGCGCATGAAGGACCGCCATGGCCGCGAATTCTGCATGGGCCCCACCCACGAGGAGATGATCACCGCCCTGGTGCGGGACGAGGTGCGCTCCTACAAGCAGCTGCCCT
Organism: Pseudoselenomonas ruminantium; assembly: GCA_015058655.1. Lineage (GTDB taxonomy): Bacteria > Bacillota > Negativicutes > Selenomonadales > Selenomonadaceae > Selenomonas_B > Selenomonas_B ruminantium_C. Next base: position 43,382 of record SVBX01000011.1, read on the forward strand.
TGATGCTGTACCAGATTCAGGACAAGTTCCGGGACGAGCGCCGTCCCCGTTTCGGTCTCATGCGCAGCCGTGAGTTCATCATGAAGGATCTCTACTCCTTTGACAAGGATGCAGCGGGCATGAACGAGTCCTACCAGAAGATGTACGATGCCTACAGCCGCATCTTCACCCGTTGCGGGCTGGAGTTCCGTCCCGTGGAGGCAGATAACGGCGCCATCGGCGGCGGCCATTCCCACGAGTTCACGGTGCTGGCCGAGGCTGGCGAGTCCAGCATAGCCTGCTGCTCTAAGTGTGACTATGCCGCCAGCGATGAGAAGGCAGAGCTGAAGGCTATCGTGGCTGAAAAGGAAGAAATGCTGCCCTTGGAAAAGGTGGCCACTCCCGGCACCAACACCATTGAGAAGCTGGCTGAGTTCCTGCAGGTGCCCACGGCCAAGACCATCAAGGCCATCGCCTACCAGACGGACAAGGGCGAGCTGGTGCTGGCCTTCGTCCGTGGCGACCATGAGGTGAACGAGGTGAAGCTCATCAACCTGCTGGAGGATGCCCAGGAGCTCACCATGGCAGAGGATGCAGCTATCCAAGCTGCAGGCGGCTGCCCCGGTTTCATGAGCCCCATCGGCATCAAGAAGGGCATCAAGGTCATCGTTGACCATACAGTGATGCACATGTACAACGCCGTCACCGGCGCCAACGAGGCGGATGTCCATTACAAGAATGTGACTCCGGAGCGTGACTTCAACAAGGACGCTATCACCGTGGCGGATATCCGCATGGTAGCCGAGGGTGATGCTTGCCCCAAGTGCGGCGCTCCCCTTACCATGACCAGAGGCATCGAGGCCGGCCAGGTCTTCACCCTGGGCACCAAGTACAGCGAGGCCATGGGGGCCACCTTCCTTGACGAAGCAGGCAAGGAGCAGCCCCTGGTCATGGGCTGCTACGGCATCGGCGTAGGCCGCACCATGGCTGCCGCCATCGAGCAGCACAATGACGCAGACGGCATCGTCTGGCCCAGAGCTATCGCCCCCTTCGAGGCTGTAGTGGCAGTGGTGAATGCCAAGAAGGACGACCAGCTGGCCTACGGCGAGGAAATCTATGCCGAACTCAAGAAAGAGGGCATAGATGTCCTGCTGGATGACCGCAAGGAGCGGGCCGGAGTGAAGTTCAAGGACTGCGACCTCATCGGCTATCCCCTGCGCGTCACCATCGGTCCCAAGGCCGTGGAGGAAGGCACCATCGAGCTGAAAATCCGCAAGACCGGCGAGGTCATCACCTGCAGTCGGGAGGAGTATTTGGAGAAGGTCAGGGAGATACTGAAGACCCTTTGATATTTATCCAAAACAAGGCCCTAAAATCGGAAGCATTTCCGGTTTTAGGGCTTTTCTAGTACCTGCTTTTGTCTGATATATAGGGTAGAGGTAATCTTTTTTTATGAAAGCAGGTGACGATCATGAGCGGAGCAGTATACGGTTATGTGCGTGTCAGCAGCATGGATCAGAAGGAGGACAGGCAGCTCAGGGCCATGCGTGAAAAGGGCGTGGCCGATAAGAACATCTATGTGGACAAAATCTCCGGCAAGGATTTCAACCGTCCCATGTATAGGAAGCTGATGAAGAAAGTACGCATGGGAGACTTGATCTATATCAAGAGCATAGACAGGCTGGGCCGCAACTATGAGGAGATTATCGAGCAGTGGCGTATCCTGACCAAGGAGAAGCAAGTGGACATTGCCGTGATAGATATGATGTCTCTGGATACCAGAGTGCATAAGAACCTTCTGGGGACTTTTGTAAGTGATGTCTTCCTCTATGTGCTTTCCTTCGTGGCAGAGAATGAGCGCATGAATATCAGGCAGCGCCAAAGGGAGGGAATCGAAGCAGCCAGGCTCAAGGGCGTGCATCTGGGGCGCCCTGCCAGATCTCTGCCCCGGAATTTTGAGCATATAGCAGGCCTCTGGCTGGCACATGAGATTTCCGGCAAAGAAGGGGCAGCCACATGCGGTCTGCCCCTGTCCACCTTTTATAGAAAATGCAAAGAAATGCAAAAGAATCAGCCACCGCAAAAGTAGTGGCTGATTCTTTTAATGGGCAATATCTTATATGCATATCTCAAAAGGTATACCTTATGGGATATGTCTTTTTAAAGTCAATAACAAAAGATTCGGAATATATTTTCTTGATTTTGCAGGGAGGAAATGATACACTACTAGGAGAATATATATTTCTTAAAAGGTATACCTTTTGAGATAATTCTTCTCTTTTTGTGGTGATGAAATGGGACTGGCGTGAAAAAGACATCTGAAGAAATTATTACCAAAACAGTTTGGCAGTACAGCAAGCCGTTGCCTTCGGAGACCTTGGCTTTCCTGCAGGGGATTGCGGAGGATTACGGCAAGGTCAAGAATTTCGTTTACGGCAGGTACTCCGGCATCAAGAATATGAACCGATTGGTGCCGGTTTACGATGTGCTGAATGAAATGAGGCATTGCGGCCTGCGGGCCCAGCTGAATTTGCCCGCGGCCTACTATGAGCTGGCGGTGTCGGAAGCTGTTACGGATATCCGTAGCATGTGGGGCATGCTGAAAAACAAGTTGCGTGACCTCATCAATGCCAACGAGAACCTTTCGGCAGATGACCGCGCTTATCTGCGTACTGTTTTGAAGATAAACAGTGTATTTTCCGCCATCTTGAACAGGCAGGAGCATGAACTGCCCAGCAAAGTCGTGGGACTGGAAATAGATGCCAAGCGGCTGAACAATCTTATATGCCGTCTGGTGAGAAAACATTTGCAGCAACCCAAGACAAACAGCCAGGCAGGGTTCAAGGTCATGCCTGCAGGCTATCGCTACAAGGAGCAAGGCCTTTACCTGGTGAGCAGGCAGCCGAGGAAGCGGATTTGCATTCCCCTCAGGGACAGCAACACTTCCAGCAGGCAGCTGCATATCGTCCTCAAAGGGGATATAGCAGTGATTGCCATGCCGGTGGATGTATGTGCCAGGAAGAGCCCGGATGCCCAGAATATCCTTTATGCCTACATAGGCTACAAGGATATGCTTACTCTGTCCAACGGGCATGTATACGGGGAGAACCTGAACAAACTGGTGACACCTGAGACAGAAAGGCTCTATGAGAAGAACAGGGAGCGCAGGAAGCAGTATGATGCCTATCGCCAAAGCAAAGAGAATGGGAATCTGAAAAAAGCAGAAAGCATCCTGGCTAATAACCTGGGCAAGGAGAAATACCTCAGGATCAAGCAGCGGGAGAGGGAAAAGACGGCCAATTATATCAATGCCGAACTGAACCGCCTGCTGCGCGAGGAGAAGCCCTGCCGGATAGTGATAACCAAGCCCATCCTCAAGGGAGGCAAGAAGCTCTCCTATGCAGCTGCCAACAGGAGGCTCACCAGGAGCTTCAACGGCTATATCCGTGAAAAGCTGGCTTACAAGTGCCGCCTTCATGGCATCGAGCTGGAGCAGATAAGCCCCTACGCCACAGCGTCCACCTGTTCAGGATGCGGCGGAGAGGGAAAGCGAGAGCAATACGACTTCATCTGCGAAAACTGCGGCCTCAAACTTCCCGCAGCCCTGAATACTGCCAGGAATATAGAAAAGCTGGCTGGATTCAAGCCTTCCCCTTTGGGGAAGGGGGACCGCGAAGCGGTGGATGAGGTTGCGACATAAGCGTAAATTTTAACGAATGCAATTAAAGATTAACCCTGCCCAACTTGCGGATAAACAGCCAATACCTGTTTCAGCGATCAGCACTGCAAAGCGGACAGTTAATAAAGCCCCGCAAGGGCGAAGCAAAACACGGCCTTATCTGAGGGAACATCCTTTTCTTGTAGGCCAAGACCGTGGCTTTACACGGAGCGAAGCAGGCGGCTCGCCGTCAGCAGGCACAGGGGTGCCAAGATAATTCATATGATATTTTTATTTGAAAGAGGGGGGACATACTCTCCAAGGGAAGCTGCATGAGAAAATGGGGAGATGATAGCCCTGTGCAAAGAACTCCTGCAGCCTATTTTATTTGTCAAAACTAAAAGAAAGATATAAAAGTGTTGGGATTCTATCTGAGAGGGTGAAGCATATGGCGCTAAAAAATAGACTCTTATCCAAACTGAAATCCACCTATGTAACCATGAATATGGCAGCCTCTGCTCACCCTCAGAAGATGCATCCCGTGTATCGCAATCTGGTGGAGGCCAGGACCCTGTGCCAGCAGGGGATGACGGAAAGCAACTTTGCCAAGTACGAAGAAATCTATGACGGCCTCATCATGGCTATCAAGCAGGTGCTCGATGGAGCGGCTGGTAGCGACACGCAGGAAATCGTGAATCTCTGCAAGGAGCTCTTGCAGCATATTGTGATGGAAACCACCAAAGAAAAGAATTTCAAAAAAGAGATGGTGTTCCTGCCGTATAAGGCCAGCATGTGGGATTCGCTGGAGAGTGTATGGCGGGCAGCTTATGAAGATAAAGATAACTGCTTGGCTTATGTGATTCCTATTCCTTATTGCGACAGGAATCCGGATGGGACAGCTAAAGAGTGGCATTGCGAGAGGGATTTGTTCCCTAAGGATGTGCCCACTTTGGATTGGCAGGAAGTGGATTTGAAGACCATGCATCCTGATGTGATTTTTTTCCATTACCCGTATGACGACTGCAATCAATTTAACCGCAATTCAATACAATTACGAAAATTAGGTGCATGCCCGAAACCCCTTGAAACAAGAGGCTTCGGGGATTCAGCTAATTTTGAATCTGACACATTGTATCAAATAAGCAACCAATTATGACAGTGCAGACCAGGCTTGGGTGCAAATGGGTGCATTTTGGGTGCAACGGGTGCATCTTGGGTGCAAATTGGTGCACCCGGGTGCAAATGGGTGCATTTGGGTGCACCCACCCCAAAAAGCATACTGAGATTGTATGAGATAGTATGTGTCCATTAGCCTTCCCCTATGGGGAAGGTGGCAGACCGAAGGTCTGACGGATGAGGTTTTCGTAGCCTTACCAATTAGTGAGAAAAATATTTCCAGGAGGCGAACCCCATGGCCATCAAAAGCAGGCTCCTATCTAAGTTGAAATTTATATACATGACCACAACCATGGCAGCCACCGCTCATCCACAGAAGCTGCGCCCTGTGCTTCACAATCTGGAGGAGGCCAGGGAACTCTGTCAGCAGGGACTGACCGAGAGCAATTATGCCAAATACGGTGAAGTGTATGATGGCGTTATCATGGCTATCAAGCAGATACTCTCCGGGGAAGCCGGAAAAGATGCTGGGGAGATTGTGGGGCTCTGCAGGGAACTCCTGGAGCATATTATGGCCGAGACTGGCAAGGAGGAACACTTCAAAAAAGAGATGGTGTTCTTGCCGTATAAGGCCAGCATGTGGGATTCGCTGGAAAGTGTATGGCGGGCAGCGTATGAGGATAAGGATAACTGCCTTGCTTATGTGATACCTATTCCTTATTGCGACAGGAATCCGGATGGAACTGCTAAAGAGTGGCACTGCGAGAGGGATTTGTTCCCCAAGGATGTGCCTACTTTGGACTGGCAGGAAGTAGATCTGAAGACCATGCACCCAGACGTGATATGCTACCACTACCCGTATGATAACTGCAACAGAGTTACCAGCCAAAGTGAAGAATACTACAGTAGTAATTTGAAGGAATGTGCGGATAAGCTGGTTTATATTCCTTATTTTGTGCTTCCAGAGTTGGAGTTTGACTATGATGACCCAGATAAGATAGATGAAATACGGGAAAATGAGGATGATTTTGCAAATGTCATACTCGAACCAGGGGTGACAAATGCAGATTATGTCATTGTTCAATCTGAGGCTATTAAAAAGATTTATGTCAATGTTTTGAGTAGATATACTTATGCTACAAATGATTACTGGGAGAAACATGTTTTAGGATTGGGTTCACCGAAACTTGATAAGGTATCCGTAAGCACAAAAGAGGAATATGATTTACCAGAGCGATGGAAAGAGATCATAGCTGGCAAGAGGACTGTTCTTTATAATACTGGTTTATCAACCATGCTTAAGTATACAAAGTCTTATCTTGAGAAGGTACGTTCAGTATTAAGTGCTTTCAAGTCTCAAAAAGATTTGGCACTTTGGTGGCGTCCACATCCATTGTTGCGTTCTACATTTCATTCTATGCACCCTGAGCTTTTGGCAGAGTATGAAAGCATAGTCAATGCTTATATTCGAGAAAGCTGGGGAATATATGATGATACAGTTGAACTGGATAGGGCTGTAACTTATACGGATGCATTGTATGGGGATTGGAGTAGCGTAGAACAATTGTACCGAGAGGTTGATAAACCAGTATTTAGGCAAGAAATTGAATATAAAATCCCTGAAATAGAGTTTGATGAATATTTGACTTTTACAGATGCCATGTGGGATGGTGATGAGCTGATTTTTTCAGCATGGAATGCTAATGGAATTTTTTCTTTTAATGTCAGGACAGAGCGGACAGAATTATTGAAGTTTCTGCCAGCTAAATTGAATATAAAGTCTTTATTTTGCAGAATGGAGAAGGTTAACTCCAAACTATACTTTATTCCTACCAATGAAGAGTTCATACTGATTTTTGATAAGGAAAAAGAAGTGTGGGAGAAAGTATTTATTGATGATGGAAAACTAGGAGACTCGAGGGCAAGATTTACTGATGCATATAGGTTTGGTAATACAATATGGTTGAAACCTTATTTCTCGCATGCAATAGTATCTTATTCGATAGATGATGGGGAGTTGACATATTACTCTGAGTGGTATAAGGAATTGGAACCGTATATCGATGAAGATAATAATTCGCCAAAGTTTGGGGCGGGGTCAAAGTCAGATGATGCTTTCTATTTTCCATTAGTTCAAGCAAATAAGGTTGTTATGTTTGATATTTTGTCAAGAGCACATAGAATCATAAGCATTGGCAATGATGATGATTCTATTCTGAATGTTCGGTATTACGATAATAAACTCTACTGTTATACCACTCATGATGATTTACTTATTTATAATCTGGGGACGAATGAAATTAATAGAAAGAATAGTGTCTTCCATCAGCTGGTAGAGTCGGTGGGAATGGTAGTAAAGAACGGTTTTATGTGGATTTTTTCGTGCAGGAAGGATATGTATGCAAAAGTCAGCATAAGCGATTTTTCTACAGAAATTATAAAAGATTACTGTGATGGAATGGATATTGGCTATCCTAATATTGTAATAAAGGATAATATGATATATCTTTATCCTAATAAAGCTGAGTATATATTTGTAGTAGATAATATCAGCAATGATGTAAAAAAGATTACTGTTCCTATGCCAAAAGGGTATGGAATTGAGTGGGAGAAGAAGATGGTCGAGCAGTTCCCTTTGAGAGAAATGAATGAATTGAAATTACTGAAGAAAATGATTAAAGGGCATAAAGACGATTTAAAATATGATGATATAAAGAATAATGCTGGAAACAATATTTACAAAGAAGTGTTGTGCCATATGCAAACAGGGAGGAGTGCATAGTGAAGGTAGTTGATGCAGTATGGGAATTAAGAAACCTTGGTAAGAGAACCATAGAAGTGAAGCTAGAGAAAAAAGATTTTTCTCGTGAACCAGTGGAAGTATATGCAGACATTGAAGATGCGGAGAAGATTTATCATGCTGAATACACCGTCGTAAAGATGAAGACCGGATATCCGCAGGTTGGATGGGAATTACAGAAGAATGGCTTTTGGCATGTAGAAACACAGATTTGTTTACGTGCATTTTATGATGATGTAAAAAGTTGTGTTTTTCAATATGAGCAGCTTTACTCAGGTGCTGAACAAAAAACTATTGATACATATGATGATGTAACATACATAAAAAATGAGATAGAAAAGGGGATATTTTCAACGGATAGAATTGCTCTAGATCCATTTTGGGGGATAAAGGTTGCAAATCATAGGTATGCTAATTGGGTGGAAGATGAATATAAACGTGGCAGTGAGCTGTCTTATATATCTGTAGAAGGTAAGAATGTTGGATTTGTTTTACATCGTATAGAGAATAAAGTACGTAATGCGTTATTGACGGGGGTATTTCCGCAGTTTAGGAGTGGTAACTATGGTGCGTTTGTATTGTATGCAGGAAGCGCTTCAATGATAAAAAAAAACATAAAAGTATCATATGGAGATGTTTCTTCTAATAACCCCGCTATACTTGCGTTAAATGAAATGTTTGGAAGTAGGGTAAGATTTATGTATGATGTGTATACACGCCATAAATGATGTGGGGGCTAAAAGTCAAATTGTGTACTATATGCCACAGGATGATGTGATTTTACTTTAGAAATTAGCACAATATATTGTTTAGCTTGAGTGAAGAAGTTACTTTTACCCCTTACGTCATAAGATTTTATATTAGTTTGGACGAAGGAGTACCGGATAAGGAGTTTTGTAACATGAGCGAGAAAGATTTTATTGAAAAAATGGTTGAACTTATGGACACGGAGCAGGAAGTTGCACTGACAACAAAGCTGGAGGATATAGAGGAATGGGATTCCCTGAGTTATGTTGCCTTTCTAGCAATGTGTAATGGCATTTCTTCTAGAAGAATAATGCCGAAGGAAGTGAAGGCGGCAACCACAATCAATGATTTATATGAGCTTATAAAAGGTGAAGCGTGATGATTGTAAGGCTTAATTATTTGCACATCGTTGCTCTTACTGTTACAGTCTCTAGCAATATTATTCCAGTGTCTGAACGATGTGCAGAGCTTTTTTCGCCCAATAAAATTAGACGCTTAGTGAAACAAACAGGTGTAGAATCGTTGAGTATAGTACGGGGGGGCGTTTGTGCATCTGATATGTGCTATGATGCCGCAGAGCGTTTGTTTGCAGCTGGTGAGGCTAAACGTGAAGAAATAGGTGCCATTATTTTCCTTTCACAGACACCTGACTATATAAATCCGGCTACTAGCTATTTGTTGCAGGCAAGATTAGATTTATCAGATGATGTTATAGCTTTGGATGTTAACCTGGGATGTTCAGGATATGTTTATGGCCTTTACTTGGCAGCAACTATGCTTGCAAATATGCCAGAAGGACGGAAAGTTCTCCTTTGTTGCGGCGACAGTGGCAGCAGCCTGATACATCCTCAAGATACATCGACAATGCCCATAATGGGAGACGCAGGTGCAGCTACTATCATTGACAAGGGGATGCAGTCGAAAAAGAATGCATATTTTGCTTTCAACAGTTTTGGCAAGTTGGCAAACGCTCTTAAGATACCGCGAGGTGGAGCCAGAGCTGTCAACTTGACGGAAAATGAACATCTTAGCCTGGACAGGGACAACTATACTGTCATGGATGGCATGGCTATAATGGATTTCTCTTTGACAGAAGCACCCCGGAATATACGCGAATTACTGACTGAGGCAAAAGCAGATGTTGATGAAATAGATTTAGCGGTCTTTCACCAGGCAAATAAAATAATAGTGCGTTCACTTGGTGAAGAGCTTGGCTTTCCAGAGGAGAAAGTTCCATGGGGAGTGGCACGTATTGGCAATTCTAATTCATCATCTATACCTGCTTGTCTGGCAGAGATGAAAAGGCAGGGCGTATATCATGGCTATGGACAAGTATTGCTGTCAGGTTTTGGCGTAGGCTTATCTGTTGCCTCAACGTTGCTGAATATTTCGGATTTACATATCCTGGAGACAAAAGAAATATGAGCGAAGTAACATTTGATTTTGAAGGACGTAATTTTGCAGTTATAGGAGCTTCTTCTGGTATGGGAAGGCAAGTAGCGGAGGAACTTGCACTTGCTGGTGCTAATGTCTTGGCTGTCGGCAGAGATAAGACAAGGCTGCTGGAGTTGCAGAGTTTGGAGCCTGAGCGTATTAGTTGTGTACAACTAGATGTAATAAGTGCAGGCAAATCGGAATGGATTGAGGTGCTTGATGCATTTGTGGCAGCCAATGGGAAACTGAATGGCGGTGTTTACGCGGCCGGAATTACTGCATTGACTCCTTTACGATTATTTGATGATGAACTGGCGCAGCGCATTCTCTCTACTTCATTGTGGGGATGGATTCATTTTTTGCAATATGTCAGCAAAAAAAGATTTTCTATGCCGGGGGCATCTTATGTTGTATTTTCTTCTGCTGGTGCAGACTCAGCTGAAAGTGGCATGACAGCTTATGATGCAGCTAAGGCAGGGGTCAGGGCTGCCATGAAAGTGGCGGCATTGGAATTAAGTAAAAAAAGTCATAGGGTAAATAGTATTAGTCCTGGCTGGGTTGGGACTAGGATGACCCAGCAATATGATAATGAGGCAGGAGCGAGTAAGCGTGTTTTTGACCGTCATCTGCTTGGTCTTGGGAAGCCGGAGGATGTCAGTGGCATGGTACTTTTTCTTTTAAGTGATCGTGCTAGATGGATAACGGGAGCAGATATTCTGGTTGATGGGGGATATTTGCGTGGAGCTTACAGATAAGGAGGTGGAGTATGCTATAAAGCATACGATTCAATATGGATGATTTTAGCAATGTAATAGCGACTATACAAAAGGGCTTTGGTAAAGAGTTAATAAATAAAATATTTGGTGCTGTTTCCACAGTTTATAATGACAGTGATTATATCAATACGAAACGCGCTAAGCATCAGATTATGAAAGAGATTTCAGAAGACGCGAGATGGAGTGCACTTGAGAGATATGCCATTGTAGACAATATTGATACCATTTCCAAACAGTTTGCGAATGTACTGGATATTTGTAAACGGGCTGGAGAAATAATGAACCAATCTGATAGAGCGAAGGATTACAATAACCTAGATGAAGAATGGGTTGCAAAATTCAAGGAATGTTCGAAGAATGCGTCCAGCGATAATATACGGCAGATGTGGGCAAAATTATTAGCTGAAAGGGTGGAGAATAACAAAGGGATTACGAAGTCACTTTTGAACACATTATCTTTGCTGGAAAGCTATCAAGCAAAATGCTTTACAACAGTGTCTGCGTTTCGCTTAATATTGAATGATGGCGATGAACAAAGAGTGTGTGTTATTTTTCCACATGACATTATAAACAAGTATTTCGATTATGTTACATTTGACACGCTGGTTGAATTAGACAATTTGGGGTTAATAAGGTATTCTCACATAGGGAGAGCCATTATAAAAAGAAAAATGATTCACGGCATATGGGAAAACAGAAAAATTTCAATAGCAAATAAAGATGACATACCTGAAATCGTGCTAGGTAAAATAAATTTAACACATTCAGGTGAGACACTAGCCTCCATTATTGCTGAAACAGTAGATGAAAAAATATTTGTAGATGTGATAGGAGAATATTGCCAGAAATGTCATTATGACTTCCAGATAGAATGATGCCTAGGAGTAATGATATGATTTCCAGTGTGTTTAGAAATATTAAGATTGCAGGCATTGCAAGCGTGGCTCCAGTGAAAGAGGTGGATTGCGAATTATATTGTACTAGATTTGGTGAAAAGAATGTCAAGAGAATAATGAAGATGACTGGTGTTAGAAAGATTCATCGTGCTATAGACGAGCAAACCTCAGGTGATTTGGCTTATGAGGCTGCTGCAAGATTGCTTAGACAGAAGAATGTAAAACCTGACGAAATAGGCGCAATTGTTTTTTTGACTACATGTCATGATTATATAGTACCTTCTACAGCTGGTGTTATACAAAAACGGTTGGGGGTCACTCAGGATAGCTTGGTATTTGATATAAATCTTGGGTGTTCTGCCTATGTATATGGTTTGGAAACCATAGCTGCTTTAATGAGTGGCAGCAATATAAAAAAAGCACTATTGCTGACGGCTGAGACTAATAGCAAGCTCCTTTCTCCAGAGGACAACTCTGTTATGTTGTTTGGAGATGCTGGTTCTGCCACTTTATTAGAAAAAAAAGATGATGCAGGGACTATGAGGGTTGCACTAAAAAGCGATGGTAACAGATATGATGCAATTTATGTGCGTGGTGGGGGATTCAGGCATAGGTTTGTTAGCGAGGAAAGGGTAGTGCAGAGTGATGGTGTATGCAGATCTGATTATGATTTGCATATGGATGGCGGTGAAGTGTTCAATTTTACCATGACTGATGTGGTGGGGCTGTTTAGCGAATTTATGGATGAGAATCGCTTATCTATTGAAGACTTCGATTCGTTGGTCTTACATCAAGCGAGCCACTTTGTTCTTAAGCATTTGGCATCTTCGCTAAAAATGCCCATGGATAAAGTCCCTTTAAGCTTAGATGAATTTGGTAATACAGGTGCAGCTACAATTCCGCTTACCTTATGCAAAGCGTATGGATATGATGACTCCAGAATAACTAAAAGAATCTTGGCATCTGGTTTTGGTGTAGGGTTGTCCTGGGGGATAGCTGATTTTCTGGTAAGCCCTAACGATATTATGCCCATAGAATATACGGATGAATATTATAAGGAAGGTTGATTTGGTTATTATGACAAATGTGGAAGTATATACGGATATATTCAAGCGTGTTTTTGAGATAAGTGACAATACTGGTAAAATTGAAACCTTGAAATATCAGGAAATACCAGAGTGGGATTCGGTAGGGCACATGGAACTTATCTCTGAGATTGAAGATGCTTTCGATATAGAGTTTGAGACAGAGGACATTATCGAATTCTCCAGCTATCAGAAAGGCCAGGAAATACTGGCTGCTAATTATGGCATAGATTTTACGGCTTAAGTTGCAGGGAGAGAAGGTATTCTTATGCACTTATCAAGTGATGAAGTGAAGCAGTATCATACCATGCGGGGACCGTTTTTGCTGATAGATGAAATTGAGTATGTGGAGCCAGGTGTAGAGGCAGTAGGCAAAAAAAAACTTCCTGAAGATGAATGGTTCTTCATAAATCATTTTCCTGGTAATCCTGTTATGCCCGGGGTCCTGCAGCTTGAAGCTATGAATCAAACAGGGGCCATTATCATCAAGACGTTGCCAGAATATAGAGATCGCACTATTTATTTTGTCAGTGTGAAAAACTTGAAAAGCATCACGGCTGTAAGACCAGGCAAGGATTTAATGCTGAAAGTCAAACTGGAAAGCCTCAAGCACGGCATTGCTAAGTTCCATGGCGAGGCGTATGTAGGGGAGCAAATCGTATCTCGTGCAGATTTCGTAATGGGCGTATCAGGTGAATTCCTGAGTCCTATAGTTGGATGATGGTAGGGGGGTTGCAAATGGCAGAGGGTAAGAATGCTGTTGTGACAGGAAGCAATCGCGGTATAGGCAGAGCAATAGTCAGGAAGCTGGCGCAGGCTGGCTATAATGTATGGGCCTGTGCCAGGCAGGAGAGTGAGGCGTTTGAGGCTGAGTGCGCGGCTATTGCTTCTGAGTTCTCTGTCTGGGTGCGCCCCGTGTATTTTGATTTATCTGATGAAGATGCAGTCAAGGCAGGGGCAAAAAGCATCACAAGGGAAAAATTATTCATTGACGTGTTGGTGAACAACGCAGGCGTAATTGGCCAGGCCGGTCTGTTTACCATGACCAGAATAGAAGACATACGAGCTCAGTTCGATATTAACTTTTTCAATCAGCTCATCTTTATGCAAGTTATAGCGAAGCATATGATGAAGCGTAAACAGGGCAGTATCGTTAATATGGCATCTATATCTGCATTGGATGGCTATGGCATCCAGTTGGGGTATGTGTCCAGCAAGGCGGCAATGGTCGGTGCAACCAAGAGATTGGCACGTGAACTTGCTCCCTTCCATATACGTGTAAATGCTGTGGCACCGGGGATGGTGAATACAGATATGGCAGCATTGATGACAGAAGAGCAGAAGGCGGAGGTGTTGGAGCGCATCATTATGAAACGTCCGGCAGAGACGGAGGAAATCGCAGATGCTGTTCTGTTTCTAGCCTCGGAGCAAAGCCGGTATATCACTGGACAAATCGTGCGTGTGGATGGGGGGATGTGATTATGCAGGCTGACGGATTGGCAGAGAAATATACAGAAATAGAAAACCATGCCCGAAATATGCGTAAATTAGGGCTTGATATGGCACTGAATGCAGGAGATTCCGCCGCGCATTTTGGTGGAGGCATGTCCTTGGTTGATATATTGGCAGTCCTCTATTTTGGTGTAATGAATACAAAGGATAAAGGCATGAAAGATCCCCAGCGTGACCGCTTTATCCTGAGCAAGGGTCATGGTGTTTTGGGCTATTATGCGGCATTGGTGGAGGCTGGATTGGCGCCGATGTCAGCTATTGACACCTTTGAGCACGATGAAGGGATTTTCTTTGGGCATCCTGTCATCAATAGAGAGGCAGGCATTGAGTTCAGCAATGGCAGCCTTGGCATGGGGTTAGCATTGGGAATTGGCGTGGCTATTGCAAATCGCAAACGAGGCTATGGCAATAAAGTTTATGTTCTGCTTGGAGATGGTGAATGCAATGAAGGCTCTGTATGGGAAGCCTTTATGGCGGCCCCTCAGTATAAGCTGAAAAATTTGGTAGCTATCATAGATAAAAATACATATCAGCTGGGCGGGGAAAATGCTGAAATCATGTCTATTGATGACATAGCAAATAAGCTAAGGGCTTTCAACTGGGAAGTGCGTGAATGCGATGGGCATGATGTGCCGGAATTATATAACGATATGACAAAAACATATGAGGAAGAGCGTCCCTTGGCTATCGTTGCTCATACTGTTAAAGGAAAGGGCTTTGCGTTTGCGGAGGGAAATAACAGCTGGCATCACGCTGTTATGACACAAAAGCAATATGAGCTGGCTGTGCAGGAATTGAATAAGTGTCAGGCAGGTGAGGCTAAATGATGGAGTATAGCAGCAAGAATGCTCGCAAATGGTCGCGTATGGGTGAGCGCCCAGTGTTTGGCCTGACTGTCCTTGAGATGGCCAAGGAGCATAAGGATATAATTGCCTTGGCGGCTGATGTTGCCAGTTCTGCTGGTTTGGAACGTATGAAGATGACGCTTCCGGAACAGTTCCTTGATACGGGTATTGCTGAGCAAAATATGATGGGGATTGCTGCGGGGCTGGCTAGCGAGGGATATCGGGTTGTGACTACGACATTCGCGCCGTTTCAGTCTATGCGTTGCTTGGAACAGATTCGCGTGAATCTGGGCTATATGGGCGCAAAGGTGTGCATGGCAGGTCTGGCCAGTGGTTTTGCCTATGGGGAGTTGGGCAACACACATTGCTGCTTTGAGGATGTGGCCATTATGCGAGCAATTCCCAATATAGCGGTGGTTTCCCCAGCAGATTGCATGGAGGTGGCCAAAACGGTGGAGGCGGCTCTGCAACATGACACATCTGTCTATATCCGTTTGATGGGTAAGAAGGATGTGCCTGTGGTCTATGCTGAAGATTATGATTTTCAGCTGGGCAAAGCAATCACCTTGCGCGAAGGCGTTGATGTCGCTATCGTAGCGACGGGTACGATGGTCGCTAGGTCTTTGCAGGCAGCTGATATCCTGGATCAGCAGGGGATTTCTGCCACCGTCGTGGATATGCATACCATCAAGCCGCTGGATACAGGTTGCCTGGACAAGTTGTGCGAGCACAATCTGTTAGTGACCGTAGAGGAGCATAATGTCTGCGGTGGGCTTGGGAGTGCAGTGGCAGAGTATCTGGCTCCGAAAAAAGAGCGTCCGCCACATCTGTTGATTGGTGTAGAGGACTTTTTCCCTCATGCTGGCAGTTACGAATATGTCCTGCAGCAGTGTGGCTTGACTGCGGAACAGATTGCGGCTCGCATTCGTGATCTTTGCCGTTGAAGGCTATGCAATATATACATGGGAGGATACGCTATTCTCCTATAGAAAGCAGTGATACTCATGCAGCAAGAAACGCAGAAAATTGAATACCTGATTGGCAGCGAGAAGATGTTGGCAGATATGCCTTTGTTGCCGTCATTGCCCATTTTTTCTGACCTTGCACTGTCTTTTTTGGAAGGGCTTTCCAAGCGGCTGCTGCATAGCAAGGAGGCCAAGGCCTATGGCGATGTGGTGGCTTATGGTTTCTGGGTGCGCCGCGCATATATGGGCAAGGTACGCAAGCGTTATGCCGGTGAGGCAGAACGCCGCCTGGGACGCGGTGTTGCTTTCCATATAGCTCCTTCCAATATCCCCGTTCAGTTTGCGGTTTCACTGACTTATGCTTTACTGGCAGGGAATGCTTCGGTAGTGCGGGTGTCCGGCAAGGAATTCCCGCAGGTTGATATCATTTGCGAGACGATATCGACAGTCATTCGCGAGGAATGCCCTGATGTTGCACCTTATATCTGCGTTGTTCGCTATGGGCATGATGATTTGGTGACGCAAAAACTGTCCGCAATTTGCGATATCCGCATGATTTGGGGGGGGGACCGCACAATCGAGGCCATCCGCCGGGCACAGGTGGGGCCGCGCTGTCTTGATCTTGGCTTTGCGGACAGGTATTCCCTGGCAGTGTTCGATGCGGAGGCCTATCTGGAGATGGACAGGGCAACCGTGGCGCATGCTTTCTACAATGATACGTACTACGTAGACCAGAATGCCTGCAGCTCGCCCAGGCTGATTGTCTGGACAGGCAACAGGATTGCAGAAGCGCAAGAGGCTTTCTGGGGGGCGCTGGCCCCGCTCGTGGCAGAAAGATATGAGATGAGCGATATCGCTGCCTCGGAAAAATTGCTGCACACGACGCTATGTGCTGCAAAGCATCCGGGCGTAAGGGAGATTAAGCATGACAATCTGGTGGTCCGCCTGGAATTGCCGGAGATTTATGCAGATGTGATGGCTTATGAGGGCAATTGTGGCTATTTCCTGGAGTACAGCACACGGGATTTACAGGAAATTTTACCTTTGCTACGCAAGAAATGCCAGACCATTACATATCTGGGAACATTGGCTGAAAGACTGAGGGCAATGGTTGTCGAGCATGGCGTTAGGGGCGTTGATAGGATAGTACCGGTGGGACGGGGCATGGATATGGTCTTTGTTTGGGACGGCATTGACTTGCCGTTGGCTTTGTCCAGGATCGTCAGCGATGTGTGAAGGCATGGTTGTGTTTGGTTTATGTGTGTATCCAGGCTTAGGTTCACATAGGTAAGCATATTGCAACAGAGTGGAGGCAGATTGATGTTTTTGGAACTGGAAAAGCACAGGGAAAGCACAGCATTGCTAACAGAGAACAATCACCTGTTATATGGGGAGTTGTCGGATTTGTCAAGGCAGATCTATCAGTCCGTAGGCTACAGGTCGCTGGTTTTCCATTTTTGCACAAACACGTCTGCCTCGATAGCTGGATACGTGGGTTTCATCAATGGGCGGGCTGTGCCAGTGATGCTGGATGCAAAGCTGGATGCTGAACTTGCAGCGCATCTGGTAGAGCTTTATCAACCGAAGTTCCTGTGGCTGCCGGAAGCGAGGGCTAGAGAATTCTCTGGGAATGATGTTCTGCATCAAGGAGAATATGTGTTGCTTTCCCGTGAAGTGGAGTCGCCTTTCTCGCTCCATGATGATCTTGCCTTGCTGATGACAACGTCAGGTTCTACCGGCTCGCCGAAGTTGGTGAGGCAAAGCTATCGTAATCTCCAGGCCAATACGCGCTCCATCATCGAGTATCTTGGAATAGATGCGCAGGAACGGGCCGTTACGAACTTGCCCATGCATTATGTGTATGGCCTCTCCATCATCAATAGTCACCTGCAGGTAGGAGCGTCGTTGGTAGTGACAGAGCGGACTCTATTTGACCGCGAGTTCTGGCATTTGATGCGTGAGCAGGAGGTCACGAGCTTTGCCGGAGTGCCGTACACATACGCGATGCTAGCGAAGTTGCGTTTCTTCCGCATGAAGCTGCCTCATTTAAAGACGCTGACCCAAGCTGGGGGGAAGCTGGATACGGAGCTGCATCAGGCATTTGCTGACTGGGCCAAGACGCAGGGCAAACGTTTTGTGGTGATGTATGGTGCAGCCGAGGCCACGGCACGCATGGGCTATTTGCCTCCTGAACTGTCATTGGATAAAGCAGGTTCTATGGGGAAGGCAATTCCTGGAGGTCGGTTCGAGCTTGTGGACGAGTCTGGCAATCTCATCAGCGAGGTGGGGGCAACGGGCGAGTTGGTCTACTATGGTGAGAATGTGACCATGGGCTATGCAGAGAGTGGTGCTGATTTGGCGAGGGGAGATGAGCGGCAGGGACGCTATGAGACTGGTGATATGGCGAGATGTGATGCTGATGGAATATATACCATTGTGGGGCGCAGGAAACGCTTCCTGAAGATTTTCGGCAAGCGCACGAACTTAGAGGAAGTCGAGCATTTGCTTCGTCAGCATTTTTCTGTGGTGGAGTTGGCATGTGCAGGGCAGGATGATTTGATGCGTATATACACGTCCGAGAGAGGCATTGCTGATGAAATCGTGCCGTATCTCGCGATTAAACTTGGGCTACACCCATCGGCTTTTCGTGTACATCTAGTGCATGAGATTCCGAAGAACGCGGCAGGTAAAGTTGCCTATGGGGAACTGGAGCACATTGGCGTATGAGTTTTGACCGGAGGGTAGATAATGAACATGACATATGAGGAAATTCTGTCCTTGCCGCCCTTCGGTGTGGATAAAGAGGATAAAAGACGGATATTAGCAGAGGGGCTTCTGGAGCTCACTAAACATCACATGGCGGTCTGCAATCCGTACAGAAATGTACTCAAGGCTTTGGGGTGGCAGGCAGCGCACATGCGAGATGATAACTGCCGGCTTGAGGAAATTCCATTTTTGCCGGTGCGTATCTTCAAGGAAATGGAATTAAAAAGCGTACCGTCGGAGGATGTATTCAAACTCATGACTTCCTCTGGTACATCAGGGCAGTCCGTGTCTCGCATTTTCTTGGATAAAGGAACGTCAGCAGCGCAGCAGAAAACACTGGTGCGTATTGTGTCGGACTTCATGGGTTCTGCACGTCTACCTATGGTCATAGTAGACTGTCCCTCAGTGGTGAAAAATCGCGCAATGTTCTCGGCGCGGGGAGCGGGCGTTCTGGGCTTCTCTATTTTCGGACGTAAGAAAATCTATGCACTGGATAATGATATGCGACTTGATGTTGAAGGCCTGCGTGCGTTTCTTCAAGAGCATCAGGGAGAGAAAATCCTGCTATTTGGTTTCACCTTCATGGTCTGGCAGTATTTCTACAAAGCTTTGCGTGAAGTTGCTGCCAAGGGGGAACGGCTTGATTTAAGCAATGCCCTGCTGATACATGGAGGCGGTTGGAAGAAGTTGACACAGGAGGCTGTTTCGACAGAGAAGTTCAAAAATGCCTTACGAGAAGTGTGCGGTCTGAATCAAGTTGCGGATTACTACGGCATGGCGGAGCAGACAGGCTGTGTATACATGGAGTGTGAAAAAGGGCATCTGCATGCCAGTACCTACTCGGATGTCATAATGCGCAGGGCAAAAGATTTTTCAGTGTGCAACGTAGGGGAGAAAGGCATGATTCAAGTGCTGTCCCTGTTGCCAAGGTCTTATCCTGGGCATTCGCTTTTGACGGAGGATGAAGGTGTACTGTTGGGGATTGATGACTGTCCTTGTGGACGCAAAGGGAAGTATTTCAAGGTGTTGGGCAGGATGAAGCATGCGGAAATTCGGGGATGTAGCGATACATATGCATCGGGAATTTAGAAGTTTCGTATAAAGAGAGTAAATAGTTATCATTTAATAATTATAAAACTCTATAATAGAAAGGTTGCATAATGAAGAATTGGCATTGAATGTGCCGTATGAAAAGATGTCCAGCAATATCGTTACTTACTCTTGCAACCTAATCTCCCGACTTAATATACACACAAGTTAACGAACAATGCTTGAATGTCAATAAACACGCTGGTTCGCGAGAATTTTTCTAACAGACGTTCGCGTGTATGTCTTTGTAAATAAGAAACTTTTTATACCTACATTTTAGCTTTCTTAGATACAGAATTTTGACTTTCCCCCAAGGAACTCAAATGCATAAATGTATTGTCACAATAGACTAAAACTATATATAGTTGAATTCAATCTATAAAGCACTATAGTTTAGGTTGCAATGCCTGCGGGGATTCTACCCATGTGATTTATAACTTGTGGGAGAGATTGGAGTGAGAACATTACAAGATTTGCTTCGCTGGATTTGGCTTGGGGCTGACTTGGGGAGCTATGGTGATGGATGTTGGGAATATAGACTTCTGCAAATTGATTGAGATGAGACATTATTTTTGAAAGGGCGTGTCGGGTATGATTCCTTTTAATAATCCTGTGAGGGTTGATAAAGAGAAAGAATATGTTCAATCTGTAATAGAATCCGGCATTGCTCGCGGTGATGCAAAATTTTGCAAGAAGTGTAGTGCGTGGATAGAAGAGAAAACTTCTACTAATAGAGCACTTCTGACATCATCCTGCACACATGCTTTGGAATTAGCAGCTATTTTGTCAGATATTAAGCCTGGCGATGAGGTGATTATGCCTTCCTTTACGTTCTGCTCTACAGCTAATGCTTTTGCTTTGCGTGGAGCGGAGATTGTTTTTGTGGATATTAGGCCGGATACGATGAATATCGACGAAAATAAGATTGAAGAGGCTATTACGGAAAAGACAAAGGCTATTGTGCCAGTTCATTACGCGGGTGTCAGCTGTGAAATGGACACTATTATGGATATTGCAGGTCGTCATAATTTGTTGGTTGTGGAAGATGCAGCTCAGGGGGTTATGAGCACATATAAAGGGAAGGCACTAGGAGCAATTGGGGACTTTGGTTGCTACAGCTTCCACGAGACAAAAAATTACAGCATGGGTGAAGGTGGAGCACTGCTCGTAAATAGGGACGAGTTGTCAGGCCGTGCGGAGATTGTAAGGGAAAAGGGAACTAATCGTGCACAGTTTTTGCGTGGGCAGGTAGATAAGTACTCATGGGTAGATATTGGCTCATCATATTTACCAAGTGAGTTTTCCGCAGCTTATTTATATGCACAATTGGAGATGGCTGAAGAAATTAACAGTGACCGGCTGAAAAGTTGGGAATTATATTATAATCTCTTGAAGCCATTGGCAGATGGGGAACTTATTGAATTGCCGTATGTACCTGATGAATGCAAGCATAATGCACATATGTTCTACATAAAGGTAAAGGATATTGAAGAGCGTACTAAGTTGATAGCTTATCTTAAAAAAAATGGGGTAATAGCACTTTTTCACTATGTGCCGCTGCACTCGGCTGTTGCGGGAAGAAAGTACGGGAGATTCTCAAGGGAAGATGTATATACTACTAGGGAAAGCAATCGGTTGTTGAGATTACCAATGTGGTATGGGTTGGGAGAAGAACAGATTGTTAATATTGTAGAATTTGTCAGGGATTTTTTGCTTCATAGCGATAAGTAGAATTGTATACGTTGAAATTATAAAAAAATTTAACCACTAGTAAGTTTTAATTATTTATAAAATGTAAAAAATGAAGGTGCTATGAAAGTGAAAGATGATCTTATTAAGAAAAAGGACTTAATAGTTGAAATTGAGATAAATTCTATAGATGAAATATATAATAAAGTCTTGTATAGCAAAGATTATGATGGATATATTTTTCGTGGACATGGAGATGCTTCATATTTATTAAAACCGTCACTGCTAAGAGATGATTTATCAGTGAAGTACGGTAAACAAGAAAAACTTTGCTTAGAAGAATTGAAAAGCTTTATTTTATTTTTTAGAGAAGCTAATAATCATGGATTATACGTTCCTGCCGTTCCTGAATTTTATATGAATTATTTATCAAACTTTTTGGGGATCGAGGATATATTAAGAAATGATATATATTATTGGTTGCCAGATAATATCATGGAGTTAGCAATATTAGCACAACATTATGGCGTGAAAACAAGATTGCTTGATTGGACTAGAGATATAAAAGTTGCATTATACTTTGCATGTGAAGATATAAAAGCAGAAAAAGATGGGGAATGCGCAATTTGGTGTGTAGATGCAAAATGGCTACAGGAGTATAAGAGAAGACATATTTTAGCTGATGAGGTTTTCTCCACAGGCGTAGCAAATAATCATCCTGATAATCATGATGAGAAAAGAAGACTTATAAGAATGATAAAGGATGACTCTATTCCAATAAGATTTATTGTCTCTCCGTACGATAATAATGCAAACCTAAATGCTCAAAAAGGAATTTTGTCAATATGGCAACATAATATTGTTCAACATAAGGAATCTATACCAATAGATCTGATTGAGATGCGGAATCGTATGAGCGATTATGTTGAAAGATTCTTTGATAGTGATATAACTGTTGATAATAAACCTTTGGATGAGTTGTTACTATACTATTTTAATGCCTCAAAGAATCGTGTGAGTGGCTTTAAAGAAAGAGGGAGACAATTATTTACAGTTTTTAAATTTAGCAATAGACTAAAATGCGAGTTTTTAGAAATACTGCGTAAAGAGGGGTATGATAAGGCTTATATTTATCCGGGATATCGAAGTATAGCTGATATGGTTAATGAACAAATTGCTATAATTACATAAGTTTTAGATACTATTTGGAATCCTGAAGTGCGAGTGAATCTTTTTGATATAAGGATAATGGTGCTGTTTATGCATAAAGTAATATTAAATCAAGATTTTAAAAGAGTAAATGAATCTGAATTGGCAACTGCATTAGAGGGAAAAAAGCTTTGTGTATTTGGAGACTCCAGGAATAACGAATGGATATATGAATTCGGTTTTTGGGATAAAGTGCAATGCATTATGGATAATGATAGAAACAAGTGGGGGAATGAAAAGAATAATATATCTATAATTAACCCATGCTATGTAGATAATTCTGTGGTTATTACAGTTTTAGCAGATAGGGTTAATGTTATACCACAAATTCGTTGTTTGGGGTATAATGAATTTTATTTTGTATGTACGCAAAGTGAATATGAGGATTTTTTTAAATTAGAAGAAAAATTTTATAGTGAAGCAGAATCGGATTTCGTCTGGAGAAATAGAGAAATAAAGTACATACATATTATTCCTGACCAGAAATTTGTAAAACCATTAGTATATATATTAGAAAAAGGATTCTCTATGGAGGAACATGCCTTTTTGATATATAGTTTTAATCGAGGTAACAGAAAAGATGAATATAGAGTATGGAGCACTTATGCTAGATTACAGGAAAAATATGGAAATATAGAAATTCTTGATGGGATATTTTCGTTAGATGAAAATGTCAATAAAAGGCTTTTGATACTGGGAGATTGCCTGAAAAAATGTAAGAGAATCATTTTTCATGGAGAATGGCTTAGCGATTACGTGTTTGGAATTCTAATTAAGTATATTGATATGATTAAGGACAAGGGAATACTCATACCTTGGTCAGGGAGATTTGGTTATAATGAATGTAATAAGAGATATATTGCGGAGCTATTGAGATTTTGTGATACAATATGCATGGATAATAATAATGATTATGTTAGAACTTTAATAGAAAAAATGGACTTGAAAGCACAGAGATATTTCTATAATGGACTAAATTACTCGCAGCCAATTGGTTTACCAACTAAAGAAAAAAATACAATTCCTAAAGTTTTAGTTAGTCATTCGTGTTATTCATATAACAGAATACCAGAAGCATTGAGCATTATATCAAAATTTGCGGGTTCAATTGAAGTGTATTGCATTGCATCCTACGGAGAGGATGAGGTTGTTAGAAATGTACGAGAAATTGGATTTAGACTATTTGGTGAAAAATTTCATATGGTAGAAAAGTATATGGAATGTGAAGAGTATATGATGTTCATCTCTAAGATGGATATAGTTGTTTATGGAATGGAAATTGGTGGTGGCAACACAACTCTACAAATGCTGTGTTACGCTGGTGCAAAATTGTTTTTTAAGCCTGGCACTTTAACATATGAATCTGCAGCAAGTCAAGGGTATCATGTTTATGATTATTATTCTATTGCTCAACTTGATATATCTAGCTTCTTGCTTAACGAATATATTACGGATAATTATATGCTAAGTAAGAAAAACTTTATGCTTGAAGATAAAGTTCAGCAGTGGAAGGAGTTGTTCGAACTCCCTCCTCACCCAAAATCTTATAGGATTATGATTGAAACTACAAATATTTGTAATGCGAAGTGTATTTTTTGTGCAAATCCAACACTTAAAAGACAGAAGAAAATAATGGATTCGAAGATTTTCGACAAAATTTTAAAGAGAATTATAGACGAAAATATTAGGGTTGAGCGATTTATATTGCATCTTAACGGCGAACCATTTACTGATCCCAATTTAATTGATAGAATAAAGGTGTTAAAGGAAAAATTCCCACATGTGCCTGTTTGGTTTACAACAAATTTCTCATTGCCTACAATTCAACAAATAGATTCGCTGATAGAGTCTGGATTAGATTCAATTACTATTTCACTTAATACGGTGAATGAAGATGATTATTTCAAAATAATGGGGGGGCTGAGTTTTAAAAAGACAATTAGTAATATTGAATATTTGATAAATAAAAATAAACATAAAGAAAAGCCCATACACGTAAGATTAAGCATCGTTGATACAGGGGATGAGGAAAAAGTAACCAACTTCAAGAGAATGTTTGGTGAATCGGCGGAGATACGAGTTATTAAGATTGGCAAATGGATGGATAGCAGTCAGTCGTTGGCACCGCAGTTATATGGCAATGATACTGGTATATGTATGGATTTAGTAGAACAGATATGCATTTTATCAAATGGCGAGTATGCCCTTTGCTGTTTTGATGCAGAGGGACATGTTGGCTTAAATGTAAAAGATACGCCGATGCTGGAAGCTTTTCATTCAAGTGCATATGAAAAATTGCGAGATCTAATACGAAATGGACGACACGGAACAATGTGTGAGAAATGTGCTTTTAGTTACTAAAAATAATTGAGATTATGAGCCATCCTTATACATTTTAACTATTATTCTGAAATGTATTTGTTATGCAGTATAACTGTCAGCACATCTTAACTAACGGTGAAACAACCTTTAGATGAAAAAAGATGAGAGGTTGATGTGTAGTGAGCTATCTTTCTTCGTGCGAAATACTAGAAAAAAATGTTGGCATGACTATATTAGAATACTTTGTTAGTTTGATGAAAGTTGATTGTGATATATGTATATTTGGGTTTGGGGTAGATGGTAAATCTATATACGATTGTATGAATAAGAATGGTATAGATGTATGTTGCATATGTGATAATAATTGGGGACAAATAAGTGAGAGAAATATTATTTCCCCTAATTTGGCTTTCAAGCAAAATCCCAAGGCATTGTTTGTTGTATCAAGTCATCTTTATAGTTACGAGATGGAGCATCAGTTAATAGATATTGGTGTGCCAGAGAAGCAGATATTATCCTTCGATTCATCGATAGCATTGTCATATAGAGGACTGTTGCCCCAAAGTGCATACTCTGAAATGGTTTCAGCGATGCATTATGAGATTACTGGCATATATCCTAATCTCGATACACCAAAAACTTTCAATGAGAAGATGCTGGCTGCTATGATAATGCCTCCGATATCAATCAAAACTGAGCTTGCGGATAAATATAAAGTTCGATCCTGGGTGAGAGATAAAATTGGCGAGAAATATCTTATATCTCTTATAGGTGATTGGGAAAATGTTGAGAATATTCCTTGGGAAGAGTTGCCTAATAGTTATGCAATGAAACTAAATCATGGATCAGGTTTTAATTTTATTGTAGACGGCAAAAAAAGTGTTGATGTAGGTGTTGCTAAATGTATGTTGCGAAGCTGGCAGAAATGCAATTTTGGCTATAGAGCGTATGAGACACAATATATTCCCATCAAGCCACGTATTATATGTGAAGAATATATTGAAAACATAAGTGATGATGTATATGACTATAAAGTGTTTTGTTTTCATGGGGAACCTAAATATATCATGTTCCTTTATCAGCGAAAAAAAGGATTGAAGATGATATTTTTAGATTTAGAATGGAATGTTATGCCTTTTGTGTATTCATATCCCAAAGGAGACATAGTACCACCAAAACCTAAATGTCTACACGAGATGATTGAGGTTACTAAAGAGTTATGCAAATCCTTTGACCAGGTAAGAGTTGATTGGTATGTTTTAAATGATGGTTCTATAAAATTTGGCGAAATGACATTTACTTCGGCTGCTGGACATGCAGAGTGGACTCCTATAGAATGGGATAGGAGATTGGGTGATATGTGGTAGCTGTCACCCACAATTGCGTGTTGTTTTTCACGATAGATAAAATGTGATGTAGTAGATGACATCTTGACATCTTATAAAAGGAACTAAGGCGAGTGTGCGTAGTAATATAATTGTGCTACCTAAAAAATGGAGGGACTCATGATGGGAGATTGGATTGAGAAGGGGTTATATGAAAAGGCGGGTTATGATATTTATAAGAGCTTACCGGATTATAGAGCAAAATGGGGGATAAGAGGTGCAGCGAGTGTTTCCCAATTGTGCTTTTTGATGGGACTAATAAAAGAGTATCGTTTTGCTGATGATACTAGAGTTAACAAAGTTATAGAAGTGGGGACATACCATGGTATATCTGCTCTTTATATGCTACGAGCAGGCATTATGTGTAATGAGAAATATCATCAATACGATATAGAAGTCGAGAATAGTGACTTTTACGGAGAAGTTGTAAGACATGAGCTGAACTTGGATCAAATTAAACATTGGTCATTTATGAATGGGAAAACAACTTTTGATATTGAAAGCATTTTATCTAAAGATGAGCAAATAGATATGATTTTTATCGATGGGGCTCATGCACATCCGTATCCATTGCTTGATTTAATTATGCTTCTTCCGTATATGAGAAAAGATGCTTTGGTTTGTTTCCATGATGTGGAATTCTATAACCTCCCAGGTGAATTAGGTGGAGGTTATATGTACACAGGTTGGCGGGGACAGAAATACTTGAATCAATGTGTTGAGAATAATAGTTTGAAACCGTGTGGAGACCAATCACTTGGTGTGTTGAAACTGCCAGAGAATGTAAATGAACTTTACGATAACCTTGTAGAAATTGCAGGACAGGCAATTGTAGAGTCTTTCTTCAATTATACGCAAAAAAATGAATATTGGGGAGGAGGCCGTTTGGGGCTTACATCTGAGGGATTGGCTTTGCGGTTGCTTCCTTTTATGCGTAATCATTATCCATCTAGCTTTGTGATGAGATTTTGGGAGAATTTAAGTGGTGAATTACGTGCATATCAAAAACATTGGGTGTATTTGAGACATATGAACAGATTATTGTGTTCTTATTGGCAGGGTATCGAAGTGTTGCAGAAACGAGTAGATGAGCTGGAGTTAAGTCCGTTTCGCCATTACGTAGAAGAAAAGATACCTAATGGAGTGAGACTTGCTATATTTGGTGCTGGTTTTGTAGGTAGACAAGTATATAAATCCTTGACAAGTAGTAAACACTACAAGGTCGTAGCTTGGGTAGATAATGGTTATGAACATTTTGGGTTTGAGATAACAGCACCGGGATGTCTTAGTAACATAGAAGTTGACTACGTATTAGTATCAGTGGACAGTGAGCAGATGCGTGATGAGATAATTATGCAGTTACAAAATATGGGCTATGACAATTCAAAGATAATGTGGATACCGAATGTAATAAAATAATCATTTTCTTTTAGTTATGCTATAACGCCTATATAGTGGACATGATACTTTCTTGTCAAAGTTTTTGGGAGTGTTTTGTTTTGAAAATAACAGTGACGGGAGCAGGATATGTGGGGATGGCTAATGCATTGGTGCTTTCTAAGCATCATGAGATTTCAGTTTTGGATATTTCGGCTAAGCGTGTGAAAATGATTATAGAAGGGCAGTCACCTGTAGGGGATATGGGAATAGATAAGTGGGTGAAGGAAGGGCGAATTAAGATTTTTGCCGACATTGACCCCAAAATGGCATTACGTGGAGCCGAACTTGTAATTATTGCTACGCCGACAGATTACGATACTGAGAAAAACTTCTTTGACACTTCTTCAATAGAGGATGTAATTGAGGAATCGATTGAGTATGCACCATCTGCTGACATCCTTATCCGCTCCACCATACCTGTGGGGTATACTCTTAGACTTCGTGAGAAGTATGGGAGAGAAAATATCTACTTTGCTCCAGAGTTCCTACGAGAAGGCAGTGCGTTGCACGATAGTTTGAATCCATCACGTATTATTATTGGGGATCGTGGAATTGCTGGCAAGAAGTTAGCTAATCTTTTCCTTGAGGCAGCAGAGATTGAAAATATTCCTGTACTTCTAACAAATCCCACGGAGGCTGAGGCAATCAAACTTTTTGCAAATACCTATTTGGCTCTTAGAGTAGCGTATTTTAATGAGTTAGATTCTTATGCTGAAATACGTGGGCTTTCTACTAAGGATATTATCACAGGGGTTTCTATGGACCCTCGTATTGGAGATTTTTATAATAATCCATCTTTTGGATATGGTGGTTATTGCTTGCCTAAGGACTCGAAACAGTTATTGGCTAATTATAGAGATGTTCCACAGAACATTATTACTGCAATAGTGGAAGCCAATCGGACACGTAAGGAGCATATTGCATCCGAGATTATTGCAAGGAATCCGGGACTTGTTGGCATTTATCGTTTGACTATGAAAACCGCTAGTGACAACTATCGTCAAAGTGCGGTCCTTGATGTTATGGAACTTTTGTGTGGTGAGGGGGTTCCGTTGCTGATTTATGAACCTACCTGCAAGAATCAGTCCTTCCAAGGACATGAAGTTACGCATAACCTCGAAAGCTTTTTGAATCGAGCAGATATTATTATCGCTAATAGATGGTCAGAAGAGCTTGCAGAAGTAGAAAGCAAAGTTTATACAAGAGATTTGTATGGGCGTGATTAGTTAGGAGTTTTACACATGGATAAGAATCAATTGAAGAATTTATGTAAAGCTGTACCATCCATTGAAAGTATCATAAAAGAATACGAGGGACATGAAGTTTATATGTGCCAGTACATGGGGGGGAGACAAGTAAACTTTGATGGTGAACAAATATCTATTTGCCATGCTGGCAGCATAGATGATAAGCCCACGGAAGTGAGTATGTTATGCAGGGTGGGATTGGATTCAGTTGAAAAGTATTATGAATCTGTTTATAAACTTTTCAAGAAGATGGAGGATGATAATTTTCCCTGTCGTCGTTGTCCGTTCTGTAATAAAGTGGAGTATCATTTTTCTCCTATTACATATGTCACTTTTCTTACAACTACATATTGTAACAGCAGCTGTATATATTGCGCATCGCATTTAGGAAAGAAAGGACATGGTTTTGCATATGATAACGTGATGGAGAAGTTTAATGAGTTGGGTTTATTTGACTCTGGTGCCATATTCGACTATGGTGGGGGTGAACCTACGCAAAGTCCCTATTTTGAAGGTACAGTAGATTATCTTACTAATCATGGTTTTGATCAGCGTATAAACACTAATGCTATAGATTTCTCGCCAGCAATTTATAAGGCGTTGGCCAATGGTAAAGCATGGTTGCGAATCAGCCCGGATTCGGCTACATATGATGTATTTCTAAGAGTAAAGGGGAATAGCAACTGCGAAGTCGTATGGGAAAATATTGGGAAATATGCTAAAGCAAGTGATAAAGTTGTAGTGAAATGTAACGTTTGCAATTATAATGCTACGCAAAATGAAATGGACGCTTTTATCAATCGCTGCCAAGATGCAGGAGTAAAAAAAATTGTGGTGGATGCAGAAATGCAATCTTATCAGAGAACATCTAATGCAGGACCATTTTATTATACGAAAGCTGTATTTGAAATGGCACATTACCTCTATGATAGAGCAAAAGAAAAAGGTTTCCATGTCCAAGTCGGAGCATACGCATTTGGGTGTAGGCCTAAATATGATGAGCAGCGTAGATTGTGCTTGCCGGACGAATATATTGATAATACGGATTATGAAACTATTGCCAATGGCATTTACATAGAGGCATATCCTACAGTAGAACAAATGGTGAGTAGCATTATACAGCAACCGGAGAGGCAATTGGTGATATTTGGTTATGGTGGGACAGGTCGGATTGCAGAGAAGGCTTGCTTGGATAAAGGGCTTAAACCAAAAATAATAGATAATAACGAAAAATTATGGGGGAGTAAAATATTATCAGCACAAAAATTTCTTAAAAACGCGAGTGAAAAAAGTGAGCAGTTGTTGATTATTTTAGCGAATATAAAAATTAGAGATATGTTAAAACAGATTAATAAGTCGGGTGTAGATGTCAAAGTTTATTGGTGTAATTATGCCGCATATATAAATTATTCAAACAAATAATGCATTAGGAGCTGAGAGTAGATGGAGATTCAAGTAGGAATAGAGGAAATCAAAAAAAACTTGGCTTCATCTGTTCGTGTGTTTGGATATGGTGCTGGGTGCTATGGTCAAGCATTATCCTGGCTTGCAAATGAAATGAGCTGGAGCTTTTCTGGTTTTTTAGTTTCTGACGGAGAACAACATCCTGATTCAATTAATGGATATAGAGTTATGCAATTATCTGAAGCAGGAGATTTAAGTAATGTTGCGGTAATATTGTCTGTTAATGAAAAAAATAAGTCTGAAATAGTACGTGTTCTACCAAAGAGTATCTTTAAAATTATTAACCTACCAAATAGATTCTATGATGACTTAGTATACAGACAGAATGTTTTGGATGGATCTTTTATTCTAGCTGAGAGAAAATTAAAGTCTTGGTACTATGGTGATTTACCTAAATGTGCAAGAGTTTTATTTTTTACGCATGGTTCAGAGCTCTTGGGCGCAAATAGAAGCTTGTTACAGAATTTGTTGTATTGGCAAGAAATGGGGATAGAATTATTTGTTATATCTCCCAGTTTAGGTGATTTAAATGCGGCACTAAGTACCCACGGAATACCAAGTATGACTGCACCTTATTCTTGGTGGGTAGGAGAGATTAATAGTGTTCATATTTATGACAATACAGTAGTAGAAGATAAACTTATCAATATGCTTGTGAAGTGCAATTTTGACTTGGTTTATTCTAATAGTAGTGTAATAGACATTGGAGCCCATATTGCTGAACGGCTTAATCTTCCACATATTTGGCATATTCGCGAGTTTGTTGAGGAAGATTTTAATTGGCGGTTTTTACTGGGACGTAAGGAGTCTTTGAAATATATTTTAGATAAGAGTTTTGCTGCTATATGTATATCGAAAGCCTTGATGCGTAAGTGTGAGGAGGTTGTGGGGAGAAAAGATGAATTCTTTCTTATACCGAATGGCGTTCGTTTGGAGTCTTTGGGTAATGATAATTGTAATAAATTTTGTCAAGATGTTCTTCGAATTGGAATGTGTGGAGCAGTACAGGAAAGCAAGAACCAAAAAGATTTGATTGTTGCTTTAAGCTTGTTGACAAAGGATGTTTTGCAGCATTTTGAAGTGGAGTTTTATGGTCCACAGAATCCAGATTATCAGGAGGTGCTGGACAAATACATTGATTCTAATGGTTTGTCTGATAGAGTAAGGTTCTACGGATATACGCAAGATGTAGTGAGTCATTTAAGAACTTGTCATATCGGTGTTATGGCATCACGTATGGAAGCTTTTGGCCGTGTGACCGTAGAGTATATGCTGGCTGGGCTTTTAACAATAGCTTCAAACACTGGAGCCAATCCGGAATTATTAAGGAATGGTAAGGATGGGCTATTGTATGAGTATGGCGATCCAATGTCTTTGGCACAATGTTTAACATGGTGTGTAAATAACCGACAAAAGATGTATGAAATGGCAAATCAAGCACAAATTAATGCTAGATTGAGATTTGACCCACAACGAACAGCAACTTCTATATATAATATTATGAAAAAAGCTATAAAGGAAAATACATGACGGTACTATATGGAGAATTCGTTTATGGAAAAGGTAATAAAAAACAAATTGCGTACGTTAGCCTTTTATCTTCCTCAATTCCATGCGGTGGATATAAATGATAAATGGTACGGACTAGGATACACGGAGTGGACGGCAGTTAAAAATGCCAAGTCTTTATATCCGGGACATTATCAACCAGATGAGCCATTAAATGATAATTATTATGATTTATTAAAAAAGGATACGATGGTTTGGCAGGCAAATTTAGCTAAACAGTATGGTGTGTCCGGTTTTTGCTTCTATCACTATTATTTTAAAGATGGGAGAAAAGTACTAGAAAAGCCAGCGGAAAACTTGCTTCAATGGCAGGATATTGATATGCCATTCTGCTTTGACTGGGCAAATGAAAGTTGGGCAAGAAAATGGGGGAAGTTTAAGCCAGGTGTTTCTGTAAACGTTTGGAATAAGGTTGTCGACTTGGACGCAGTTCAAGGTCCTAAAGAGGAGATAATCTTAGAGCAGGCTTATGGTGAGGCTGATGATTGGCAAAAGCATTTTGCATATTTGCTACCTTTTTTTCAAGATAAAAGGTATATTAAAAAAGATGGCAAGCCTGTTTTTATTTTTCATCGTCCTGAAGAAATACCATGTTTGCAAGAAATGACGGATTTGTGGAATGATTTAGCTAAACAGGCAGGCTTGCCGGGAGTTTTCTTTATAGGAACAATGTTAAATCCTTATACACCATGTCCTGTATGTTTAGATGCACGCATTTTACATTTTCATCATACAGCTCAGTATTTTGTTACCGATAGGTCACAACAGGGGGGATTGCCTTCTGATGATTATGGCCTTCTATGCGATGCAGCTGTTGCATATAATACAGACCTAGCTGATGGCAGGCCAAGCTTTTATTGTATTGGTACTGGATTTGATAATACGCCGCGATGGGGGACTAAAGGTTATGTGATAACTGATCCGTCAGCAAAAAAATTTTGCAGTACACTGAAGAAGATGATGGGGATTAGTAACGACCGTGGCCTAGAGTTCCTTTTCCTAAATGCATGGAATGAATGGGGCGAGGGAATGCATTTAGAACCCTCTAAAAAAGACGGCTTCGCGTATCTGGAAGCTGTAAAAGAAGCAACAGATGAAAATAATATCCATGCTTTGGTTCCAGAACAGCTTAGTGAACATGAGCAGTATTGTCATAAATTGCTGACAGACTTCGGCAGTGCATTACAAGGGCAGCGTGACCTTGCAGAAATTATGAGTGTATGGTTGCATATGCTCTGTCGAGGTCATTCTATAGGAAAGTATCTTTTACAGCATGATTGCCATAATGTAGCAATATATGGCTATGGAAACATGGGACATCACCTTGCTGCTGATTTGGAAGGAAGTGGTATAGGATTGAACTATGTAATAGATCGTCGTGGAACTGACGGGGTGTGGGATGCACCTTGTCAGGTCTATGGCATCGATGCAGATTTACCAAAAACAGATGCAGTAATTGTATCAGTGCTAAATGGCTGGAAAGAATTAGAAAACAGTCTGCATGAACGCGGCATCGTCAAGACATTTTCTTTAGTAGAAATACTGATGGAATTCAAGGGCAAGATTGCTTAAGTTAGTGTGGCATATACTTAAGGAGGAAATATAGATGGCTGCGATGACTTTTGAAGGAAGTGAAAATACTTACCTGCAAGAATTAATAGTCTGTCTGAACGAGATGGAAGCAGACATGGGGCATAACAAGCAACTTTCTTATAATGAAATATTGGATGCTTTAGTAAATATGTTCATGGATTTGCCTTTGCAAGGAAGAAAAGTTTTTTTTATCGGCAATGGTGGCAGTGCAGGGATTTCCATGCATATGACTACAGATTTCTTAAAGAATGGAAGATTACAAACTCATAGTATGCATGATCCGGCTACGCTAACGTGTCTGGCAAATGACTTTGGTTATGAGCAGGTATTCAGCAAACAGTTAGAAATGGCCGCTAAGCCAGGTGATGTGTTGGTTGCTATTTCTAGTTCTGGTCGTTCTGAAAACATATTAAGGGCTGTGCGGCTTGCTAAAGATAAGAAATGTAGAACAGTGACATTGTCAGGATTTGCGCCTGATAATCCATTGCGCAGTATGGGGGACTATAACATTTACGTGAAAAGCCACGGCTATGGCATAGTTGAATCTTTGCATCAATTGTTTTTGCAGCATGTCGTCGATGAAGTAATGAAACGTTATATAGAACAAGAAAGGGGTCAATAATATGAAAAGTATCGTGACAGGAGGATGCGGTTTCATAGGTTCTCATATTGTAGATAGATTGCTTGATGAGGGACATGAAGTAATTGTGATAGATAACTGTAGTACTGGTCGTTTGGAAAATTTGGCACATCATAAAGATGAGGCAAATTTGACTGTAGTTCAGGCTGATATTTGTGACTACGAGAAAATTTCGCATTTGTTTGAGGGCGTGGATTGGGTCTTTCACATGGCTGCCTTGGCTGACATTGTTCCAAGCATTCAGCGTCCGCAAGATTATTTTCATTCTAATGTTGATGGGACGTTTTCCGTGTTGCAGGCGTCGAAGGCAGCAGGGGTGAAGAAGTTCCTCTACACAGCATCATCTTCTTGTTATGGGATTCCTGACCAATTTCCAACAGATGAGCAGGCAGATATACGTCCTGAATATCCTTATGCGTTGACTAAGCGGCTGGGCGAGGAACTGGCCTTGCATTGGGCACAAGTTTATAAATTACCAGTGGTATCTCTTTGCCTTTTTAACGTATATGGACCTCGCTCGCGTACAAGCGGTACTTATGGTGCGGTATTTGGCGTATTCTTGGGGCAGAAATTAGCGGGCAAGCCTTATACAGTTGTCGGTACAGGTGAGCAGACCCGCGATTTCACTTATGTGACGGATATTGTTGATGCATTTGTGACAGCCGCTAAATCGAATAATCCGGATATAATAGGGCAGCGCTTTAATGTAGGCAGCGAGCATACCTATTCTGTGAACCGTTTGGTTGAACTTCTGGGTGGCGAGAATGCGGATGTCGTGCATATACCGAAACGTCCGGGTGAGCCAGATTGTACATGGGCAGATACCACGAAGATAAACAATATGCTGGGTTGGCATCCTCAGGTAACTTTGGAGGATGGCGTACAGCATATATTGGATAATATTGATTACTGGCGTCAGGCTCCTGTCTGGACTCCGGATAGTATTAAGACAGCTACAGAAGATTGGTTTAAATATTTGAGCAAATGAGGCATAGCTATGGCTGAGAATAAAATTGTAACCAAGGAAGAATTTTCTCCCATTCGGGAGCAGCTGCGTCAAGATGGCAAGAAGGTTGTACTATGTCACGGCGTATTCGATTTACTTCACTATGGACATATTGAGCATCTTACCGATGCCAAGAGGCAGGGTGATGTGCTTGTCGTGTCTGTAACGGCAGCTAAATATGTTAATAAGGGACCAGGCAGGCCATATTTTAGTGATGAACAGCGTCTGGCTTTCTTGGCAAGTTTGGAGATTGTTGATTATGTACTGCTTTCTGAGGCAGTTACTGTGCATGAGATTGTGCGGTATGTTCAGCCGGATATTTATGCGAAGGGGAAGGAGTATGCAGTAGCAGAAAATGATGTTACAGGCAATATAGGCCCTGAGCAGGAAGTTGTTGAGCAGTATGGTGGTCGTATCTACTTTACGGAGGGACAGGTCTATAGCTCCACAAATCTTCTCAATAATTTCTTTGGTACGCTTCCAGAGAATGTGGCTGCATTTTCTCATGGTTTGAAGAATAAATATGGTATTAGTCTCATTGATAAAGTTCGTTCGTGGGTGGACGATTTTAGCAAACTTAATGTGCTTGTGGTAGGTGACATAATCCTGGATGAGTATGTATTCTGCAATGTGCAGGGTGTAACTATGAAGGATGCAACGCTATCTACTTTTTACGATCATGAGGAACGCTATGCTGGTGGTTCGCTTGCTATTGCCAGGCATATGGTTAATTTTGCAGGACAGGTTACACTATGCGCCATGACGGGTAAAGAGTCAGGTGTCATGGACTTCGTGCGTGAGTCTTTGGCTAATATACGGATGGAGGTACTTGAGGACGAAGCTTTTGTTACACCAGTAAAACGGAGATATTTGCGCGAGAATGCTCAACGACAGGAGTATGTGAAGCTCTTTTCCATCAATCGCCTTATGAAACGTGGTGAGCGTAAGCGCTTTGATTACACGAACTGGCATAGCAAATTAGCAAAAATAGTGCCGGAATATGATATGGTTGTGGTCTGTGACTACGGGCATGGGCTTTTGGATGAGGAGTCTCTGCGTATTATTGAACGGGGAGCGAAGTTCCTAGCCGTCAACTGCCAGACAAATTCTTCAAATTATGGTACCAATATAATCAGCAAGTACCGTCGTGCAGATGCTTTTGTGGTGGATGAGCGAGAATTGAGACTGGCTTTTGGTCAGCCCCTAACGCCTAGGGAGGATTTGCTGGAACAACTCAGGCAGCAGCTTGGTGCAAATTATGCATGGGTTACAATTGGTGCAGCAGGAGCTATTGGCAAATCAGCCGAGGCTCAGGTAATATGCCCAGCGTTGGTGCTGAAGGTCAAGGATACTGTTGGGGCAGGGGATGCATTCTATGCTTTGGCGATGCTGGCAGCATTTCGGGGGATGCCTGTTGATGTTGCCACACTGCTGGCAAATACAGCGGGGGCGCTTAAGACGAATGTAGTCGGCAATAAAGAGGCAGTGCGCAAGGTGGATTTGTTGAAATTCGTGGGAACCGTGCTGAATGTATGAAATGTTGTTGTGCATAGAAGTTCAACTGACTATATAAATAGGAGCATCAGGATGAATGCATATTCCAATCTAAAAATATTTCATCATGCTAGGGCACTCGATGCCATAGCCAAAGGTGAGGCACAGGCACCATTCTATATACGCTTGAAGCCAACTAATGTTTGCAACCATCATTGTGCATACTGCACATACGGTTCCGGCGGCACTACGCAGAAGACCGCAAATCGTACGGATATCGATCATCAGGATAGTATTCCTTGGCCAAAACTCCAAGAAATATTGAAGGATATGGGTAACATAGGCGTAAAGGCTCTGACTTTTTCCGGTGGTGGCGAGCCACTTTGTTACCCGTATATTACTGAGGCAGCGCAGCTGGCTGATGAGGAAGGCTTGCAGCTTTCACTGATTACCAACGGGCAATTGCTGGTTGGAGAGAGGGCAGAAGCGTTTCATAAAGCCAAATGGGTGCGCATTTCTTTTGATTCGCCAGTAAAGGAGACCTATTGTAGATTGCGAGGACTTCCAGAGAATGCTTTCCAGATTGTCACGAGAAATATTGAAGCTTTTGCTGCGCAGAAGGACAGGGATTGTGTGTTGGGAGTGAATTTTGTTGTCAGCAAGGCAAATGCAGGTGAGGTCTATGAGGCGGCCAGATTGCTGAAAGGTCTCGGTTGTGACAATGTGAAGTTTGCGGCTGTGCTTGACAACGAGCCGCATTACCATGACGGCATCAAAGACCACGTGATAGAGCAGATACATCGTGCGCAGGAAGATTTTGTGGATCAAGGCTTTGCCATTATTAATAATTACGAGAATGACTGGATGGATAAGAACTTTGTTACACAGCCATTTCCTGTTTGCTATACTTGTCGGCTGGTGACCGTTATAGCGGCTGACCAAAAAGTGTATTTCTGCCATACGAGGGCTTATGATGCTGAGGCAGTAGTGGGAGACTTGCATAAACAAAGTTTACGAGAAATGTGGTTTTCGGCGACAACCCAGGAAAGACTGGCTGGTTTGCGCCCGCAGCGTGATTGCCGTAACTTTTGTGTGTACGAGACGCGCAATGAATTAATTCAGGCTTATTACGATGTGGATATGCGCCATGTGGATTTCATTTGAGAGGGAGGCTGCTCTATGGAATCATTGAAGGAGCGGGCGAGACAAATAAATATTGATATCCTGCGTATGTTTTATCATTCTCGGCATGGTCATTTGGCTTCAGCATTGTCCTGTGCAGAGATCATGTCGGTTTTGTATTTTGGTTGCTATGATCCCAAGGCTGGCGATAGAGTAGTGCTTAGCAAGGGGCACGGTGGTGCGGCACTTTATGCAGCCTTGGCTGAGAAGGGGATTTTAGAAAAAAAAGAGCTGGCTACCTTTTATGGCTATAATACACGCCTGATTGCACTATCAACTTATGGAGTACCGGGCATTGAGATTTCCGGTGGTTCGCTCGGGCAGGGGATATGCTATGCTACAGGATTAGCCAAGGGATTGCAGTTAGACGGTTCCCGGGGTTATGTTTATTGTGTGGTTGGTGACGGAGAAACACAGGAAGGCAGTGTTTGGGAAGCTGCGGCTTTTGCGGCAGCTCAGAAGTTGGACAATCTGATTGTCATAATTGATGACAACCAGATTCAGTGTACCAATCGCACGACGCAAATCGTGCCCATGGAACCTATGGAGGAAAAGTGGCGAGCTTTTGGTTGGCAAACCTATGAGGTGGACGGACATGACACAAGTGCCCTGTTGGAAACCATTAATGTGGCCAAGGCTACTGAGGAAAAACCTCTGGCTATTGTCGCACATACTGTAAAAGGGCATGGTGTGGCCTGCATAGCTGATCAGGACGAATGCCATATGATGATTCCAAAAGAAAATGAATGGGATGCAGTTTGTGTGGAGTTTGGCATCAGGCGGGAGGAGCTTGATTTTAAATGAGGAACGAAAGCACACGTGTGGTTTATGAACTGATTCAGAAAGACAGGAATGTGCTGGCGGTCACTGCTGATCAGAAAAATGAAATATATGAGCGCATTCGTCAGGAAAACCCCACACAGTATATAGATTATGGGATTTCGGAATGTAACATGGTGGCGAGTTGCGCAGGTTTAGCTGCTATTGGCAAGATCCCATTTTTATACACAGTAACGAATTTTATGGCTATGAGGGCCTTTGAGTTTATTCGTGACTCGGTCTGTGTACCTAAGGCTAATGTGAAATTTTTGGGGCGTTCTACTGGGTTGGTCTGCGGAGCTTTGGGGATGACTCATGCGGGGACGGAGGATATGGCTATTCTGCGCAGCTTGCCGAATCTTTTGGTTGTTACACCGGCAACACCATTGGAAGCACGTCAGGCTGCAGAATATGCTTACAAGCATCAAGGTCCTGTATATATAAGGCTGGAAGGTTACAACGAACCTGAACATTATGTAGAGGCACCTAGTTTTAAACCTGGGTGTGGGCATTGTCTCCTAAAAGGAAATGATCTTAGCATTATTACGATGGGCTCAATTGTTAATGAAGCACTAATGGCGGCAGATATATTGAGACAAGAATATGGGATTGCAGCAGAGATATTGAGTCTATCTACACTGCGTCCGACTGATGAAGCTTTGATTTGTGCTACAGCTACCAAGACAGGCTTGGTGATGACGGTAGAAGAGCATACAGTTTATGGCGGCTTGGGCAGTACCGTCGCGGAAGTGTTGGCAGAACAAGGGGTGGCTGCAAAATTAAAGCGCATGGGATTCATGGAGTTCTCGCATGGTTGTGGCAATAGGGAAGAGATGCGGCAACAGAATGGCTTTACTGCTATGGATATTGTTCGGGAAGCCAGATCTTTTAGGGAGGCACAGTAATGAATTTATTGTTAGTGGGTGCATCGAGTTTTATAGGGAGAGAGATTTATCGTCAAGCTAAGGGGCATGGATATAGGGTTGTTGGGACAGCTACGCGCCCCCAAAATCCTGAATGGTATTCTTTTAACTTAAAAGATGGTGATATCCGTGATGTGTTGCGGGTGAGTGGTATGCAGGACTGCTTGGATAGAGGCGAGAAGGTGTTCGCAATCATTACCGCTTTTTACTGTGGTAACGAGCGTACTGTCACTAATCTAAAGGAAGCTCAACAAGTTAATATCATTGGCATGGAGAGATTGTTGGATACTTTGCATGAGTTGGGCATCAAGGCACTGTTTTTTTCTACTGAGTGTGTGTTCAGTGGTCGTGACGGTAAGGCACCATACAGGGAAGATTATCCAACGGATCCTGTGCTGGCATATGGGCGTCACAAGGCAGAAATTGAATGCTATATCCAGGAACATATGCCGGAAATGCTAATCTATCGATTAAGCCAGAATATTAGCACGGAGCCTGACGGTATTCAGATTTTCAGCGATGTATATGAACGACAGAAATCGGAATCACATTTTCACTCGATACAAGGACAAGTTATAGCTCCTACTTATATTGCCGATACAGCTAAGTGGGCCATTGAAGGACTTAAGCGTGGCCTGTCAGGCATCTATCATTGTGAGAACCCAGAGAGTATGCCTCGGGCGGAGTTGGTAAGACGATTCTTGGCCGCTATAGGCTCTGAGGCGGAAGTAGAAGAAGTACCATTGGAGACATTTGGCTTTAAGGAATCCAGAACTATGGATGTACGTTTGGATTGTACCAAATTGCAGCAAGCAATTCCAGAACTAAGCTTTAAGCCAGTGGATGAAGTTATCGAAGAATTTGTTAGAAAGCTGCCTGGCTGATAGTTGCTATGGATTTGCAGTGCTGGGACAGGAGGATATGCTTTGAAAGATGATGAACGTGTGTGTAAGAGATTTGCTGATATACTGCAGCATTGTCCCAAACCAGTAATTATATATGGAACAGAAAGATATGCCAAACTGATAGCACGCAGATTTGCTCATGATATAGATTACTTCGTGGATAGAGATAAAGAAAAAGGATCTTTTATGGGCAAACCATTGGTTCCTTTTAATGATGTGCTTGCAGGCAAAGCCGGGTCTGTGGTTATGGCTACAGGTTTGCCAACTGAGGAAATAATATATGAACGTATACATGAGGCATGTGAAGAAAATAATATCGATTTATATGGGATACATAGCGGTAGATTGATTTCGTCTAAGGTTGGCAGGTCTTTGTCAAGGACATGCAAAAGTGGCAAGGAATTAAAAGAGAGGCTTGTCAGTGAGATTGATAAGCATGAGATAATTAGTTTTGATATTTTTGATACCTTGCTGATGCGGTATACATTATATCCTTCTGATGTATTTGATATTACGGCAAACCGTGCTATAGCTAAGGGGATAAATGTACCGAAAAATTTCAAAGACTATCGTCAGCAAGCTGAAGTTGACTGGGACAGGAAGCAACCTGGCTTGGATGGTATTTATTCCAAATTGCAAATCATGTTATCTTTGTCGAACGAGGATGTTGAGACACTTAAAAATATTGAAATGAGTGTTGAAAGAGATGTACTTCTTTCTCGGCCTGGCATGAAAGAAGTATTGGCATATGCACATGAAATAGGGAAAAAAGTACTACTTGTATCGGATATGTATTTACATCCGGATTTTATAAGGGAAGTTTTGTTGAGATTTGACATAACTGGGATTGATAATATATATATATCAGAATATCGGGGAACAGATAAGCCAGAGGATTTGTTTGATATAGTAAAAAAAGAAAATCCTGGCAGTTCATATTTGCATATAGGAGATAACCCTTTGGCTGATGACTGGCCTGCTCGTTATCATGGTATTGATAGTTTTTTGGTACTAAGTGCGTTGAACATGTTTAATGCCTCATGTGGTGGGCAGCGTTTTACATATCAGAGCAATATAAATGATAGAATTTTGACAGGGTGGTTTTTGGCCAATGCTTACGCAAATCCATTTATATTAGATGAAAATAATAATAGAAGTGTATGCAATTTGCAGGAATTTTGTTCCATATTTATAGAACCATTAGCATTTTCTTTTGTTTTATGGATGTTGCATGAAATATCTAATAAAGGATTTGAAGCTGTATTATTTAGTGCCAGAGATGGTTTTGTTATAAAAGAAATGTACCAAAATGCTATTAATACGTTAAAATGGGACGGAGCACCGAGAGGAATATATTTTTATGTTTCGCGTAGATTGTGCTTAAATATATCATTGCAGGATGAGGACGATTTGCGTTGGGTCAGTAATCTGCTTGAGCATGATATGAGTAAATATATGCATGATAATTTTAAGATTGACGAAACGAAACAAAGTTATAACTCTGAAAAAGGAGTGGATAAGGAATGGAATATTGTTTTGTCTAATCGAGAGACTATTTTTAACCAATCTGATATGATGCGAAGAAACTATACATGTTATCTAAGGAATAATAAAATCGATAGCAAGAAAAGGTTTGCATTTTTTGATATGTGTTCTCAAGGAACAAGCCAAAGGGGCTTAGCTAAAACGATATTGCCTAATTTGTATGGTGTCTATATGCATAGACATCTTTCACGTGAGAGTGTCACTATGGGGAATGTTTCATCGTTTCTGCCACAAACAGAAAAACATATGTTGGCTAACAATGTTTTTGAATATATCTTTACATCTCCAGAACCATCTGTAAAAGGCATGGATAAACATGGAGGAGTGTTGTTTTCTGAAGAGAATAGATCTCCTGAGATAATTCGGATGCAACAACAGGTGCAAGATGTTGTTAAGAGAGATTTTAGTGCTTTTTTAAAGATTTGTGTTCCAAACAAAACTATTTATAGTGATATAGGACAGCATATTCTTTCGCTTTATAGATGTAATGGATTTACGGGGGCAGTGGAAGTCATAGAAAAACTTGTTATTACTGATGACTTGATTGACAAAAATGTTGGATGCTTAAAAAGTGATGAAATATAAACGGAAAGTAGGCAGATAACCTATGAATAAAGAATTAAAGGATATAGTGTCGTATTGCCAAAATGCTAAGAATTTACTATGTTACGGAATGGGCGATTATGCAAGAATGTTGTGTGAGTTCTTGGAATGTAACAATGTAGCCTTAGAGAATTTTTGTGTATCTGATAATCAAGAGATTGTTGAAAATGAATTCAATGATGGGAAGGTGTGTCATTTATCTGAATGTAATAGCGAAGTTGGATATGAAGTTATCATTGCTTTAAGTGAAAAGTGGCATAGTGAAGTGATGGATAATTTAAAACAATTGAATTGTAGTAGCGTTTTGCTGATTTCTGATTCGATTGCTAAAATGCTTCGTATCTGGAGTAGTATATGTTTTAATGCAGCAAAACTTGCACAAATTAAATGTGATGAACATGAATTTGAACGAAAATACCAAGAATTGAAAAATAAATTTGATCATATAGAAGTCAGAATGGGTACTGGTGCAACTATAGGAGCTCTTCTGCTTGAATATTTTTATATCAAGAAGTATAAATGTCATAAAGAACATATCTTTTATTTATATGCTGTTCATAGCAAAGAGAAAATAAGAAATAATACGTATTCATACCCGAACAATGTGTTATATCGACACTTTAATGGGGAGAATTTTGCAGCTATATATGGAGAGACATTGCAGTTTTGGAAATATATTATTACAAAGCATTCGGATTTTATAAATATAAATACTGATTATGACTATATGAATGATGTCATGGAAGCAGCTATTGATAAAATGCACGAGGGTAATTTCAAAAATATTGATGGTGATTACTTTGACTTCAATAATGATGAGATACAATATGCTGAGAAACAAATTGATTATCTTGGCATTAACTCCGAATTTGTATGCGTATACTCCCGTGATGCAGGTTACTATCAAGCTACGTGGGAAACTATAGATGAACCATTAAAAATAATGGACAAGTATCGTAATTCATCCATCAAAAACTTTATTGCTTCTGCTGATTATCTTCAAAGTGTAGGAGTACAATCTGTCCGTGTTGGTTCTTATCCTAAAACGAGTACAAATGAATCTTGTATCATAGATTATGCAGGTCGGGCTCATGATGATTTAATGGATTTTTATCTAGCTAAAAAATGCCGCTTTTATTTGGGAGACCATAGCGGTG
Source organism: Pseudoselenomonas ruminantium (assembly GCA_015058655.1). GTDB lineage: Bacteria > Bacillota > Negativicutes > Selenomonadales > Selenomonadaceae > Selenomonas_B > Selenomonas_B ruminantium_C. The sequence goes on from SVBX01000011.1 coordinate 87,242, forward strand.
TTATACTGTTTCAAGCTTTGTTTGGAACGCCAATGGCAATGGTGAATGTACCCAACATAACAGGATACGCAGATGGAACTTTTCCTTTTGTCAGGGAACGTGATTTAATCATTTATCATAAATTTTGGGATCCCAAAAAGAAAAGGCTTCTGAATTTAAGTGAGATGTTGGAAATTGAAAATTGCTATGATGATGATTATCACTATAGTGGGAATGTACGTATATTCGAAAAATATAACGAATTAGGGATTGTCCCCATTGAGAATACGGAAGAAGAGATACTTGCTTTGGCAAAAGAAATGGAAGCAAAGTTGAAAGGTGAATCTTACTACACATCAGAAGACGAAGTGCTACAAAGGAAGTATTGGGATATCTTGATACCGCATCTAAAAAAACATAAAAGAGCATTGTGGTATGATGCACGTGTCGGAAGAGATTTTTTGCGTGAAAATGCTTGGCTTACACGGTGAAAGAAATTGCAGTTGAGGTCAGGATGGTGATAAAGTGCTACAGGAACATATATTAATACAACTAAATGGATTTATTGTTAGCAAATTAAGCAAAGTAGCAGTCTATGGCCTAAAACTAAATGCTCAAGCGGTATATTGGCATTTTCCGGATAAGATAGCCTGTTTTTTAGATAGGGATGTGCAGTCTGGTTCTTTTTGTGGACTTCCAATAATGCGGTTGGAGGAATTGCCACAACATGGTGTTCAAACTGTTGTTATTGCTGCTAGTTTGCAAGCGGAGCCTCACATATATGAGCGTATCCATAATTTTTGCGAAAATCATGGAATTGTAATCTATGGATTGTATAGTGGCAGGCTGGTAGGCGAACATTTGGGTAAGGCACTTTCTACGGACAAGGATATGGAAAATGTATTGCGTAGGGAGATTGATGTTCATGATGTGATAAGTTTCGATATCTTTGATACCCTTCTTATGCGTAAGGCGATATATCCCACAGATGTTTTTGACATCGTGGGATTACGCTTGCAGCATCGTGGGATTGATGTTGCTGACTTCAAGAATTATCGAGTGCAGGCAGAGCGTGGTGACAACCCCCATAAAGGATTGACTGGTATTTACCAGACGCTCAGAAATATGCTGGGATGGACAGAGGCACAGGCAGAATTTGCCATGCGTGAGGAACTGAAGGTGGAGCGCCAAGTGCTCCTGCCACGGCCTGGCATGGCAGAGATTCTTTCCTATGCACATGATATAGGCAAACAGATACTGCTGGTATCAGATATGTATTTGCCAAGAGAGTTTCTACAAGAGGTGCTAGCTGAGCATGGATTGGCTTGTTATGATGGGCTCTATGTTTCGGATGACCGTGGGACAGGTAAGGGTGAGCAGTTGTTTGAACTGGTGAAGGAGGAACATCCTGCAAAGTCTTATCTGCATATTGGCGATAATGCAATAGTGGACGGCTGGTCAGCCCGCGTGCATGGGCTGGACAGCTGGCTTTTGCCGAGCGGCCTGCAGAGCCTTCGCAATACAGATGCTAGGGAGAAATTGCCTTTTGTCGAAGACTTCAATAGTAGGTTGATTTTTGGCCTTTTTACAGCCAAAGCTTATGGAAATCCCTTTGGTTCTGCGCAGGTAACTGATGTGACGCAGTTTGCAAGGCTTTTCATGGCACCATTGGCTGCACAATATATATTATGGCTTTTGCAAAAAGCAAAGGCACATAATTTTGAAGCTGTGCTTTTTGCAGCACGTGATGGTTGGCTTTTTCGCAGGCTCTACGATGAAGCTGTTGAAGTCATGGGTTTGAAAGATATTCCGAAGGGCAGATATTTTTATTGTTCACGTAAGCTATGTATAAGCGCAGCTTTGCAGGATGAGAAATCTTTGGATTGGATGCGGGGGATTCTGACTGGCCAGACACACCATTTTTTGAGAGAGGTATTTGGCTTTGTGCCGAAAGATGGACATGAGCCCCCAGTATGGGGAGAGAATCCAGATTTGATTTGGGATGAGGTGTTAGACCAGAAAGAAAGCATATTTGCGAAATCGGCTGCTATTCGGCAAGGGTATGAATGCTATATAGCCGAGCAGGGATTGCAGCGTGAGGGACACTATGCTTTTGCTGACCTGTGTTCTCAGGGAACAACACAATGTGCACTGACCCACTCTGTGTTGCCAAATCTCTATGGTCTTATTTTTGCCCGCTATATGTCAGGACGTTCTGCGACCATGGGCAGGATGGAGACTTTTTTGCCACAGGTAGATTGGCATATGCTGGCAAATAATGTTTTTGAATTCATCTTTTCCTCGCCTGAACCTTCAGCTGCCTCCGTTGATACAGATGGAAATATAATTTTTGAGGAAGAGGACAGGTCAGAATATGAGCTCGAGTTGATAAAAAACTCTCAAGAGGAGATTGTAGATTTTTGTCGAGAATTTTTCTTGTTGTGCGACCCTGATGGAGAAATAAATCCGGCTGTAGGGCAATTTCTGTTATCTATGTATCAGAAAAAGACTTTTGCCGGAGCAGGAAAGGTTTTCGATAACCTGGATATGCATGATAACTTGATGGGCGGCCGAGTGGATTGCCTGTTGAACAACGAGAAGTAATATTACGAAGGAAGGATGTTTCATGAACATAGCAATGCTTATAGCCGGCGGCACAGGACAGCGGATGGGCCAGGAGATACCCAAGCAGTTTCTCAATGTCCACGATAAGCCCGTCATCATCTATACATTAGAAGCATTCCAGAAGCATCCGGAGATAGATGCTATTGCAGTGGTCTGTCTGGCAGACTGGATGCATGTACTGGAGGTGTATGCCCGCCAGTTCAATATTACGAAGTTGAAGCATATCATCCCAGGTGGGGATTGCGGTCAGGCTTCTATCCGTAATGGGGTGTTTGAACTGGAAAAACACTATGGGCGGGAAGACTTTGTGCTGGTGCATGATGCCATCCGCCCCATGGTGTCGGAGACCGTGATTTCAGACTGCTTGAAAGTAGCTAGGGAGCATGGCAACGCCATCACGGTTATTCCCTGCGCTGAGGCCATGGTCATGACGGAAGACCAGCAATCTTCTGAGGAACTTTATCCTCGTGAGCAATTGAAGCGCACCCAGACACCGCAGGCCTTTCACATAGGAGAAATCTGTGACCTTCACCGGGAGGCGCTGGCCCGTGGCATTACCAATTCGGTAGCCTCCGTGACCTTGATGATAGAACTGGGACACAGAGTCTATTTCTCCAAAGGCTCAGAGAAAAATGTGAAGCTGACTACAGTGGAAGATATAGATATTTTCAAGGCACTGCTGGCGGCACAGCGTTCCTATTGGTTGAAATGAGGCATGGCTATGGCTTTGATGTCAAGTGAATTATATCGTCAGGACTTGCGGGCTTGTTTGGACAGTGTGTCTGGTCTGGAGAAACTGGCTGGTAAGTCCGTGCTGGTGACGGGAGCTGCGGGGCTTTTGGGATCCTTTTTGGTGGACGCACTGCGTCTGGGCAATAGGGAGCGGCAACTGGCTTGCAAGATTTATGCTTCTGCACGCAGTTTGGAGAGGTTGCAGGGACGCTTTCCTGTAGTGGAGCCTGTAGATAACATGAAGTTACTGGTGCAGGATGTGGCACAGGCCTGGGGTTATCCAGATATCTGCCCAGAGTATATCATTCATGCGGCAGGTGGTGCAGATCCTCGCTCCATGTATGAGCAGCCTGTGGAGGTCATCAAGGCCAATGTTGAAGGTACAGGGAAAATGCTGGAACTCTTGCGACAGGCTGGTCATGGTCGGCTTCTGTATTTGTCTAGCGGTGAGGTCTACGGAGAGACAGGCAATGCTGATGCTTTGAGTGAGCAGGATTTTGGCCATATTGACCAGGCTAGTGTCCGCAGCTGTTATCCCTTGTCGAAACGTTTGGCAGAAAATCTCTGCCTCTCCTATGTACATGAGTACGGTGTGGATGCGGTGGTGGCAAGACCTGCCCATACCTACGGGCCAACCCATACTGAGAAAGACAGCCGGGCTACAGCTCAGTTTGCGAGACAGGCCTCAAGTGGAGAAGATATTGTCCTGCGGAGCCGTGGTGGGCAGGTGCGTTCCTACACTTATGTAGCTGATGGGGTAGCTGGACTCCTGACAGTGCTGCTGCAGGGCAAGGCCAGGGAGGCTTATAACGTGGCAGATACTTCAGCCCAGGTCAGCATTGCAGACTTTGCCCAGCTGGCCGCCAAGGCTGGGGGCGTTGCCGTGCGGTATGAGGATAATAACAGTCAGCCAACCCCAATCAGCAGGGCGGTGCTGTCAGATAAGAAACTGCGGGCTTTGGGGTGGCAGCCCTGCTTTGCGCCTGAGGAAGGCATAAAGCATACAGTAGCCATTGAGAAGGAACTATTTACCAAGGCTCAGTCGTAGGGAGGATATATTTCATGGAAGTAAATTACATTGTCATTCAGGCTGGCGGGCTGGGCACGCGACTGGGGAAACTGACGCGGAACCGTCCCAAGGCACTGGTGCCGGTATTGAACCGGCCCATTGTGTTCCATCTCTTTGAGCGATGGCCGAAATGCAAGTTCATCATCATTGGTGACTATAAATATGAAGTTCTCAGCCGCTATTTGCAGACTTTTGCCGATGTGGACTATTTGTTGGTGAAAGCCGAAGGGAAGGGCAATGGGGCAGGTGTAGCAGAGGCTCTGAAGTACATTCCTGCAGGCGAACCCTTCATGCTGCTGTGGTCTGACCTGCTGCTGGATGAGAGCCTGGCTTTGCCGGAAGAATCCGCGCCCTGCTATGTAGGCGTGTCGGACAGGTTCCCCTGTAGCTGGCGTTTTCGGACAGGGACTATGGAAAAGCTTCCTTCTGAGGGGAGGTCTGGCGTGGCTGGCTGTTTTCTCTTTGACAGCAAGGAAAGGCTGCAGGGGCTGCCAAATGAGGGCAGCTTCACTAAATGGCTGACAGAGAGCAAAATTCCCTTGCAAGCCTGGAATCTGCGGGAGACTGCTGAAGCTGGCACCTTGGAAGCCGTGAAGACCATCGATCCAGGCACAGCCCGCTGCCGTCCCTACAATCACATGGAGTTCACCAAGGACTGTGTCATCAAGACGGGACTGACAGAGGAAGGCAAGAAGCTGATTGAGCGCGAGGCTCGCTGGTACAAGGCTGTGGCGGCCTATGGCTTTCAGGCCGTGCCCAAGATTTATGTCTATGAGCCGCTGACCATGGAGCGCATTGAAGGAGAGAATATTTTTTTGGCCAAGCTCTCCGACGAGCAGAAAAAGAAGGTCATTGACCAGCTGGTGGAAATGCTGGTCGGACTGCACAAGTCAGCCCAGCCGGGGCCGGACTATTTCGGTCTGGAGAAGGATTACTACAGCAAGACCATCAAGCGTGTGCAGGGCATACGGGATGCCATTCCCTTTGCCGACCAGCCCTATATCAATATCAATGGGAAAAAGTGCAGGAATGTGCTGCTCTTCCGGGAGGAATTTTGGCAGGAAATCCATGACTTCCTGTTCCAGGCTGACTTTGGCCCCATCCACGGTGATTGCACCCTGACCAACACCATGATTGACAAAGACGGGAGCATTTACTTCATCGATGCTCGCGGCTATTTTGGCACCAGAGAGATCATGGGAGATGTCTACTATGACTGGGCCAAGATTTATTATTCCTTGGCAGGCCGTTTCGACAGATTCAATATCAAGGATTTTGAACTGGAAATCACAGAAGATGGAGTCAGGTATGAGATAGCCAGGAGCGGTTGGGAAGATTTGACCCAGTATTTCCTGGATAAGATTCCTGACTGCAATGTGGCCAAGCTGAAGCTTATCCATGCCATTGTCTGGATTTCTTTGGCCAGCCATTGCTGGGAAGACTACGACTCCATGTGCCTGGCGTACTACAACGGACTGGCACTGTGGCAGGAATGGCAGGAGGAACACGCATGAAGGAGAATCTGCGCTTGTCCACTTTGGGGAAGACATGGATTTTTGACTTTGACGGCACTCTAGTGGAGCACAATGGCTACAAAGAAGGTGCAGACCATTGGCTGCCGGGGGCCAAGGAATTCTTGCAGAACATCCCGACAGATGATTATGTGCTGATACTGACTGCTCGTGAGGAAGAAGCCAGAGAGATGACAGAGGCATTCCTGAAGCAGGAGGGCATACGCTACAACGACATTAAGTTCCAGATGCCCATGGGGGAGCGTATCCTGTTGAACGACAGCAAGCCCTCGGGGCTGAAGATGAGCTATAGTGTGGAGTGCAAGCGGAATGAGGGACTGACGGGCCTCAGCGTTGAGATTGATGAGTCCCTGTAAGATAAAGTTGGGGAGGTGAGAAGGTGGAGTACAGAGAGATAACCGGCAAGAAACTCTCCAAAGACGAAATCGCCCTTCGGAAGAAAGTCCGCAAGGAAATCGAAGATATATCTGCAAAAACTGATCTGGCTGGCAAGAAGATTTATGCCATGGGAGGTCTGCCCAATGCCGATATCCTGGATGATATCATCTATGACTACCAAAGCAAGATAGAGGCGGTGGTAGATAATAACAGGGAGAAGGCTGGGCAGCACATCTATGGGGCAAAGACATTCTCCATTGTGACGCCGGAGACTTTTTGGAGTCAGAACAGAGATGAAGTGGTGTTGCTGATATTTTCTTTCCGCTTTTGGAGCGAGATGCGTGAGCAGATGATACGCAAAGGCTATGTGGAAGGCAAGAATCTCTTCGTTATCAACATGCTAAATGCAGAGAAAAAGCTGGCATTCATCAAAGCTGGAGTGAAGCTTCTGCAATCCTTTGAAGAAAAATATGGGGAAGATGTATTTATCTTCCTCTTGCACGGGCCTATTGGGGACAATTTCCTGTTTTACAGTTTCCTGCCCTATTATGTCCAAAGGGAAAATATCAAAAATCCCCTTTGCATTGGCACTGAGATGAGTGGCAGGATTCATAGGCTATTTGGCCTTTATAATTTTGAGGAGGTAACCAAAGAACAGATTTTCTCTTTGGAGTACCTGTATATGTTCTTGGGCAATGGCAATCATAAATTCAAGATTTTGCAGATATGGGAGTTTGACTTTCATTTCAATAGATGCTGGATAAGATTCAGGCCTGGCTTCACCTTCATGGATACCTTTAGGAAGTATGTGTATGCTCTGGAGGATAAAACCCCGCCTTTGTTGCCTGCTTTTGCGGAATGCGACCAGCAGGTGAAAGAGCATTTCGGAAGACTGGGTTTGCACCCAGGGCTAACCGTTATTATTGCACCTTTTGCCTATTCTATAGTCGCGCAGCCTCCGAAGGTTTTCTGGCAGTGCCTAGTGAGCTGTTTGCGGGAAGCGGGCTATGATGTGGCGGTCAATGCCCGCACTGAATATGAGACGAACTTCCTGTCAGATGTGCCGGTCATGTCTTATGAGTTAAGTGATAGTCTGGCTTATTTGGAATACGCCGGTGCCTTTGTCAGCATGCGCAGTGGTTTTTGCGATGTTACCTCTCAGGCCAAGTGCCATAAGGTAATTTTATATCCTGAGTATAAGGAAATAGATTATGAGAGGCATCGTTCTGATATACATTTTGGTGGTTTGAAGAATATGGGCCTTTGCAACGATGCCTGGGAATTGGAGTACAGGTATTATAAAGGCATCGAAGAAGAAACAGCCTATTGGGAAAGTTTTGCCGAGCAGATTGTGGCTGGATTGAGCAAGGATAATAAGGTGGTTCGTTAAAATGATAGACGAAAAAATTTTGGAAGGTCATATCCAGCTGGCAGAAAAGGGCAAAAAAGTCTGGCAGGAAGTAGATGTTGCCTTCGATGCAGATTTATATATTTTATTACCGCATGTAGCAGATGTTTATAATTACTATGCCTTGCTGCATATAGAACAGTATCTGGAAGCCAAGGGCGCAAAGAAAGTAGTGCTCCTATTCAGTGAAGAAGTTATTGCCAAGGCTTTGCCGTTGTTCTGTCAACGAGAGGTGCTGAAGCACGAACTCAGCAGTGCAGATATAGATGCTTTGTTGAAGTATTATGCTTTGTTTGAATTTACGTCCAGGCTGACTATTGTTTCCTTGACGCGCCCTTATGACACTTGTGCGGAAAATCTACTGGGAGTGCATGGTGTGACCAAGGAAGACCTGTTGTGCTATGATATTTTTCATTTTACAGAAACACCTCAGAAAAATGCTCCTGTATATGATGGAAAGGACAAGGACATCATTGATTTTCTGGCTTTAGGCAGGCAATGACAGGATGTGTGAGGGAAGGAATATTGGAGGCTGAGATATGAGACCAGAACTGGCGACAGAGATAAATGAGTGGCTCTCAGCCTGGGACAGCCATAGTAGAATTTTCATGATCGGCAGGCTGGAGGATGTGGGGGAGATTGCAGAGCTGCTTCGTTCCTGCGGATGTGAGCCTGCCGGTATTTTGGATAATGACAGCGTCAAATGGGGGCGCTCCTTTATGGGGCTGACCATTTCTTCCCCCAAGGAGGCCTTGCTTCCTCACGCTGAAAGCATCCGTATCATTGTTCACTCGCCTAAATACTGGGCAGAGATAGTGCGGCAGTTTGAAGGCTTCGGCTATGAGGAGGGCGAGCAGGTCTTTGTATTGGAACGGCCTAGCCTAGAACGGAACTGGCGGTCTGTGCAGGCGGGGCTGGCATTATATGAGGAACTGCGACAGGAGTACGGCCAGCGCAGGATATTCCTGGCGGACGGGCCGCTGGGGGACTATTATCTGCTGGGCCTGTATTTCCATGCCTACTGCCATATGAAGGGCATTTCCTCCTATCTTATGGCGGGAGCCTCGAAGGGACTGAAGAAATTATCTTCTTATTTTGGCATCGAGCCGGTGGTGCCCCTTACCCAAGAGCAGTCAAACAGCCTTATCCAGGCCTGGACTTTTTTCGGAGAGGATGTGCTGGAGCTCTCTCCTTTGACCCGCTGGCAGGGAAAATTCCGCTTCAATCCGTCTCTGCTGCGCCTGAGCCACCATTGCACTTTTATGGATACATTCAGGCATTTTGCCTATGGACTGCCATTGGATACTCAGCCTTGTCATCCCAGGTGGCAAGGAGACAGGAGGGGTGTGGAGCAATATTTGCAGTCCCTGGGGGCAAAGCCTGGGCAGGGAGTGCTGCTTGCTCCCTTTGCCTATTCGGCGCAGATCATGCCCTGGGATTTTTGGCAGAAACTGGCTTCGGTTTTGCAGGAAAAAGGATATCAAGTCTTCATCAATGCAGCAGGTGATGAAGAGCAGTCAGACATTGAGGGAGCTTTAATCCTGCGCTTTGATTTCCCGGAGACCATTCTGGCCATGGAATATCTGGGCTTGGTCATAGGCACCCGCAGCGGCTTCTTTGATGTGACCTGCCGGGCAAGGTGCCACCGTATAGTGTTCTATCCGCCCAAGACACCGGGGCTGGTGCCCTGGCATCACCCGGACATTGAGTTCTGCGGGCTGGAACGGATGGGGCTGTGTGCAGGGGACGAGAAATTGAAAGAAATAACAGTAGACAAGGAGCAATCCTTGGCGCAGCTGTTAAAAGATATTGCAGGATCGTTGTAATCGATAAGAACTTGAAAGAGATGAGGGACGCGTATGTTAGTATTGGAACCTATTGTACATGAAACTATCTGGGGCGGGCCACGCCTGACTCCTTTGACTACTACTGGAGAGACGCAGATAGGTCATCTGTATTCTGTTTATGCCAGGAAAGAACTTTCCAACAAGATACTGAATGGAGTGCATGCAGGCAAGACTTTGCAGGAAGTTAGGCCGGATTTTCCTCTGACCATCGCCTTGACAGAAGCAGACAAAGACCTCAGCCTGCAAGTGCATCCTGATGATGAAGCTGCCCAGAAGCTGGAGCAGCTGGCCAGAGGCAAGCGGGAGTCCTGGTATTTCCTAGAGGCTCCCGCAAGCGGCAGTCTGGTGAATGGCTGCTGCCTGAAGGACATGGAAGCTATCCGCAACCATGTGGCAGAGAATGACTACGAGGGCGTGCTGGACTACCTGCCTGTGACAGTAGGGGACTATGTGTTTGTGGAGCCAGGCACCTTGCACGCCATTTCTGCTGGCAGCCTGGTCTATGAGATCGAGCAGGGAGCAGATTTCACCTATCGCTTCTATGACTATGACCGTGTGGATGCACAGGGCAGGAAACGGGAACTGCATACGGAAAAAGCCCTGGCCTGCTTGCACCCGGAACTGAAGTCGGTGGTCAGGCAATACCGGGAGGGGAGCCCCATAGTAGAAGCAACCTATGCTACGCAGCTTCACCATGGTCTGAACAGTTATGAGAACAAGCAGGATAAAGACGTCTGCTTCACTTTGCTGAAAGGACTGGGAAAGGCAGATGGAGTTGAACTGCGTCCCGGTATGACGGTGATTCTGTCTCCAGGGGAAAAGATTGCTGAACTTGAAGCCCAGGAAGCCATGACTGCCTGGTTGACGATTTGAGGAGGGTTTTCTATGCCACGTAATAAACATAGAATAGAATACTGTGCTTCAATGATGTGTGCAGACTACGCCTGCCTGCGGGATGAGGTAAAGGCGTTGGAAGAAAGTGATATTGACAGCTTTCATATCGATATTATGGATGGACGTTTCGTGCCAAACTTTGCTATGTCCCTGAACGATATGGCTTACATTGCCTCCGCCACGAAGAAACCCTTGGATGTGCATTTGATGGTAGAGCATCCTGTCAATACAGTGGATTTGTTCCTTCGTAATTTACGCCCCGGAGATACGGTGTATATGCACCCGGAGGCAGAGTATCATCCTTCTACGACATTACAGAAAATAATTGATGCAGGCATGGTGCCGGGGATTGCAATAAATCCTGGCACTAGCGTGGCCACAGTGATGGAGATGCTGGTCATCGTGAAGAAGGTCCTGGTGATGGCTGTGAACCCGGGCAATGCAGGGCAGATGTTCCTGCCTTATGTGGGGAAGAAGGTCAAGAGACTGTTGAAGCTGAAGGAAGAGTACAAGTTCCAGATTTATTGGGACGGCTCCTGCGGCATGGACAAGATAAATACCTATGCGCCTCAGGGGGTGGATGGGTTTATTCTGGGGACTACCATCCTGTTTGGCAGGGGAAGGGCTTATGGTGACATATTGGCGGAGTTGCCAAGGTGAGCACGGATAAACGCAGAAAGGATTGAGCAATGGATATAGCCCCGTATGATGTCAGTAACATAGGGCAGGAGGAGGCAGCTATCTGCGAACCAGCAGCTGTGGCCCTCCGTGCCTTCAACAAGAGCGGTGTTGGAGCTGAGGAATCAATCCTCATACATGGCATAGGTCTTATCGGTTTGCTTATAGCGCAGTGGGCCAAGGCAGAGGGGGTCAAAAAAATTGTCCTGGTGGATGGGGCAGAAGAAAAGGTGGAGCTGGCACAAAAGATGGGTTTCGCTATGGCTGTGCAACAGGGCAAGTTATCTGAGGTGATGGTTGCTGATGCTTGCATAGAGTGTACGGGAACATCAGAGGGATTGGCAGGGTGCGTTGGCCATGTTAGAGTAGGTGGAATAGTGGTGTGCGTTGATGCTCCGGCTGAAGATGTGGAGTTCTCTCAGGAGACTTATGTGGGAATCAGGCAGAAGGAGTTGATGCTGGTGGGGGTGTCGACTGATAATGCCAAGGATATGGAGGAATGGGAAATGGCTGTTAGGGCTGTGCGAGAAGGACAGCTGGATGGTGAAGTATTGCGGGAGCTTATATAAAGGTTGATGCTGTATAGATTGATGCCAAAGTAGAATTTGTGGTTTGGTTGAAAAAGCATTTATGGCATATTTTACAAATGCCATATATAGCTATGTTGTGCAACCAATCAAGACAAAATGAGACTTTTTTCGTGTAAAACATTTGTTATGGTAAAGCAGGAGAATCTATGTGTACTGTCGAATAAATGCACATAGGTTTTTTACAAAGCTGAATCAGTGGTTAAATGGGATAGAAATAATTATTTTGAGAATATGCAGTAGTTTCCTGACATAGTATACGATTTGGGATAGGTGAATAAAAATGCAATTTAAGTTTGAGATTCTTAAAAAGGGTGAAACTGTACTTAATGTATGGGATAAGAATATTGCGGTTCAGAAGAAATCTGGAGAGGTAGAGATTTACCAATTTTATTTTGATGAAGATGGTTTGCCTAGGTTATCGGAAAATACTATCTTTATTACTCGTGGAGAAGGTAGCATTTCAGCCAAGGATGGTGATAGTGCTGTCGAGATTAAAACTTTTTGAGGAGTTTAGTAATGAGTTGTAGCATTTGTGGGGAAGATGGACATAATGCCCGTACATGCAGCTATAAAGATAAGGGAGTGCAAAGAAATCGAAGCCTTTGGGTGAAATTTGATAATCTGACTGAGCGAGAAGAATCAGATCTTCTTGTTCAAATAATCAAAGACAAGCGTAGAATTGCTCCAAAGGGGCGAGCTACATCGGCGAATGGTGATGTTAGAGAATTACCTAATCGAATCCGTGAGGCCTTAAAACTTCCTGGTTACATTGGAGAAAATGATGAGAAAAAAAAGAAGTAGTGAACATATCCATGCTCAGCGTAAAGGCAAGGAGCTAGATCAATATGTTTGTTTCTTTTGTTTGAGACAGTTCCATGGAAATCATGGACATCATATAATGCTATATAGTGAAGGTGGTGAACCTTCTGTGGGGAATATGGTGACTTTGTGTCCGGAATGTCACCGTGATTATCATAGTGGAAAAATTAAATTGGATTTGCATAGGTTTTAAGGATTGGTTTTTATATGTAATCTTATAGTACATAGCGTGGACGCACCTACTGAAACAGGTCTGCAGATTACTAAATGTGAATTAGAAAACCTCGGCAATCTAAATGAGAATTGGCAATCATCGGTATTGAGGTGATGTGAAATGCCCTTATACAAGGTTGGAATACCGTAGCTTGAAAGTGTATGGAAAAATTGGCGCAGGATACCCAGCCCTGAAAAATTGAATTTTTTTCAGGGTTCATGCACTCTCACATTTGCGCTCATGCCAAGCATCTATGTGAATGACGAACAGTATGGCGAATAATCGAATATACCACATCATGGATGAGCGATGGCGCCCTTCTTCCAGCAGTCCGTCAATCTTTATGCGTTTGTTGGCCCGTTCAGCAGATGTGCGCTTGTTGTAGGCTTGCTTCCATTGAGGCGAACCTCGTGGAGGGT
>SVBX01000012.1 GCA_015058655.1 Pseudoselenomonas ruminantium
TTCGGCTATGACCTTCCCGCTACCGGGCGGTCTAGGGACTTTCACCCATTAGAGTGCGCCCATGCCGGGCGCACTTGCAAAAGCTCCTGCGAATTTGTCTCGCAGGAGCTTTTCTACAAGTTAGGCACTTTGATGGAGTTGCCTTAATTGAGTGTTCTATACGGAGAGATCCGCCCACCTTTGAAGGTGGCTTCAATAGCCAGCCCCTTTTTGTCAAGTTGGTAAACCTGCACGCCTTCAGCAGCGATGGTCGCCCCTGCATAAGACACGCCATTGACACTGTCAGTACCATCTACTACAGCTTCAGAACCGAATTTGATGTTGCCGGAAATAAACCTGTCCCAGGCCTTCTTATTGGCAATGATGAAAAGCAAATCATATTCCTTCGCGCCGAAATTGATGCCTAGGCTTACTTCCTTCATCTTCACATATATTTTTTCCCCTGTGTGATTGTTCACAGCCATACCGCGCCCGTGATTGTCACCTATAAATCCCCATTTGACACTGGAAGCGCTGATAGTGCAGTAGGCATAGGCATCCTGCACGGCCTCCTCTGCTGATGGATATTTTTGATACATGCGTTCCAGGACCTTCCCGCGCATCCCGTCCAACTCAGCACGCTGTTCTTCCGGTGAAGCCTTGGCGGCAAATGCGGTACTTGCCATCACAAGCACAAGTGCAAATAAAACTAGTTGGAAAATTCTTCTCTTCACGAAAATGCACCTCCTCAAATTGCTCCCAAAGGCAATAAATCCCAGTCACCACTGAAAACATGGCTTTGCCTTTCATTCATGATTCACCCATCTTTTACTTCGCCGTAAACTTCCGAACTCCTGCTAATATTAAGACTGCAGATACGCCTTTTACTATCCAGCCGCCCCTCCTCTACCTTGCAAAAAAAGACTGACTTGCCCTACTACACAGAGCAAGTCAGCAAAATCAATCTTCAATGAAATGTATCAGCTTTTCCTAAAGACGAACTCTCCATTCTCCGCCTCTATACGCACCGTATCTCCTTCCTGCACCTCACCCTTGATGATTTCCTTGGAAAGTTCCGTTTCCACCGTATGGGTGAGCAGCCTGCGCAAGGGACGGGCACCGAAGTTGGGGTCAAATCCCTTGTCAGCCAAGGCCGTCAAAGCCTCTTCGCTCCAGGCAAGAGCGATGCCCACCTGCTTCTCCAAGCGCTTGCCCAATGCTTTCAGCAAAATAGCAGCAATGCCCTTCACCTGCTCCTTCTCCAGAGCCTTGAAGACGATGGTATCGTCCACACGGTTCAGGAATTCCGGGCGGAAGTATTCCTTCAGCAGCTCCTTCACCGCCCCCTTGGCCTCCTCATAATCCTTATTGAGTATTTCGTGGGAGCCCAGGTTGCTGGTCATGATGATGACCGTGTTCTTGAAATTCACCACCCGGCCCTTGCCATCGGTGAGGCGTCCATCATCCAGAATCTGCAGCAGCACATTGAACACATCCCGGTGGGCTTTCTCTATCTCATCCAGCAGGATGACACTGTAAGGACGGCGACGCACGGCTTCCGTCAGCTGGCCGCCCTCATCATAGCCCACATAGCCCGGAGGCGCACCGATGAGCCTTGCCACGGAGTGCTTCTCCATGTACTCGGACATATCAATGCGAATCATGCTGCGTTCATCATCAAAGAGGGCTTCTGCCAGAGTCTTGGCCAGTTCTGTCTTGCCCACCCCGGTAGGGCCCAGGAAGATAAAGGAGCCAATGGGACGGTTGGGGTCCTTTATACCGGCCCGGGCACGGAGAATGGCTTCGCTGACGGCCTGCACAGCCTCATCCTGCCCCACTACCCGCTCATGGAGCACATCTTCAAGATGGATGAGCTTTTCCCTCTCCCCGGTGAGCATCTTGGATACGGGAATACCCGTCCAGCGGCTTACCACCTTGGCGATATCTTCCTCGCCCACTTCTTCTTTGAGCAACTGCTCCCCCTGCGCCTTGGCAGCAATGGCCTTCTCTTCCTCCTGCAGGGTCTTCTGCAACTGGGGCAACTTGCCGTATTTCAGTTCGGACAAACGGTTCAGGTCATAGGCTCGCTCGGCGGCCTCCATCTGGCCGTTTACTTCGTCGATTTCCTTCTTGATGGCACGCACCCGCAGGATAGCCTGCTTCTCGCCTTCCCACTTGGCCTGCAGCTCTTTTTCCTGCTGCTGCAGCTCTGCTTTTTCGGCTCTGATGCCCTCAAGCTTTTCCCTGGAAGCCTCATCCGTCTCCTTGTTCAGTGCCTGTTCCTCTATCTCCAGCTGCATGATCTTGCGCCGCAATTCGTCAAGGGGTCCTGGCATGGACTCGATTTCCGTCCTCATCTTGGCGGCGGCTTCATCCACCAAGTCAATGGCCTTATCCGGCAGGAATCTGTCGGAGATATACCTGTCAGATAGAGTAGCGGCAGCTACCAGAGCCGCATCCCTGATGCGCACCCCGTGATGCACCTCATAGCGCTCCTTCAGCCCCCGCAAGATGGAAATGGTGTCCTCCACGCTAGGTTGCCCCACCATAACAGGCTGGAAGCGGCGTTCCAACGCCGTGTCCTTCTCAATGTACTTGCGATACTCATTGAGGGTAGTTGCACCAATGCAGCGCAGCTCGCCACGGGCCAGCATGGGCTTCAGAATGTTTCCCGCATCCATGGCCCCTTCGGCAGCCCCTGCACCTACCACCGTATGCACCTCATCTATGAAGAGCAGTATCTGCCCATCAGACTTGGCGATTTCGTTCAACACACCTTTGAGCCGTTCCTCGAATTCCCCCCGGAACTTGGCGCCTGCCACCAGAGCGCCCATATCCAGGGAGTAGAGTGTCTTGTTCTTCAGCGACTCAGGCACATCCCCTGCCACGATACGGCGGGCCAGGCCCTCCACAATAGCGGTCTTGCCTACACCAGGCTCACCTATGAGCACCGGGTTGTTCTTGGTGCGGCGGGAAAGGATTTCAATGGTTCTTCTGATTTCCTCATCCCTGCCAATCACCGGATCAAGCTTCCCGTGCCTGGCCAGTTCGGTCAAATCCCTGCCATATTTTTCCAGTGACTTGTAACCCTCCTCAGGGTTATCGCTTGTGACATTTTGCTTGCGGTTCTTCTTGATAGAATCCTGAATCCTGCTCTTGGTCAGCTTGAACTCCCGGCAGACAGACTGCACCTCCTCGGAGCCATCCGTCACCAGTGCCAGCAGCAGATGCTCCGTAGAGACATAATCATCCTTCATGGCTTTGGCAAGCTCCTCGGCTCTCCCCAGCACCCGCACCATGTCCATGCCCATGGACAGGCGGTCTGTGCCCTTGACCCCCGGAATCTTGCTCAGCACCTGCTCCAGTTTCGCCTTCAAGAGCGGCAGATCCGTCTGGCAGTCCTCAAAAATAGTAGCCAGCAGCCCTTCCGGCTCCTTGGCCAGAGCTAGCAGCACATGGGCCGAAGTGATTTCCTGGTGGTATTTCATAGCTGCCAGTTGCTGCGCCGACTGCAAAGCCGCCAGCGTCCTGGCCGTAAATTTTTCCTGTCCCATATATATTCCTCCAATCTTGACCTGCAAGAACGACTTCAATTCCTTATGTCTTCATTAAAACACAATAAAGTCAAAAAGTCAAATACTTTTCTTGACTTTTTGACCTTATTCAAGACATATCAAATTTCAAAGTCCTTGTCATTTCTCAGCTGGATAGCTTCGCCTATATGCATGGCAGAGATATTTTCCTCTCCAGCCAGGTCCGCTATGGTGCGTGCCACTTTGACGATGCGGTCATAGGATCTGGCTGAAAGGTTCATGCTCCTGAAAGCCTGTTCAAGAAGCTTCTGGGCCTGGGGCTCCAAGGAGCAGAGCTCTTGCAACAGCGCATGGTTCATCTGGGCATTGCAGAAAAGGTGGTATCTATTCAGCCTTTGCAACTGTATCTGTCTGGCTGCCACAACTCTTTGACGAATCACAGCCGAAGGCTCAGCCTTCTTTTTGGAGGAAAGTTCCTCGTATTTCACCTGGGGCACTCTGATATGAATGTCAATGCGGTCAAGCAGGGGGCCGGAAATTCGCTGGCTATAACGCTTGATCTCATTGGGAGTGCAGGTGCAGACTCTGTCAGGAGAGCCTGCCATGCCGCAGGGACATGGATTGGCCGCGGCCACCATGATGAAACTTGACGGAAAGGTCAGCGATGCATGCACCCTGGAAATAGTAATCTGCCGATCCTCGATGGGCTCTCGCAAAACCTCCAAGGTTTTCTTGCTGAACTCCGGTAGCTCATCCAAGAACAAAACCCCGTGATGAGCCAGAGTCACTTCCCCGGGCTTTGGCATGCTCCCACCACCTATCAGCGCCGTCATGGAACTGGTATGATGTGGGCTGCGAAAAGGCCTCTCCTTCACCAGGCCCCGCCCCTTCAACAATCCAGCTATGCTGTAGATCTTGGTGACTTCCAGCGCTT
Organism: Pseudoselenomonas ruminantium; assembly: GCA_015058655.1. Taxonomy (GTDB): domain Bacteria; phylum Bacillota; class Negativicutes; order Selenomonadales; family Selenomonadaceae; genus Selenomonas_B; species Selenomonas_B ruminantium_C. Next base: position 4,447 of record SVBX01000012.1, read on the forward strand.
CTTCCCTGGACATCTCCGGCAAGATTGAGCTCAACCTTCGGGCCAGCATGGTCTTGCCTGCCCCTGGCACACCAACCATCAGCACATTGTGTCCTCCGGCTGCAGCTATCTCCAATGCCCTTTTAGCCTGATACTGTCCTTGCACATCGGCAAAATCATCCATGAAAATGCGTTCCTCCTGCTGCTTCTCCTTGGTTTTGGCAGGTTCCAGGGATTCCCTGCCTGTAAGAAAGAGCACCAATTGCCTTAGGTCCTGCAGGGCATATACCTTCAGGCCTTCTACCAGCAAAGCCTCCTCGGCATTTTCCTCAGCCACAAATATGCGCTCGAAACCTGCCTCTCTGGCCTTGATAGCCATAGGCAGAACCCCCTTGACCCCACGGCACTTTCCCTCCAAAGAAAGCTCCGCTGTAAAAAGGCTCTTTTCCACACTCTCTTGAGTAACAATACCATACGCCGTGAGCAGCCCTACTGCAATGGGCAAATCTAAGCCCGAACTGTCTTTCTTCAAATCCGCAGGGGCAAGATTGATGGTAACTCTCTCCTGACGCAGCTTGATGCCTGTGTTGCGGATGGCTGTTCGAACTCTCTCCTTGGACTCCTTCACAGAAGCATCCGGCAAGCCTACCATATCCATCCCCGGCAACCCTGAGCTCGCATCCACTTCCACAGAGATAATAAGGCCATCCACTCCCAGCGTGGACGCTCCATATGTTCTGGCAAACAATGCTCTCCCTCCATCCTCCATCTTATTTCTTCATGCCTCAAACGCACCTTCTATATGCCTGATCCTGCAGGTATTCCCCTGTGGATAAACCTCAAGCACATCAAAGCGGCAGGGGCACATTTCCTCATGCCTCTGCCGCAAGTACCATTCAGCTGTCCTGACAATTTTCTGCTGCTTGCGATAATCCACTGCCTGAGCAGGCTGACCACACGCATCGGAACGGCGAGTCTTCACCTCTGCAAAGACAAGTGTATCCCCTGTCACAGCCACAATGTCAATTTCTCCAGTGGAAACCCTGAAATTCCTCTCCAATATCTCATAGCCATGTCTCATGAGATAGACAGCCGCAGCTTCCTCGCCACGGCTCCCCAAGCTCTTGTTATCCATGTCCAGGACCTTCCTCTTAAATTGCGCGGTTATCTTGCCTTGTTATTTTTCCTGCGGCGGTCTCCAGCATGCTTGTCTATGCGATATACATACGCCATGACCTCAGCTATGGCCCGATAAAGTTCCGGTGGGATTTCCCTATCAATATCCAGTGCCATCAGCATGTTCACCAGCGTTTTGTTTTGATACACAGGCACTGCAGCCTTTTGGGCTGCTGCCATGATATTTTCTGCCACATATCCCTTGCCTTTAGCCACCACTTTGGGAGCCTTGTCCCGTTCCATGTCATAGCGCAGAGCCACCGCTTTGGCTTCTGCATTTGGGTCTGTCTCCGGCTCCTCTATGGGACGGCTCCCTCTTCTTGGCATATTTCTCACCTGCCCCATCTTCCCAATACCTCTACCTTATTATTCTCCCCATGGTCTTTTGTTCCTGCCTGTCCATGCTCTTTTCTCAAATAAAACGCCTTTCCCCTACAGCCCCCACCTTCAATTCGTTGAGCTGAAGATTTTCTGACCCTCGCAGAGCCTGACGGATGTCCTGCATGCTGGCACGGAATTCATCAGCAATCTCAGAATCCGAGAAGAAAAGACGCATATCCAACTGATTGTCATCAAAAACCCTGCAAGTCAGCTCCACCGCCCCTATGTTTTCAGTCAGCACACAGAGACGCAACCAGGTTTCCTTTTTGTAGTAACCCGTTTCAGGATCTTGCTTTGCCTCATCGTAAACATGGATATAGGATGGGTAGCTTTGTTCATTCTCCCCCAAATACATAGGCATCATAAAGCTGAGGGAGCGCTGGCCCTGTACCATTGAGTTATCTCCGGACATGGACCCGCGCATAGCCAGCACGAAAGCTGCCACATCACGCCCCGCTCTTTTGAGCTGCTTGGCCGTCATCTGACGGGCATTGGCCATATCGCAAAGCTGCATAAAAGCGTAAAGCCGGGGCAGATCGGGAATATTCTGCTGCAAGGCCGCCTGCTGGACAGTGACGGGCACATTCTGCTGACAAAGGCGAATCAGCTGCTGAAGCTGTCTTGCCTCTTGTTCTCCCATAGCAGTCTGACGACCGTTGACAAAATTCTGCAACAACTGCGCATCCCTCTGCGTAAGCTGGGAATTCTTCAATAAGAGCTGCGCCAGTTCCTTCATGGTTTCCATGGTTTGAGGGGTATTTTCCATATTCTGGCTCATAAGCTGAGCCTTAGCCTGCTGCATGGCTTCCTGCTGTGGCGCATTTGGTTGAGTGAGCTGTCCACGCTGAGACTGCATTCTAAATTGCTGGAAAACGCCTTCCTGTTGCATCGGCTGCTGAATGGCCTGCTGTCCTGGAGCAGTTCCGCCCTGCTGTGACTGCATGGCGCCCTGACCTGACTGATAGGTGGCCGTATTCTGCCCTTGCTGAAGATTTTGACCCTGCGTATTGTTGCTTTGTCCTTGCTGGGCAGCAGTTTGTCCTTGAGGCTGCATCTGGCCCTGAGCGCTCTGGCCTTGCTGCGCTTGCGGGGGCTGCCCTCCCTGTGAAGTCTGAGCTTGCGCCTGGGATTGGCCTTCATAGGCTGCAGCCTGCCCTCCAGGTGCAGCATTTTGCCCCTGCTGAGACATTTGCGGCTGGTTCTGCGAAGCCTGCCCTTGCTGAGACATCGCTGGCTGATTCTGGGCAGTATTCTGCCCCTGCTGGAGATTTTGACCTTGCTGCCCTTGATTCGCCTGAAATTGCCCCGTCTGCTGAGCCTGGTTCTGCCCCTGTCCTGTCTGGCCTGCTCCCTGAGAGCCTCCTTGCGCTTGTCCTTGAGGCGTATTCTGCATCTGCCCCTGCTGTTGCATCCGTCCCTGTTGAGTCGCCTGCCCCTGCTGGGCCTGACTCCCCTGCTGGGTTGTCTGTCCTTGCATTGTTCCCTGTGAACGCCCCTCCTGCTGATTGCCCTGCGCCTGTTCCTGCTGGGGAGCCTGCTGCGCCTGAGAATGACTCTCAGCCGTTGCAGGACGGGGCATAAAAAACTGTACCAACTGCTTCAGAAAGCCCAGAGTGCTCCCTTCTTCAAAAGGCATGATAGAGGGCTGGCCTTTAGGCTGCAAAGACAATAGAAGCTGCTGCATTTCCTGCGGCAAATCATCAAAATTCCTGTCGACAAGCATATCGAAAGAAGCCTTCAGCAAAAGCACTGGCTCCAATATTTTGCTGTCGGCGCTGCCATTGCTCACCATGCTCTTGAGATTCGTCAAAAGCACCTGCAGAGCATCGCTGACAGCAGGAGTCGTCCCCTTTTCTGCCAAAGCAGCCATCTGGTTCAGCATCCTGGACATGCTGGTAAGCTGCTCGGCAGTGAAGCGCTGGCTTTCCACAGTGCTGCTGAGCCCCTGTCCCAGGGTTTCCTCAAAAGAGAACGCCTGCTTCAAAACATTTCTGATAACTTCCTGCAACTCCTGAGGCATCTTTTCCATAGCCTCACTCTGCGCGCTGGCAATCTTGGCAAGAATACCTGCCATATCATCTACAGCAACCTGCAAAGCCACATTTGTGCGTGGCGAAAACGCCTCCGCCGAACTGCCACCGGTGCGCTGACCTATGCGATCAGGCCCCCCCGAAGACTGAGGGCGTTCTATTGGGCGTATGCCCACATTCATCTGTGTTCCCGCTTCTAAAGGCATAGCTTCTCACCCTTCCAAGATATAGATGCAAGCGTCAAAAAGGTTGTTTTTCTGCAAACAGGGATTTAATAGGTTCAAAAGACATTCTGTGTATGGGACAAGGGCCATGCTTTTTCAGCGCCTCTATATGCTGGGCAGTGCCGTACCCCTTGTGACTGGCAAAGCCGTACTCAGGGTATTTTTGATCATACTCATCCATCAAACGATCACGAGCAACCTTAGCAATAATAGACGCAGCTGCAATAGAAGCAGACTTGGCATCTCCCTTGATGATGGAACGCGAAGGCATGGGCAGAGCCGCCAGAGGCACCGCATCCACCAGTACCTGCTGCGGCTCAGGCTTCAGTCCAAATATAGCCTCATACATGCCGTTGAGAGTAGCTTGATAGATATTCACCCTATCTATGGTCTTTGCATCTACCAGCACGCTGCTCACAGCCACAGCTTTCTCCTTTATCTCGGCAAAAAGCTCCTCCCTCCGCTCAGGCGAGAGCTTCTTGGAATCATTGAGATGAGGCAGCTCCAGCTCATGGGGAAGTATCACCGCCGCCACAGACACAGGCCCTGCCAAGGGGCCACGACCGGCCTCGTCCACGCCCGCCACGATTTCAAGCCCCTCAGCCCATGCCTCCCGCTCGAAATCGTACAAGGACAAAAGTCGCGCCTTTTCCTTCTGAGCCCTTTCGTAGCGGCGCAGAATAGCCCCCGCCGCCTTCCGCGAATCCAAGCGGCAGGCATCCAGCAGTTCCTCCGTCACAGGGCCTTCTGCAAAAAGCCTCTCAATGTCTTTTATCGTCATTTTCGACAAATCAATCAAGTCTTTTTTCGCTCCCCTCAGCATTTTCCATTTTTTCCTCTGCGGGAACGGCATCCAAAGTCACAGGGCCCAGCTTGCCGGAACGGAACTCCGTCAGCACGATATTCACGGCCTTTTCCAAATCAACCACGCCGCCCTTCACCAGGCAGCCGCGTTTCCTGCCCACAGCATCCAAAAGCTCCAGCCCCGTTTCCGGCAATTCGCCTTTGAATTTGAAACGCTCTGTCAGCCTCTCCGGATGGTCACGACGCAGAGATTCCAATAGCAACGCCGTAACCTTTTCCCTGTCATAGATATCGTCGTTGATGGCTCCCGTAAAGGCCAGCTTCAGCCCCACGGTCATGTCCTCAAACTTGGGCCAGAGAATGCCAGGCATATCCAAAAGATCTAGATTACTGCCCAGTTTTATCCATTGCTTGGCCCTAGTGACGCCTGGCTTGTCGGCAGCCTTGGCCTTTACAGAGCCTGCCAGCCGGTTGATCAAGGAAGACTTGCCCACATTGGGGATGCCCAGGATCATGCAGCGGGCAGCCCGAGCCTTGCCGCCTTTGGCTACCAGTTTCTCTGTCTTTGGTCTGGCCAAATCTTCAGCCAGCTTTACCAGCTGCTTCAGGCCCTTGCCATTCAAAGAGTCTATAGAAACAGCCGCCATGCCATGTCCCTTGAAATACGCCAGCCACGCCTTGGTCATGGCGGGGTCAGCCAAATCGGACTTATTGAGGGCTACCAACCTTGGCTTGTCCTTGATGATTTCTGCTAGCATGGGATTGGCGCTGCTATAAGGAATGCGAGCATCCAAAAGCTCTATGGCCACATCCACCAGCTTCAGATTCTCTTCGATGAGGCGCTGGGCTTTCTTCATATGGCCTGGGAACCATTGCAGATTCGGCAGACCTTCTCTTTCCATTTCATCCATATATTTGCACTTCCGTCCTATAGATTTATTTCATACCCATTTTACTATAGCCTGTGCTTGAGGTGCAAGCATAGCGGTTTTTTAGCTATCCTTGTAAAAATTATCTTTCAACTCTACCGAAAAGCTTTTTTATATGGTATAATAGACGAGGTTAATTCGACCACAAAGATTAGGGGGTAATGAAAAATGCCATTAGTCGGAACTAAAGAAATGTTCAAGAAGGCTTACGAGGGCGGCTACGCTATCGGTGCTTTCAATGTGAACAACATGGAAATCGTGCAGGGCATCACCGAGGCAGCTGCTGAGCTGAACTCTCCTGTTATCCTGCAGTGCTCTGCTGGCGCACGCAAGTACGCTAAGCATGAGTATCTCGTGCACCTGGTAAAGGCTGCTCTCGAGATCAACGATATTCCTATCGCCCTGCATCTGGATCACGGTGCAGATTTCGAGACCTGCAAATCCTGCATCGACGGCGGCTTCACTTCCGTCATGATCGATGGTTCCCACTTTGACTTCAAAGAGAACATCGAGCTCACCAAGAAGGTCGTTGACTATGCCCATGAGCGTGGCGTAGTTGTCGAGGCTGAGCTGGGCAAACTGGCTGGCATCGAGGATGACGTCAAGGTTGCTGCACATGATGCAGCTTACACTCAGCCGGAAGAGGTTGAGGAGTTCGTCACCAAGACCGGCGTTGACTCTCTGGCTATCGCCATCGGTACTTCCCATGGCGCTTTCAAGTTCAAACCCGAGCAGTGCACCCGCAATGCTGACGGCGTTCTGGTTCCGCCCGAGCTCCGTTTTGATATCCTGGCTGAGATTGAGAAGCGCATCCCCGAGTTCCCGATTGTCCTCCACGGCGCATCTTCCGTCATTCCGAAGTATGTGAAGATCATCAACGCCAACGGTGGCAAGCTGGATGATGCTGTTGGTATTCCTGAGGATCAGCTCCGCAAGGCAGCTAAGTCTGCAGTCTGCAAGATCAACATCGACTCCGACCTGCGTCTCGCTATGACCGCTGGTATCCGTGAGCACTTCGTAGCTCATCCGGAGCACTTCGATCCGCGCCAGTATGTGGCTGACGGCCGCTCCTACATCAAGGAGCTGGTTGAGCACAAGATCAAGAATGTGCTCGGTTGTGATGGCCGCGCTAAGGAGATCATGGATCTTATCAAGTAAGGTTCTCTCCCTTGAGTTCATAAAGAAATTATGGCTCCCGCTTTTAGCGGGAGCCATTTTCTGTATAAGTCTTATCCCCTATGAATCACCATGCTGCTCCATGCTAAATCCTCTGACCTTAAATCAGCAGAAGAACAAGAATGAAAGGGCGGATTAAATTTGCCCGATGAACTTATGTGTCTGCGGTATGACCCTCACATCCTTCAGCTTCGTAAGGGCATAGTTCTGGCACATGAGGATTTTTTCCGGGCTGGCGGCTTTGACGCCGCCGTAAGGGGTCACGGGCTGGATGATGAAAAGTGTTTCGGGGGCTGTTTCTGCTACTAAGTCTATGGCCTGGCGGAATTCCTGCTCTGTGGTTTCCTCTTCTACTACCAGCTTGATATAGAGGTCTTTGGCTTTTGCCACCTCTATGAAGTGCCTGTGAGCTTCCCATTGGGGCTGGCTTACGATGCTGGGCAGCTTGATGTCCATGCTGATAATATCCACTACATCTATGATACTTGCCAGTTGCTTGTATAAGGTGCCATTTGTTTCAAGGAAGAGAGGCACCTCCAGCTCTTTGGCAAGTTCCCGGATAAAATCGGCATGCAGCAGCGGCTCTCCCCCGGTGAAGCTCACCGCCTGATGCGACACCTCTTTGCAGAGGCGGTTGATTTCCATGGCCACCTGGCTGGCAGAGCGGGGATTGGACAGCTTGGCAAATTCACGGCTACCAGCATAGGTTTCTATATCGCAGGTAGTATGGCTGCCTGGCGTGTTTTCCGTGTCGCAGTAGCGGCAGTCCAGATTGCAGCCCTCGAAGCGCACAAACACCTGACGGCAGCCCACATATTTGCCTTCCCCCTGTATAGAGGAAAAAATCTCAATCAAATTTTCTTTCATGGTTCAGTCCTTTGTATAAGTGACACTTGATTTGGGCGACTCAAAGACAGTGACGGCAGACAAATAGCTATCACGCTGGAATACTTCATTCCCCTCAAGTTCTTCATAAATAATGCGAGCCAAATTTTCCGCCGTAGGATTCATGCCCTCGCTGAAAGGCTCCAGCTCATTCAAGAAGCGATGGTCGAAACGCTCCAGCGTATTTTTCAACGCTTTCTTGATGACCTTGAAGTCAACCAGCATGCCCAGCTCGTCAAGCTCCTTGCCCTTTACCACGGCTTCCACCACCCAGTTATGTCCGTGAAGCCTGTCACACTTGCCCGGATAGCCTGCCACGCGATGGGCGGCTTCAAAGGCCCCCTCTACTTTCAGCGTATACATTTTCATTCCTCCCTAGATAGAAAAGCACCTCGCTTCTGCGAAGTGCTTGTTTTTATTTCAGTTTGTCAAAGCCCTTGGTATTCTTCACATTGCCCACCAGGTCTGCCATATTCATAGCTCTGGTGTGCTGAGTGTGGCTCCACTCATGTTCGTTTCTGTGGATAAAGCCCAGGAAGATAATGGGAATCCATGAATAGATGAACACTGGGTAAAGCAACATATAGAGCCATGCTTTCCACTTAGCCCGAATCTTGAAGAGAATGATCATGGGCAGAATGTACTGTCCCAACATGATGGCAGTCATCATCTGAGATGGCAGCAAAGTGTAGATATTGGTATAGAAAGGCTCATAGGCCAGCTGCACATAGCTGATGATGATGAAGAAGGTGGAAATCATCAGGAAATGGGGCTGCAAGAGGTAGATGCAGCCATCCCAGATGCGGATATCCTTCTGCCGCCACCCCTCGACGAGCATCTTGGGAATGAAGCGGTGCGCCACATCGAACTGCCCCTGGGCCCAGCGCTTGCGCTGATTCCAGGACTGCTTGAAGGTCAGGGGCTTTTCATCGTAAACAATGGCATCATGTGCCCAAGTGGTCTTGATGCCCTCGGCCAAGGACTTCATGGTGAACTCCATGTCCTCAGTCAGGCAAGTAGCACGCCAGCCATGCTTCTTCAGCACATCGGTGGTTATGCACATGCCGGTGCCGCCCAGTACCGCAGACAGGCCGATATTGGTCTTGGCCAGATGGGAAATGTGGTCAATGACCCAGAAGGCGATGGCAAAAGTACCTGCCACCCAGGTATCGTACGGGTTTTTGGCATCCAGATAGCCCTGGATGATCTTGTCGCCTTTGCACAGGCGGTTGTTCATTTCCATCAAGAACTGGGGATGCACCAGGTTGTCTGCATCGAAGATAACCACAGCATCGTACTGCTTCTTCATCTGAAACAGCTTCTCGAACATCCACTCCAAGGCAAAGCCCTTACTCTTCTTGGTAGGATGGGTGCGCTCACAGACGATAGCACCGGCCTTTTCCGCAATCTCTGCTGTATTATCAGAGCAGTTATCCGCAATGACGAAAATATCAAAAAGCTCCTTGGGATAATTGAGCATCTGCAGATTTTCTACCAGCTGGCCGATGACAGCATGCTCATTATGCGCTGCCACAATGACCGCGAAGGTCTTTTTCGGTGTCATGATCTTCTTTTCCCTGCGCCGCCAAAGGCCACAGAAGCCAATGACGAAGAAGTACAGGGTAAACAGGAAAATCAAGATCTGCATGGGGACCATGACTATATCAAAAGGGTATGCCACTTACTATCAGCCTTTCCTCATTATTGCAATGATTGAATTGAGTATGCCACTGGCGGCATAAGTACCGAACACAGCTGCCAAAATGGCGGGAACGATAGCCGCTGAACCCAGGTAGAGAATGGCGACAAAGCATAAAGCGGCAAAAATCTTAGTGGGCAGATAGATAGGCTCGGCGCCATCTCCCTTGAAATTGGGATAATGCACATGGCTCACCATGAGATATGCCACTACTGCCATAATGAGCGGATAGCTGTAACCCAGTACATGCGGATCGAAGCCGGTTTCTACAAAAACCAGGGTGGACATAGCCACGATATTGCCCCCTGCCGGAATAGCCAGCCCCATGAAATAGCCATGTACCACATCTGCGTTCACATTGAAGCGAGCCAGCCGCCACATGCCGCAGATGGCAAAGAAAATAGCCACTGCCATGCCAAGGTAGCCGTAATCCTTCAGCACCAAAGACCAGGCCAGAATGGCCGGTGCAATGCCAAAGGAACCCAAATCGCACAGGGAATCCATTTCCTTGCCCATTTCGCTGGACACACCGAAAAAGCGAGCAGTGCGGCCATCAAGTCCGTCAGCCACCAAGGCCAGCAATATAAAAATGGAACCCCATACGAAATCATGGTCAATTGTTGCTATGATTGAGCACATGCCGAACACCAGATTCATGGATGTGCATGCGTTGGGAATAATCTTGCGATAATTCATCAGTCCTTCAGCCTCCCGATAACAGTCTGTCCCCCTGTGACCTTTTCGCCTTTCCTGACACAAATCTCCACTTCAGCAGGAACCACAATCTCAAGGCAGGAACCGAAACGGATCATGCCGTAAAGATCCCCCTGCTTCAGCTTGTCCTCCAAAGTCACCCAGGACACAATGCGACGGGCCAGAATGCCTGCAATCTGCTTCACAGTGATGCGCAGGCGGTCATTTTCCAGACCGATGAGATGATGCTCATTGACAAAGCCAACCTCGTCCTTATAAGCAGGACGGAAGCGGCCGCAAAAATACTTCTGCAGCTTGATTTCCCCATCCATAGGACTGCGGTTCACATGGACATTGAAGACAGACATGAAGATGATAACCTTCTTGCAAGGCCCCTGCACAAAATCGTCCTCATCATGCTCCAGCTCTGCCACATCCTGCACCGTACCGTCAGCAGGAGAAAGGATATGCTGGGGATTCTTGGCAATCTCCCTGCGGGGATTGCGGAAAAAGTACATGAAATAAAGGGCCAGCACAGCGGGAATCACCGCCAGATAAGGGCTGACCGAAAAACCTAAGATGATTGCCAGGGCCAGACAGAATCCGATGAAAGGATAGCCTTCCCTTACGATATGGAGCAAGACTCCACCTCCTGAGCAAAAATTTTTTGATATTTTATATTAGGGAAAGTCACTTCCCCCATTGAACCACCTAATGATTATAACGCAATTGTTCAGTTTTTGCCATAGGCAAAACTTCAAAGTGCACTATCTTTTCGAAGCGTGGACCTTCAGCACAAATTTAGGCAGCGCCAGAAGCCTGCCTGCCCGCTTAGGCTGAAGCATGCCACGGAAAAGCCATTCCAGCTTGGCCTTCTGCATCCAGCGAGGTGCCCTCTTCATGACTCCGGCCATGACATCCAGCGTACCGCCTACACCAATGGAAACTGGCACCCCCAATTCTTCCTTATACTTCCAAAGCCACTTTTCCTGCTTGGGGACCCCCAGGGCCGCCAGCAGGATGTCCGGCTTGGCTGCCTTGATTTCCTCGATGATGGCAGGCTCGTCCGACTCCTTGAAGAAACCGTTCCTTACCCCGCAGATCTCGATACCAGGATAAAGATTTTCTGCCTTGGCCTTGGCCTTTTCCGCCACCCCGGGAGCAGAACCGAAGAAAAAGACCTTCTGCCCCCTCTTGGCTGCCTCTGCCATGAGATTCTGAGCCAGATCATAGCCTGCCACCCTCTCAGGCATGGCAAAGCCCAGATGATGGGCCGCCCACACCGTACCAGCCCCGTCAGGGGTTACCATAGCCGCACCGTTGAGTATACTTTTCAGTTCCTCATCATAGGTGGCCCTCATCAGCATCTCTGCGTTAGCAGTAGCTATCAGCACCGGATTCCTTTCCTCAATGTACTTTTCTACCTGCTCTACAGCTTCCTGCATGGTCAGCGAATCAACATTCACTCCCAGTATATCTACCTTGTTAGGCACTTTATTCCCTCCTATATGGTAAAGGCTTCCGCCCGTCAATTATCCGTATGATTGTAACATTTTTTTATTTTGCAGGCAAGACAACAAAATAAAAAGCCTTCCCCTTGAGGGGAAGGTGCCCCGTCAGGGGCGGATGAGGTGGGGCATTCACTCGTTTAGGAATCATAACTAGTTCATTCGCACCTCATCCGTCAGTCCTTCGGACTGCCACCTTCCCCTCAAGGGGAAGGCAAGTGTGCAGCAACCATGATTTACGAAACAGCCCTTACTGTTCAGCCGATATTGTAAGAAGCCATCAGCTTCTTCATGTAGTTCCTGAGTTTCTGCAATACCTTCACCATGCCGTCAATGGCCTTGGGCTGGCGGATGACATACTGGAGCACCTTATGCCGCATCTGACGATAATCCTCGTCGAAGGTCTTCAATACTTCCTCCATCTCCATTTCTGTAGAGACTTCCGGGATATTGGAGAACTGTATTTCCGAAGCCCTGCCGCTGATTTTGGCCACATCGCCCCGGAAGGGAATGTAGACCTCCTCCCCGCACTCCTTCTGGATTCTCGCCTTCAGAGCCTCCTGAGCGGTAGACTCACCGTGGACGATAAAGACCTTGGCGGGCTTGGGATTCTGGAAAGCTGAAATCCAGGTCATGAGTTGATTGGCGTCAGCATGAGCGGAGAAGCCGTTCATCACCTCGATCTTGGCCCTGACTACCACTTCCTCCCCCATGACCCTGACCCGCTTCAGCCCTTCTACCAGACGGCGTCCCAGGCTGCCCTCAGCCTGATAGCCTGCGAAGAGAATCGTGGACTCCGGCCGCCAGAGATTATGCTTCAAATGATGGAGCACACGGCCAGCATCCGCCATGCCAGATGCAGAGAGAATAATCGCAGAGCCCTCAGAAGAATTCAGCGCTCTGGATTCCTCGGGGGTCACGCAGAGATGGAGCTGGGGGAATTCAGGCACGGTGCCGTCAGGCCCCACCATCTGCAATGATTCCTCATCAAAATTCTCATAGTTTTGCAGGAAAATCTTCGTAGCATTGATAGCCAGAGGGCTGTCCAGCACGATGGGAATATCGCTGTCCAGCCTTCCTGCCCGCCACAGATTATAAAGATAGTACAAGAGTGTCTGCGTGCGGCCTACGGCAAAGGCGGGAATAATGAGATTGCCGCCCCTGTCCATGGTGTCGTTGATGATTTCCAGCAGCCTGGTTTCCTTGTCATAGATGGGGTGCAACCTGTCACCATAGGTAGATTCCACCAAGAGGAAGTCAGCCCCCTCGATGACAGTGGGATCACGCAGGATGGGCTGGTCATTCTGCCCCACATCCCCCGAGAATACCAGCTTGGTTGTCTTCTCCCCTTCCGTAACCCATATTTCCACCAAGGCCGAACCGATAATATGGCCTGCGTCACGGAATCTCACCTTGATATTATCTGCCAAATCCCACTCCGCATCATAGGGGCGGGACTGAAAGTGCTTCAAGGCCTCCATCGCATCATCGAGAGTATACAGGGGTTCCAAGGGCTCCAGACCGCGCCGGGCATTTTTGCGATTCATGATCAAGGAATCAGATTCCTGTATATGCGCCGAATCCGGCAACATAATTTTAGCCAAGTCGCAGGTAGCCTTGGTGGCATACACCGTCCCCTTGAACCCCTGCCGCACCAGTTTCGGTATCAGCCCGCTGTGATCCACATGGGCATGAGTCAGCACCACAGCCTCAATATCCGCCGGATTGAAGCTGAAATCGTTATAATTCAGCATTCTCACCCGCCTGGCGCCCTGAAACATACCACAATCTATCAGGTAACGCTTGTCATTGCTCTCCAGCAGATAGCAGGACCCCGTCACCGTATGGGCCGCACCCCAGAATTCCAACCTCATAGCCGCCACCCCTTTCTAAAAATCAGAGTGTTCCTATATTGGTTAAATTCTTGCCAAATAGAAAAAGTCCTTCCAAATAGAAAGGACTTTCATACTCAATCTTCGCCTATCATGCGTACTTCCGGATAGAGCTTCACCCCATGGGCTTCAAAGACCCGACGCTGGACTTCCTTGATAAGATTCTGCACATCAGCTGCGGTAGCGCCCCCTGCGTTCACCACGAAGCCTGCGTGCTTGGTTGAAACCTGGGCACCGCCCACCTTGAGGCCCTTGAGACCCGTCTGGTCTATCAGCGTACCGGCAAAATACCCCTCCGGACGCTTGAAGGTGGAGCCTGCACTGGGCATTTCCAAAGGCTGCTTGGACTCACGGCGCTGGGTGAAATCTGCCATTTTGGCACGAATATCAGCCTCATTGCCAGGCTCAAGGGACAGCTCCACTTCGCAGATAAGCTCCCCATTCTCCTGGAATACGCTGTGGCGGTAGCCTAAGCCCAATCCGTCCTCGCTGTATTCCTTGATTTCCCCCTGAAGGGTAACGGCTCTGACCCCGTAGGCCACATTCTTGGTCTCCCCATCATAAGCTCCTGCATTCATGAAAATGGCACCGCCGATGCTGCCCGGAATGCCACAAGCGTACTCAAGACCCGTCAGCCCGTTGGCGGCGGCAAATTCGCTCACATCCTTCATGTGGGCGCCGGCGCCGGCTATGATGTGGTTCCCCTCCAGGCGCAGGTCAGACATGGGGCCGTTGAACTTCAGCACCACTCCCCTTATGCCCCCATCGCGTACCAACAGGTTGGAGCCATTGCCTAGCACCGTCAGTGGCAAGCTGTACTCATTCACCAGCGCTACCACCTGCCGTACTTCTTCAAGATCACGCGGGAAGATCAGGCAGTCTGCAGGGCCGCCAATCTCAAAAGAGGTCTGGCGGCTCATGGGCTCGTCCAAAAGCAACTGCTCTTCCTGCAAAAACTCACGGCAGGACTTGATAAATTCTTCGTTGATTTTCATTCGCTAAATCTTCCCCTTGTCAAATATGCAGCCCCGGGCCAATCTCAGACAGGCCGGGGTAATTCAGCTGGCGCAAGGCTTCGTAAGCCACAATAGCGGCAGAATTGCCCAGATTCAAGGAGCGGGCTTCTGCCACCATGGGTATGCGCACACATTCATCCCAGTGCTCCTGCAGGATTTCCTCGGGAATCCCCGCTGTCTCCTTGCCGAAAATTAGCAGGTCATCCTCCCCATAGCTGTCTTCACTATGGGCTCTTGGAGCCTTGGTAGAACAATAATGGAACCTGTGTCCCTGATACTTTTCCAGAACCTCGCCAAAGTTTTCATGAACATGCACCTTCACCAGATGCCAATAGTCAAGGCCTGCCCGCTTCAAATGCTTGTCGTCTATCTCAAAGCCTAGGGGTTTCACCAGATGCAACTCTATGCCCGTGGCAGCGCAAAGCCTGGCAATGTTCCCCGTATTGCCGGGAATCTCCGGCTCTATAAGTACGATATGCACAAATGTCACCTCTATTTTTCATCTGACTAGGTAATTATAGCTAAATGAAAGGACAATTACAAGGTTCAAGCCCTATGCAACAAAAAATAAAGCCGGGCGATCGCCCCTTCCACCGTCTTCGACGGTCCCCCTTCCCCGTTTCACGGGGCAGGCCTGCCCCACAAAAAATCGGCAGCCTGTCATTGACTGCCGATCTATATAGCAAATTATTCTATTCTACTACTGCCCCAGTGCTGGCGGAGGTGGTGAGCTTAGCATAGCGCGCCAGATACCCGGTCTTGATCTTGGGCTCCGGCTGCTTCCACTCATCCTTGCGCTTGGCCAGTTCTTCCTCGCTGACCTTCAGCTCCAGCTTGCGGTTGGGAATGTCAATGGAAATCACATCCCCATCCTCAATGAGGGCAATGGGACCGCCTGCCATGGCTTCCGGGGAGATATGTCCGATGCAGGCTCCCTGGCTGGCGCCGCTGAAGCGTCCATCGGTAATGAGGCCTACCTTCAGCCCCATGCCGGTGATGACTGCCGTTGGATTCAGCATTTCCTGCATGCCAGGGCCGCCCTTGGGGCCTTCGTAGCGGATAACCACCACATTGCCGTCCTTGATCTCGCCCTCCATGATGGCCTTGCAGGCGGATTCCTCGGAATTGTAGCACTTGGCGGTTCCCTCGTACACCAGCATATCCTCTGCCACAGCAGAAGCCTTAACCACCGCATAATCCGGGGCCAGATTCCCCTGCAGGATGGCAATGCCGCCCTCCTTGCGATAGGGTTCTTCCACGGAATGAATCACATTCCTGTCCAGCACCTTCGCGTTCTTGATGCGGTCTGCCACCGTACCAGTGACAGTGAGGGCATCTTCGTGGATAAGACCCTTCTTGGAGAGCTCATGCATGACGGCAGGAATGCCGCCTGCCTCATTGAGGTCGGTCATATGATGCTTGCCCGCCGGACTGAGCTTGGCGATATACGGAGTGCGGCGGCTGATTTCGTCAAAGAGGGGGGCGGGAATCTCAATGCCTGCCTCATGGGCGATAGCTGTCAAATGCAGCACCGTATTGGAAGAACCGCCTATGGCCATATCCACGGTAATGGCGTTCTCAAAAGCCTCCTTGGTCATAATATCGCGGGGGCAGACATTCTTCTTGATCATGTCCATCACCGCTGCCCCTGCCCGCTTAGCCAGCAGGCGGCGCTGCCCGCTATAGGCGGCAGGAATGGTGCCGTTGCCCGGCAGCCCCATGCCCAGCACTTCCGTAAGGCTGTTCATGGTATTGGCGGTGAAAAGACCGGCGCAGGAGCCACAGCCCGGGCAAGCATGGGCTTCCAGGTCTGCCATAGCTGCTTCATCCATCTCACCTGCAGCAAACTTGCCGGCAGCTTCAAAGGACTGGCTGACGCTGATATCCCTACCTTGATAGCGTCCCGGCAACATGGGGCCGCCAGATACCACCACAGCTGGAATGTTCAGACGGGCTGCTGCCATGAGCATGCCCGGCACCACCTTGTCGCAGTTCGGTATCAGCACCAGACCATCAAAGCCGGAAGCCATAGCCACCGCCTCAATGGAGTCGGCAATAAGTTCACGGCTGGCCAGGGAATACTTCATGCCCGTATGCCCCATGGCAATGCCATCGCAGACGCCGATGGCGGGGAACTCCATAGGAGTGCCACCGGCAGCGGCCACGCCCAGTTTGGCTGCTTCGGTAATCTCCTTGAGACCCATATGGCCGGGAATCACCTCATTGAAAGAATTGCAGACACCAATGAGAGGCTTCTGCAAGTCCTCCGGGCCAAAGCCCAGAGCATTGAACAGGGAACGATGGGCACAACGGGTAGCGCCCTTCTTGACAACATCACTTCTCATATATCAGCTCTCCTAACCTGGCAGCCCGAAAATCGGGCTTTAGTCTTCGTACACAAATGTGCAAGCACGATGTTACAAGTTTACAACTTTATGGGGAAAATTGCAAGAGCCACTCAGAACTCTATGCCCTTCTGAGCCTTCACTCCCTGGTCATAAGGATGCTTCACCAGATGCATCTCCGTCACCAGGTCTGCCCGCTCAATCAAAGCATCGCAGGCATCCCGCCCTGTTAGCACCACATGGAGGTCAGCGGGCTTCTTGTCCAAGAGGGACATCATTTCCTCTTCTGTCACCAGCTCATACTTCACGGCATAATTCATCTCATCCAAAATGACCAGATCCCACTCACCGCCGGTCAAAGCTTCCTCGGCCTTCTCCAGTGCCTCATGGGCAGCGGCCTTATGCTCCTCCATGCTGACCTTGCCCGTATTGGTGAAGCCCTTGCCGCACTGCTCTACCCGGATACGGCCCTCGGAGAGCTTGCCAAGTTCCTCGATGGTCTTCAGCTCCCCATAGTTCCAGCCACCCTTGATGAACTGCAAGATGAGCACTCGCAGGCCGTCCCCCCAGGCTCTCATGGCAAGGCCCAATGCCGCCGTAGTCTTGCCCTTGCCGTCACCTGTATGCACCATTATCAAACCATGCTTTTCCATTTCGCAACACCTCTGTTTTGTGATATACTATTATCTATTCCCTGCATTTCAGGGAAAATCCTTTTAGAATCGGTAGTTTTATGAAGAAATTTTTTCTTTTTGCTGTCATTATATTATCATTTACGCTTATGTCCATCTTTGTAGCGGAAAAGACTGATGTCTTGGGGCTGCAACAGAAACCCTTGTCAGTTTCTTTCAAGGAAACTGACGGTCATCTGGTGCTGTCCTGGGAGCGCCTGCCTTATCCCTGCTTTTACCGCATAGAAACATATTCCAAGACCACAGGGCTGGTGGAAAATGAGCCTGACTTGCACTTTTTCCTGGGCGAATTCACCTTCAGTGACTCTTACGAGGTGCCTCGCTCTGCCATCCCCATGATCTACAGGGTGACAGCCTATGGCATGTTCGGACAGCTTACAGAGCCCTCTGCGCCCATCCCTAATCCCCACTATGCTGCCAGCAAGCAGGACAGCGCTCCCGTTTCCATTTTCCACTACACCAAAGACAAGCCTGCCAGCCTGATGCCTTTCTTAGTCTGGCATACGGTGCCTGATGCTGTGTGCTACGAAGTAGAGTTGCTCTCTGCCCCTCCTGCCCAGGAAGGTGGCATAATCCACGACCCAGCCGCCCACCTCTACAGCACTCGCTCTATCTTTACCAATGGCTGGCAAGCAGACCTGCGCCCCTATGCCAGCAAGCAGGTAGTGTATTGGCGGGCCAGGGCCCTTGACCTACACCTGCAGCCCATAGGTGTCTTTTCCAAGGCAGAACCTATCTACATAGATGCCTCATTGCCAATGCCACAGGCACCGCTGCTCAACACCTTTGACCAGATGCCTGACTTTCATCAGCCCATCTATCCTGTGTACCAGTGGATTCCTCTTCACGATATCACACACTATGAGGTGGAGCTGATGACCTCCCCACCGGAGGAAGAAAACGGCACCATGCCAGATAAGGGAAGAGTCTGGAGCCGCATTGTGGACTCCGCCAGCACCTGTTATGACGAATATGCCCGCCCCTACGCCGGAGAATACTATTGGCGTGTGCGGGCATTGGATGCCAACAACAACATCATCGGCACCTGGTCCAAGACTGCGAAATTCACCATGCCACAAAGGGAAAAGCGTATTCAGACAGCCGTCCTGGGAGACAGCATCACCCACGGGGGCGGAGCTATCTCCTACTCCCCCGCCTCTCTGGAGTACAGCTACACCACCTATCTGGACTTCCCTTGCTTGAACCTTGGCAGGAGCGGCGACACCTCCACCATGACGAAAGACCGCTTTGATACTGATGTGCTGCCCCTCCATCCCCTAAATCTCTTGATACTCACCGGCTCCAACAGCCTTCGCGCCCCGGAAATCCCGCCCCAGGACATCATAAATGACCTGGAGGAAATCAAGAGGAAGTGTATAGCCCACGACATCAGGCCCATCTTCCTGACCCTGATGCCTATCAACCCCGGCAACATCAAGTACGCCTTCCACACAGACACTGACCCTCTGTGGCGACAAAAGCTGAATCAAGTCAATGGCTGGATTCGCCAGCAAAAGTATTTCATAGACCTGGAGCCATACTTCTACGACCAAGCAGGCCAGCAGATGGACACCGGCTTTGCCATCGACGGACTGCACCCGGATATACGGGGGAAGATGCTGATGGGGGAGATTATCAACGCCCATAGGAAATTATTACGCTAACAAAAAAACGCACCGTAAGGGTGCGTTTTTTCGTTAGATGGTTATACGGGCACGACTTGTAATGTATATAACATCCTTCTCTGGTTTTTTGTAAATAGTCAATTTCACTACATCAAAATCATCATACTTTGCATCACTCAGGTCCAATCTGTCATAGAACGCCTGCAGTGTTGCATTGGTTTCATTATTCTGTCGTGATGGCATCTCAGCTGTTAAGTCTTCACCATCTGGCCCTATGATGCGCTGTGCGATAATGTAACCGTTAAACTCATGTCCGTTGCCCTTCACCTGTACAGGACTATTGGGAGCATAAATAATGCCCCTAAAATCAGCATTCAGCTCCAACACAACTGTATTTGACTTTCGGCCAACTCCATGATTGCCGTCTGCATCCATAGGCCCCTCATAGAAGAATACCATCGGCCGATATATATATTCATCATTTACTTTTGCAGTATTTTTTACATTGATATTTATAGAAATGTCGCGAACAGAGTTAGTAACACCACCAGAAGCAGAATTAGTAGCTCTACCATTGTCACTGGAATTGAATTCTTCACTTTCAATCCTCACGAAAAGCGGGTCTTGACGATTACGCTTATCGTCATTGTATACGAAAGAAACCTTACTTTCTGGCAAACTGTCTACCTGCCTTACAGGATATGCTACATTTACATTTATCGCATCTTCAATAGTAGAGGTAAGCATTTTCAAAGCATCCTCTATATGCTCATAGTTGGCATAATTACCCCCCGTTTTAGCATCAAGTGTTTGACGGCTATAACCATCAACTGCTGCTGCATAATTTCGTATGAATTGATCCAATGTAATGGTATCATAATTTAGTGTGTCGTTATTTTTAGGTATATCTAACCATACTTTCGCTTTTTTTTCAGAAGACGAAAAATCATAGAATAACTCACTTATCTCGTCATAACTCTTACCTCTAAAATCAGAAATATCCCAAGTATCTGCAAATGCGCTTTTAGCCGAGATGTCCTGCCTAAGATTAATAAAGACATCCTTTCTTTCCGCAACAATTTCATTCATGTTAAAGACTTCACTACGAGTTTTTTCTTCAGCTCCAAAATTATAGGCAACACCAGGATTAGTAAAACTTAGTTGCTGTGCTGTAGCAAAATCTCCCCCTGCATGTTTTTGCCATTCGTAAAAGTTAGCAGCTGTTTCCTTATGCAAAATATCATATGTCATTTTGTCGAGGTCTAAACCATCATTTATCTTAGCCTTAGCCCAGGCCTTAGCTGCCACCTTCATATTCCAGTCATCTGGGATAAGGCTCTGAGGAAGGAACAGTTGTGCGAAGACCATCTTCACTTCATCGGTCAGTTCCACCATATAGTAATAAGTGTCAACATTGACCTTGGGGTCATTACCCTCCTTGGTCATGCGAAGTTTCGTATTGGATTCATTGGCACTTGCCGTCCCTGTATCTTTGACCAAAACAACATTCGCTGCATTTTTAGCCACAACCAGTTTATCAGCTTCACCAGTCGTCAAAAAACCGGAAGGGATAGTGTCTACCAGATGAGCAGAGCTGCTTCTCGCTGCTGCGGAAACCCCGGCCAGGGCTGCAGCATCTGCGGCGTTTTGAAGCTGCAATTTATGCAGGTACGCCCGTCCGAAGTCTATCGCCATGCCACTGAAGAACACCACTATGGGCAGCATAAGGGCCATAAAGACCAGGACGGCCCCCTTCTGTGAACTGTTTCCCAGTCTTCTCATTACTCACACCTCCCTCATTTGCTTACAACAACATCAGTCAACCCCTCACAATTTGTACGCTTCCATGCTCCAGAATCTCCATTTTCTTGATAGCTCCTGCTCATACTTAACTTAACAGATGTTACATTACCACCGCTATCAAAAGTAAAAGCAGCCCACAATGTAGCTGACTGTTCTCCCTTTGTTAAATGTGCTTGCGGTCTGGGATCTATGGCATCATTCGAATAAAAGAAGCGATTAGAAACAATCTCGCTTTTATTACCTTTATAGGGCTCCGTATTTTTATCATAATTACCTTGCAGCCACTGTATCGCTTGCTGATTACTAAGGTATCCCGCACCATTGTTACGGAGCTTGACCTTCAATGCTTCACCATTATCACCTGCATTTTCAATGCAGTAGTCAAACAAGGCTACACCAGGCTTACTGCCATCTGTACCTGTCCAGCGAGACTCTTTAGTTCCAGGAAACAGATTCGCAATATCACTTTTGTTCAATGTCAGCAGAAACTCTCCCAGAGCAGTTATGGTAGCCTTGTCAGCAGCAATACGCTCTGCATTCTTTATTTTTTTCAAATCAGAAGTAGACATATGGCTATACGCATCTTCAATTTCCGCCCGGGAAAGTTTTGTTCCCATGGAACCTGCCATCTTTTGGTAGGCGCCTCCTGCACTATCCCTGATCCCATCCCAGTTGATAGCCAGGAACACCACTACTGCAAAGCACATCAACAATGCCAGCTCCACCATGCTTTGCCCATTTTCACGGCTTAGAAACTGCCGCACTTTTCGACCAATGTATAACATGCCCTGCACCTCCTTCGCTTATTTTCCCAGGGACTTCAACAAGGATAAAGCCGCCGGGAAAACTACCATCACGAAAATCGAGGGGAAAATAAAGAATACCATAGGGAAAATTATCTTGATAGGCGCCTGCATAGCTGCCGTCCTCACTGCCTGGCGGTGACGGTCGCGCATATTGTCTGCCTGGGTCTTGAGAGTTTTTGACATGCTGGTGCCAAGATGCTCAGCCTGTATCACCGAAGAGGTGAAAAGGTATATTTCCTCCAAATCGCACCTTTTGGCAAGCTGCGTCAAGGTACGCTGACGGGTCATGCCCAGGCTCATGTCACGGAGCATGCGGCGGAACTCGTCAATCAGAGGGCCTTTCATGCGGCTGGCGATTTTTGCCACAGCGCCATCAAAGGAAAGGCCTGCCTGCACGCTGACGCAGAGGAAATCCAGGAACTCCGGCAACTGACGCCGAAGCTGGGCCTTTCTCTGCCTGATGGCTGACTGGAGCGCCATGAAAGGCACCACAGCTCCGGCGGTGACTCCCAAAGCCAGCAAAGCAACTTGCTGTGAGAATTGCAAATCGGATTTATAAACAATCAGCATAGCCAGCAAAAATCCCAAGGAAACGGAGATTACCCAGCCAGCAGCCAGGCGCTTCACGCTCCATTGCTCCTGCACCCCCAGTCGAAAGAGCATCTGCTCCATCATATTCCTGAGTTCTTGGGGGGCAAACTGCATAAGCCTGGCTTCAAAGCCCGATATGATAGGCTGGATAACGCGCTCTTTGAAAGACATCTCCGCCATGGTGCGGTGATCTACCGTGGTATTGTCAACCGCTACCAGACGCTGTTTAGCAGCCTTTTGGGCTTCATGCCGTTCCTTCTCGGCTTCGGCAATCATCTGCCCCATGCGGCGTTGTATGTGCGTCTGTGGCATACGCACAGCATACATTATCAAGATTACCGTGAGCATAAAAAGCACACTTACAAAAAAAGCCACCAAAATAACCATTATTTCCTGCCCCCTTTGCCTGTTCCGCCGAACATATTATAGGGAAGCTCCACACCATTCATGCGGAATTTGTCCATAAAGGCAGGCTGCAATCCCGTAGACTCGAAATGTCCCACAGACTTGCCATTGTCGTCAATGTAATCCTGCACATAGCGGAAGAGATCCTGAAGGATAATGGTGTCCCCCTCCATGCCCTGTACCTCTGTGATATGGGTAATCTTGCGGCTGCCATCCTTGATGCGGGATTGCTGCAGGATAAGGTCAATAGCTGAAGAAACCTGGGTACGCACAGCTCGCACGGGCAGTTCCATACCTGCCATAAGGGTCATAGTTTCCAAGCGTGAAAGCACATCACGGGGGCTGTTGGCATGGGCGGTAGTAAGGGAGCCATCATGTCCAGTATTCATGGCCTGAAGCATATCCAAAGCCTCGCCGGTACGAACCTCACCCACTATGATTCTATCCGGACGCATGCGCAGGGCATTTCTCACCAAATCTCGGATAGTCACCGCACCTGTGCCCTCAATATTGGCAGGACGGGCCTCCAAGGTCACCACATGGCGCTGCTGGAGCCGCAGCTCTGCCGCATCCTCGATAGTGACAATGCGCTCTGTAGCGGGGATGAAGGAGGACAGAACATTCAGCGTGGTGGTCTTGCCGGAGCCGGTACCGCCTGATACCAAAATATTCAGCCTAGCCTTTACGCAAGCCTCCAAAAAGGCCGCCATATTTTCATCCAGAGTACCGAACCTCACCAAATCCTCTACCCCCAGGGCCTTCTTGGAGAACTTACGGATGGTAACTACAGGCCCCACCAGGGAAAGGGGCGGGATGATGATATTCACGCGGGAACCATCGGAGAGACGGGCATCTACCAAGGGCGAGGATTCATCTACACGCCGCCCCAAAGGTGCCAGGATGCGCTCGATGATGCTCATAAGGTGGGCATCATCTGAGAAACGGGTATCTGAGAGAAGCAGCTTGCCCTCCCGCTCCACGAATACATCCTTGGGCCCATTCACCATGATTTCTGTGATAGTCGGGTCTTTCAACAGGGGTTCCAAGGGGCCAAGGCCCAGCATCTCATCGCAGATATCATCCACCAGAGACAGACGCTCTGCCCTGGACAGGGAGTAGGAATTGTTGGCCATTTCTTTCTCGAAATAAGAAGAAATAAGGGCCTTGATCTGCTCTCTGGCCGACTCGCCTTGGGCCAGCAGCATTTGCTCCGTCACCGTCATTTCGTCCACAATCCGGCGGTGAATAGCCAATCTCAGTTCCTGTATCTGGTCAAGCTCCACAACCGCAGTGCGCCGACCTGCAAAGGCAGAGGCCATCTGGGTATGGTGATGCTGTTTGGGAGCTTCAACACGGGAATAGACTCCCTGCATATCTCCGTCACGGCCCTGTGGCGAACGGGGAACAGAGCTTTTATCAGCAGGTTGCCGCCAATCTTCCGGCTTTTGTTGCTCTACTTCCTTGATAGCATGTTCTTTTGTCTTGCCCAAACGCTCTAAGAGTGACATTGACTTCCCCTCACTTCTCCCGATTTATATGGCGTTACCGCGATAGCTGTTTTTAATATTCCATAGGCATAGTGCATTGCAAATCCTTCATGGGCAAAAAATTTATGCCATATTCGTTGGTAAAGGTTACCCGCACCTGCGCAAAATCACCATTAGCCTCATGGATAATTTCCGCATGGAATTTCCCCGTGTAAAGTTTCGTCAGTGGGGTAAAATAAGAGACATTGCCATTATTTATCCTGTTCGTGAGACTTTCACGCTTTGCGTCATCCGTCTGCACAGAAAGCTCTCTGGCTGCCTGCCGCACTGCATTGCCATACTGCAGGTAATCCGAATAGGCAAAACCACCGTATATCATGCCCACAATCAAGAAGAGGAATAACGGTATCACCAAGGCAAACTCCACCGCAGACTGTCCCTTCTGTCCTTTCACAACCTCACCTCCCGAAAAAAGGCAATAAAGAGCCTCCTGAATACAGGAAGCTCTTTATTAACATTGTTTTTTGACTCCACAATATCAACCAGGATTAGTAGTTGGTGTTGTGCTACCAGACGAAGAGCCTCCTGCACTATCTATTTTAGCCTTAGTGTTGTCAAACAGGGTCTGGATAGACTTGCCTATACCACTATCACTTTTCAATGCCACGGCGGCAATAGCCACTACAAACGCCAAAATCAGAGCATACTCCACAATGCCCTGACCTTTCTGAGATTTCCTGTGGAAAAACTTGTAAATACGCTGTAACATTCCCCTCACATCCTTTCAAACACACTGTCAAACCTCAACATTGACTATGCGTTGGATAACCACATAGCCTATAACCTCAAAGGTGAAAGCTACTAGCATTGCCAGTCGCCCAATGGGGTCTTCTACCAGAATCATCAGCTGCTCCCGGCTGAATAGGAACATGAATAATGCCATGGCGAAAGGCAGTAGTATCAACACCCAAGCTGACAACCTTCCCTGTGCCGTGAGAGCGAAAATCTCACGCTTCATGCGGACACGCTCGTGAATGGTATCGCTGATAGAATCGAGAATCTGGGCCAGATTGCCGCCCACTTCCCTCTGTATCAGCACCGCCGTGACCATCAGGTCGAGATCTCCACTGCCTACGCGCTTGGCCATAGCTTCCAAAGCTGTGTCCAGCGGCACGCTCATGGCAATCTCCCGATTCACCTGCGCGAACTCATCGCTGATGGGAGGCTCCATTTCCCTTGCCACTACCTCCATGGACTGCTGAAAACTATAGCCTGCCCTGAGAGCATTAGCTATAGTATAAAGGCAGTCACCCAACTGCTCGGTGAAAGCATTGCGGCGACGGCGCACACGCAGGGATACAATTCCCCAGACAATGCCTGCTGCAATGACACCGAAGAGGAAAGCAACGCTGCCGTCCAGGGTCAACATCCAGGTGACAACAGCCACCACCCCCGCGATAACAAGAAGGAGAATCATGAACTCTCCCCCCAGCAGGGGGATGCCAGCCTGGCGCATCCTCAAGTCAAGGTCCTGGATAGGCTGCCATTCAGCAATAGGCGAAGCCACCTTTGTCAAGAGCCTGCGAAGCCTGTCTCCCAGGAACGGAGAATCATCTGCGCCCTCGGCTTCGATGATATTGTAGCGGCGCAAGCGATAGAAAAGATTCGTGCGCCTCTGATGCTGCACATAAAGCAATACCAGAAGCACCAACAGAAAGGTGAGCATTCCTGCCACCACAGCTACAAAAGCAACAGCCATGGCCTCACCTCCTGCCCATCACAATGTCATTAGCTAAGCTCATGACTTCGTTGACATAGGGCATGCTTTCCGGCAAATCCTTCATCAGCCGGCCACTACCTGTGATATCAGTTATCCTGCTTTCCATGGGCAATATATTCGTCACAGGACGGCCAAACTCCTCTTCTATCTTCTTTTTTTGCTCCGCAGTGCACTTTTTCACTCCGGAAAAAAAGGGATAAATCTTCTTGCCATAAGCTCCCCAGGTATTGAACATCTTCATGGAGCGCTTCATGTGACGGATCTCATGCCCACTTTGAATCATGGACAGCAGTATATCCGTATCGGCAAACTCTGCCAAAGCCAGCGAAATGGGGTTGAACCCTGCTGGCAAATCCAGCAATACATAGCGGAAAAGGCTTCCTGCCATGCGCACCACATCTATCAGGTTGTTTGCCTCCACCAGTTCCGCATGTTCCGGCCTGGTAGGCCCCCCCATAATCCACACGCCATTGCCCACAGGATGGAAGTAGGCTTCCAAGGTAGCCGGATTCAGCAAGCGCACATCATGCGAGGCTTCTACCACATTATGCTGTGGCACCACATCAAAGAACATGGATACATCGCCGAACTGCAAGTCTGCATCTATGAGCGCCACAGCCTCGCCGCTTTTCTTAGCCAGTTCAATGGCCATCACCGAAGCCATGGTAGTACGCCCCGAATGTCCTTTGGGACTGAAGAAGGCCATGGTGCGGGTAGGAAGGCTCTTCCCCCGCCGCTTGTATAGCTTTATGGCCTGCAGGACATCCCTGGTGCGGAATGGCTTCACCAGGCACCCCAAAGCCCCCGCCTCAATGACTCGCTCCGCTGTGTCCGCCTTCCACTGTTCCATAGTGCCCAAGATGGTAGCCTGGGGAAAGAGGTCTATGAAACTTGACAGAAGGTTCAAATTTTGCGAATCGTCCACATCAACGAGAAAGAGATTGGGACGAAATACACTGCTCTGTCCCAAAGCCTGCTCTGCCTTGAAGAAGGTAGCGGCCAAATCAAAATCAGAGTCGATTTTCAAGGCTCCTGCCAATTGGGAAAGCCTGCCTGCTTCGTGCTCTACGAGAATCACACGATATTTCACAGCCTGTCACCTCCCCTTCATTCAGCAACGCCAGATTCAGGCTTTTTCCTGCCACGCAGCCAGGAAAAGAAAGGTTTATTCTCTTCCTGAGCAGATTCATCATCATGCCTCGATAGGTGCTCAGCGTTCACATCGCGGTTGCTGTAGCGTCCCACCAGCTGCCAATAGCTCTGGGTCAATGGTGACAAAGGCGCGGAAAACATCAAGGGCCTGCCCATGCGGATGGACTGAGTGACCGCCTGAGAATCAAGGGGAAGCCTGTGAAAGAACGGCGCTCCAAGCAGCCGCTCCACATCTTTGGAGCTGATATACCTGTCATAATCCGCCATATTCTCCACCAGACAGATTTTTCTTTCTTCATACTCGAAGCGCAGAAGAGTGTCGTAGCCCACCTTGTAATTTTTCACGCTGGGCAGGAAATCCGTCACTCCCATGAAGTTGATGACTGTGCTCATGTCCAGCATGACGAGGTTCAAGGTGCTGAATACAGCTGTCAGATCCAGCACGATGAAATTGAAATTGTCCATGCGCTGGATGATTTCTGCCACCATGTCCACATCCACCAGATAAGCATCATTTATCTCTCTGGGAGGAGGCAGCACCGAAAAGGAAACACCGCCGCAGCTGTATTCTGTCAGGTAATCCTCCGCCCGAAAGCTTGCTGCGTCTTTCTCCAGGGCAGCCTGGGCATCTGCCAGGGTCACATCGCTGACCATGTCCAGATAGCCCATCACATCCCCAAACTGCAAATCCAAATCCACCAGACAGGTCTGGTAGCCTTCTTTAGCCAGCCCCGCCGCGAGATTGATGGCAGTCACGGTCTTGCCACATCCTGCCGAGGTACTGAAGACAGCAATGACTATACTTCTATGTCCTTCCAAATCAGTACCCCTCCTTTTTATTCATTGTCGCTTGCCTGTCTGGCTTTTGGCAAAACAGCCCTGTTCAGGTACTTGCCAAGCGTAGATTGACTCTCCGCTGCTGCAGGAGCCGCCACTTCCTCATCTGCAGCCAAGGCCTTTTCCTCCTTGGGGTCTTCCAAAGGCGCATCCAGGTCTACAGTCTTCTTGGCAGCCTCTTCACGGCGTCCCTGATTGTAGTATTTCTCCATATCAGGAGTCATCTTGGCCTGATTAGTCTCATACTCGCTTACCAGATGCGGCGTCACCAGAATAATAAGCTCCTGATTGTCCCTCGTGCTGGTCGTGTACTTGAAGAATTCGCCAATCACGGGAATATCTCCCAAGAAGGGGAATTTCCGCACGGTCTTGTAGTCTCTGGAATCCATCAGGCCGCCAATGACCATGGTAGAGTCAGAAGCCACCGTAACCACCGCATCTGCCCGCCTGCGATCCAGGATGGGCTGGCCATCCACGGATTCTCCATTTGGCATACTCACCTCTGTATGCACAGCGGTGACAATGCGATTCTCCGCATCTACCACCGGCTTGAACTGCAGGATAATACCATAATCCTTGAATTCCGTATGGGGAGTGCCATTGCTGTCCCTGGTGGTGTAGGGAATCTCGCCCCCCACCTGTATGACTGCCGATTCACCGCTCATGGTGGTGATGCTGGGACGGGAGAGGATCTTGGCCCTGTTCTGGGTAACAAGGGCGCTGATGCCCATATTGATGCCGGAACGCCTGTCAGTCAGCCACTTCCAGGGATTATGGGCAAAAGTCGTATCGCCGGAGCCATAGGACTCGCCCACATAGAAGACGCCCGGAGAAGAGAACAAATCCGAACCCGTACCGGAACCATAGACGATGCCCAGATTCTTGGTATCAGAAGGATTGATAGCTATGACCTGAGCCTCCAGACGAATCTGGGAAGGATGGGTCATGTGCAGGAGGTCGATGACCGAGCCGTCATCCTGCATCTCATTGCCACCTATAGTGCGGCTGACATCCTTGTTCAAAGAGCTTTGGGTAGAAAGGCTCATGTTGGCATTGCTGCCTACGCTGAGACCTCCCTTGTCTCCACTCTTGACAAAGAGCTGGGCCGTACGCACAGCGTAATTTCTCTCATACTGGTTCTCTACAGTGCCCGTGAGCATGATTTTGCCGTCTACCATCTTCACATGGACATCCGGCAGATTGATAACACGCTCTATGACCTTGGCCTGCCCTGCATCCTCCGGGGAAACGCCCACCACATATTCATAGCGGCTGCCCGAAGATGTCCAGACAAACAAGGAAGTCGTTCCCGCCTTGTGAGCTACCAGCAAGAATTCATTGTCCGAAGACGGCACTTCTATGACTGTAGCTATCTCAGGATCACCCACGGCAATCTGCGTAATGCTGTCCGGCATAGCTATGCAACGCGAGCTATGCATATCAACAGACAGCAGCTCCGCAGCAGACACAGGCGAAGCCGTCCAAAAGCAGCACCCGGCTGCCAGCAATCCCAAACTTTTGATTATTCCCTTCTTCACGGCAGACACCCTCACTTCCCAAGTATTTTATCGCCCTGGATAATCCTTATCCCAGAGGAAGCCGGAGCCGGCTGAGGTGCCGCTGCAGGCGGCTGATAGGCCTGCACCGGTGCAGCAACTACAGGCGCAGGACTTGCTGCAGGTGCCGAAGTTTCCACCTGAGAAGACTTCAGCGTATACTCTCCGAAGCCTGCATAGATGTCCTTAGCCTGGAAAGGCCGCAAGGCCAGATATATCTCACCCACAGAGGCAGCGGACACCAGCTCCAGCATCTCTGCCGGCGCAAGGGCCAGAGTAGCTATAGCGGGCTTGGCGCCAGCTTTCTTGTTATCCTCTCCCTGTTCTTTCTCCTTGGCGCTGGCATTCTGATTCACTGCCAGAAGCAGAACATTCTGCAGCAGGAAACGGCTGGATGCCCCCGCCTTCCCCTTCTCCACCAGGATTACATCCACATAATCCCCGGGCTTGGCAAAGCCTGCCACTCCCGTTATATCGTTTATTCCCACGGACACAGCGCGGCAGTTTTCGGGAATGGTACCCGTAAAGCCTGTCATGCCTTTGTCCGAGAAGACCTTGGATACGGTGATGATGTCACCGGCATAGATGGTGGAAGCTGCAGGCTGCCCTACCACATCTTTCATGACCATGACAGAGCCTTTGGGAACTGCTGAAGCCGGCAACTCCTTGATTTCCAGCATATCCTCCCGAAGAGGGGTGTTGGCAGCTATGTCATCCCGGGCCACCACCACAGAACGGGTAACAGTCTGCGAAACAGGCGCCATCACCGTCACTTCTTTCTTGTCCGTCAGCCCCGTCAGGGCAAAGTAAACCACCACAAACATCAGCAAAGCGGTGGCCCCGGCCAGCATCATCAGCTGCCTGGGCTTCAAATCGTTTAACACATCCAACAGCTTGGAAAACATGGGCATCCCCTCGATTTTCATTTGTTTTTCAGTTACACCTAGCCCAATTATAGCACTTTGAAGCAATTTGTCAAAAAGGTAAACTTAACAAAAATTCTGCCTTCACTAATATTATAGCATGACTGCACCGCCAATACAATTTAGTCCCCTTGCAATAGACATATTTTCGCAAAATTTTCATTTTCTCTCTTTCAGTTACGCTAATCTTTGTGTACTTATTTCGAAAATTTTGATATAATACCCTTGGTAGTGAAAATCTAAGGAACTGGCAAGAAATAAATTGAGCATAATGCGAAGGATTAGTTTGGCTAGACAAGGCGGAGGAAGGAGGCATAGCGGTGCTATGTCGACTGACGACAACGCAGTATAGACGAACTAAGACAAGCAGAATGCTTAATTTATTTCTGAACAGTTCCTAAATTGCAGAGCAGCTGTGTTTTCGATTTACTGCCAAATACAATATGAGAGGTGCACAAGGATGAGCAGCAAAAGTATCAAGACAAAGTTATTTCTCCTTCTTGCCCTGATGGGGGCAATCCCCTTCCTGGTCGCCATCATTTTCATCGGCTACAGGAATGTCATCCATATGGAAGAACATGCCAAAGAAGAATCCTGGACAAAAAATGTCACTATCAACAGCGACCTGACTCAGGAACTGGACAAAAATCTCTATGTACTCCACACATTGGCGCTTTCACCTTCGATAAAACGCTATTTGGCCGACCCCAATCCGCAGAATGAAGCAATCGTACATGATATCATCCAAAGCACCAACAGCCTCTTTCAGGATGATAACCTGCTAGCCATCGTAGATACCCACGGGCTGCAGCTCCTGCGCACGGATAACTCACCCAGGGTGAACATTACCCAGCGGAAGAACTTCAAGGAGGTCATGAACGGAAAAGACTATGTCTCCGATATCATGATCAGCATGTCCACAGGCAGCCTGATGGTGGCCATAGCCACCCCTGTCTTCGACAACAACCACAGAGTCATAGGCATGGTAGAAAGGAATTTCTACCTGGATGTACTGCAAAATTTCATTCAGACCCAAAACAATGAGCACACTTCCATCTACATCCTTGACCGCGAGAACAAGGTAGTGGCCCACTCCGAAGGAGACAAATCAACGGAAGAGCTTGATTTGTCAGATGAGCTGATGCTGATAAAAAAAGCTCTCGACGGACACCAAGGCACAGCCCATGTAGATGAGGAAGGGACAAATATCCTTGCCACCTACTCCGTCAACCAGCTCAGCGACTGGAGCATAGTCACTCTCATGCCCTACAGGCAAATCTGGCTGACAGTGAACGATGCCATCGCCCGTGGTCTCGTCCTTGGCTTCGTGGTCATGCTGTTCGTGAACATGGCAGCCCACCTGATGGCCACCCGCATCACCCGTCCCCTGAGAGAAATAACAGATGCCGTCACGAAAATAGCCAGCGGTCAGACCGATATCGAGAAGCTGCAGGTAACCTCCGATGATGAGCTGGGTGAAATGGCCAAGGCTGTCAATGAGATGACTGCCATGCGAGGAAACGCCAGCAGCACAGTCATCCACGATTTCCTGACGGGGCTCTATACAAGGGAAGCCATGGAAAACCTCTGCCGCAGGAAACTGATGGAATACAACGAGGCCACCGCCTCTCCCGGTATGGTGTCCATCATCCTCATAGACCTGGACCACTTCAATAAGGCCAGCAGGGATGAGGGACATGAATACGGCAACCAAATTCTCAAAGACTTTGCCAACCGCCTCGAAAGCCTCTTCCAAAATTCCGCTTGCCTGGGACGCCTGGAAGGCGATGAGTTCATGATTATCCTGGACAATCAGAAAGATTTGGACTCCATCAAGAGAAATGCCGCTCAGGTGAACAAGATAGCCAGAGAGATAACAGTAAATGGCCAAAATGCCGGTCTTTCAGCCAGCATCGGCGTAGCCATCGCCCCTGTAGACGGCAAGACCTACAACCATCTGTTCCACGCAGCTGACCTCGCCCTTTTCCAGGCCAAAGACCAAGGCAGGGACTGCTATCATCTGGCCAGCGACTCCGAATGATACGAAGAATCATACCTGACACAAAGAGGTGAAAACACATGAACAGCAGAAGCATCAGATCAAAATTATTCCTGCTGCTGGCCCTTATGGGCGCTATCCCCTTCATCATCACCATAGTATTCATAGGCTTGCGAAGCGCCGACCACATGGAAAAGCACGCCAGGACCGATGCCTGGAGCAAGAACCTGGCCATCAACGATCACCTGAACCAGATTACGGGAAAAAATATCCTCGTGCTGCGCACCCTGGCGGGGGCGCCGATAGTAAAGAGCTATCTGGAAAATCCCACTCCCCAAAATGAAGCCTTGGTGCGGCCTCTGCTGAACAACACCAACGAAAATTTCCAGGATAATAACGCCATTATCCTGACAGACAGCACCGGCGTGCAGCTTATACGCACAGATAACATTCCCAAGGTGAACATCTCCCACAGAAAGCACTTCCAGGAGGCCATGGCCGGCCATGATTATGTCTCCGACATGATGGTCAGCATCGCCAATGGCGAAATGGTGCTGGTAGCTGTTTCCCCTGTTTTCAACGACCAGCATCAGGTCATTGGCCTGGTGCAAAGGAATTTCTACCTGAACAAGATGCAGAAATTCGTCAAGACCCAGGGCAACGATGCGCTTTCCATTATCATCACAGACCGCCAAAACAAGATCGTGGCCCAAACCGATGATAACGGCAACTATGCCACAGGCACGGATCTGTCAGCAGAATGCCGCCTGATTTCCGAAGCCCTTGACTGGGGTGAGGGAGTAATACGCATGAATCTCAACGGAGAAGATTGCGTTATCACCCTCTCCCGTGACAGATTGACCGAGTGGAACATCATTACCATCACTCCCTACAGCTTCATCTGGGGTTCAGTACACGACGCAGTTTCCGGAGGCGCTTTGCTGGGGCTGCTCATCATGCTGTTCGTAAACCTCGTCGCCTATCTGCTGGCCAACCGTCTCACCCGTCCCTTGTACCGAATCAGTCAGGCAATGGACGACCTGGCCAGCGGCAAGACTGATATAGAAAAGCTGAACCACTACTCTGATGACGAACTGGGCGAGATTTCCAAAGCCATCAACGAGGTACACAGCATCCATGAGGGACTGCGAAAAGACTCTCAGCTGGATAAGCTCACCGGGCTGTACAATCAGTATTCCGTGGAAGAAATCTGCCGTCATAAGCTTCGTGAGTACGAAGATGCTGTCGCCCCCGGCCTGCTGGCTATCTATCTGATAGACCTTGACCACTTCCAGAAAGCCAACCGGGATGAAGGACGGCAGCACGGCGACAAGATCCTCAAAGAGTTTGCCGCGGGGCTGAGAAAAGCCTTCCCGAACGGCGAGTGCATAGGCCGTCTGGAGGCAGACGAGTTTGTCGTGGTGCTGGATAATCAGCAAGATACGGATGCCATCAGGAAAAAGGCGCAGCTCATCAAAGAAACCGCCCATAGTGTGGCCCTGAACGGGCAGCAGGTAGGCCTCACCGTCAGCATCGGCGTAGCCATCGCCCCCCACAACGGCAAAACCTACAACCACCTCTTCCACGCCGCTGACCTGGCCCTTTACGATGCCAAAGAGAAAGGCAGGGACAGGTATAGCCTGGCCGATGATTTGGAAGGGTAAAAGAAAAGCCTCCCCTGGCGGGAAGGCTGTCATACCAGCAACAGTATCAATGCTATAACAGAAAAATAAGGGCTGTAGGCAAAATGCTCATCACGCTTCCAGCGTCCCGATAGCAGCATGACACCCGCTACCAGCCCACCAAGGATAAAGCCTCCTGCAATGACTTGCAGGAGCTTTTCCATGCCCAACCAAAGGCCCAGGACGAACATCAGCTTGATATCTCCCCCGCCGATGGCCCCTCTGGTGAGAAGTGCCAACAGGAGGAAGGCAATGCCCCCTGCCACGGCTGCCAGAAGATGATTGCCTAGCTGTCCTGACAGGCTCATGAAGATAAGGGCCAGCAGGGCAAAGGGCAGCTGCATCCTGTCAAAGATTAGATGCTGCTCAAGGTCCGTGACCATGGTCATCAACAGGAAATACCCAAGAAGCAGGCACTTCAACACCTCCTGAATTGCCCGGTCTGTACCTGACAAGAAAAAAGCCAGCAGGGAACCCCCCACCATCAGCAGAGGGAGGCGGAAGGCAGCAGCACCAATTTTATTGGGAAAGGTCAGTATTTCCCTTTCTCTCCGATATAGTGAATCTATCCACGCCGAAGCCCCGAGGGCTAAAACAACAGACAGTGCAAAAATGGTTGGAAGCATCTGCTCATTTCCCTTTCTATTGCAATTTAGGAGAACCCCCATGAGAACCGTAACACTTGCAGCTTTAAGCAAATCCATACAAGCAAAGGTAGCAGACAATTTCCTGGACAGGTTTTTGGGGCTGATGGGAAGAAAGGCACCGCCCCAAAATCACGGGCTGCTTCTCTCTCCCTGCAACAGTATCCACATGATGTTCATGCGCTTTGCCATTGACGCCATCTTTTTGGACAGGGACAACCGCATTGTGAAGATTGTCCCCCATCTGCGCCCCTGGCTGGGGCTTGCCTTTGCCCCTGGGGCATATGCCTGCATAGAACTTCCAGCCGGCACGGTCGAAATGCTAGGCTGGCGGGTAGGCATGAAGCTTTCCTCCTCAGAAGTATAGCACAAAGAGGCAAAAAAATCCCCTGCCGCATCGTGGGCAGGGGATTTTCTATGCCAGAACAAGATTGGATATTTAGTTATTCTCTTTTTCCTTCTTCTTGGGCACAGCCGTGCGGATGTAGAGCTCACGGAGCTGCTTTTCATCAACCATGCTGGGAGCCTGGCTCATGACATCTGCAGCGCTCTGGTTCTTCGGGAAAGCAATGACATCGCGGATAGATTTCCTCTTGGCCATAAGCATCACCAGACGGTCAAGGCCGAAGGCCAGGCCGCCGTGGGGAGGCGTGCCATACTGGAAGGCGTCCATCATGAAGCCAAACTTGGTGTGAGCCTCTTCCTTGGACAGGCCCAGAGCCTCGAAGACCTTCTCCTGCAGGTCAGCGTTGTAGATACGGAGGCTGCCGCCGCCGATTTCCACGCCGTTGAGCACCATGTCGTAGGCATCTGCCTTGACACGGCCCGGGTCGCTGAGGAGATACTGGATATCCTCGTGACGGGGAGAAGTGAACGGATGGTGCATGGCCTTCCAGCGCTTCTCTTCCTCGCTGTATTCGAACATGGGGAAATCAACCACCCACAGGAAGCAGAGCTTGTCATCATCGATGAGGCCACGGCGGCGTCCCATCTCCAGACGGAGCTGGCCCAGAGCCTGCGCTACAACCAGAGGCTTGTCGGCGATGACCAGCAGCAGGTCACCGGTCTTGGCGCCGGTAGCCTGCTTGATTTTCTCGAAGGTCTCGTCGCTGTAGAACTTCTTGAAGGGAGACTTGATGCCCTCTTCAGCATACTGAATCCAGGCCAGGCCCTTGGCGCCGTAGCCCTGGACATACTGCACCAGGCCGTCCAGCTCGCGACGGGGAATATCGGCGTAGCCCTCTACATTGATGACCTTCACCTGGCCGCCATTTTCCAGCACAGAGTTGAAGACCTTGAACTCGGAACCCTTCACATACTCGGAGATATCCATGAGCTCCATGCCGAAGCGGAGGTCAGGCTTGTCTGAACCGAAGCGACGCATAGCCTCGTCCCAAGTCATGCGCAGGAAGGGCTTCTCAATCTTGGCGCCGATAGCGCGGTCGAAAAGCTCGGTGACCATGTTCTCCATGAGCTGGAGGATATCTTCCTGGTTCAGGAAGGAAGTCTCGATATCAAGCTGGGTGAACTCCGGCTGACGGTCAGCGCGGAGATCCTCGTCACGGAAGCAGCGGACAATCTGGAAGTACTTCTCGAAGCCTGCCACCATGAGGAGCTGCTTGAAAATCTGGGGAGACTGGGGCAGAGCGTAGAACTCGCCAGCATTCAAACGGCTGGGCACCAAGAAGTCACGAGCGCCCTCAGGAGTGCTCTTGCAAAGCATGGGGGTCTCGATTTCCAGGAAGCCCTCGCGGTCAAAGAAATCACGCATGATCTTGGTGACTTTGTGACGCAGGATGATGTTCTTCTGCATCTCCGGGCGGCGCAGGTCGAGGTAGCGGTACTTCAGGCGCACCATCTCATCGGTGGTGATACCGTCCTGAATCTCGATAGGGGGAGTCTTGGACTTGTTGAGTATGCGCAGTTCCTCGCAGACTACCTCAATCTCACCGGTCTCCATGTTGGGGTTCACAGTCTCTGCTGCACGGCTGCGAACCTTGCCGCGGACAGCCACCACGAACTCAGAGCGCAGGGATTCAGCCTTGTGGAAGGTGCCCTCCCCCATAGCTGCCTCGTCAAAGACTACCTGCACCAGACCGCTGCGGTCACGCAAATCCACGAAGATAAGCCCGCCATGGTCACGGCGGCGGGAAACCCAGCCGCAGAGCACAACTTCCTGATCTACTTCAGACTTACGGAGCTGCCCGCAATGATGTGTGCGCTCCATGCCTTTCAGTGTTTCCATTTCCATTTAAACTTTCACCTCAGATTGAAATTTTTAAAACGCTGCAATTCAAATCTTGCCTAAGGAACTGTTCAGAAATAAATTAAGCATTCTGCTTGTCTTAGTTCGTCTATACTGCGTTGTCGTCAGTCGACATAGCACCGCTATGCCTCCTTCCTCCGCCTTGTATAGCCAAACTAATCCTTCGCATTATGCTCAATTTATTTCTTGCCAGTTCCTAAGGCAATGTATTTTTCTTGGCGTTTCAACGATTGCTCATTATCTGATCTATGACTTCATCAAGGGATACCTTCTGCTGCTGGCTCTTTTCCATGTCCTTGAGCATCACGGCATTTTCCTTGATTTCATCCTCACCTAATATCAGGGCGAAACGCGCCCCTGCCTTGCCGGCCTGTTTCATCTGCGCCTTCATGCTGCGGCCTGCATAATCCATAAGGGCTGTAAGGCCCGCGCTGCGCAGCTGCTGCAACAGACGAAAGGCGGGCTTTTGGGCAGCTTCGCCCAGGGCCACCACAAAGGCATCTGCCTGCTTCTTGGTATCCGGCAGAAGCCCTTGTTTTTCCAGAGCCAGCAGCACACGCTCCAGTCCCGTAGCAAAGCCTACAGCCGGAGTGGGATTCCCCCCCATCTCCTCAATCAGGCCATCGTAACGGCCGCCGCCTGCCACGGCGCTCTGCGCTCCCAGGGGAGCATACTTGATTTCAAAAGCAGTCTTGGTGTAGTAGTCAAGGCCGCGCACCAGACGCGGGTCAAGCTCGAACTCCACCCCGGCTTCCGTCAGCAGGGACTGCACCTGCTCAAAGTGCTCACGGCACTCATCGCAGAGGCAATCAGTGATTTTCGGAGCGCCTGTCATGAACTCCTTGTCCGCATCAGCCTTGCAGTCCAGTATGCGCAAGGGGCTGCGCTCGAAGCGATCCTTGCAATCGCCGCAAAGCTCATCCAGATGGGGGCGGAAATATTCCTGCAGGGCCTGGCGATAAGCAGGACGGCAGGACGGGCAGCCCACGGAATTCAGGCTGAGCTTCAAATCCTTCAGGCCCAGGGACTTCAAAAACTCCATGGCCAGGAGGATAATTTCTGCATCTACAGCAGGATTAGCCTCACCCAAGGCCTCCACCCCAAACTGGTGGAACTCCCGCATGCGGCCTGCCTGGGGGCGGTCATAGCGGAACATGGAGCCGATGTAGAAGAGCTTGGTCAGGGAGCTGTCCCCATAAAGCTTGTTCTGCAAGTAAGCCCTCACAGCAGAAGCCGTGTTCTCCGGGCGCAGGGTAATGCTCCTGCCCCCCCTGTCCGTGAAGGTATACATTTCCTTGTCCACCACATCCGTGCCCTCACCGATGCCACGGTGGAAAAGCTCCGTATGCTCGAACATGGGGGTGCGGATTTCCTCATAGCCAAAGCGGGCGCAGATATCGCGAATCTTCTGCTCCACATAATTCCAGCCGGCTACATTCTCCGGCAATATATCCTTAGTGCCTCTGGGCGCATTAGTAAGCAATGCTCATCTTCCCCTTATCTAAATGTTGCTCCTTGGGACCGGCCCCGTAGACCGAATCCAACAATTGCTGTCTTTTCTCGATATAGATGTCAATATCCCGCAGATAAGTAGCCAAATCCTTGGCATTGAACACCGAGCGAAGCCTCCCTGCCTTATGGTCCACGACCTTGGTAGTAGCAGCGCCGCCAATGCCAATAATAGTCTGGTGTTCCTCCATGATCTGGATATTGTACATTCCCTCGGCTCCCGGTCGGGCGCAGCCGATATTCTCCAAATCCCCGGACATATAGCCCTGGCGGTACAGGTAATAGGGCTGATAGCCGCCCCTCTCCATAAAGCCCAGGGCCACTTCTGACATCTTGCGGGTTTCCTCATCAGAGGGCAGCTCCACATGGCGTTCCTCCATCAGGAGCTTCAGCCGGGAACCGCGTTTGATGGCCAGGGCATGTAGGGTAATGTCATCAGGCTCCAGAGCTGTGACCTTTTCCAAAGTATCACGCACATCTTCAGCCTTTTCCCCCGGCAGTCCCAGAATGAGATCCATATTGATATGGGGGATGGCTCCCCGCAGGGCATGGAACATCTCTTCCACTGCTGCGGGAGTGTGCTGACGGCCAATGAGCCTCAGCGTCCTCTGTTGCATGGTCTGTGGATTCACGCTGACACGAGAAACCTTGAACCGCTTCATGGCTTCAATCTTGCCAGGAGTAATGCTGTCTGGCCTGCCGGCCTCCACAGTAAACTCCACCAGATTTTCCCCATAGAAGGCATTATATACCATTTCCAGCATTTCCGCAAAGAACTCGTCAGGCAGGCTGGTAGGAGTGCCGCCTCCCACATAGATGTTCTGGACCTTGAAGCCATGCTGCTCCACCGCCCGCTTGCCTGCTGCCAGATCCCTGCGGAAGACATCCATGAACTGCCTGAGTTGCTTCTCCCCCGGCAGGATATTGGCGGGAAAGGAACAGTATAGGCAACGGGTCAGGCAGAAGGGAATGCCCACATAGATGCTGACAGTCCTCTCATCAGAAGTCTGCAGGAAGGGCAGCTGGCGGAAAGCCATTGGCACGATAATATTGGCTTTTTCCGCGCTGCAGGCGTAATCTTCCTGTATGCGTGCCAGTATCTCCTGCTGGCTGCCGCCCCCTCTTATCCAGCGGTGGATAATCTTGGTGGGGCGCACTCCGTGGAGTATGCCCCAAGGAGCCGCCTCTGCCCCTAAATGCTTTCTGAAAATGTGGTAAAGGTTCAGCTTGATAAGCCTGTGACGGGCGGCTGCTTCCCGCTCATCTCCCTTCCCCTCGCCGCGGAAGCTGTACTCCTGCAGATTTCCCTGCAGGTCAAAGAGCATCAGTCGGCTTTCCACCGTTACCCCTTTGCCTGTGCCATCCACCGAAGGGGTCAGCTGGCGGTTCACCACGGAAAGCTGCAGATAATCAGCCTCCCCACAGGAACCCGTTATCTCTAATTTGAAAAGGTTCAGGATTTCCCTGACAATCTTGGAAACCACTTCCTGCCTGCTGTTCAGGGTAAAGGTCTTAATCCTCACTTTCTGCCCGACACTCCTTGCAGATACCGAAGAATTTCACCTGATGATCCTGAATCTTGAAGCCGGATTTGCGACAAATATCCTGTTCCAACTCATCCAGCAGGTCTTCCTCAAACTCAATGACCTTGTTGCACTTGGTACAGATAAGGTGATGATGGTGGTGCGCCTTGGGATCAGTGGTGTTCACTTCATAACGGCTGCAGCCATCGCCAAATTCCATCTTCTGCAATATCCCCAGATTGGATAAAAGCTCCAGGCTGCGATACACAGTGGCCAAGCCAATCTCTGCCTTGCTGTCCCTGAGGAGCCCATGCACATCCTCGGCACTCAAATGCTCCCCAGGATGATCCAGGAAAATCTGCAGGACAATCTGCCGTTGTGGAGTCATCTTATGCTGACGCTCCTGCAATTTTTTCTTCAAATAATCCATGTCAATTGTCTTGGGCATGACCTATACCTCTTTCCCTATAGCTTGTTTATGTTACTAAGGGCTTTCATAAAGCTTCTCGTACATCGCAATCAAATAAGGACATTATATCCTAAACTCACCTAAAAAGCTAGTGCACCGGCCCAGGTTTCAACAGGTTTTCATCTGGCTCCCTGCACAGCTGCCAGAGCATCCTCGCTGTTCATCAAGATTTCCCTGGGCTTGCTGCCTGCATTGGGACCTACTATACCAAGTTCTTCCATAGCATCTATAAGCCTGGCTGCCCTGGTATAGCCCACCCGGAAGCGGCGCTGAACGGAGCTGGTGGAGGCCTGTCCCGTGCTGAGCACCAGGTTCACAGCCTCCTCCAGCAACTCATCCTGCTGAGGTTCTTTGCTCTTCTTGCCGCCCTCTGCTTCCTCAGCTTCGGCAGCGGCTCTCTCCGTGAAGTTCACCAAATCCTCATTGGTTTCCGCTTCCTGGCCCTGGCTGCGGATAAAGTCTAGTAGATGCTCCACTTCCTCATCGCTGATGAAAGCCCCCTGCACTCGCCGGGGCTTGGAGGAACCCACGGGGTAAAAGAGCATATCGCCCTTACCCAGCAGCTTCTCCGCCCCGCTCCTGTCCAGGATAGTACGGGAATCAATCTGGGAGGACACCGCAAAGGAAATGCGGGAAGGGATATTGGCCTTGATGATGCCGGTAATGACATCCACTGAGGGGCGCTGAGTAGCCAGCACCATGTGGATGCCTGCAGCGCGGGCCTTCTGGGCCAGACGGCAGATGGCATCCTCCACATCGTGGGGAGCCACCATCATCAAATCTGCCAGCTCGTCGATGATGATGACGATAGCAGGCATCTTCTGGTCGGGGAAATGCTCATTGAAACCAGCCATATTGCGGACGCCATGGTCAGCAAAGCTTGAGTAGCGCCGTTCCATTTCCTGCACGGACCAGTTCAGCACCGAGGCCGCCTTCTTGGCATCCGTCACCACCGGCACCATCAGATGGGGAATGCCGTTGTAGCCGGAAAGCTCTACCATCTTGGGGTCAATGAGGATAAACTTCACCTCATCCGGCTTGGCCTTGAAGAGGATGCTGGTAATGAGGGTATTGATGCAAACGGACTTGCCGGAGCCGGTAGCGCCTGCCACCAGCAGATGGGGCATCTTGCCCAAATCTGCAAAGATGGCCTGACCGCCGATGTCCATGCCCAACCCCACTGTGAGACGGGACTTGGCGCTGCTGAATTTCTCGCTTTCCAGCACCTCGCGAAGCTGCACGCCCTCAAGTTCCTTGTTGGGCACCTCGATGCCAATGGCAGCCTTGCCGGGAATTGGCTCAATGCGCACAGAGAAAGCCGCCAGGCTCAAGGCTATGTCGTCAGCCAGATTAGTAATCTTGCTGACCTTCACCCCAGGGGCTGGCTCCAGTTCATACCTGGTCACGGCAGGGCCGTGGCAGGCATTTAGTATTCTGGCCTTCACATGGAAGTTTTCCAAAGTCTGCTGCAGGGTGCGGGCATTTTCCTCGATTTCCATTTCCAGTGCCACATTCTTTTGCTTCACATGTTTGGAAAGGATTTGTGAAACCTGCGGTATCACATAGGGGCGCTGTGGCTTTTCCTCAGGGGTCTCTGCCGCTCCTGCCTTTGCCATGGCCTGCATGGCTGCCTGTGCTTCAGCTTCTGCTTCAGCCACAGCATTCCTGGCTGTCATAGCTCCCAGGGAAGCGGCTTCCGCTGATTCCTGCCCCAGAAGCTCGAATTCCTCCGTCCTGGTCGGCGGTTCTTGTTCCTGCCTGCCGTATTCTATGGTAAAAGCAGGCTGCTCCACCTCTTCTGCCTGTGGCTGAATCCGGCTGACCAAATCCTCTGCCGGAATGGGTTCAGCCTGCTCTATTTCTGCAGGCTCAGATTCCATCTGTTCTGAAAAATGCTCATCCCGCTCCTGATTGTAGAAAGAATTCCTCACGGTGGTTTTTACAGCCTCCACCACCCGCTCTTCCACTCTGCCGCCTACCTCTGCTACTTTGCTGGAAGTGGCAGCAATAGCTGTGCCGGCAACATTCGCTCCCTTGACCGCTGTTTCCTTGGTCCTGATGACACCAGTGGCCAGCGACCAGGTAGTGGAGAGGAGCACCGAGCCGATAACTCCTGCCCCCAGCAGGATTATAGCTCCATCCACCCCGAAGAACTTTCTCAGTATAAACAGCAATCCTCCCCCCAGGAGTCCTCCCCCTTGGGGCAAACTGCCGGGCATGATTTCCTCCCCCGGCGCTGCGACAAAATGATGCCAGATAGCCAGCAGGGATACATAAAGAAGTGCCAAGCCGAAAAAGCGCAGTGAGTAGCGCAGGCCGCAATGCTTGGTGATGTACTGATAGCCCATGAGAAGGATCAGCACACAAACCAGCACCGCCCCCACGCCGAAGAAATAGTGCAGGAACTTGGCAAAGTAAAGGCCAACAAAGCCCACATTGAGGTCAAAGAGGCCTCCCAGGGAAATCAGCCCCGCTGCCACGCAGGCCAGCCCCAAAAGCTCATAGCGGCGTCCGGGATTGGCAGGGGATGCATTGGCACTCTGGACAGCTTTTTTTTTCCTGCTGCGAGTGCCGTTAGTTTTTCTAGGCAATTCATCACCTCATTTCCACTTGTTAGTGAAATTGATTTTTTAGTATGATTCCAAAACAAATCCGCCCTTCAAAACTCCTAAGGGCGGATAAGTCAGGCAGTTTCAAGCGATTATTTAGTCAGCCTGTCGGCGCAGCGCTGAGCCTCGAAGCGAATGCGTTCCTCGTCCAGGGTCTTCAATTCATGCTTCTCCATGAGCACCTTGCCTGCCACCAGCACCGTATCTACAGAGGAAGAACGGGCGGAGTAAGCCAAGAGCGACACCAGGTTGTGACGGGGACACCACATGACATTGTTCAAATCGAAGAGCACAACATCTGCCAGGGCTCCAGCCTCAAGCCTGCCAGCATCTTTCAGCCCCACAGCCTGAGCACTGTACTCCGTGCCCATCTTGACAGCTTCCAAGGCTGGCACTGCCAACGGGTCGCAGGCGGCAACCTTGTGCAGCAGGGCAGAAAGCTGTACTTCTTCCAGCATATCAAGATTGTTGTTGGAAGAAGCACCGTCCGTCCCCAAGCCCACGCAGATACCTTCCTTCAGCAAGCGGGGCACAGGAGCTATGCCACTGGCCAGCTTCATATTGCTGCCGGGGTTGTGGACCACGCGGATATGATGCTTCTTGATGATATCAATATCCTCATCATCCACATGCACGCAGTGAGCCGCCATGGTGCCATGCTCGAAAAGCCCTGTGGACTCCACATGGGCAAAGGGACGCTTGCCGTATTCCTTCAGGCAGTTCTCCACTTCCCCCTGGGTTTCTGACATATGGATAT
The DNA here is from genome assembly GCA_015058655.1 of Pseudoselenomonas ruminantium. Lineage (GTDB taxonomy): Bacteria > Bacillota > Negativicutes > Selenomonadales > Selenomonadaceae > Selenomonas_B > Selenomonas_B ruminantium_C. Next base: position 48,299 of record SVBX01000012.1, read on the forward strand.
GGATTTCAGCATTGTATTCATCAGCCGCCTTGCTGACCTTCTTCAAGAACTCCGGCGGGCAGGTGTAGAGAGCATGAGGGGCAAACATCACTGTCACCCTGCCCTCCCCCGCGCCGTGGAAATCCCTGTAAAGGGCTGCAGCCTCTTCAAGCTTCTTGTCACTGTCGGGGGCTACGCCTATGAGGCCGCGGGAAAGAATCCCCCGCAAGCCGGATTCGATGGTCGCCTCGGCGACCCTTTCCTCGCAAGGCCCGTACAAGTCAGCGAAGGCAGTAGTGCCGGAGCGAATCATCTCTGCCGCTGCCAGCATGGCTCCCCAGTAAATATCATCGCTGCCCATCTTTTCCTCAACAGGCCAAATCTTATTGGTCAGCCAGTCCATGAGCTCCATGTCATCTGCATAGCTTCTCAGCAGATTCATGGAAGCATGGGTATGGGCGTTCACCAGGCCGGGAATGGCAAAGTGATCCTTGCCGTCTATGGTCTTATCCGGCAAAAAGCCTTCCGGCACTTCCCCCATGGCCTTGATGCGGTCCCCCTCAATCATGATGTTGGTGAGGGGTGTAGTGCCATCAGGCAAAAGGGCATGCACATTCTTGATTAGCGTCTTCAAAACTGATCCTCCCCATCAAGCCATGTTCAGATAAGCCTGCTGCTCAGGAGTCAGCTTGTCGATGCTGACCCCAAGGGACTTCAGCTTGATTTCCGCGATGCGCTGGTTGATGGAGTCCGGCATGAGATGCACAGCCTTCTCCATCTCCTTGCCATGCTCCAAAAGGTGCAGGGCAGAGAAGAACTGCACGCCGAAGGACAGATCCATGATCTCTGCCGGGTGACCGTCGCCTGCCGCCAGGTTCACCAGACGCCCCTCTGCCAGCAGGTAGAGCTTCCTGCCATCTTCCTGCAGGAATTCCTCGATGTTGTTCCTCACCTTGCGGCGGGATTTGGACATGGCCTCCAGTTCGGGAATGTTGATTTCCACATCGAAGTGGCCGGAGTTGGCCATCATAGCCCCGTCCTTCATGACCTTGAAGTGACGGTCGCGGATCACATCCTTGTCACCAGTGAGGGTAAGGAATATGTCTCCCTCTTTGGCAGCCTCATCCATGGTCATAACACGGAAACCATCAAAGACTGCCTCGATGGCCTTGATGGGGTCAACCTCGGTGATGATGACATTGGCGCCCAGTCCCCGGGCTCGCATGGCGCCGCCCTTGCCGCACCAGCCATAGCCTGCAATGACCACGGTCTTGCCTGCAATAACCAGATTGGTGGTACGCATGATGCCATCCCAAGTGGACTGGCCCGTGCCGTAACGGTTATCGAAGAGGTACTTGCAGTAAGCATCATTGGCGGCAATCATGGGGAATTCCAGCTTGCCCTGATCTGCCAGCGCCCTCAACCTGTGCACACCTGTGGTGGTCTCCTCGGAGCCGCCGATAATGCCCGTCAAGAGTTCCCTGCGCTTGGTATGGAGCATATGCACCAAGTCGCCGCCATCGTCAATGACTATATCCGGCTTGATATCCAAAGCCCTGTTGATGAAGGTATCGTACTCTTCATCAGTGCAGCCATGCCAGGCAAAGACATTAACCCCGTCCTCTACCAGGGCAGCTGCCACATCGTCCTGGGTGGAAAGAGGATTGCTGCCGGTAAGAGCCACCTCAGCGCCTGCATGATGGAAGATTTCTGCCATATAGGCCGTCTTGGCCTCAAGGTGCAAGGTAATGACCATCTTTTTGCCAGCAAAGGGCTTGGACTTGGAAAATTCCTCGTCCACCGCCGCCATCACCGGCATGAAGTTCTTGACCCACTCAATCTTATCATGTCCAGACGGTGCCAGCCTAATGTCTCTTATCATTGATTCCATGCTATTGCCCTCCTTCTAAAAGCTATGTTCTATTCTAACACACAACCCCCGCCATGTCACCTGACCGAGGACTTCTTCTTATGTCGTTGTACTAAAAAAGCACCCACATAATGAGTGCTTATCGTTTTACTGGGTATACTTCGTGATTTGGATCATACCAGAGGACATAGAAGTTGTCATCCAGTCTCAGTCCCACTATCCGCAGCATATTGGTGAACGCAAAGGAGAACAAGTCTCCAGCCATATCCTCTAAGTCAATTGCCTTCAGCCGGTCTCTCGCATCCTTAGACAGTCTCTCGACATTATCCAGATAATGGTGCTTGCTTTTTCCCCTGTCATGGGTCTGCTTGGATATATCAACCCATGTCATGCAGGAATACATCATCATCTTATCAAGGAAAAGTCCAGCCTTGAAGTCACTCCGGGATAAATCAAAGGCAAACTTGCCGTTGCGATCAATCTTCTCAAAGCGGAAATGAGGCTTGCCACTAGCTACTTGCTGGAGCTGTACCTGCTTCCTTGCTTCCGACTTGGCAAGTTTTACTTGCTTGACTTTGCTCGCCATCACAAGCTCCCGTAATACTCGCCCATTGCCGTCTTGGTTATGACATTTGAGCAGTAGTCAAAATCCCCAAGTCCCTTGCGCATATCCTTCCAAGGGGGCTCTGCGTGTGAAATTGCCCTAAGCTCATAAGGTTCCTTATCCCCATAATTGCTAAGGACAACATCTATAGTCTCCTTCTCATCGGCAGACAATGCAGAAGGATCAGCCTTGGGAAGCAAACTCGCATCCACAGAAAACATTCCCTTATGCACATGGAAGAGTTCCGGACACACAGGACCATTGCGCCATGCCTCGAAATCCTCATCAAACAGAGGCTCCCCAGTCCATGCCAAAGACCATGCCTGGGAATAATAGCACAGCTTCTGCAATTTCCATGTGCTCATACTCCCTTGCTTTTCCAGAATATATTTTGCAACATCGAAAACCGTAGCCATACTTACACCTCCCTGCCCCACAAACTTTGTTCATGTTATCACAAATAACTTTTGGTGACAATACCACTATACTACATTATCGGTCGAGTCTCCTTCCTGCTTAAATAATTTTTTGCAAGACCCCTGCACCAGCCGAAGCCATGCCCTATCATTCCGCAAGCTTGAACATTTCCCCCGCCGTGTCACGGCAGGGGACTATTATCGCTATCGTTTTCTTTCATTTCAACTATTTCATCGTCTTCTTCGCCCTCGCCCATGCCTTCAAGTTCGCCTAAAAGTTCCAGCTGCTCATCATCCATGCCAACGGCAGCTTCCCTGTCGCTGGGCAGGTTGGGCAAATCCTCCAGGGAATCCAGTCCGAAGGTACGCAAGAAGGTATCAGTGGTGCCATAGAGGATTGGCCTTCCCAAAACCTGCTTGCGGCCCACCTCGGAGATAAGTTCCAGCTCTATAAGCTTGCTGAGGGCTCTCTCTATGCGAACCCCTCGGATGTGCTCTATCTCCTGCTTGGTAATTGGCTGCTTGAAGGCAATGATGGAGAGGGTTTCCATGGTGGGAGCAGAAAGCTTCCTGTCAACCACCTGCGAAAGCCGCTCCACGACAGGGTAAAGTTCCGGCCTGGTGGCAAGCTGCAGACCTCCTGCCACCCGCCTGATGGTAAGGCCGCTATGGCGCTCATCCAGCTCTTTCTGCAAGCGGGTCGTAAGATTCTGCACCGTCAGGAGGTCAGCATGAAGGATGTCCGCCAAATCCTCCATGCTCATGGGGTCTCCTGCAGCAAACATCACCGCCTCCAGCGCAGCCGTTGTCGGCAATCCTTCATTCATCTTCCTCCTCCTTTCCCCCTACGCAGATATAGATATCCGCAAAAAGCCGCTGCTGCCTCACCACTACCGCTTTCAGCTTTATCAGCTCCAGAAGGGCCAGAAAGGTTACTATCAGCTCGCTGCGGCTGCCCGTGGGAAAGGCTTCTGCAAAGAGCAGACGGCCACCGCTGCGGTCCAGCAGGTTCAGCAGGTAGTGCATCTTATCCTGGATATTGTAGCTCTCCGGCTCCACCAACGCCTTGGGGATGGAAAGTTCTTCTTTTATGTCCAATACCGTCTGGAAAGCCTCCAAAAGCAGGGAAAGCTTGAGATTTGCCGGGGGCAGATGGTGCACAGGCAAAGCCAGCGGCTCTCTGGCCACATATTTCTCATGGGTGCCAGCCATGCCCTCAAGCACAGAGCTCACCTGCTTGAACTTGCGGTACTCCAGAATGCGCCGCACCAGTTCCAGCCTAGGGTCTTCTTCCTCCTCTTCCTGCGGGGCGGGAGGCTTGGGCAGCATCATGCGGGATTTGATCTGCAGGAGCGTGGCTGCCATCACCAAAAAGGAACTGGCAATCTCCATATCAAATTCCTGCATCTGTCGAAGATAATCCAGATACTGTTCCGTCAGCTTGGCTATGGGTATATCATAGATATCTATCTTGTCCTTCTCAATCAGGTGCATCAGAAGATCCATTGGCCCTTCAAAGGCTTCCAGATGCACCGTGTAGCCCTTGGGCCTTGCCTCTTCCATTATCAGAAGAAGGGGCTGAGCACAGCTATGAATACATCCCAGATAATACGCTGTGCCGGCACAAAGATAAGGTGCAGGATAGGTGTCCAGATCAGGACAATGAGAATGAGAAAGCTGTAGCGCTCCAGCTGGACATATTTGTAAGCCAAATCAGAGGGCAGGAAATACTTCAGAATATGGGAACCGTCCAAAGGCGGCAGCGGAATCATATTGAAGATGGCAAAGTTGATATTGTAAATGACCATGAGCTGGAACACCATAGTCACGCCGGTAGAGCGTCCATAGCCCATCTTCAGCAGCACCAGCCATACCACCAAAGCCACGAATGCCGTCAGGAGATTGGCAGCAGGCCCTGCCAGAGATACCAGGATGTCCCCCTTCTTGGGGTCGCGGAAATTCCTGGGATTTATGGTGACAGGCTTGGCCCAGCCAAAACGCACCAAAAACAGCATCAAAAGGCCGATGGGGTCGATATGAGCCTTGGGATTCAAGGTAAGGCGCCCCATCATCTTAGGAGTGAAATCTCCCATGGCCACCGCCACCCGGGCGTGTGCGTACTCATGTATCACCAGGGCGATGATAAGCCCTGGCAAGCCAGCTACAAGAGACTGCCAGCTGAAATCGAACATAAACCAATCCTCCTAGAAAATCAACCCTGTCTGGCAGCAGCCATCAAGATGGAAACCACGGATTTCGCATCGATGATCCTGCCGTCATTCACCATTTCCACAGCCTCCTTGAGAGGCACCTTCACCACATTGATGAATTCATCCTCATCGGTATGCTGCTCCCCTGCATGAAGGCCAGTGGCAAGATAAAGATGGATATACTCATTGGAAAAACCCACAGTGGTGGCAATGGTAGTCATTTTCTCTATTTTGTCGGCAGTATAGCCTGTTTCCTCGGAAAGCTCCCTCTCAGCGCAAACCAGCGGATCCTCGTCCGGGGCATCCAGCTTGCCTGCCGGCACTTCCAGCGTAACCTTCCCGACAGGATAGCGGTACTGCTTCACCAGGATTATGGAACCATCAGGAAACATGGGAATCACAGAAGATGCCCCAGGATGCTTGATCCATTCCCGGGTGGCAGTATTCCCATTGGGCAGCTTCACCGTATCCCGGCGCACATGCAAGAGCGTGCCGTCAAATATGTTCTCCGAGGCAATGCCTGTTTCAATCAATGCTTCATCCATCTCAATCTTCCTCCTGCTTTTATGCTGTATGGGCAAATTGCTGCTTTTTCATCCGGGCATGACTCACCATTTCCCTGGCGTTGTCCAGAGATGCTGTGGTAAGATCTGCCCCGGAAGCCATGCGGGCAATCTCTCTGACACGCTCATGCTCCGACAAGGGACGCACCTGAGTGACCGTAGACTGTCCCACAGAGCTTTTAGCAATATAAAGATGCTGGTCCGCCATGCAGGCAATCTGCGGCAAATGAGTGATGCAGAGCACCTGCTTGAAATTTGCCACCAGGGCAATGCGCTCTGCCACCATCTGAGCAGTGCGCCCGCCTATGCCGGTGTCTATCTCATCGAAAACCATGCTGCCGATAGCCCTGTCCCGGGAGGCCGCCACAGCTTTGATAGCCAAGGCAATACGGGAAAGCTCGCCGCCCGAAGCCACCTTTTGCAATGGCTTTTCTGCCTCTCCAGGATTGGCGGAAAAGAACATAGACACCGTATCTGCCCCGGAGGCAGCGAATTTGCCTGACCTGCCTATCTCAACACGAAAAACTGCCTTAGGCATGCCCAATGACAAAAGCTGCTCCCCTATGGCCCCAGACAAGGCTTCAGCTGACCTCTGGCGCCACTTGGTGAGAATGGCCGCTTTCTGCTCCATTTCCCCGTGAAGTTTTGCCATCTGTTCCTTCAGAGCTGCCATATCATCATCGTAGTTCTCTATTTCAGCCAGTTCCTGCTGCACCTTCTTCTGATGCGCCAAAACATCAGCCACTGTGACACCATATTTCCTGCACAGCTTATCAATAAGGTCCATGCGGGTCTGCAGCTTGTCCAGACGGGCCGGGCTATAATCAAGTGATTCCCCATAATCCCGCAGCTCATAAGCCGCTTCCTGCAGGGAAATCTCTGCTTCCTCTACGATGGTCTGGGCATTTGCAAGGCTATCATCATAGCGGCTGATATCAGCCAGGTGCTTTTTCACCAGGGAAACAGCCGACAGTATGCCCAGGCCAGACTTGCCGCCACCTTCAAAAAGACCATACGCCTCCTCAGCATGATTAGCAATCTTTTCCGCATGGGAGAGCTTGCGGATTTCCGCCTCCAGTTCCTCATCTTCGCCCTCCCTGAGCTGGGCTTCGCTGATTTCCTTGTCCTGCCAACGAAGCATGTCCAGCCGCTGGGCATTTTCCCTGGCCGCCTGCTCCTTGGCCTTGCACTTCTGCTGGCAGTCATGCCATGCGGTGTAGCTCTTGCCATAATCAGCGAGGGATTCCTGCACCTCCGGCAAAAAACTATCCACCAGATTGAACTGGTTTGCTTCCTTAAGCAGCGCTAGATTCTCATTCTGGCCATGAATATCCACCAGCAGGGTTCCCAGCTGCTTCAGCACAGCCAGCGTCAAATGGCATCCATTCACCAGTACAATGCCACGCCCCCCTCGGTTTAACTGACGGGTGACAATAACCTGCCCCTCTTCAGTGTCAACTGCCTGACTCTCAAGGAACTCCTTGAGTTCGTCAGGCATGCTGTCAAAGGAAAAGACAGCCTCTATCCTCAGCCAATCACAGCCGGTGCGTATCATATCCCCGGAAAGCCTCTGCCCGAGAATTCCTCCCAGCGCATCTATGAGGATAGATTTGCCCGCGCCTGTCTCACCGGTGAGGATATTGAGACCGGCACCAAATTCCACCTGCACATGCTCCAGCAAAGCAAAGTTCCAAACTGTCAAAGTCTTCAGCATGCCCTGCATATCTCCTTCTGCATTTCCTGCTTATAATGTCATATGAGCAAATTTTAAAAATACTGGCTCAAACGCTTTACCACCTTGGGCACTGCGGCCTTAGGCTTGATGACTGCCAGGATGTTGTCATCCCCGGCAATAGTGCCAATGATCTCAGGCCACTGTGACTGGTCAAGGCCTGCTGCTACAAGGCTGGCACTGCCCGGCAGTGTTTTCACCACTATCAGATTCTCACTGGAGTCCACCCCAGTCACATTGTCCTTGAGCAGTCTTGCCAGGCGATCCTTGGTAAATACAACATTTTCCTGCGGTGGAGACGCATAGCGATAGCGGCCGCTTTCCGTAGGCACCTTGATGAGCATCATTTCCTTGATATCCCTTGATACTGTGGCCTGGGTCACCTGTATATTCATGTTGCGCAAGGCTTCTGCCAATTCCTCCTGGGTTTCCACCACCTGATTTTCGATAATCTCCTTGATTATTGCATGACGCTTGCTCTTCATCTTATCTCACCTCTTGCCGGTTCAGCTTTCTTTCCAAAGCTTTGTTCTGAGAATCTGGTAATAATCCTTGTCTTGAAACTTCACTATGCTTGCTTGAACCTTTGACTTGCGTACTATTACCTCGTCCCCGGGCAACAAGCGAAAACTTTCCTGTCCATCAAAGGTCACCAGGATATCCTGATGCACTGCCGCTATCTTGATATGCACCACATCATCCTCCCCGATGACCAGGGGGCGCATATTGAAGGTGTGAGCACAAATGGGAGTAAGCAGCAAGGCCGGTATGCTGGGGCTCATGATAGGCCCTCCTGCGGACAGGGAATATGCTGTGGACCCCGTAGGGGATGATACGATAATTCCATCAGCCTTGTAATCTATCAAATGCACTTCATTGATGGCCAGGCCAAGGTGCAGCATACGGGCGACGCCCCCCTTGGTAATAACCACATCATTGATGGCATGCCCCAAAAAACGCCGCTCTCCCTCACTCTGGACATAGCCCGCCAGAAGAAGCCTATGCTCTATGCGATAATTGCGTTCCAGGATGCGCCGGAGCATATCCTCCAGTTCCCCCAGCTCGATATCTGCCATAAACCCCAGGGTTCCCAGGTTAATGCCACAGACCGGCACCGGGTGGCTGCCATATCTCCTGCATACCCCCAACAAGGTGCCATCGCCCCCCAGGCTCAAGGCGATATCTGCCTCTTGCTTTTCAATCTCCGCCACGCCATACTCCTCCAGGCCGAAAAACCTGGATTCGTCCAAAGGAAGCATGAGTTCTGTTGCTTTATCGCTAAAAAAAGCTATGATCCTCTTCAGCACCTCACCAGCGGCAGGCTTATCTACATTTGGAAAGACGGCTATCCTCATCAATGGTCCCAATCCCTCCCAAAGGATTTTTATTTATCCAGAGCAGCATGAGCCTCCCGAACGATTTCTTCCGGCAAACTCTCTTCTATTCCACTTCCCTCTGCCTGGCCTTTGAAAAGCCAAACCAGATACTCGATGTTGCCCTCAGGCCCCTTCACCGGCGAGAAAGTAAGTCCACGGACGGCAAAGCCTAATTCCTGGCTGAATTCCACTATCCTCCGAATAACCTCAAGATGAACAGCAGGGTCACGCACTACCCCTTTTTTCCCAACCTTGTCCTTGCCTGCTTCAAATTGCGGCTTGATGAGCGCGGCAATCTCTCCCTCATCTTTCAGCAGCTCATATGCTACAGGAAGCACCTTGGTAAGGGAAATAAAAGCCACATCGATAGAAGCAAAATCCAGTGGGCTTTCAAACATGTCCACTGTCACATTCCTGATGTTGGTGCGCTCCATATTCACCACGCGCTCATCAGTCCGCAGCTTCCATGCCAGCTGGCCATAGCCTACATCAATGGCGTAGACCTTCACAGCTCCGTTCTGCAGCATGCAGTCAGTGAAACCGCCGGTAGAAGCGCCTATATCAGCTGCCACCTTGCCTGACATCGATATGCCGAAGGTCTCCATGGCCTTTGCCAGCTTGAGCCCGCCACGGCTTACATAGGGAATGTCATTCCCCAACAGCCGTATCTCAGCTTCCCGCTTCACAGTGGTGCCTGCCTTGTCAACCTTCTGACCGTCCACCAGCACCTCGCCTGCCATAATCATGCGCTTGGCTCGTTCCCGGCTGCCCGCCAGCCCCTTTTCCACTAGCAGTATATCTAATCTTTCCTTTGGCATTTCCTTTTCCTTGCTCACTTTGTATTGGTCTGTAATCTCGCCATTACCTTTTCGGCAACAGCTTCCGGCGTAAGTCCTACTAGTTTCAGCAACTCGCTGCGCGCCCCTTGCTCCACAAAGGCATCAGGCAAACCGCACCGCATAAGACCAGCAGGAAGGTTCCTATCCAGAAGAAACTCGGCTACAGCAGAACCGAAACCGCCTGCCAGCACATTTTCTTCCAGCGTCACCAGTAGCTTCTTGCTCTCTCCCAGCCGTTGCAGCAGTTCCTCATCCAGGGGTTTGATAAAGCGCATATTCACCAGAGTTGCTTCTATGCCATGCCTGGACAAAAGCTCAACTGCCCCGGCAGCCACCTCATTCATGGCTCCCACGGCCAGGAAAGCTATCTCTCCGCCTTCGGATAGGACCTCTGCTTCGCCTACTTGCATATCGGAAAACTCTTCCTGGATCTCCACCCCCAGGCCGGCACCACGAGGATAGCGAATCGCCGTAGGGGTATCCATAGTGACGGCCTTTCCCAGCATCTGCCTGAGCTCGTTTTCATCCTTGGGAACAAAAACCGTCATATTGGGCATATGACGAAGGTATGACAGGTCAAACACACCGTGATGGGTAGGCCCGTCTTCACCTACCAGCCCAGCCCTGTCAAGGCAAATAGTCACAGGGAGGTTTTGCAGGCACACATCATGGATAAGCTGGTCATAGGCACGCTGGGCAAAGGTGGAATATATAGCTACCACCGGATGCTTGCCATCGGCAGCCAGACCTGCTGCCAAAGTCACGGCATGCTCTTCCGCAATGCCTGTATCCAAGAATCTGCCTTGATATTTTTCCTTAAAGGCGCTGAGTCCCGTGCCGGAAGGCATAGCCGCAGTGATGGCCACAAGTTCCGGCCTCTTCTCTGCCAAATCCAGCAAGGCCTGACTGAAAACCGAGGTATAGGATGGGGCCCCCGCTGCCTTTTTGGCACACTCTCCTGTAGCCAGATCGAACTTGCCCACCCCATGAAACTTGCCGGGATTCTTCTCAGCCGGAGCATACCCCCTGCCCTTCATGGTATGCACATGAATAAGCAACGGGCCGTCCATTTCCCGTACCTTGTTGAATACATCCTGCAGGAGGCTGATGTTATGCCCATCCAAAGGCCCCAGATAATTGAAGCCCATTTCCTCAAAAAGTGCCCCTGGCACCAACACCGAGCGTATGCCATCTTTGATCTGATTGGCTGTCTTCAAGACGCGGCTGCCAATGCGTGGAATACTGGAAAGTATCTCTTCCACATCATGCTTTGCCTGCTTGTATTGCGGTGCCAGCCTGATACGGGAGAGATATTCGCTCATAGCCCCCACATTCTTGTCGATGGACATTTCGTTATCATTCAGTATGACAATGAGATTCCTGCCCAGCTGTCCCGCATGGTTCAAAGCTTCGAAGGCCTCACCGCCTGTAAGGGCCCCGTCACCGATAACTGCAATTACCTTATTGCTGCGACCGCTCAAATCCCTGGAAATGGCCATGCCTAAAGCAGCGGAAATAGAGGTGCTGGCATGCCCCACACCAAAAGCGTCATAAGATGACTCAAATCTGTTGGGAAAGCCGGTAATGCCCCCCTGCTGCCGCAGGGTCGAAAATCTTTCCTTCCTGCCGGTGAGGATTTTATGCGTATAAGCCTGATGCCCCACATCCCAGATGAGCTTATCCTGCGGAAACTTGAATACGCTATAGAGAGCCAGCGTGAGTTCTACCGTCCCCAGGCTGGGAGCCAGATGCCCCCCATTTGCCGCCACAGTCTCTATGATGAGTTGTCGTATTTCTTTGGCAAGGCTCTCCAGTTCGAAAAGGGAATATTTCTTGATATCCTCTGGCTGACCTAGCTTATCGAGCAGTGAATACATAAAAGCACTTCCTGTCATTTATTTCTTTTCAGCAGGTATTCTACAAGCTCGCGCAGGAAACCTGCCTGTTCCCCTAAAGGCGCCAGGGCTTCCACTGCCTCTGCCACAGTTTCTTCAGCCAGCTTTCTTGCCTCTTCCAACGAGGTGAGCGTCACATAGGTTGACTTATCATTGCGTTCATCGCTTCCCACAGGTTTGCCAATGACAGATTCGTCCCCCGTTACATCGAGGATATCGTCTGTAATCTGGAAAGCCAGCCCAAACTTGTCTGCATAAGTGGTGAGGGCCGCTAATTTCTCCTCAGAAGCTCCTGCCAGCAGGGCACCACTGCGTATGGCAGCGTGGAACAGGGCACCTGTCTTCCCCATGTGGAGGCGCTTCAATGTTTCCATGTCTATTTTCTTGCCTTCGGCTTCCAAATCCATGGCCTGGCCGCCCACCATGCCACTCTGACCGGCAGCCAGGGCAAATTCCCGCGCTACAGCCAGCTTCACCTGCGGCTCTGCCTCCTGCCGCAAAACCACCTCGAAGGCCAGGGTCAGCAGGGCATCGCCTGCCAAAACAGCCATGCCATCCCCGTAAACCTTATGGTTGGTCAGCTTGCCACGCCGATAGTCATCATTATCCATAGCCGGCAAATCATCATGGATAAGTGAATAAGTATGTATCATTTCCATGGCACAAGCAGCGGTAAGATAATCAGTTCCCCTGCCCCCTACGGCATCTGCCGCCGCCATGAGCAGCATGGGGCGCATCCTCTTGCCGCCTGCCATAAGGCTGTACTCCATAGCCTCTCCCAGCTTATGATCCAAAGAGGGGTTAGACTTCAATTCCCTCTCCAGCTGTGCCTCAACTAATTGCAGACGCTCCTGCCAAATCTCCTTCAGCATTCCAATTCTCCTCTATGTCGATATGCCATTTAGTATTTTTATACATTGTATTCCAGTCCACATGGTACACGAAATTTGCATAAAAATCAACCATGCTTGAGCTTCCTGTCAATCATTCCTGCATGAAAAAACCTCCGCAGGCCCTCATTCGCATGAGGTAACGGAGGTTTTCCTTGCAAAGCTATGTTCCTATTTGTCAAATCTCCATGATGATGGGAAGTATCATAGGCCTGCGACGAGTCTTATCAAAGAGATACCTGCCCAAAGCGTCACGAACATTGGCCTTGATGGCAGCCCATTCCTTCACGCCCTCATCCTCGCAACGGTCAAGGGCCTGCTGCACGCGGGCTCTGGCTTCATCCATCAGCGCTTCTGACTCACGGACATATACGAAGCCGCGGGAAACGATGTCCGGGCCTGCTACCACGCGGTTGCTGGCCTTGTCCATGGTCACCACCACAATGAGGATGCCATCCTGGGACAGCTGGCGACGATCTCTGAGGACGATGTTGCCCACATCGCCCACGCCAAGGCCATCCACCATCACCATGCCTGCGGTGACTTTGCCGGCCTGGGTGCCTTTGTCACGGGTGAATTCCATGATCTGGCCGTTCTCCCCAATGAAGATATTCTCCTTGGGCATTCCCAGTTCCCTGGCCAGGCGGGCATGCTGCACCAGCATATGGTACTCGCCATGGACCGGAATGAAGAACTTAGGCCGCACCAGGTTGTGCATGAGCTTCAATTCCTCGCGGCTGGCATGGCCGGATACATGGATGCCCTGATTGCGGCCATATATGACATTGGCCCCCAGCTTCATGAGGTTGTCAATGGTTCTGGTCACCAGCTTCTCATTGCCCGGGATGGGAGTCGCGGAAATGATAACCGTATCTCCCGGCACCACCGTCACCTTGCGGTGATCGGACATGGACATGCGGGTCAGAGCCGACATGGGCTCGCCCTGGCTGCCGGTAGTGCAGATGACAATTTGGTCAGAACGGAAACGATTGATTTCATCTATATCGATGATAGTTCCCTCAGGAGCATGGATATATCCCAGCTCCATAGAGATGCCCACCACATTCACCATGCTGCGCCCCAGAATGGCTACCCGCCGCTTGTAGCGCACGGCGGTATCGATGACCTGCTGGATGCGGTGCACATTGGATGAGAAGGTAGCTACGATAATGCGGCCCTTGGCACCATGGAAAGCCTTGTCAAAGGCAGCACCTACGGTGCTCTCGCTCATGGTGTGGCCTTCGCGCTCGGCATTGGTGCTGTCTGCCATCATCACCAGCACGCCCTTGTTGCCCAGCTCGGCAAAGCGGCGGAAATCCGTCATCTTCCCATCTACAGGAGTGTAGTCCAGCTTGAAATCGCCGGTGTGGACAATCATGCCCACAGGTGTCTTGATAGAAAGGCCCACAGCATCTGGAATGGAATGATTGACACGGATGAAACCCACGCTGAAGCAGCCGACATTGATGATATCCCCCTGCATGACGGAATGCAGATTGCTGGAATCGACTCCGTTCTCCTGCAGGCGTCCTTCCAGGATGCCCAAGGTCAGGCGAGTACCATACACAGGCACATTGATCTGCTTCAGCAGATAAGGCAGGGCACCAATATGATCCTCGTGGCCATGAGTCAAGACCACTGCCTTGATCATATCCCTGTTTTCAATCAGATATGAAATATCGGGGATAACCAGGTCGATACCCAGCATATCCTCCTCCGGGAACATAAGACCGGAGTCAATCACCAAAATCTCATCATCCACGCGGATGACGGTCATGTTCTTGCCGATTTCCCCAAGTCCGCCAAGGGGAATGATTTGCAGTTTTTGTGCTCCTTTAGACAAAAAATCACACCTCCGAAGTGTTTATATATATTAATCAAGGCAATATCCCAAATATAGCGCTCATTAAAAAACCAATCAGCAGGCACACTCCGACACAGCTTCTTGGATATAAAAAATAAGCCTATTCAGTTTTGTCCGCTCAACTTATTCTCTTACATTTTAACATCACGAGCATAATATTGCAAATGGAAAAGATAAAAAACGCTAATGGTTTTGCATAGCCAAAATAATTTGCACAAAAAATAGCACCGCAGTCCCCAAAGGAACCGCAGTGCTATCAGTCAGTTCAGTATAACTTATTTCAGCGCATCGCCAATCTTGGAGTTGGTGTCGCGAGCCGCAGCTACGCTCTCATCGAACTTAGCCTTCTCCTCGCCTTCCAGCTTGACTTCCACGACCTTCTCCATGCCATCCTTGCCAAGGATGACAGGCACACCGATGCAGAGGTCTTTCTCGCCATACTCGCCATCGAGATATACGCAGCAAGGCATGAGCTTCTTGGCATCGAGAGCGATAGCCTCCACCATGGCAGCAGCTGCCGCGCCCGGAGCATACCAAGCGGAAGTGCCCAGGAGCTTAGTGAGGGTTGCGCCGCCGACCTTGGTGGCTTCCACAGCCTCAGTGAGCTGTTCCTCGGTGAGGAGCTCCTTCACGGGGATGCCACGATAGGTAGCAAGGCTTACGAGAGGAACCATGGTCTTGTCGCTGTGGCCGCCGATAACGGTGCCATCCACATCAGTCGGAGTAGCAGGATAGCCGGCTTTCTGAAGAGCCTTGGACAGGAAATAACGGAAGCGGCTGCTGTCCAGCATGCCGCCCTGGCCGATGACACGGTTGCGGGGCAGCTTGGAATCCTTGAAAGTAAGGTAGGTCATTGCATCCATGGGGTTGGAAATGATGATGAAGATAGCGTCAGGAGAATACTCCAAAGCCTGATCCACGACGCTTTTCACGATCTTGGCATTGGTGCCGATAAGGTCTTCACGGCTCATGCCCGGCTTGCGGGGAATGCCGGAAGTCACAACCACAACCTGGGAACCTGCCGTTGCAGCATAATCATTGGTCACGCCAGTTACGGTAGTGTCGAAATTCAGGAGATGGGCCGTCTGCATGATGTCCATGGCTTTGCCTTCGGACACGCCCTCTTTGATATCAATGAGCACAACCTCGCTGCAAATGTTCTTCGTAGCCAGCACATTTGCTACGGTTGCACCAACATTACCTGCACCAACAACTGTTACCTTCATAATGAAATGCCTCCTTGAGATATGGCCGGGCACATTTTATTTTCCCGGCGGAATGGCTTTTATGAATCATGAATCACACTTATGATTCACTATGTTCTGATTATAACAAAGTTAATGCCCATCGTCAAGAAAAAAGACAATAGTCGTAAAATTGTATTCAGTTTTTGCATCAAAACATGAAAATAGCCGCTGGACAAATCCCATGAGAATTTATTCAGCGGCATAAAGTTTTCGATATTTGCCCTGCAAAGAGAGGACTTGTTTCACATAAGCCCGTGTTTCCTTATAGGGAATCGCTTGGACATCGGAAAAATCATCATTCCAGCCATAATCCTCCATCCAGCCGCGCACATTGCCCCGGCCTGCATTGTAAGCAGCCAAAGCCAGCACATCATTGCCCTTGAATTCCGCTTCCAGGTCGGCAAGATACCATATTCCGTATCTGATATTCCTGTCAGGGTCATGGAGTTCTATTTCCTGATAATCCCGCTCTCCCAGGCGCTGGGCTATCCAGTCAGCAGTGTCCGGCATGAGCTGCATCAGCCCCACCGCCCCCCGATGAGAGTGAACATCATGCTGGAACTTGCTTTCCACTTTTATCACTGCCGCCACCAGGTAGCAATCAACTTTGTAGCGACTGGCATAACGCTCTACCGTATCGCGGTAAGGAAAAGGATAGAGATAGCTGCGCTGCACCTGGGTATTCTGAGACAGAAAGTAAATCGTGAAGCAGGAAAAGAATATCATAAGTCCAAGACAGAAAGCACAGCCTATGCGCCTTCTGGCCTGACGGGCCTTCTCCACCTTTTCAGGTAAACTGCTCATGTACCCTTTCCTTCCATAATTGTCTCACAACTCTTTCAGTCTCTTTCACCATGCCACTGTTATCAATGGCAACATCAGCCCGTGATAGCTTCTCACGCAAAGGCATCTGAGACTTCATGCGCCGCAGGCCCTGCTCCTCTGTGCACTTATCCCTGAGGCAAAGCCTCCGAAGCTGCTCGTCCTCAGGCACATACACCAGCCAGCTTTCCTCCGCCAGCGCGTCCCAGCCCGCTTCAAAGAGCAAAGGCACATCCAGCACCACTGCAGGCGTCTCAGCTTTTACTGCCTCGGAAAGCTGACGCTTCACTTCTGCCAGTATCAAGGGAGCAGCCGTACCATCCATCCACTGCTTTTCCTGTGGACAGGCAAAGACACGCTCTGCCACGGCCCTGCGGTCAAGTCGCCCCTCATGATTGATAACCTGGGCGCCAAAGTGTTCAAGATAAGCCCGGTAAATAGATTCTCCCGGCTCAGACAGCTGATGGGCGATAGCATCGGCATCTATGATGCATGCTCCTAAACTTTTCAGCATTCCGGAAACGGTACTCTTACCGGAGGCAATTCCTCCAGTGAGACCTATCACTCTGGTCATGGCTCCAACCTCTGGCACAGGGGACAATAATGGGTGCCACGGCCTGCTACCTTGGTATACTCGATGAGCGTACCGCACTGACGGCATGGCTCGCCTTGACGGTGATAAACATAGAGATGTTCCTGATGGGAACCCTTTCTGCCTTCTCCGTTTCGATAGTCCCGGAAAGTGGTACCACCATCTTTTATGCCTGCTTCAATAACCTGATTGACTGCCTGCCAAAGGTTCTGGCATTCCTCAGCTGTCAAACTGCCTGCCTGCCTTTTGGGGTGGATATGCGCCAGGAACAGCGCTTCGTCCGCGTAGATATTGCCTATGCCGCCAATTTTTCGCTGATCCAGCAGGAGATTCTTGATTGGCGTCCCGGACTTGCAGGCAATCCTCTCAAGATATTCTGCCGTAAACGCAGGAGAAAGAGGCTCCGGCCCCATTTCCTTGAGGCCTTTTACCATTTCCAGCTCTCCAGGCTTCAGACCATAGATCACCCCAAAGGTACGGATATCCGCAAAACACAGGCGAGAGCCATCCTCCAGATAGAACACTGCTCTCAAGTGAGCATTCTCATACTCCTGCCCTGCTTCCACATAGACCAGGCTGCCCGTCATGCGCAGGTGAAAGAGAATTCTTATCTCCCCTTCCAACCGCATGAGAAGGTATTTTCCCTTGCGCTCCATCCCTTCTATGGCCAGCCCACAGCACAAACGGCTGAAATCTTCCGGGCTTTGAGGCCACTTAAGCTGACGCGGCAGAAGGATTTCCAAGGATTTTATCTTCTTTCCGGCCAGCTTGCTGTCCAAATGACGGCGTATGATTTCCACTTCAGGCATCTCAGGCATAATGATGCTCCTTCATCCAGATTCTGTTACTTTGCTTCGGTCCAGTTGCGCCCGTAATTTATATCTATGCTCAAGGGCACAGAAAGCTCAACCACCTGTTCCATGGACTCTCGCAAAATCTTACTCACCTGCTCCACTTCATCTGCAGTGACTTCCAGCACCAGCTCATCGTGTACCTGCAGCAGGATGCGGCTCCTTGCGCCAGCTTTTTTCAGCTCCCTGTAAGCAGCGATCATGGCCAGCTTGATTATATCTGCCGCCGTCCCCTGTATGGGGGTATTCATAGCCATGCGCTCAGCCAGGGAGCGCTGGTTGAAATTGCTGCTCCTGATGGCAGGCAGTTCTCGCCTTCTGCCAAAGAGAGTCTTCACGCTGCCAGTGTCCCTGGCCTCCTGCACCATGCGGTCAAGATAAGCCTTGACTCCCGGATAGCGTTCAAAGTAACTTTCAATGTACCCTGCAGCTTCCTGGCGGGAGATATGCAGGTCGCGGGAAAGTCCATAGTCGCTTATGCCATAAACGATGCCAAAGTTCACCGCCTTGGCCTTGCGGCGCATATCAGCCGTGACTTCTGCCAGGGGCACTCCGAAAACTTCCGCCGCCGTGCGGGCATGAATATCCTGCCCTTCCCGGAAAGCCTCCAAAAAACTCTCGTCCCCAGACATGTGGGCCAGGATCCTCAGCTCAATCTGGGAGTAGTCTGCCGATAGCAGATAATCATAGCCCTCCCCCGGCTCGAAAAGAGCGCGGATTGTCTTGCCCTCCTCGCGGCGCACGGGGATATTCTGCAGGTTAGGGTCCGAGCTCGACAGACGGCCCGTAGCTGTCACCGTCTGGTTGAAGGTGGTATGCACCCTGCCGGTTTCCGGATCAATAAGGTCAGCGATGCCATCCAAGTAAGTGGACTTCAGCTTGCTCCACATGCGGTAGGCCAGCACCAGCTCTACGATAGGATGCTGATAGCGCAGGGTTTCCAACACCTCTGCGTTGGTGGAATAGCCTGTCTTGGTTTTCTTGACAGGCGGCAAGCCCAATCCTTCAAAGAGCACCTCTCCCAGCTGCTTGGGGGAATTTATCTTGAACTCCCCCCCCGCTAGGGTATAAATATCAGCCTGCAAGGCTTCAATTCTCCGCCCAACTTCCTCTGCTTTTTCCAGCAAGCGCTGACGGTTCACGAAGATGCCATTCTGCTCCATATCTGCCAGCACTGCCACCAAGGGCAGCTCCATGTCTCCATAGAGCTTTTCCTGCTGCCTGTCCGTAAGCTCCTGCCAAATGGGCTCACGGAGCCTGGCCAGCAAAGCTGCCTGCCAGGCAGCTTCCTCCCTTGCATCCGCAAAGGCCCCCGGCACAGACTCCTTGGGAAAATATTCCCCTGAAAGCTTTGCCAATTCATAATCAGCCTGTTCAGGATGCAGGAGGTAATCTACCAACTGGACATCTATCATCTGCACCAGGCCAAGACCTGCCTGACAATAGCGTTTGGCATCGAATACTACAACCCGGCGCCCATTCTCCAGCTCCTTCAGCAACGAATCCCAAGCAGGCGCGCCGAATGGCACAAAAGCCTTGTCCTTGCCATCAGACACAGCTGCCCCTTCCAGCTTTGCAAAAGGGTGCCTGCCGGAAAATACTCCGGCCAGGCCCAAGGTACCCGCTCCGTTCATATAGCTTTCAAGTTCTTCCGGCTTTTCTGCCAGCTGATAGCTGAGGTCAGGCAATATCATTTCCTGGCCCTCTGCAAAAAGGCTGGGTTCCTGCACATTGAGCCGCTGAAAGTTCTTCCAGACCTTGTTCAGCTCATAACGCTGACAGAAAGTCTCCATTTCTCCAAACTTCGGCTCTATGGCAAAATCCTCTTCCCGGAAAATCATTTCCGGCACAGCAAGCTCGATGGTAGCCAATTCCTTTGAAAGCAAGGCCTGCTCCCTGTTGGCCAGCAGCTTTTCCTGCATTTTTTTGCCAGAAATACGCTCTGCATTTGCCAGCACTTCCTCCAGGCTGCCGTATTCGATCAACAGCTTGGAGGCAGTTTTCGGCCCCACCCCAGGAACCCCGGGTATGTTATCTGAAGTATCACCCATGAGGCCCTTCAAATCAATGAGCCTTATGGGAGGGAAGCCATATTCTTCCTCGAAAGCAGCCTTATCGTAAAGCTTGATGTCAGAAATGCCCTTCTTGGTCAGCATTACCCTAAGGTTCGGCCGTACCAACTGCAAGGCATCCCTGTCGCCAGTGACGACAACGGTATCAAAGCCTTTTGCCGCCGCCTGTACAGCCAAAGTACCTATAATATCGTCAGCCTCGTAATTGTCTTTTTCCAGGAAGGCAATGCCATAAGCCTCCGCAAATTCCTTCAACAAGGGAATCTGGGCTTTCAATTCTGCCGGAGTTTCCTTGCGGGTTCCTTTATACGCGGCATACCGTTCCGTACGGAAGGTATGCCTGCTGCGGTCAAAAGCAATAGCCAGCAATTCCGGCTGCAAGTCCGTCAGAAGCTTGGTGAGCATGTTATCAAAACCCGCCATGGCTCCCGTGGGTTCCCCTTTGGAATCCGTCAAAGGCGGCATGGCGTAAAAAGCCCTGTAGATAAGGCTGCTTCCATCCAATATGACGAATTTCTTTGCCACGGGAATCCCTCCTGAAACACATTACTTGCTAACGACTACCTTCTCGGTTCTGGTCACTTTCTCACTCTTGCTGCCTGCTGATTTCTTGGCAGCTTCTTTCCGTGCTTCCTCCCTGGCCTCAGCTTTCTCAAGCTCTCTGGCAGCCTCCTGCTGGGCATTCAGTTCCACCTGCCGGGCCTGTACCTCCACGCTGGCATTGGGATCGACAGGCTTGCCATCCTGCACCAAGGGAACAATAGCCTGCGAAGTTGATTTCAAGGCATAGACCCCCTGCTTATTGATGCCGCCGTCAACCTTGAAGAGGGCCGCTGCATCATCGGCATTGCAGTAGAGCGTTTCCTTCTTCTTGATTCCTACTGCCTCACCGAGAGAACTTACCAGTATTTCCTCAGTCGGCTTCCAGCCCAAGGAAATCTTCAAGGCCTGAGCAATCTCTGCTGCAGGAAGATAGGTGACATCACCCTTGATGACAGCTTTGCCCTTCAGTTTCTGGCCATTCACCGTCAAGGGATAAGCCTTGGCAACAAAAGTCGGCTGCCCGTTAGCCTCCTTGATTTTCTGTTCAATGGAAGCATCAGGCTCGAAGTCCTTCACTCCATAGCCTGCCAGCCAGTTGCTGACATCCGCCACCGTAAGGGACTGCCGATCATAGCCATCCGGGTAGATATAATAAACGATGGTGCCATCATCTATTTTCTCAACCACAATCCTGTTATAGGTAATTTCCACAGGAGTGCCAATCTCCACCATGTCAAAGAGTGCTTCCACATCCTTCTCCATCATGCGGATGCAGCCATTGGAAACATAGTGACCGATAGACTCAGGCTTATTGGTGCCGTGAATGCCGTAATTGCCATAAAACTCCATCCAGCGATATCCCAGGGGATTAGACTCCCCAGAAGGGATGGAAAACTCCGGATCGGAAGGATCTATCCAAGTGGGATTGATGTCCTTTGACCTGATGTTGTAATACCCCACAGGCGTAGGCGTAGACTCTTTGCCCGGCCCAATGGGATACAAGCGGATTTTCTTATCCTTCTCAATAAGAGCCAGAGAACGCGCCGCCAGATTAATGACGATTTTCCTCTCTCCAACAGACTTTTCCACAGTTGCAGCTTCCTCGGTATTTTCGGCACACTCAGCCATAGAAACAGCTCCCCCCGTCATCAGCAGGGCACCCAAAACACCGGCACAAAGCCGTTTCCAATGCTTATGCTCAAACATCCCCATATGCTCCTTATCTCTTTTCCCTATAAATTTACACACCATGGCGCATCAAACAAAAATCAGTACCTATGATAGCGCATTTCCATCTATTTTTCAATGTAACTTCATAATTAACAGCATACTAAATTTTCCCTTTGCCGGATATCCCCTTCACAGCCAGATGAGCCGTGCTGTTAATGAGCTCCACTGTGGGCCGCCCTTCATCAAAGCGCACTATATTCACCGCCGTATTATACTGGCTGAGCGTCCAGATCTGACTGAGAGGCATCTGCATGATAGCAGTCAGCATAGTCCTCAATACTGCGCCATGGGCAAAAATGCCGATGGTATGATTATGAGGTTCGTGTTCTGCCACCACTTCTCCCAATCTCTTCATCGCACGCTCACGCACCCGAGGGAAGGTCTCACCGTGGGGTATTTCCATGATATCCGGATGAAGGAGAAAGTTTTCCATGGCCTCAGGCCAGCCGGACACTATTTCCTCATAGGTCAAGCCTTCCCAGTCACCAAAGCTGATTTCCCTGAAGGCCTCCTCTGGCCTGACCTGCAACCCGAATCTTTCAGCCACAGTTTCTGCCGTCACCATAGCTCTTTTGAGGTCACTAGCATAAACCGCATCCAATCTCTCTAAGGGGAAATTATCCGCCAGGCATATTGCCTGCTCAAGGCCTTCCTCAGATAAGGCCACATCTGACTGGCCTTGATATTTTCCAAACTTATTCCATTCCGTCTGACCATGACGGATAAGCGCTACTCTCGTCACTTAATTGCACACCTCTAATGCCGCTGCCAATAAACGCTCATTTTCCCGACGCCCCTTCACTGCCACCCGCACATGGAACCTGTCAAGGCCGGGATAATTGCTGCAATCCCGCACCAAAATCCCCTTCTGCCTCATGGCAGCGGCAAATTCTGCGCTGCTGCGATTTTCAAGACGCAGCAGGATAAAATTCACCGTAGGGACATAGGGAATTATGCCTGTGATTTTCCCAAACCCTTTGTAAAGGAATTCTCTTTCCTCCGCCACCAGACATACTGATTTTTCTCCATAGTCCTGCTGCTTAAGCGCCTCTACCCCCGCCTTCTGAGCAAGGAAATTCACATTCCAGACATCCTTGCCCATTTCAAGTTTCTGTATCAATTCGGTACACCCCAGGCCAAAGCCCAGCCTGAGCCCCGGCAGCGCATAAAACTTAGTCAGGGATTGGACGATGAACAGCCTGTCATAGGTTTTTAACAGTTCCCTGGCACGGTAGCGCTCCTCGTCACTGCGAAAATCAAGGAATGACTCATCTACCATGAGCCAGGGAGGATTCGCCAACCCGGCTGTTTCCCTCAAAAACAACGCAATCTCCGCCGTCTCAAGCAGCTGGCCGGTGGGATTATTGGGATTGCCGATAACGACAGCATCTGCTCCTTCTGCGGCCACTGCCTCTGCCAGAGCCTTCATGTCCAATCTAAGCCCTGCATCGGCAGGCAAGTGGAAATACCTGACTGCTGCCCCAGACGCCATAGCAGACCGCTCATACTCGCTGAAGGAGGGAACCGGAATCAGCACCGAAGCCGGCCGCACCATCTGGAAGAACAAGTAGAACAGCTCTGCCGCCCCATTGCCCAAGACAATATTTTCCCTGTGCGCCTCATAGCGGCAGGAAATTGCCCTTTTCAGTTCACGGGCCTCCGGGTCCGGATAATTGACAACCCCGTCAACATTCTCTGCCACAGCCTGCCGCACCTCCGGAGCCAGCCCCAAAGGATTGATGTTGGCGGAAAAATCCAGCCAGCCTCCTGTCGGGGGCCTGTCGTAGATGTTGCCTCCATGCACGAACTTCTCCATGCCAATCTCCCCCAGTAATCTTCACGCCCATTTCTTCTTCAGCTTCTCCAGCCTTGCCATCAGCATCAGCGCACCCGCCAGCACACCTGCAATGAGCCCTGCCCAGTAGCCATACGGTCCCATTCCGCCCTGATGCGCCAACAGCCAACCGCTAGGCAGGCCGATTGCCCAAAAGGAAACGAGAGCCAGGATAAAGGTAACCCGCACATCCTTGCAGCCTCTGAGGGTGCCTTGCAAAGGCGCATTTATGCAATCTGCCCCCTGCATGGCAGTAGCGTAGATGATAAACACCAGCAAAAGCTCATGCACAGCCGCATCCTTGGTGTAGATAGCAGCCACCATCTCACGCTCCGTATAAAGAATCGCCACTATGACTCCCACCAGAAGCAACGAAGCCCAGCGCCCCAAACTGCTATACTGCCAGGCATCCCCGGGACGCTTGGCACCCAGCTCGAAACCTACCAAAATGGCCAGAGCCATGCTGATGCTCATGGGTATCACATAGACCACACTGCTGTAGTTGAATGCCGCCTGATGAGCCGCCATGACACTGGTGCCATAGGCAGACATCAAAAGCCCCACCAAGCCAAAGATACTGCTCTCGCAGAAGATAGTGGCTCCGATGGGGATTCCCAGGGAAAGCTGTATCTTCCACTCCCGGAAATCAGGACGGGGAAAATGACTGAAAAGACGGTAATGGTCAAAAGCACCAATACGGCACACTACCAGCGCATTCAGCAACAAACTCAAGCACCAAGTAATGGCAGACCCGACGCCTGCTCCTACGCCCCCCAATGCTGGAAAGCCCCAAACACCGTACATAAAAAGGTAGTTCAGGCATATATTCAGGGGAACGGTAACCAAAGTGATAATCATGGTGAGCCTGGTCATGCCATGGGCATCAATGAAGTTTCTCAGCACCGCCGCCAAAAATACCGGCACGATGCCAAAGGATACGGCAATAAGGTAACCTTCCATAACCTGCGCCACCTTGGGCTCAAGCTCCATCATATCTATGATGCCCGGCACCAACAGATATCCCAGTCCCATGAAAATAAGCGAGAGCAGCAACGACCAGTAAAAGGCCTGTCGGACAATATTGGGGATTTTCTTCACCTTGTCGGCCCCGTAAAGCTGGGAAATAGTAGGCGTCAATCCCGAAACAATCCCCAACAGGGCCACAAAGGGAGGATAGAAAAGGTTCACTCCTGCTGCCACTCCTGCCAGATCCTGCCCGCTGACCTGTCCGGCCATAACGGTATTGAAAAAACCCGTAGAAACAATTGCCAGCTGTGTGACACAAATAGGTATGAGCACTGCAAAAAGCTGCCGCAGCTTCTGCCATCTGCTATAAGTCCTTTTCATACACTCTCCTTGTCAGAATTACTCGTGATAACGCGCCTCCGTGATGGCCAGTTCCTGGTTCTGGACACTGACTCTGGTAAAAGGCGCCACTGATTTGGTCAGGAACACATTGCCCCCGATAACAGAATCATGGCCTATGACAGTTTCGCCTCCCAGAATGGAAGCCCCGCTGTAAATTGTAACATTATCCTCAATGGTAGGATGTCGCTTCTGTCCTCGCAAGGACTGCCCTCCCCTGGTGGAAAGCCCCCCCAGAGTCACCCCCTGATAGATCTTTACATGGTCACCTATGACCGTAGTTTCCCCAATGACAATGCCTGTACCATGGTCGATAAAGAAGTACTTGCCAATATTGGCACCGGGGTGAATATCTATGCCTGTCTGGGCATGGGCATACTCTGACATGATGCGTGGCAGCACCGGCACTCCCAGCCGAAAGAGCTCATGGGCGAAACGATAGACAGTAACGGCCCGAAGCCCCGGATACGACACGATAATCTCATCCGTATTCTCCGCCGCAGGATCCCCCTCATAGAAAGCTTCTATGTCCAGCAACAAATTCTCCCTTACCTTGGGAATAGCATTTATAAAGGACTTGGTAATTTCCACAGCCCTTTCCTGTCTCTCTTCCTCCGTCACATCCCCATGCCGATACCTCAATGCCAGCTGCACCTGCTGCTGCACATGATACGCCACATCTTCCATCAGGGTAGTGAGAAAGTGCCTGATATTATAGAACTTCAAGGAACGGTCACGGAAATAGCCAGGATAAACCAACTGGAAGAGCTTGTCAACCATATCCTCCACCTTTTCCCTGTTGGGCAGTTGGAGAAACTTCATCTGCTCCTCAATTCCACAAGCCTTACCGGAGCAGCCTAAAATCTCCTCCGTAATCCGCTCAAATTCCGTGAATCTCAAATTCCCCATACCGAACACCTCTATACAGTTAATAGCCACAGACAGTATACTACCTGTCCAACGCCCCTGTGTCAAGGAATACAGAACAGCCGCCGAAAAGAACAGTCTTTCCGACGGCTGCCATGCATTCTATAGTATTCCTATTACTTATTCTTCCTGTCAAACAGCCAAAGGTAAGCAGCGTAATCCGTATCGATCTTCTCCACTGTCAGACCGCTGTACATGAGCTCATCGCCATAGAAGCTCCGCCCCCTCATATCAAGCCCCGGCTCACCGCCAAAATCCATAGAGGTACGCTTGGCCGGCAGGTACTCAGTCAGTTCATACTCCGCCTCCGGATCAAGCTCCGCAAGCTTCAGCAAGCGTATGGGAGCGGCAGGCTCTGCCAGGGTCTTGAAATACATGAGCACCACCTGGCTGCCATCCCGGCTGATGAACTGCCAGGCCGTCTCGTTCTTCGTGCCCTCAAAGGGCGTCATGAGGCGATAGAAATTCCCCAGCTGCATGGTAGGACGGATTTTCTTATACAGCTCGATCTGCTCCTTCACCTCACGGCGTTCTTCCTCCGTGAATTTGGTGATATCCAGCTCGTAGCCGAAATCTCCCATCATAGCGCAGAGCCCGCGCATCTGCAGGCTGGTGACACGCCCCACCTGATGGTTGGGCACCACAGATACATGTGCCCCCATGGTGATGGGCGGGAATACCAGGCTGGTGCCGCTCTGGATGGAAAGGCGCTGAACAGCATCCGTGTCATCGCTGGTCCAGGTCTGGGGCATGTAGTAAAGCATGCCCGCATCAAAGCGCCCGCCGCCCCCGGAGCAGCTTTCAAAAAGCACCTCCGGGAAAGCCTGGGTAAGGCGCTCCAGCACCTCATAGAGCCCCAGCACAAAGCGGGTACGCACTTCCCCCTGACGCTCCGGGGAAAGTTTGCCTGAGAACGCATCAGTGATATGGCGGTTGAAGTCCCACTTCACATAGTCAATGGGGTTCTCTCCCAGGATTTTGCCCACAGAATCCACCAGGTAATCCCTTACTTCCTGCCGTGAGAGATCCAGCACCAGCTGATGGCGGCTGTAGGTATGGGGATAGTCCGGAGCCTGCAGGGCCCAGTCCGGATGAGCGCGATAAAGGTCGGAATCCTCGCTCACCATCTCCGGCTCGAACCACAGGCCGAACTTCAGTCCCCGCTTGTGGGCAGACTCTGCCACCCCCTTGAGGCCCTTCTTCAGCTTGGACATATTGACCTGCCAATCCCCCAGAGAGGAATTGTCATCCTTGCGCTTGCCGAACCAGCCATCATCGAGAACCAGCAGCTCTATGCCCAGTTCTTTGGCCGTCTCTGCCAGCTTGTCCATCTTCTCATCGTCAAAGTCGAAGTAAGTGGCCTCCCAGTTGTTCACCAGAATGGGCCGCAGGGCATCCCGGTGCTTGCCCCGGACAATGTTATGGCGCACCACTTCGTGGAAAGCCTGGCTCATGCCATTGAGGCCCTCGCTGCTGTAGGCCAGCCACGCCTCCGGGGTCTGGAAGCTCTCTTTCGGCTCCAGATGCCAGCAGAAGCCCTGGGGATTGATGCCCCCCACCACGCGGGTGGTGCCGAACTGCTCCACCTCGGTCTTGAAAGAGAACTCGCCGCTCCACACCAGGCTGAAACCGTAGACCTCGCCGCAGGTCTCCCCCGTGTCCTTCCTCGCCAGTGCCAGGAAAGGAGACTGCTGGTGGGAGCTTGCTCCCCGGCGGCTGCTATTTTCCTGTATCCCCCGCATAAGGCGCACCCGCTCCAGGCTGCGCTCTGCCGCATGGCCCCCGTAAAGGGAAAGGCGGTCAAAATCATGGTCAGAGAAATCCAGGGCAAAGCTGGCAGCCCCGGTAAGGTCAAGGGCTTCGCCACCGATATTGGTCAGTTTGGCATTGCGTGCTACGATAGGCAGTTCGGCAAAAATCGTATAGCTGAGCTCTGCCGCCAGTTTCCCTGCCAAATCTTTCAGCCTGATAACCAGCGTCTCTGCCTCTTGGTCTTCAGCATAGGCGGCAGGAAGCCCCGCAAGAGACGGCTTGCCCTTCTTTATCTCATAGCCTTCATAGCGCAGTTCCGTGGTGGTAGTGCCATCGGCGAGGCGCACCTCATAGGCAGGAGTGCGGTAGTCCAGGTGGCCGTAGGCAGGATATTCCTGAGGCAGCACATCCAGCGAGAATGTGCGCTCATTCTCATAGTCCCCCGGCTGCGGGGAGAAAGCTCTGTCAATGGCCTGAAAAGCCCTGCCGTCCCTGAATTCACGGATAGCCTTGCCCCAGTAGCGGTGCAAGAGATACTTGCCCCTCACCACCTGCATGACATAGCTCATGGAGCTGTTTTTCAAATGGAAAAGGCCTGTTTTTTCATCAAAAGTTATCATCGTGGCAACTCCTTTCAGATTCCCTGCATCCAGAATTCAAAATGCTTGTCCTCATTCTTGGGGCGATACTCCTCCAGCACGGGAGCTCCCCAGGTATCATCGCCCCCTACGCCGCACTGGCCCAGAGAAGCCCTGAGATAAGTGTGGTGTGCCTTGGGCAGCTCGTAGCTGTGACGGGCATTTTCCAGCTCATGGGCAGTATAGGGCAGGGCCGAAGCCTCAAAGGGCTTATCTCCATAGATTTTCAGCCCCCTGCCCCTGTTGTCCAGCACCTCGAACCAGCGAATGCCGCCGTGGTTGCCGCACTCCTGGGGCATGAGATAAGGCTCCACCTGCTCAGCCACCGTCTGCTCGTAAATGCCCAAGCGCGCCCCCTGCTGACGGTCGCAGTAGTTATCCAGCGGGCCGAAGCCGTAGAAGCGCAGCTTGTCATAGTCAGCAGGCAAAGTGAGGATAAGGGCAAAGTCAGGCATTTCCGGCAGCCCCTCTGCACACCGGTAGTCCATCGCTACCTTGACCGCGCCGCCTGCCCTGACTGTGTAGGTGACGGTGCAGGAAGATGCAGGCTGGGTGGCCAGCTCATAAGTGAAGCGCAGGCTCACTTCCTCCGCCTCATACTCCTTCTGTCCCAGCTGGCCGAACCAGTTGAATTCCTGCCAGCTGTCACCTATCATCATTTCCTTCTTCACGCAGCGCTGGTAGAGGCTGGCCAGCTTCCACTGGGCCACCTCGAAGTCACGGCGGCTGCCGTAGTCATTGTTGACGGGAGCGCGCCAGAAATTGGGCTGGGGCATACGGTCAAGGAGTTCCACACCGTTCACCTTGTAGGAAGTCATATTGCCCTGGCCGCTGGAGAAAAGGATCTCAAAGCCCTCTCCCTGTACCCCCAGCGTGATGTCTCCCCGCACCACTTTGACATTTTTCCCACCTGCCAAAGGAAGATGGGGCACATAGCGGGCAGGCAGGGTTGCAGGTGCCTTGCCAGCTTCTGCCTGCTGTTGCCAAACGCCCTGGCCGAAAGCAAGTTCAAAGCCGGCCTTTTCCCAAGCTGTGTCCTCCTTCAGGCAAAGGGAAGCCGTCAGCACATATTCCCCGGCACCGAAATTCGGCAGGTCAGGCTCTGCCTTTCCCTTCTCTCCCGGCAGAATGGAGGGAGCAGCCATTTTCTTTGTCCAAACCTCTTTGCCCTCCAGCAGCAGCGAGAGACGCAGGTCAAAAGACTTGGTATCCGTGAAGAGGGACTTGTTTTCTATGGTTACGCCCTCCTGACCGGGCAGCAGCGTGAAGTTCTGATAGTTGAACTTCACTTCCTGCAGCTTGGTGGTGGGACGGCGGTCGGCAAAGAGAATGCCGTCACCGCTGAAATCATAGTCCGTGGGGCGGTCCCCAAAATCCCCGCCATAGCCCAGGGCGTCCTTGCCATAGCGATCCTTGTGCCACAGGGCCTGATCCACGAAATCCCAGATAAAGCCACCCTGATACAAGGGCTCAGTATCCGTAAGCTCCGTGTATTTGTGCATGCCACCATTGCTGTTGCCCATGGAATGGGTGTACTCGCAGCAGAGGAAGGGCTTGTCACGGTGCTCAGCGAGGAATTTCTCGATATCCGCCACCTTGGGATACATCTGGCTTTCCATATCGCTGGTGCCGTTGTAGCGGCGGTCCCAGAAAATGCTCTCGTAATGTACCAGCCGGGAAGGGTCACGATGGCGGAAATACTCGCTCATCTCATAGACGTCCCTGCCGCCGCAGGACTCGTTGCCACAGGACCAGATAATGATGCTGGCGTGGTTCTTATCACGCTCCAGCATGGACTTGGCCCTGTCCAGGATGATTTCCAGCCATTCCTCATGGTCATTGGGCAGGGTGTACTCATCTTGCGCCAGCTGCCCATTTTTCTGCCAGGTGCCATGGGTTTCAAGATTTGTCTCATCAATGACATAGAGACCATAGCGGTCACAGAGCTTATAAATGTAACTGGAATTGGGATAATGTGAGCAGCGCAGGGCGTTGATATTATGCTGCTTCATCACGATGATATCCTGTTCAAAGGAAGCCTGCTCCATGGCCCTGCCCCGATAGCAGTCGAATTCATGGCGGTTGGTGCCCTTGAAGACAATGCGCTTGCCGTTGATTTTCATCAGCTTGTCCTCAGGGTCGAGCCTGAATTCCCTGATGCCGATTTCCTGGGGCACCACTTCCTGCAGGTTTCCTTCACCGTCATAGACATAGAGGACGGCCTTGTAGAGATGCGGCGCCTCGGCGCTCCAAAGCCTAGCCCCTGCCACAGAGAACTTCAGTTCAGCCTCCTCACTGCCGGACAGTTCCTGTTTCTCCTCGGTTACAAGTTCACCATCGGGAGCAAAAAGCTTCACCTGCCAGGACTTGGCTGCTGCCGTATTCCACTTCACCTTGAGCCCGATTTCCCCGTCCTGATAATCATGGACAGGCACAGCCTTCACCTCAAGGTCCTCGATATGGACTGCAGGCTTGGTGTAGAGCAGCACTTCCCGGAAAATGCCGGAGAAGCGCCAGAAATCCTGATCCTCGATCCAGCTGCCGGAGGTGAAGCGATAGACCTGCAGAGCCAGCTTGTTTTCTCCCTGCACCAGATAGGGAGTCAGGTCAAAGTCTGCGGGAGTGAAGCTGTCCTCGCTATAGCCCACATAGTGTCCGTTCAGCCATACAGCCACCCCGGATTCCGTGCCCTGCAAGGAAATGTAAGCGTTTTCCCAATTGGCCGGCAAAGAGAAATACTTGACATAGGAGCCCACAGGATTTTCCCGCTCCGGAATCTCCCCGGGCCTTACCACCTCATGGCCATCCCAGGGATAAGTCTGATTGGTGTACTGGGGACGGCCATAGCCCTCCAACTGCCAATGAGCCGGCACCCTGATGGTATCCCAGGCACAGCAATCATAGCTCTCTGCCTCGAAGCCCACAGGACGCAAGGCTGGATTCTTGGCATGATGGAAGTACCAAAGGCCATCAAGGCTGCGAACAAAGGCCGATTCGCCTCCGGCCATCTCCACCTCATTGCGGAAAAATTCGTGATCGCTATGAGCAGCCAGGCGGTTTTCTTGGAAAAATGCCGGGTCAGCCAGTCTCTCCAAAGTGAAATTAGCAGTAGCCATACTCTATACCTCCAAATATATGCAAGATAATGTAAACGATTTCTTTACATAAACCATAGTCTACACTAATAAACAATAAAAAGCAAGTGTTTCGGAACTGTTCATAAATAAATTTTAGATTTGACTTGTCTAAATCTTCATATGCGTCGTTGTACCCTAAAGGGCAAGATCCGTCAGTCGACATAGCACCATCCCCAAGGGGACTAGCTTCGCGTCGCTATGCCTCCTTCCTCCGCCTAGCCTATGAAGATTCATCCTGCGTCCTATCTTAAAATTTATTTATTGCCAGTTCCTTACAGGAAATTTTACTCTGGTGAATTTTGGTATAAATTCCGCTTCGCTAATTTTTTTTGCCACAAACAAGGAAATTCTTCCAACTTTGTCGTATACTTATAAGTGAAGTTTATGGCAAAGCGAGGTGACTTTAATGACCGCACAGGAAATTGAAAAGCTGGTGCAGGACAAGCTCAACGAGGCCTACAAGGCCAATGAGCACCCCAAGAAGTTCTTCATCACAGAGAACGGCCGCGGTGTCGTGGACGGCGGTGACTTGTACAATGCTCTGCTTGAGGATGTCATGCGCGTAGTGCAGCAGGCTACCACCGAAATCCTCAAGGAAGCCCTCAAGAAATGATTCATAACTGCATCTGAAAAGCCCGGCGGGAGTCTTCTCCTCTGCCGGGCTTTTCTTCATACATTTCATTTCATTTTTATTGAGGTTTCAGCTTCGCAACTGAAATTATTTGGCTTCAAGCGCGTTCCAGGCATCATCGGCGCGCTTCACATAGAGGTCGCGGACAGCCTTGTTCTCGCCAATGCCATGGATGTAAGCATCCACCTTGTAGCCCTTGGACTCCAGAATGGACTTGTGGGAATCTTCCTCGGCACCAGCCATGTCATTGTTGGCATGGTCGCCTGCCACCATCATCATGGGCATGAGAGTAACATGCTTGATGCCGTTCTGCTTCAGCTTTGGCAGCACAGTCTCAAGGCTGGGCCAGCCTTCCACGGTATAGACGAAGACATTCTTGTAGCCCATCTCGTACAGCTTGGCCTGGATGACGGAGTAATAAGCATTGGAAATCTGCGGGGTGCCATGAGCCATGATGAGGATTGCATCTTCTTTGCCCTGCTTGGGGAACTGGGTAGCCATAGCCTTGATGGTCTCAGCCACATCATCAGCCTGCTCCTCCTGTCCCTGCCAGTACATGAGAGAGGTGCCGCAGGTCATCTTCTTGAAATTCTTCTTGTAGTGATGGAATACGCCGGTGTTGTAACTGTATTCCATGCCGGGAATCACATCCAGGCTCACCAGAGCCACGCGGGTATAGCCCTCAGCCTTCAGCTGGTCCAAAGCCTGCTCCGGAGTGGGATAGGTAATGCCCTCATTGGCTTTCACGCGGTCGATGATGATATGGGAAGTGAAAGCCGTGACCACCTTCACGCCGGGATGCTTGGCCTGGATGGCAGCCACTGTAGCATCGATGGTCTTCTCACGAGTATCCTTGAAGGTAGTGCCGAAGCTCATGACTACAATGGCATCCTTATCAGCCAGGTTCTTGAGCTCCGGATTCTCATAGGAAAGCACGCCAATCTGTGAAGCCGCCGTCAAGGCAGGGGTAGCCGTCTTGACCTCAGGATTCAGCTGATAGGCAGCCTCCACATTGGGCTGTGCCATGCCAAAAGCAGCAGAGCAAGCCAACGAAGCTACCAGCATTTTCTGCCAATTCTTCATAAAAAATCCCTCCATAAAAATTAGAAATGAAATATATGCAATAAGGCCTGCCCCGCTAAGAGCAAGCCTTACACATCAAATTTACGATGCCATATGATAGCGAGACTCATTCAATCCTGCAAGCCATCATCCATGACGCCTCTCAGGCGCCTGTTGATGGAGGAAAGCCCCCGATACACGGTACTGATATCCAGGTCATCTCCCCGGTTCTCCATGTACTTCTCCAGCTTGCGCTTCACCCGCTGCAGGGCGTTATCTATGGACTTCACATGGCGATGAAGATCCTCGGCAATCTCCTGATAGGACTTGCCATCCAGATAGCTCATGAGCACACGCCATTCAAGGTCTGACAGGATTTCTTCCATCTTCTTCTCTATATCCAGGAATTCCTCCCGGCTTATGACCAGTTCCTCCGGATCAGATACCTTGGCCCCGGAAAGCACATCCAGAAGAGTCCTGTCGGAATCTTCATCGTAGATGGGCTTATTGAGAGAGATATAAGAATTCAAAGGTATATGCTTCTGCCTGGTAGCCGTCTTGATGGCAGTGATGATCTGCCGCGTCACGCAGAGCTCCGCAAAAGCGCGGAATGAAGACAGCTTGTCATTGCGGAAGTCACGGATGGCTTTATAAAAGCCAATCATGCCCTCCTGGATAATATCCTCCCGGTCTGCACCTATGAGGAAATACGAGCGAGCCTTGGCCCGCACGAAATTGCGGTACTTGTTTATGAGATAATCAAGTGCCGACTTATTGTTATTATCCTTGATCTCCAGCAGGACTTCCTCATCTGTAAGATCCGTGAATTCACTATAGGCATCTTCCAGTGAGTTCTGTATAGTCGATTCTGCTTCCATCGATTGTTCCCCTTTGCCTCAGGTGCCTCGTGCATCCCTTGCTATATCTATTGCCGGATAAACTCTTTTACCCCTTATAAAGGAAATTATACCTGTTTACCAAGTTTCAGTCAAGTTTACAAAGTCACCCAAGGTCTCTATCCTACTTTTTTGCCAGCCGCTGTCTCATAGATTCATACATGAGAATGGAACCTGCCACCGAGGCATTGAGGGAATTGATGCGTCCCACCATGGGCATCCTGACGACAAAATCGCAGGCCTCCTTGGTAAGGCGTCCCATGCCCCGGCCCTCGCTGCCCACCACCAGTACCAGGGCACCAGTGAGGTCAGCTTCGTTATATGCCTGGGCACCGTCCATGTCAGCCCCTGCCACCCAGAAGCCCTTTTCCTTCAAGGCTTTCAGCGTCTGGGCAATATTGCCGATGCGCACCACAGGCACATATTCGATGGCTCCGGCGGAGGTCTTGGCTACGGTGGCGTTGAGGGGCACACTGCGATGCTTGGGAATCAGCACCCCATGGACGCCAGTGGCATCAGCCGTACGCAGGAGCGCCCCCAGATTGTGAGGATCCTCCAGTTCGTCCAAGAGCAGCAGGAAGGGAGGCTCTCCCTTTTCCTCTGCTGCCCGCAAAACATCATCCAGCTCTGCATACTCCACGGGAGCCACATAGGCCAGCACTCCCTGATGGCGGTGCCCCGCTGCTATAGACTCTATCTTGCTGCGCTCCACGAACTGGCAGATGATTTTCCGCTCCTTGGCCAGGTTCATGATTTCAGAGGCAAAGGTCTCCCTGTCCCCTTCGGCCAGCAGAATCTTGTTGATGCCACGGCCTGACTTCAAGGCTTCCGTCACCGCATTGCGGCCCACCAGCACATCATCGGGCAGTTCCTGTGGTTCCACCCGTGGCTTCACAGGCTTTTGCACGGGTCTTTCCCTGCGGGGCCTGTCATTCTTGGCAGGGAAGGATTTCCTCTCCCCGCTCCTGGCGGCCTTGCGTCCGCCGTCTCTTTTCTTATCCTGCTCTTTCATAGTGCTGCCTCAATCCTCACGCAGTTTCATCATCTCAGCGAATTTGCCGCAGGCCAGTTCCCCCTCCGGGCAGCGGCCCGTGTTCACGCAGGAAGCCCCGGCATTGTGGAACAGGGTAGGTGCTACCTTCTTCACCTCAGCCAGCATTTTGTAGGCCATATCCCGGATTTCCCACTGGGCCCGGTTGCAGCAACGCAGGTTGAAGAAGTGCAGCAGGGTGCGGGCGTTCATGGTCACCAGGATCTTGGTCTCGGCTGCGTTGGCCAGCACATAGCGGGCGTCTTCCTTGGGAATGCCCATTTCCACCAGGTCATCATAGGCACTGCGAATCTCGGAGAGCAGCTTGTCAAATCGCTCCTTGGCCACAGGATTTGCCTCGATGGTAGGCGGCGTGATGTACTGGAAGCCGTGAGCAGCCACATAGCGCTGAGACTGCTGGTCGTAGGAGGCAATGCGATGGCGTACCAGCTGATGGGTCAGCACCCGGCTGACCCCCTCGATGCCAAAGGTGAAGGAAACATGCTCAATGGTAGAAGCATGGCCTAGCGCCACCATCTTCTTCACCATCTTCTGCACCTGTTCCTCTGAAAGCCGTTCGCTGAGCTCCTCGGCTCCTGTTGCCGAGTAGCAGAGACGGGCGGCCATAGCCACCACCCGCTCAGGCTCCGGGGTGTACTCCAGTAGTTTTACTTTGATCATCTATCCAAAAATCTCCTGTCAATCTTTCTTTTCCTGAATCTCCTGCATCATGGCCCGGGAGATGATTTTGAAGGCCGCCTCGGCTATTTCATACAGGCGCTCATGCTGCTCTGTAAGGTAAAGGCTGCCCAGCAGAGCCTCAAAGCCTGTACTGGCATGGTACTCCGCCACGCTGGCACTGCGGGGAGCATGGCTCTTGGCATTGCGGCCCCGGCGATAAATGCCTTTTTCCTCCTCCGTGAGCATTTCCTCTATGCCCTGGTAAGCCCTGCACTGCCACACGGCAGAAACAATCTGGGCGCTGAAGGAGTGGAGGGCCTGCACCTTGCCCTGCTCATAGGAGAGCAGACGAGTGCGGACGAAAAGGTGGAAATATGCATCCCCCACATAGGCCAGCACCAGGGGATTAAGCTGCTTCACATCTACAGCTTCATACTTCTGCCTGACGCCCCCTGCCCCATCGGGCTGGAACATCATATCCACCAACATCTTGAAATGATCGAACTTCATGCTTTCTTCCACCGCACTCCGTTCTTGGTATCTTCCAGAACCACACCGGCCTCTTTCAGCTCGTCACGGATCCTGTCCGCCATGGCCCAGTTCTTTTCCTTGCGGGCATCCTGGCGCAGGCCGATGATGATGTTCATCAGCTTGTCAGTCAGGCCGTCATCCTCTGCAGCTTCCTGCTGCTCGAAAATGCCGATGATGCCCGCCATATCCTCATAGACCTTGGCCGCCTGGGCAAAGCCAGCCTTGTCAAACTCAGCCTTGCCATCGCTTACAGCCTGATAGTATATGTTGATTTCCTTGGACAGGGCAAAGAGCTGGCTGATAGCCAGCGCCGTATTGAAATCGTCCTCCATGGCCTCGTCAAAGGCCTGCCAAAGAGCTTGAGCCTTCTCTGCCAAATCCTTGGCGCTCTCACCTGCTCCATCCCTGCCGCGAAGTTCCTCTATATACTCGCGGGTATTCTGGAGCCTGCCCAGGCTGGTCTGAGCCTCTATCAGGCGCTCCTCGCTGAAATCAAGCGGGCTTCTGTAGTGGGTCTGGAGGATGAAGAAGCGCACCACCTCGCCGGGGTATTTCTTCAGGATATCCTTCACCGTGAAGAAATTGCCCTTAGACTTGGACATCTTCTCATCATTGATGGTGATGAAACCATTGTGGAGCCAATA
The DNA here is from genome assembly GCA_015058655.1 of Pseudoselenomonas ruminantium. Lineage (GTDB taxonomy): Bacteria > Bacillota > Negativicutes > Selenomonadales > Selenomonadaceae > Selenomonas_B > Selenomonas_B ruminantium_C. Next base: position 85,022 of record SVBX01000012.1, read on the forward strand.
CTGGGCAAAGCTGTGCTCATCCTTCAGGCAGGCCTGGGACTGGGCAATCTCATTCTCATGGTGAGGGAAAATCAAGTCGCTGCCGCCACCGTGGAAGTCGAATTTCTCTCCCAGATACTTCAGGGACATGGTGGAGCACTCGATGTGCCAGCCGGGGCGTCCCTTGCCCCAGGGGCTGTCCCAGGCAGGCTCTCCGGGCTTGGCAGCTTTCCACAAAGCAAAATCCATGGGATGATGCTTGCGGGTGTCCACCTCAATGCGGGCACCGGCCTGCATATCTTCCAGCTTGCGACCGCTGAGCTTGCCATAGCCGGCGAACTTCTCCACGCTGTAGAACACATCGCCATTGTCCAGGGCATAGGCGAAGCCGGTATCCACCAGCTTCTGCACCATGGCCACGATATCTGCCATTGTCTCGCTGACCCGGGGATAAATATCTGCATGGCGCACATTCAATGCGTCCATGGACTCGAAGTAGGACTTGATATACCTGTCGGAAATATCCTTACAGGTCACGCCTTCCTTGTTAGCAGTGTTGATGATTTTGTCATCCACATCGGTGAAATTCTGGATATATTTCACCTGCAAGCCATGACGAGCGAAGAAGCGTCGAATCACATCCCAAGTCACAAAAGGACGGGCGTTGCCAATATGCGGGTCATTATATGGGGTCACGCCACAGCAATAAATGCTGACTTCCCCTTCCTTCAAGGGCTTGAATTCTTCTTTCTGTCTGCTGAGTGTATTATAGACTTTAAGCATAACTTCCTCCAATAGTCATAAACTTGATACCGTACAAAATCACATAGTCACCATTTTACCATAAAATAAAAATTTTAACCAAGAAAAATGGCATGGGACTCAGCGTGAAAACGCTGCATGTCTGCAAGAAAATCTCAAATATGGCATTTGCTAGCCTTGATCCTTCAGACGATATTTCAAGAAATTATCTTTTTCCGACAGTGGCAGTCGTACTTCCAAATTCGTGCCAGCCTCTTCATAAGATGTCTCCACCACGGCATTCAGCTTGTGCAGCCTGGTCACTGCCGCACCTTCATCATAGGGTATCAGAAGGGTCATGCGCACTTGCCTTTCCCTGAAATAACCTTCTATGCATCGTTGCAAGGCATCAAGATTATCCCCTGTCATAGCTGAGATGAATACGCCCCCCCAGCCATGATGCAAGCGTTCTCTTACATGGGGATTATCCAACAAATCCGACTTGTTGAAGACATAAAGCACTGGCTTGTCATCTGCCTTCAGTTCTTTCAGGACTGCCACCACTGCCTCAATCTGGGCTTCTACATTCTCATTGCTGCAGTCAACCACATGGAGCAGCAAGTCCGCCTCCTGCACTTCCTCCAAGGTTGCCCGGAACGCCTTGACCAGAGTATGAGGCAATTTCTGGATAAAGCCTACTGTATCCGTCAGCAGTATTTCCTGCTTTTCCGGCAACTGCAGATAACGAGTAGTGGTATCCAGGGTGGCAAAGAGCTTGTCTTCGGCAAAAACCTTGGAGCCCGTAAGCTTATTGAGCAGCGTGGACTTGCCCGCATTAGTGTACCCGACCAGAGCCACCAAAGGAATCTGCGACTCCTTGCGACGCTCACGATGCAGGCTGCGGCTTTTCTTCATGCCTTCAATCTGCTCTTCGATGTCATGGATTTTGCTGTAAATGCGCCGCCTGTCCACTTCCAACTTAGTTTCGCCAGGGCCGCGGGTACCGATTCCTCCGCCCAGACGGGAGAGAACCAATCCCTGACCAGTGAGCCGGGGCAGGTTGTAGCGCAACTGTGCCAGCTCCACCTGCATCTTTCCTTCCCGTGACCTGGCCCGTTGGGCAAAGATATCCAGAATCAAAGCCGTGCGGTCAATGACCTTTACCCCCAGCAGCCGTTCCAGGTTATGCTGCTGGGAAGGAGTCAATTCATCGTCCAGGATCAAAAGGGTTGCCTCCAGATTCTGAATCTCCATGGCCAGCTCATTAACCTTCCCCTTGCCCAAGAAAAAGGCCGCATCTGGCTTTTCTTTTCGCTGGGTAAAGGCTCCCACCACCTTGGCCCCTGCTGTATCCGCCAGTCTCTTCAGCTCCTCCATAGACTCCTCAATGGGCCAGATGCTACCGTGACATTCCACCCCGGCCAGAATGGCTCGCTCCATCTCATCTTCGGTAGCTTTCGTACTTTGCGCCGCCAGTTTCTTATTGACCACCGTCACCAGGAAGTTGAGATTTATCTGGCTCAGCATCTTATCTTCCATCGGGCCGTACTGAGTCAGCATCTGAGTGCCGTCTTCGCTGGTTTCTCCCGAAAAGAAGCCCAGGCAGGCAAGGATCCTGCTCTCCTTGCGGCCAATGGCTGCCATGCAGTCAAAGCGCAATCGGCGCAGGGAGGACAGGTCTGGAGCACTGAGCCGAACATCCCCACCGGGATGTGTATGTATGCAGCGTACGCCCGATAAGCGCAGAGCCGAGCGCGTCTTTTGCTTGAACTCCGGCAGATCCACCGTAACCGTATCCCCCAATGACACCTGCTCCACCTTGCCTTGACGATTCAGGTACACCGCCACTTCTCTGCCAGTATCCTCGGTAATGGAAAGCATCTCCTCGTTGAGCTCCCTGGTGGAAATCTGCCCAATAGGCACTTTCAGCTCATAAAGAGCCTTCAGCTTTTCCAGCACATAGGTTTTGATATTGGTCAAATCGCCATTGACTTGCATACTTTTTTCCTTTCAGCCGCGGTATCTACTATACCTGTGCAGCCATAAAATTTGACGGTCCATGCTTTTGCAAGAAGCACCGCATAATGCTGATACAAACTGCTGCTATGCCCAACTGGACCTTCAACGCAATTAATCCGCGAAGTCCCTTGGTTCAGGGAATTTCGCGGATTTCCAGCATCAGCCTGGTGCTGTCAAAGGAGCTGCCACTTTGCCGTGGAGCTGCTGATATTCATCTCTTGGAGAGTTCTTCCCTCAAAGCACGGCACATGCAGTCTGCGTCCGGCTCGATTCCCGTCCACAGTTGCAGGGCTGCTGCCCCCTGTCCTGCCAGCATGGCTTCACCGTTCTGAACCTGACAGCCATGCTCCCTGGCCTCACGCAGGAAGCGTGTCTCAGCTGGAGTGTAGATTATATCATATACGAAAGCAGAAGACTTCACCAGTTCCCATTCAACAGACGGAGCTTCCTCCACCTTAGGAGTCATGCCCAAGGGCGTGGTATTCACCAGAATATCTGCCGTGGAGAGCGCTGCCTTATAGCCTTCACTGTCAAAAGTGCAGACAGTGATTTCTGCTTCGGCGCGGCTCCTGAATTCTGCTGCCAAGGCTTCTCCCTTATCCCTGTTGCGCACGACAAGGGTAACGGCTGCGGCGCCTTCCCGCAAAAGTCCCCAGAGCACCGCCCTGGCAGCGCCGCCTGCTCCCAGCAGCAAGGCTCTTGCGCCAGCCAGCTTGATGCCCCTGGCCTTGAGAGGGCTTAAAAAGCCCAGCACATCAGTGTTGTACCCCTTGAGCCTGCCGCCATCATTCACCACGGTATTCACCGCCCCGATAACAGCAGCATCCTCGTCTATCTCATCCAGCAAAGGCATGATGGCCCGCTTGTGGGGAATGGTCACATTCCAGCCGGAGAAATTCAAGGCTTTCAGCCCCTCCACCGCCTGGGGCAACTGCTCCGGCTCCACAGGCATGGCCACATAGCTGTAGTCGATGCCAACTTTTTCAATGGCTGCCTGCTGCATGGCAGGAGACAGGGAGTGGGCAATGGGCCAACCCATGACCCCCAGATTTTTGGTTTTGCCTGTATTCATAGGATCACCTCAGCCATGCTGCTTGCGAGTCTCGGACAAAAGTTCCATCTTCATTTCATAATAATCCGGAGTCATATCCAGATAGTGACGGTGAGGATTCTCGAAGCGCTGTTCCTCTTCCCAGATTTCATCCTTCAGCTGGGCTTTCACATAATCGCGAATCTCTCCCAAAGCAGGCAGTTCCTGGGTGCGCTTGCCATCCTGCACATAGAGGCGGCGCAGATTCTTCACCCTGCAGCCTTCAAAATTGCGGTTCTTCCAGGGTTTCTGGGGGTCCACATAGCGGAAGGGCTGCTCCATGTCAACTTCCTCGCCGCAGACTGCCAGCATATCTGCCACAGCGTGGCCATCCTTATCGTAGACCCGGTAAAGGTCTTTAAGCCCCGGATTGGTGATTTTCTCCACATTCTCGGACACCTTGATGCGAGGAGAGAAATGTCCGTTCTCACCCACCGCCGCCAGCTTGTAAACTGCACCGAAGACCGGCTCGGACTTGGCAGTGATCAGGCGCTCGCCTACGCCGAAGCTGTCAATGCAGGCTCCCTGGGACAGCAGAGAAGCAATGGTGAACTCGTCCAGGCTGTTGGAGACCACAATCTTGCAATCCTCCAGACCTGCCTCGTCCAGCATCTTGCGCACCCGCTTGGAAAGGTAAGCCAGGTCGCCGGAATCAATGCGGATGCCCTTGAGCCGCTTGCCCATAGGCTCCAGCACTTCCCTGGCCACGCGGATGGCATTGGGAATGCCGGAGTGGATGACATCATAAGTATCCACCAGCAACACCGTGCCATCGGGATAATTCTCCGCATAGTGCTTGAAGGCCTCGAACTCATCACCGTAGAACATGACCCAGCTATGGGCCATGGTGCCGCTAATGGGAATGTCAAACATCTGGCCTGCAGACACGGTGGCAGTCCCCACCACGCCGCCGATATAGGCAGCGCGTGCGCCGTAGGTAGCAGCATCCATATTGTGGGCCCGGCGGGCACCGAAATCGGACACCGCCCTTCCCTCTCCTGCGGCCTTCACAATGCGGCGGGCCTTGGTGGCAATGAGTGACTGGTGGTTGATCTGGGCAAGAATGGCCGTCTCCACCAGCTGGGCATCAATGAGAGAGCCTACTACCGTCAGGATTGGCTCATTGGGGTACATGACAGTACCCTCAGGCATGGCGTAGATATCCCCATGAAAACGGAAATCCTTCAGGTAGTTCAAAAAATCTTCCGAGAACATCTGCTGCTGACGGAAGTATTCAATGTCATCTTCGGAAAAGCGCATATTTTCCACATACTCGATGACCTGCTCCAGTCCGGCAAAGATAGCAAAGCCGCCCCCATCGGGATTCTGCCGGTAAAACACATCAAAGACCACCTGGGTCTCCGTATCATGGTCATTGAAATAGCCGTTGGCCATGGTCATCTCGTAGAAATCCATCATCATGGAAATATTGCGTTTATCAAACTGGGTCATGACAGGCTCCTTTGCTCAAGTGCCCATAAAGGAGACACGATACTGCCTGTGCTCCCTTTTGGTTATACATCGTCCAATAAAACTTACAGGTTTTAATTATAACGCCATTGTTCAAATTTTGCCATAGGCAAAATCTTCCAATCAGCGTTTCAACGAGACGGGAGATATTAACTCGCCAACAGTTAGTGGTTTGCCGCCCCCACTTATGGAAGTGGAGGACATCTTGTACTCGTTATACAACTTCCTAGCCTGTTTGGGTAGCTGTATAACGCAAAAGCTAGTATAATTGTACGAAAGAAGAAAAAACAGGAGTGAAGCACATGGCACTTTTTCATAGCAAAGTCTACGGCATTGTCCAGGGGGTTGGCTTCCGTCCCTTCGTCAGCCGCCTGGCAGCTGAGTTCAATATTTTCGGCAGTGTCTGCAACAAAGGCCCTTATGTGGAGATTTTTGCCCAAGGCCCAACGGAAAACCTGGAGCAGTTCTTCAAGGCTCTGGAAGAACGCCCGCCAGAGCGCTCCGCCATATTGAAAGTCGAGACAGAAGAGATACAGTCTGGTCAGGCGTTCCAAACTTTTGAAATAATCGAAAGCGAAAAGGAAGCCGGGGAGATTTTTGTCTCTCCGGACATTGCCACCTGTGACAAGTGCCGGGCAGAACTCTTTGACCCCCATGACCGCCGCTACCTGCACCCCTTCATCAACTGCACCGCCTGCGGCCCCCGGCTCACTATCCTGGACTCCATGCCCTATGACAGGGAGCGCACCAGCATGGGAGAATTCCCCATGTGCGAAAAGTGCGCAGAAGAATATCATAGTCCCGCTACCCGTCGCTACGATGCCCAGCCTGTGTGCTGCAATGACTGCGGGCCGGAACTTTACCTCATAAGCGAGCCGCAGGTGCGAGGAACCGAAGCCCTGCAAAGAGCCAGGCAATGCCTGCGGCAGGGCGGCATTGTGGCCATCAAGGGCATTGGCGGCTTCCACCTCTCCTGCGACGCCCAAAACAGTGCAGCTGTGTCAAGGCTGAGGCAGCTCAAGCATCGGCCCGTGAAGCCCTTTGCTCTGATGATGAAAGATATGGCTGCCGTCGAAAGGGAATGTAACATAGAACCGGGACAGGAAACCGTCCTCACGGGACATCAGAAGCCAATCCTGCTTTTGAAGCGTAGAATGGACAGCAAACTGGCCCCGGAAATTGCCCCGGGCAATCCCAAAGTGGGTGTCATGCTGCCTTACACCCCCCTGCATATGCTGCTCTTCGCTTACCCTGACGGAGAGGATTTCCCCGACAGCCTGGTGATGACCAGCGGCAATCCCTCCGGCGCTCCCATCTGCCGCACAGATGAGGACGCCGTGGAAGCTCTCTCAGGTTTCTGCGACTTGATGCTTTCTCACAACCGCCAGATAAGATTACGAGCCGACGATTCCGTCATGGACTGGCTGGAAGGGCATCCCTACATGATACGCCGCAGCCGCGGCTATGCCCCCCTGCCTTTTATGCTGAGCGGGGCTTTTTCCAAAGACGCCGCTGTGCTGGGGATAGGCGGAGAACTCAAGAATACCTTCTGCCTGGGCAAGGGAAATCTGCTCTACCCATCCCCCTATATCGGCGACATGAGCGACCTGCGCACGGTGCAGGCCTTGCGGGAATCCATCAAGCGCATGGCAGAACTTCTGGAAACGGAACCAAAGATGGTTGCCTGCGACCTGCATCCCCGTTATAACACCACGGCAGCAGCAAAGGAACTTGGTCTGCCCCTGCTGCCCCTTCAGCACCACTATGCCCATATCCTTTCCTGCATGGCCGAAAATGACTGCCAGGAACCGGTCATAGGCGTTTCCTTTGACGGCACAGGCTACGGCACCGATGGCACCATCTGGGGTGGCGAGATACTGAAGGCAGATTACCAGGGTTTTGAGCGCCTGGGCTATATCCGTCCCTTCCCGCAGACAGGAGGTGACAAAGCTTCCCGCGAGGGCTGGCGCATAGCCGTTGCCATGCTCTATGGGCTGACCAAAGACCAGGAACAGGTAAGGGAGCTTAATCAAAAGCTGAACCTTTGCCCCGATCAGGAACTAGCTGCCCAATTCCTGATGGCAGACAAGCAGCTAAACGCCATAAAATCCACCAGCGCAGGCAGGCTCTTTGATGCAGTCAGCGCCCTGCTGGGCATCCGCCAAAGCTCTACCTTCGAGGGAGAGGCCTCCATGTATCTGGAGTTCGCTGCAGAAGCCTATGAAAACCGCTTCTGCGCAGGCATCCGTCCAGACATCGCCCGGCTGGAAATGGAGCAATCCTCTCTGGTGCCAGACTGCCCTCCAGCAGTTCCCTTTGAGATGCCCACGGAAAAACTCTTTGCCGCCCTCTTGCAGCAACGGCTCAAGGAGGATGCAGACATAGAGCAACTGGCCTTCAAGTTCCATGCGGGCCTGGCCGCTCAGATTGTCGAAGCCTGCAAGCTGGCCCGCCAGAAAACAGGACTTGGCACCGTTGCCCTCTCCGGCGGCGTCTTCCAGAATCACCTACTGATGCGCCTGGTATTGCCTCCCCTCAGAAAAGAAGGCTTCCAAGTGCTGAAACACAGCCTGGTGCCCCCCAATGACGGAGGCATAGCCCTGGGACAGGCGGCAGCCGCCCTTCACAGGCTGAAGCTTTGACCCTGGAAACGTAAGTGAAGCAACATAAAAGGACATTCCCTGCGAAAATGCTCATGTACGGTAAGGAAGCAAGCAACCGAAAACAAGAGATAGACCGCCAGCACTACACTATTCCGAACCAAA
>SVBX01000013.1 GCA_015058655.1 Pseudoselenomonas ruminantium
CGAACACAGTAGTTAAGCACCAAGAGGCCGAAAGTACTTGCCTGGAGACGGGCTGGGAGGATAGGAAGCTGCTGGTTTAAGTAGCGAACACCTGCTTTAGCAGGTTGTGAGTCACTTATCCCTTTACGGGGAATATCCGGTGATGATGCCTGAGTGGTTCCACCTGTTCCCATTCCGAACACAGTAGTTAAGCATTCAGAGGCCGAAAGTACTTGCCTGGAGACGGGCTGGGAGGATAGGAAGTTGCCGGTAAAGCAAAAGCACCCTGCGGGGTGCTTTTTTAGTATTATTTGTCGCTCCGCCCCTTCCACCGTCTTCGACCAAAAACATGCCACTGGCATGTTTTAACCTCCCCTGTTTTACGGTGGAGGTTAATTCTTTAAGGAGGGTTACTACACCAATGTCAATGTCCAAATCAACCAGATTATGGCTTACGGTCTTTCTGGGCATGATGACCGCCATGGCGCCGCTCTCCACTGATATGTACCTGCCCTCTCTGCCTGTCATGCAGGCGGATTTTGGCATTTCTGCCTCCCTGGTGCAGCTGACCCTCACTATGACCATGCTGGGCATGGCTTTGGGACAGATTTTTGCTGGGCCGGTGAGTGACTACTATGGCCGCAAGAAGCCCCTCGTTATCGGCATGGCGGCCTTTACTGCCGCTACTATTGGCTGCGTGCTGGCGGAGAATATCATAGCATTCCTTTGCTTCCGCTTTGTCATGGGCTTTGCGGGAGCCAGCGGCATTGTAGTGGCCAAGGCCATTGCCCGTGATGTCTGCGAGGGGCCGGAGCTCACCCGCTTTTTTGCCATGCTGATGATGGTGAATGGGCTGGCTCCCATCATCGCCCCGGTCATCGGCGGGCAAATCCTCCTTTTCACCACCTGGCGGGGCGTTTTTGTCACCCTGGTGGCCATAGGCCTGCTCCTGCTCCTGGCAACCTTGGCCTACAAGGAAACTTTGAGCCCGGAGAAAAGGCTGGCCGGGATAATGGCTTCCTTTGCCAAATTCCCCCAGCTCTTGAAGAATCGCTACTTCCTGGGCCATTGCCTCTTGCAGTGCTTTGTTTTCGGCGGCTTCTTTGCCTATCTCTCCGGTTCCTCTTTCGTGTTTCAGAACATCTTTCAGGTATCGCCGCAGGTATACAGCCTGATTTTCGGCGGCATCGGGGTGGGCCTCCTGGTGGCGGGAGCCTTGCCTGCCCGCCTGGCGGGACGGGTGCCGGATGAGAAGATGCTGCAGACGGCTATCCTGGTGTCCCTTTCCGGCTCTGCCCTGCTTTTCCTGGGCTTCTGGTTTGAAGTGGGGCTGGCTGTGATTTTGCCCATTCTTTTCTTCACCATTACGCCGCTCTCGGTGCTGGGGGCATCAAGTTTCTCATTGGCTCTCTCCAGGCAGGGCAAGAATGCAGGCACCGCCAGCGCTCTCCTGGGGTTCTCTTCCATGATATTGGGGGGCTGCATGATGCCCCTGGTGGGCATCGCCGGGGAGCATACGGCTATCCCTATGTGCGTGATGATGATAGCAGGGTATGGGCTGGGCTACATTATTTACCTCCTGATGATTGCGCCGGAGCATAGGAAAGATTAGACTGAGCCTGCGTGGAAATTTGAACGATGGTGTTATAACTCGGAAGAAGATGCCCCCCACCTCTATAGGTGGGGATGGCGAATATCATAACAGGCGGTGAGCACATATCTCCCGCCTCGTTGAAAGGCCAAGAGGAAGCTTTGTCTATCGACAAAGCTGGAACAATGGCCTTATAACTACCTCAAGGGAGGAAGAAACGATGTTCGGTAAAGACTGTTATTCCCTGAAAAAATGTCCCGGCGTCCTGGCGCTGGTCTGCTGCCTGCTGCTGATGGTGACAGCTACGGCTCTGGCCGCCGGGCAGGAAGCCAGATGGCGATTGGATGCAAAAGCAGGCAGCGTGCTGCCACGCAGCCTGCGCTTTATGACGGATGATTTTATCCATGCAGTTGCTCCGGTGCCCTCCCGTCAGGGCCTTGAAAACCTTCGTTGCTCTGCCAGCGCGGAGTTTTCCGGCGCTGGCCTGGCCCTGCTGAAGGAGGAAATCCGCGCCCGGGCGGGGCAGGAGGCCGTCATCTATGTGGTGGATCTCAGGAAAGAATCCCACGGCTTTGTCAACGGAGATATTCCCGTCAGCAGCCATGTGGAGAGGAACTGGGGCAATTATGAGCTGAATACCTCCCAGGTCATGCAGGCAGAAAAAAAGCTCCTGCAGTCCATAGAAGGGCAGGAGCTGACTTTCGTCCCCATGGGGAACGCCGACACAAAAATCCTGACGGTCTGCAGGGCAAAGGTGCAGAAGGCCCAGCCGGAAGAAGCCCTCGTCAGCGGCCTGGGACTGCAATACAAGCGCATTGCCGCCACGGACCAGGCTGCGCCCACGGATGAAAATGTCGATGAGTTCATGGAATTTTACAAGAGCCTGCCCAAGGATGCCTGGCTGCATTTTCACTGCCAGGCCGGACATGGCCGCACCACTTCCTTCATGGTGCTCTACGACATCCTGGAAAATCCCGGGGTTCCTCTGGAGGACATCGCCTCCCGGCAGTACGCCCTGGGGGGCTCGAATCTCCTGGCGGTCAGCGACAGCAGCGACTGGAGGGGCCAGGAACTCCGCAAGCGGGCAGACTTGATAAGGAAGTTCTACGACTATGTGCAGGCCAACCGCAGCACGGATTTTCAGCAGAAATTCTCCGAGTGGGCAAAGGGATAAGCGATGAATATATCTTGAGATAATGAAAGCATAAGACAGGCGCCTTATCTTTGGCAGGGGATAAGGCGCCTTTCCTATTTGCCTGTTATCTGAAAATGTAGTAATATTATGACAAGAGAAACTATGATGAAGGGCTTAGCGTGAACAATCAGGAAATCGCGTTGCGACCCCTGCACCAATATGCCCTCCTTCGGCAAGACCAACCAATTGAAGAAGGAGGATAATCAAGGGCGTGGTGAAAAGGCTGGAAGGGCTGCGGAAGAAAGAGGAGGGTGTGCAATGAAAAACTTTTTTACAGAGATAGATGGCATCACCATGACATTTAACAATATTGCTACCACAGAGGACGGCATGGAGTATATCAGGATATACTTTGAGAAGCCTGTGGAGGGTGGCTTCAATTTTTTGGAATCTACCTTGCCTGCCCTCGATGTGGTGGAATCGGAAGGATTTACAAAGCAGGAAATAAAAGAGCTGTTGGAATATGCCAGCAGGAATGCGTTCATAGTGTGGGAACTGGCACGGGAAGGCGGTGTCGGGGTTGCCTAAGGTTTGTCAATTAGGGAAATATACCATCTTTTTTTGGTCCAGAGAAAATGGCGAACCTATTCATGTTCATGTCTGTGAAGGGGTTCCTCATGCGGAGGCGACGAAGATATGGATGAATGGCATGGTAAGATTGGCACACAACAAAAGCCAGATACCTGGGAAAGATTTGAATATCATAATGCGTTGGTTGGCTGCAAACAGGCAGATGATAGAAGCCAAGTGGGATAAGCATTTTGGTGATAAATAAGTTTTATTCCTTAAGGGGAGGAGGATTCGTAATGGGTACTGTTTTGAAATCTGCAGGCAGATTATTGGTGGCTTTGTCGCTTTTGGCGGTGGCTCAGTTTGGGGCTGCCTGTGCTTTGCCTGAGAGCGGGCAGGGGGCCAGCGCGCAGGGCATTCTGTCCCAGGAGCGGATAAATGAGTTTTGCGGTTTTTGGGAAGACTCCGGGACGAAGGTGGTCAGAATCAATGTCACCACTGCCGAGGAAGGGTGGTTTGGCCTGGAGGTTTCCTGGCGGAGGAACAGCCGCCAGGTGGATATGTGGACTATGACCGCCAGGCCGGTGAGCAAAGATACCCTGGAGTACGCAGACTGCAGCCATTACCTCCTGACCTATGGCGACCAGTATATAGAGAAGGAAGAAGTCCTCTACCAGAACGGCACCGGCAGGGTGTCTCTGGTGGGCAAAGATACCCTGACCTGGCAGGACGACCAGGAGCACAAAGGAGACGGGCTGCTGTTCGTGCCCTTGAGCTCACCGCTGGGGGGCGGGCTGTGAGGATGAGTTTGATGAGGGGCATGGTGTGATGGATATTAAATTTTCTTTTGATAAGCTCGTAGAAAGCACCCGCAGCATACATAATGCTACTGCAGGATGGGCGAAGAGTGCCGTGAATCAGTCGCTTACTGTACGCAACTGGATTATAGGTTGCTATATTGTGGAATATGAGCAGAATTGAAATGACCGCGCGGAGTATGGGGTAAGACTGTTAGAGGACATAGCCGCCGACATCATCACCCTCATACGCCGCTACGCCATAGGCTCGCACCTGCTGTCCCACGAGGAGCGCATCAAGGGGGCGATAGCCCGCCTGAAAAAAGCCCACAGCTTCTCAGCCCAGGAGCTTTCCTGGCTGAAGCGCATGGAAAAATACCTGCTGGAAGAATCGGTGCTCACAGTGCAGGCCTTCGACGAAGACAGCCGCTTCCGCGCCCAGGGCGGCTTCGCCCGCATAGACAAAATCTTCGCCGGTCAGCTGGAAAAAATCATCGCGGAGCTGAACGAATACCTCTACGACGACGGCGGCAGCGCGGCTTGAGGAAAACGAAAAATCCCGCCCTTGCGGCAGAGCGCTGGGGGCGGGATTTTTTCAGTAGGCATCTTTCAAAGATAGGTTCTGTTTGGCGGCGTAGTCCAGCAGAGGGGCGATGGCGAAGACGCAGGTGTTTGCCGCTTCTCCTTCGGCCTTGATTCTGAGCATTTCGTTGGAGGCGTAGTTGACATAAAGGTAATAGCCGGGGCGGTCTACATTGTTCTTGTGGTAATAACCGTTCAGGCGGGGGAGGCCTTGCTGCTGTATGAGCTTTGCCAGGCCTGCCACATATTCTGCGCTGACTTCGTCGGAGAAGTCCAGGACGATGTAGGAGGGGCCTGTGATGCGGAAGTCCATCTTGTATGTGTTGCCCTTTCTGGCTATCTTCCACTGATAATCCCCGCTGGGCCATTGGGAGGGCAGGCCGTATGAGCCATGCTGGTTGGCGAAGGAGAGGGAAAAGCTTTCGATTTCTGCCGAGCTTATTGCCTTGGGCAGGTCTTTGGAAAGGTCTTGTATCTCAAGCTCTTTGGCCAGGCTTTCTTCCCGCACGAACCGATAGCAATGCCCCTGGGCATCCGACACTATTTCTATGGCGCATAGGGCGCCGTCTTCATCGATTTTGATATCCCTGATGTTGTAAAAATAAGGTTCTTTCTGGTCTGCATTCTGGATATAGGTGGTTCCCTCTATGTCCTCCACCTTTATGCGGTAGGTCTGGGACCACTGGCCCTCACGCATGGTCATGGTGTCCCCGCGGAAGTCCAGCGTAGCAGACCCGTTCACATCCACCCAATGCCCTTCCAGATTCTTTCCCTGACCGCTGCAGCCGTTGAAGCCGAGGGCAGAGAGAACGACAAAGATCAGGCTCAGGCAGGCGAGGGGCTTGCGGAGGGCTTTTTTTAAGGTTGATAGTATTTTATCCATAGAAAATCCTCCTTTGCAGATAATGCTTTTGACAGGCATATTCGCCGCTTGCCGGGGATTTCCCTTTTTCTGCCTGCCGGAGGCATTTCTCACGGCAAAAAAATCCCCCGCCTGCCTTGTTTGCAGACGGGGCTTGTGCTATATTGATGGTGTTGTTTTTAGCACATGAAGAAAGGAAGTTCCCATGGAATACAAGATGATCGCTCTGGATCTGGATGGCACCCTGAACAATGACGAGAAGGTTATCACTCCCCGCACCCGTGAGGCCCTCATGGCGGTGCAGGAGCAGGGGGTAATCGTGGCGCTGGTGTCCGGGCGTCAGGCGCCGGGGCTGCAGCGGGAGGCGGATGCCCTGCATCTGGAGGATTATCACGGCCTGCGGATTTCCTACAACGGGGGCCGCATCGAGGACGCCACCACCGGGCAGATTCTCTTTGACAGCGCCATCGACAGGCAGACGGCAGTGGCTTTCCTGCGTCATCTGGAGGAGTGGCCGGAGCTTTCTCCCATCGTGGATGACGGCAAGTACATCTACACCACGGACGCCAGCCGCCACAAGGTCATGGACGAGAGCCGCAACAATAATCTGGGGGTGAGGATCGTGGAAAACATCGCTGAGGCGGTGACTTTTGCCCCTGTGAAGATTCTCACGGCGGCTCCCAATGAAATCCTGGTGCCTCACCTTGAGGACATCCGCCGGGGCTTCGAGGACAAGCTCTCCTTTGTCCAGTCTGCTCCCTGGTTCTACGAAGCCACGGTGAAGGGCGTCAGCAAGTCCAGCTCCCTCCATCAGGCCTGCGCCCGTCTGGGCATTGACCCCTCCGAGGTCATGGCCTTCGGCGATGCCCAGAACGACATGAGCATGCTGGACTTCGCCGGCTACGGCGTGGCCATGGGCAACGCCTGCGACGAGCTGAAGGCCATGGCGGACGAAATCACCGCCACCAACAACGAGGACGGCATCGCCCTGACTCTTTCCAGGCATTTCGATATCTGAATGAAAAAAAGTGAAGTAAATCCTGGATTTTGAAAATGAAATGTACGGGAGTGATGAAAATACTGAGAATGCTGGTTATTTCTTTGATGATGCTGCTGGGGTGCAGCGGTCTTTGCTTGGCCGGGGCAGCGACTGAGGACATTGGCGCGCAGGCGGAGAAAGAAAAAGCCTCTTTCCAATTTCCCCATGAGCATACGGCGAAGTGCGAGGCGACTGCTGCGGAGCCGGTGCAGATTGTCTGCATCCTTGACCGCTCCGGCTCCATGCAGAACCTGGCCGGGGACACCATCGGCGGGTATAATTCTTTCCTGGCCAAGCAGCGGCAGGAGGCAGGAGCCGCCGAGGTCACTACGGTGCTCTTCGATGACCGTTATGACAAAATCGTTGACTCGGTGCCGCTGAAGAAGGTGCCGAAGCTCACTTCCAAGGAATACTATGCCCGGGGCATGACGGCCCTGCTGGATGCAGTGGGCAGGACTATCGTGGAGAAGGTGGGCGCTATGGACAAGGCCGGTGTCTGCCCTGCCAAAAGGCGGGTGCTGTTCCTCATCATGACGGACGGCCAGGAGAATGACAGCAAGGAATACACCCGGGATACGGTGAAAGCCATGATTGAGACAGCTACGGAGAAATACGGCTGGAACTTCATCTTCATGGGAGCCAATATCGACTCCGTAGCCGAAGCCGGCTCCATCGGCATCAGGGCTGAGCACGCCGTGGATTATGCCTACGATGCCCAAGGGGTGAAGAAGTCCTTCGACAGGATGAGCGCTGCCGCCAGCGAGATGAGAACTACCGGGGAAGTGGGAGAGAACTGGAAGAACGGCAGGTGATGGCAGGCCTTCGGGCTGTCTTCGCAGCGTGAAATAAGGAACTGGCAAGAAATAAATTGAGCATAATGCGAAGGATTAGTTTGGCTATACAAGGCGGAGGAAGGAGGCATAGCGGTGCTATGTCGACTGACGACAACGCAGTATAGACGAACTAAGACAAGCAGAATGCTTAATTTATTTCTGAACAGTTCCTAAGGCAAGACAAAAGGCATAGCCAACAGCTTCAAGGCTGAAGGCTATGCCTTTTGTATCAACTGAATCGCATCAATGAATGCAGTCTCCTACCGCAAAATCATCCCCCCACCACCATCTTCGATGGTCCCCCGCCCCCAAGGGGGCGGACATAGCAGGTGCGTCATACATCCTATCCAGTTTCACGGATTCGGGTATCAGCTATGCTCCGACAGGAATCTTTCATAGAATTCGTGTGCGGGCATGGGCTTGGAGTAGAGGTAGCCCTGGCCGCTGTCGCAGCCCAGGGTGAGCAGCAGCTCTTCCTGTTCCTTTGTCTCGATGCCTTCCACCAGCACGCTCATGGAGAGGGCTTTGCCCAAGGCTATGACATGGCGCAGGATGCTCATGGAGCGGGGGGAGGTTTCGGCTGACCAAAGGATGCTGCGGTCTATCTTCATGACATTCATGGGCAGGTTCTGCAGCATGGACAGGGAGGAGTAGCCGGTGCAGAAATCGTCCATGGAGAGGGTGTAGCCGATGGCCTGCAGGTCGTCGATGATCTGGGCGGCGTCTTCCCGCTGCTCTTTGGTGGTGAAGTCGATGAAGGCGGTTTCTGTGATTTCCAGCTCGACAACGCCGGGCACCAGCTGCCACTTGTCCATGATCTCCCGCATGCGGCCCAGATACCCCTGCTCGGTGATGTGCAGGCCGGACTGGTTCACGGAGATGGGGAGGGCGGGCAGTCCGGCTTTCAGGCGGGCTGACTGCAACTGGCAGATCTTTTCCAGCACATAGTAGTCAAGCTCCACGGCAAAGCCGTTGCGCTCGAAGATATCCATGAAGGCATCGGGCAGGAGGAAGCCCAGCTCAGGGCTGTCCCAGCGCACCAGGGCCTCGGCTCCCAGGGTGTTGTGGGTAGCCAAGTCGTATTTGGGCTGGAGCCACACCTGGAATTCCTGGGCGGACAGCGCCTTGGTCATGAGGTTTTCCATTTCCTGCCGCTTCGCTATTCTTGCAGACAGATTCTCATCATAGACAACGAGGTTCCTGTCGGAGGCAATGGCCTCCATGACGGCGGTGGAGCAGCAGTCCAACAAATTCTTGGGAGGGACTTCCCTGCCGTTGGGAATGGAAATCAGGCCGATGCGGTAGGTGAAGTTGGTGGGCACCTGGCCGATGTTCACCACTCCTGCATCACGGATGAATTTTTCCGCTGCCTGTCGCATGGAGAGGTCCTCATCCTCCCGGCAGAGGAAGTAGAGGCAGGTGCCCTCGCCGTTGATGGAACAGGTCAGCATCCAGGGGTTTTCCCACCGCACGCGCTCCAGGGCGCCCATGAGGCTTTCTACCAGCACCTTCAGGTCATATGATTCCTTCATGAAGGAAATCTTGTCTGCCATCACTGCCATGAGGAAGAGCCTGCCTTCCTGCCGCAGCGCACGGTGCTCTTCCATCAGGGCAGGAAGCTCTTTTATGAGCCAGTTGAGATTGTGCAGGCCGGTGTTGGCATGGGTGTAGGCCAGATGGTAGATTTTCTGATGGTAGCGGCGCTTCAGGTACATGAAGAGCACCATGGCCAGCACCAGGGCCAGGCAGATGAGCCCCACCAGGGCGATAGTCCTCACAGGATGGAGGTAGACCAGGGAAAAGATGGTGCCGTACTCTCCCATGCTGTGGGCATGGCGGGTGAGGATGCTGGAAATCTGCTGATTGCTCAGATGGGCGATTTCCTTATTCAGGATGGAAAGAAGCCGGGGGTCGGCGTAGCGGGATACCCCCATGGAGACCAGATGGGAAAAGACCACGGTGCCCGGCGTATAGAGGTTCAGATAGCCACCGGCATAAATGTCGTTCTGCACCGTGAGGGTCTTGGTGAAGACGATATCTGCATCCCCGTCGTTCACTGCCCGCAGGCAGTCCTGCAGGGTAGGGTAGTAGCGCACCTGGGAGGTGGGATAATGGTACTCCGTATAGGCCCGGTTGTAGAAATGGCCCCGGGCACAGGCGATGATGGGGGAGTCGGGCAGGGGGCGGCCGCGGTTCATCACTGCTACATAGTCCAGCTTCAGGTAGGGCTTGGTGAGCCAGACTTCGTTTTCATTGGCCCAGTTGTAGTCATCATACTGGTCGCAGATGATGTCGATTTCTCCCAGGGCCATGGCCTGCAGGCGAGATTCCTGGCTCGGCAGGGGGATGGCGGTGATGGTGATGCCCAGATCCGCTTCTATCAGCTTCATGATGTCGGCGATGATGCCCATGTGCTCCCCGTCCTTGAAGTAGGTATAGGGAGTCTGTCCCTCGGAGGTGAGGCCGTGGAGGACTTTCTTCTCCTTGAGATATTCCCTTTCCTCCGGGGTCAGCTCCAGGGGCATTTCTGCGGGCCTGTACCGCTCCAGCAGTTTGAAGCGATAGAAAGGAGCCACGGCATCTACAGTCTGGATGGCCTGCTCCAGCCGCTCGGCCATTTCCCTATCCCCTGCCCTGAAGGTGATGTAGCCGATGCTCGGTCCCAGGCTCAGGCTGGCAAGACCGCTATCATCCATCGGCGTGGCGGTAGGCACCAGGTCGACTTCCCCTGCCTGCAGGCGCTGCAGATTCTCCTCATCGGTTCCCTCATTGAAGGTCAGGGCGCAGCCCATATAGCTGGCTACGGTGGAAAGATATTCAAAGGCAATCCCCCGATAAAGGCCGCGCTCGTCTTTGTAAAGCTCCCCGGGAAGGGGCAGATAGCCCACCTTCAGCACGGGCACAGGGCCGCGCTCAGGTGGCGGAGCTGCGGAAAGGATGGGGGCGGGCAGCAAGAAGGCAAGGAAAACCAGCCCGAATAAAAGTCGAAGGAATGTATGCATACCTTGTCCTCCCTGAGGTAAATGAGCAACCGAAACGAATGAATACTGAGTGTCTTTTCTACCCTCACCCCCACTTTTCCTGCCGGGAGGAAGGGGAATGCAGAGTTATTTCTTGTGCAGGCAGTGTCATAAGCAAGAAGAGGCACCCTGGTGCAGAGCGTTCCTGCAACCTTCCCCTGGGGCCTTGGCGGGGCAGCAGCCTGGCATAAAAAATGCCTTTGTCCGGGCATGAGGCGGTAGGCAGGGGGCTGTTGGCGTGGTACAATAGACTATCGGTTCAAAATCCTCCCCGAGAAAGACAGAATAGTCAGGATTGCCAAACGGGCATGACCTGGCTGGTGGGAGAAAATTATTGACGGAGGTGCTACATCATGATGGATTTCAAGCGCAAGGCGTGCCTGTGGGCATTGGCGGCGTTGCTGGCGGCAGGGGTGCCTGCAGGGGTGCAGGCGGCACAATTCGAGCCTATGACTGCGGTGGAGCAGGCTGCGGTGGAGCGAGGTGACTATCGCGGCTATCACTGGAAATTGGACGAGGCAGACAAAGATAAGCTGCCCCGCAATTTCCGCCTGGCAGACGGGGAGTTCAAGGAGATGCCTGCCGACAAGGGAGGCCCTGCCCTTTTGGCCTCGCCTTCCCGGGAGGGACTGGATAAGCTGCATATCTCTGCCAGCGCCGAGTTCTCCCGGGCTGAATGGGAGCGGCTCTGGCCCGTGCTGCGGCAGAAGGCTGCAGGCCCCATCTATGTGGTAGACCTGCGGCAGGAGTCTCACGGCTATTTCAATGGCGTTGCTGTCAGCTGGTGCGGCAAGCGCAACTGGAGCAATGTGGGCAAATCCCCGCGCGAGGTCTTGCAGGACGAGCAGAAGCGGCTGGCAGAGGCCCAGGACAAGAAAATGAAATTGGAGATTGACCTGAAGAATCAGCCCAATAAAATCGTTTTCATGGATGTCAGCAGTGTCATGACCGAAAAGGAACTGGTGGAGAAAAGCGGCGCACGCTATTTCCGCTTGACGGATACTGACCATGTGTGGCCTGCAGCGGAAAATATCGACAAATTCATAGAGTTCGTCAAGACCTTGCCGGAGGATGCCTGGCTCCACTTCCATTGCCGGGCGGGCAAGGGCAGGACGACCAGCTACATGGCCGCCTACGACATGATGAAGAATCCCCAGGTGCCCTGCGAGGACATCATTTCCCGCCAGTACCTGCTGGGGGGCGCCTATCTGGCCTTCGAGTTGAAAGATTCCCAGCCCAGCACATGGCGGGCCAAGTATTACCAGGAGAAGGCCTCGATGATAAGGAAATTCTACCAGTATGTGCAGGAGAACCACCAGAGCAATTTCAAGGTGAAATGGTCAAAGTGGCTGAAAACCCATAAGGATAATTGAACAGTGCGAAAAGAACGGGAGAGAAAAGCCAATGTCATTAAGTTAAGTGTCATTGTCTCGACTGCCTTCCCCTTGAGGGGAAGGTGGCAGCCGAAGGCTGACGGATGAGGTGCAAATGAACAAGATAAGGCAGATAAACGAGAGAATGCTCCACCTCATCCGCCCCTAACGGGGCACCTTCCCCTCAAGGGGAAGGCTTAACTAAATGACATTGAGAGAAAAGCTCTCCCGTTTTTGATGCGGGGAAATTCTTCTGGCAGGAGGGGGATTGCCAGTCAAAACTCTTTTGCTTGGGCAAAGTATGTGTTAAGATGTAAACGATAGGGAGGGACTACAAATGAGCAAACTTACCTTAGCAAAAGCCAAAGAAATTCTGCCCAAGCATGTCACCGAAGACCATCTCTTCACCCATGCTGCTGCTGTCAGCGCCGCTATGGGAGCCATGGCGGAGCACTACGGCCTGCCCGCAGAGGAGAAAGACCACTGGCAGGCCATCGGCTGGCTGCATGATGTGGATTATGAGAAATATCCGGACGAGCACTGCCACCATGTGCGGGAGTTCCTCGCCCCCGAGGGCGTGGATGAGGAGGACATGAGAGCTATCATCTCCCACGGCCACGGGCTTACGGGAGTAGATGAAGAGCCTCAGAGCGACCTGGAAAAGAGCCTCTTCACCGTGGACGAGCTGACGGGCATCGTCCAGGCCTACGCCCTCATGCGCCCGGAGCGCCTGACGGGCATGGAGGTGAAGTCCCTGAAGAAGAAATTCAAGGACAAGCGCTTCGCCGCCGGCTGCAACCGTGAGGTCATAAAGCGCGGTTTCGAGATGCTGGGCCTGGAAGCAGGCGTGGTCATGGAGGCCTGCATCAAGGGCATGCAGGAGCATGCCGAGGAATTGGGACTGAAGGCCTGATTGCATAAGATGGCTGTCGTACAGGAGAGGGGCGGCAGCAAGGAAACGCCTGGGGGAATGCTGCGTTCCCCCAGGCGTTTCCTGTCTGTGCTTTCCTTGACATCAAACTCCCATTTGCTACAATTGAAGCAAAGAAAGATGTGCGCTGACAAAAGGAGGAGAGGGACATGACAGAAACCTTCAGGCGGCTGCCCATTGGGGTGCAGAGCTTTGAGAAAATTAGATCGGATGGTTATGTTTATGTGGATAAGACTCGCTATATCCATTCGCTGGCCCTGCGTGGGGGACAGTATTTCCTCAGCCGTCCCCGGCGCTTTGGCAAGAGCCTGTTTCTTTCCACGCTGAAAGCCTATTGGGAAGGGAAGAGAGAACTCTTCGAGGGTCTGGCTATTGCGGAGCTGGAAAAGGATGATGAGAAAGCCTTCGAGCCGTATCCTGTTTTCTACTTTGACTTCAACGGACAGAACTATCAGGACAGGGCTTTGGAAGATGTACTGGATGGGATATTGTCAGAATGGGAAGAGCTATATGGCTGCGAGAAGAATGGGGCATTGAGCGACAGGTTCAAGAGACTCATGAGGTCTGCCGAAGAAAAGACGGGCAAGAAATGCGTGGTGCTGGTGGACGAGTACGACAAGCCTCTGCTTGAAGTGCTGGAGAACAACGAACTGGAGGAGCACAACAAGGCAGTCTTCAAAGGTTTCTTCGGCACACTGAAAAGCTATGACGAATACCTGCAGTTCGTCTTCATCACCGGCGTCACCAAGTTCAGCAAGGTCAGCATTTTCAGCGACCTGAACCAGCTGAACGACATTTCCCTCAGCCAGCAGTATGCAGGCATATGCGGCATTACGGAGGCGGAACTAGAGGAGGGCTTTGCCCCGGAGATAGAGAGCATGGCCGGGGCGCTGGGCGTGGATAGGAATGAGTGCCTGGGACAGCTGAGAAAAATGTACGACGGCTACCATTTCCATCCCCATGCCAAAGGGGTATATAATCCCTTCAGCCTGCTCAAGGCTTTTGCCGAGGATGAGCTTGGCTTTTACTGGTTTGCCACCGGCACGCCGACCTTTTTGGTGCGGCGGCTGAAGCATATGCACTTTGATGTGCGGCAGCTGGCAGATAGGAACCTCTATGTGGATGCCTATGATATCACGGATTATCGGGCAGACAATCCGGATATAGTGCCTCTCCTGTACCAGACGGGCTACCTTACCATTGTGGGGGCAGACAGCGCAGTGGGGCCGTATGTCCTGGGTTTCCCCGATGAAGAGGTGAAAATAGGATTCCTGCGGAGCCTGTTCCCTGAATATGCGCCTGGAGCTGTCAGCGGCAGCGGCAAAGATATCCTGAGCCTGCGCCGCCGCATTCTGGCGGGGGATACGGAAGGCATGCGGGAAACCCTCGCTGCCCTTTTTGCCAGCATCCCCTACACCACGGATGATGCCCCTTTCGAACATTACTTCCAGACGGTCATCTATCTGGTGTTCACCCTGCTGGGGCAATATGTGCGCACTGAAGTCCACAGCAGCCGGGGGCGGGCTGACTGCGTACTGGAGACGGATAAATTCGTCTATATCTTCGAATTCAAGGTGGATAAATCTGCCCAGGAGGCCTTGGAGCAGATAGAGGCCAAGGGCTATGCCGCACCCTACGGGGCAGATGAAAGGCAGCTTTTCAAGATTGGCGTGAACTTCGACTCGGAGAGCAGAAGTCTGGCGGAGTGGTTGGTAGGTTAGAATGGTATGGCGCTTTAGAAGGAACGGTTTTTCGGCAGAGGAGCTGACGGCGGCTTCTCACCATTCTGCCGATGCGGCTTGCAAGGCTGCTGCCCAGATTGCGGACATAGCCGAGGGCATCAACGAGCAGTCCGATTCGGCTGCGGCAGCGGACGGCACGGCGGTGGAGATGGCCCAGCGCACTGCAGCGGTGGCAGACAGCGCCAATGCCATCGCCATGGTCACCGAGCAGACGGTGGCCACCGTGCAGTCAGGCCGGGAGGCCATTCACAGGGTGGTGGAGTCCATGGGCACCATCAGCGGCAGCACTGCCACGGTGAAGGCTTCTATCAGGGAACTGTCCCAGAGCTCCGAGGAAATCGGCAGGATTGTGGAGATGATTTCCGGCATTGCGGAGCAGACCAATCTGTTGGCGCTGAATGCGGCCATCGAGGCAGCCAGAGCAGGCGAGGCGGGCCGTGGGTTTGCCGTGGTGGCTGAGGAGGTCCGCAAGCTGGCGGAGGAGTCCGGGAATTCCACCCAGCAGATTGCGGAGCTGGTGGCCAAGATCCAGTCTAATATGAGTGGTGCCGTGACAGCCAGCGAAGAAAGCGCGGACAGCGTGGAAAGAAGCATGTCTTCCGTCAGGGAGGCCGATGCGATTTTCGAGTCCATCAAGATAACTATTGACGCTTTGGCCGGGGGCATCAATGATGTGTCCCAGAGCATCCAGTCCGTGTCCGAGGGTAACAACTCCATGCAGCAGGCTGTGCAGGCTATCGCTGAAATCAGCCATACCAATGCCCGCAGGACAGAGGAAGTCTCCTCCACTACGGAGGAGCAGTCCGCTTCCGCCCAGGAAATCGCCGCCGCTACCCGGGGGCTGGCAGAGGAAGCAGAGCAGCTGGCCAAGGAAGTGGAGAGGTTTAGGATCTGACAGGTTCATATTGACAGCAAGAGGCTCGGAGCTTGTGCTCCGGGCCTTTTTTGATGGAGCTGGCGGACTGATGGAGCCTTGTGGGAGCAGTCCTGAGGCCATGAGAGAAGGCAGGCCGCAGCCCCATGATCATGGGTGCGTCTCTGCCAATGAATGATATAAAAATATCAACGACATAAAATAAATCTGAAATAATACTTGCATATGCGAGGCGGCCATGCTATAATGACCTCGTAAATGAAAGATTGATTACATTTAACGAACGGAGTGATGATAGTGAATTTTCAATATCGCCAGGAAGCGGTGTGGATTGGTATTGATGTGGGCACCACCGGCGTCCGAGCTATCGCCTATGATATAACCGGCCGGAAGGTGGCGGGGGCGGAGGCTTTTTACCCCCTGCTGACACCCCACCCCGACTGGGCGGAGGAAGACCCTTCCCAGATTTTTGCCGCGGTGAAGGAAGTGGTGGGCAAGGCCGCTGCTGACCTGCGGTACAAGAGCCGCCAGCTGGCAGGCCTGTCCCTCAGTACCGTCATGCACAGTTTCGCGGGGCTGGATGAGGATTTCAAGCCTCTGATGGACATGCAGACCTGGGCAGACAGCCGCAGCGCGGATATCGTGCGGGAGATGAAGCAGGATGAGGGGCTTTGCCGCCGCTTCTATGAAAAGACGGGCTGCCCCATCCATGCTTCCTACCCGCTGGCCAAAGTCCTCTGGCTCAGGAAGCATCATCCTGATATGTTCAGGCAGATGCGGTATGTGGGCTCCTTGAAGGATTATCTCTTTTACGGCCTGACGGGGAAATGGCTTATCGACCATTCTGCTGCCAGCACCAGTGGCCTTTACAATGAAAGGCTCATGGACTGGGATGAGGAAATCCTCTCCTATGCAGGGCTGCGGAAGGACCAGCTGCCGGAGGCGGTGTCCACCACCCATCAGGAAAAGCTGCAGCGGCAGGCCGCCGAGGAAATGGGCCTGCCGGAGGGGCTGCCGGTGGTCATAGGGGCCACGGACGGGGTGCTGGTGAATGTGGGCATCGGGGCGGTGGAGCCCGGGCAGCTTTCAGCTACCATCGGCACCAGCGGCGCCCTGCGGATGCTCACCAAGGAACCTCTGACGGACAGCAAGATGCGTACCTGGTGCTACAACCTGGTTGATGATATGTGGGTGGCAGGCGGTGCCATCAACAACGGGGGCATGATTCTCCGCTGGGTGAAGGACAAGGTGTGCCACTACACTCCCCACCATCTGGAAAATCTGGATGTGGACGGCTACGACCTCATGACTATGAAAGCGGCTCATGTGGCGGCAGGGGCTGAGGGGCTTATCATGCTGCCCTGCTTCACCGGGGAGCGGGCGCCTTACTGGAATTCGGAGCTGCGGGGCATGTTCTTCGGACTGTCCCTGAACCATAGCCGTTCCCACATGATCAGGGCCTGCCTGGAGGGCATTTCCTACAGCATGAACGCGGTGATGCTGGCTCTGAGGGACTTTGGCGAGATCAGGGATATCCGGGTCAGCGGCAGCTTCACCAAGTCTGACCTCTGGCTGCAGATTCTCGCCAGCGTCCTGAACGAAGAACTTATCCTGCCGGACAACAGCGAAGGGGCGGCCTTCGGAGCGGCGGTGCTGGGCTTCATTGCCAGCGGGGAGCTTTCCGGCATAGGCGCCACCGGGGATTTGGTGAAACCCAGGCGCATTATCCGCCCCAACCCGGAAGAGGTGCGTGTGTACGGGGAGCTTTACAAGATTTTTGACAGCCTGTACTGGAAGCTGCAGCCGGAGCTGGCTTCCATAGCGGCTTTCCAGCAGAACAGAGCATGAGGTGAGGCAAGATGGCAAAGAAATTGGATATAGGCATGGTGGGCATGGCTGTCATGGGCAGCAATCTGGCCCTCAATATGGCTGACCACGGCTTTGAAGTGGCCTGCTATAACTACACTCCTGACTTGACGGAAAAGGTGCTGCGTGAGCATCCCCATGAGCATCTGCATGGCTTCTTTGACCTGCAGGAGTTCGTAGCTTCCCTGAAAAAGCCCCGGAAGATCATGTTCATGATCATGGCAGGGGCCCCGGTGGATTCCATGATCGAGGCGCTGGTGCCCCTGCTGGAGCCGGGGGACATGATTATGGACGGGGGCAACTCCTACTTCGGCGATACCCGCCGTCGCCATGATTTCCTGCAGGAAAAGGGCATCCGCTATTTCGGCGTGGGCATTTCCGGCGGCGAGACCGGGGCTCGCCGGGGTCCCTGCATCATGCCCGGCGGCGACAGGGAGGCTTATGAGGAGGTGCGTCCTATCTACGAGGCCATTGCTGCCAGGGCCGGGGAGGAACCCTGCTGCGCTTATATGGGCGCCGACGGGGCAGGCCATTTCGTGAAGATGGTGCACAATGGCATTGAGTATGCGGATATGCAGCTCATCGCCGAGGCCTATCTGCTGCTGAAGTACGCCGGAGGCTGCAGCAATCAGGAGATTGGGCGCATCTTCCGCCAGTGGAACGAAGGCGAGCTGAAAAGCTTCCTCATCGGCATCACTGCTGATATCTTCGCAGAGCCGGATGAAGCGGGTGGGGAATTGCTGGACAAGATTGTGGACAGCGCCGGCCAGAAGGGCACAGGACGCTGGACCAGCATCGAGGCCCTGCGGCAGGGGGTGAATACCTCCCTTATCACCGCTGCCTGCAACGCCAGAGTCATGTCCAATCTAATGGAGGAGCGGCAGGAAATCGCCCCCTTGGTGCAGGCAGAAGGGCAGGGGCGCCCCGGGGAAGATTTCGTGGAAATGGTGCGCAAGAGCCTTTACCTGGGCAAGATTGCCGCCTATGCCCAAGGCTTTGCCCTCTATAGCTCCGCCGCCAGGGAGTACGGCTGGCAGCTGGAGCTGGGGCGGATTGCCGCCATCTTCCGCTCCGGCTGCATCATCCAGGCGGAATTCCTGAACAGGATAACGGAGGCCTATGAGAAAGACAGGGGCCTCAGAAATCTCCTGCTGGACGATTTCTTTGCGGGCAAGGTCAGGGAAAATCTTTCCTCCCTGCGGCAGACCGTGTCCTGCGCCGTGCTGAGTGGCATCCCCATCCCGGCACTTTCCTGCGCCGCAGAGTACCTGGACGCCCTGGGAGGGCGCCATCTGGGGGCTAATCTCATCCAGGCCCAGCGGGACTACTTCGGCGCCCATACTTTTAAGCGGGTGGACAGGGAAGGAACCTTCCACCATGAGTGGCAGAAACATGATTGAAGATGGTGACAAGTTATACATAGGAGGGCTGGATTATGCCGCTTATTATCTTGGCAGTTGGTATACTCTTTCTGTTTTTCCTGATTGTAAAAGTGAGATTGAACAGCTTCCTGGCCTTGCTGCTGGTGGCAGGGCTGGTGGGCTACGCCGAGGGGCTGCCGGAGGGGCAGATCATCCCCGTGATTGAAAAGGGACTAGGGGGCACCCTGGGCGGCCTGGCCATCGTGGTTTCCTTCGGCGCCATGCTGGGCAAGCTGATGGCCGAAAGCGGCGGCGCCCAGCGCATCGCCACCACCCTCATCGATGTCTTTGGCCGCAAGTGGGTGAAGTGGGCAGTGGCCCTTACGGGGTTCATTGTGGGCATTGCCCTGTTTTATGAAATCGGCTTCGTGCTGCTCATTCCCCTGGTGTTCACCATTGCCACGGCGGCGAAAATTCCCCTGTTGGAGGTGGGCATCCCCATGGCGGCGGCTCTTTCCGTCACCCACGGTTTCTTGCCGCCTCACCCTGGCCCCACAGCTATTTCCATCATCTACAATGCAGATATCGGCCTGACGCTGGTGTATGGCGCCATTATCGCCATCCCCACTGCCATTGTGGCAGGCCCTCTTTTTGCCAATACCACCAAGCATATCCAGCCGGAAGCTCCTCAGGGAATGCAAAGCAGCAAGGTTTTCGCGGAAGAAGAAATGCCCGGCTTTGGCATCTCCGTTTTCACTGCCATGGTGCCCGTGGTGCTCATGGCTGCTTCGGCCCTGGCCAAGATGACCCTGGATGCTGGTTCCTCCCTGTACCAGTGGCTCACCTTCCTGGGCACCCCGGATATGGCCCTGACCATTGCAGTGGCAGCCGCCATTTACACCTTCGGTCTGCGTCAGGGCAAGACCATCCCCGAAATCATGAAAATCTGTGAGGGGGCTGTGCTCACCATCGCCATGATTCTCCTCATCGTGGGTGGCGGTGGTGCCTTGAAGCAGATTCTCATCGACAGCGGCGTGGGCCGCTATATCGGCGAGATTGCCGCCCAGAGCAACCTTTCTCCCTTGCTCCTGGCCTGGACGGTGGCCGCCGTCATACGCATCGCCTGCGGCAGCGCCACGGTGGCTGCCCTCACTGCCGGCGGCATCGCTGCGCCCATTGTGGCAGTGACAGGGGTGAACCCCGAGCTCATGGTGCTGGCCACCGGCGCCGGCAGCCTTATCCTCAGCCCTCCCAATGACCCGGGCTTCTGGCTGTTCAAGGAGTTCTTTGGCCTTTCCGTCAAGCAGACCATGCGCACCTGGTGCGTGCTGGAGACCATCATCTCCGTCATGGGCCTGATGGGAGTGCTGGTGCTGGAAGCGATTATCTGAATAGGCGCGCCTTCCCCCAAAAAGAGGGGAAGGCCTTTTTTATGGCAAAGCCTGCGGAAAGGCTGTATAATTGTTTGTATCAACGAAGAAAAGGGGAGCCTTTATGAAAGAGCAGGTTTTACCTATTTTGCGCAGCACCTATGAGGATCTTACCAAATCTGAGAAGAAGATTGCCGACTATATCTCGGAGCACAGGCATGAGATCATGGGGCAGACGGTGGCAGAGCTGGCCCAGGGCAGCGGCAGTTCTGAAATCACTATTTCCCGCTTTTGCAAGAAGCTGGGCTTTTCAGGCCTGCAGAGCTTGAAAATAGCCCTGGCGGCGGAGCTTTCCGGCGCCGGAGAAGGTCCCTGCAGTGACATTGGCAGGGATGATGATGAAGCCGCCGTGGCGGGGAAAATCTTTCGCAATATCACCGAGGGGCTGCAGGATACCTTGAAAATCCTTGATTTCTCCCTGATTGCGGCAGCGGTGGAGCTTTTGCAGGGAGCGCGGCGGGTGGCCATTTACGGCTTCGGCAATTCGGCTACGGTGTGCCAGGACCTGGCCACCCGTTTCCTGCGCTTCGGCATGGCGGTGCAGGCCTTCAGCGATGCCCATATGCAGGTGACCTCGGCGGCCCTGTTGGAGGAAACTGATGTGGTCATCGCCATCTCCCACACCGGTGCCACCAAGGATATCCTGGAATCCGTGAACATCGCCCGGGAAGGCGGGGCAAAGGTCATAGCCATCACCAGCTACGCCCAGTCAGAGCTGGCCCGTCGGGCTGACATTGCCCTCATCGGCATGGGCCGGGAGGTGAACTACTCTTCGGAGGCCGCTGCTTCCCGCCTGGTGCACATGGCCATCGGTGACATCCTCTACACCTGCCTGGCCAAGAAGATGCCGGAGAAGTATCAGGCCAACCTGCAGAAAATGAGAGAAGTCATAGCCGTGAGAAGGCTGTGAGCTCCTTGCTGCCCGGCAGCCCCATCTGCTAAAATAGGATATGGCAAACTTGCGCGCAAGACAGGAGGCAGAAAGCATGAAATTCAAATTCGTCCACAACAATCTCAATGTGCTCGACTTGGAAAGAAGCATGAAGTTCTATGAGGAGGCTTTGGGGCTGAAGGAGGTTCATCGCCTGGAGGCTGAAGGCTTCACTTTGGTCTATCTTGGTGACGGCGGCCAGACTCCTCACGAGCTGGAGCTCACCTGGCTGAAGGACAGGAAGGAGCCCTATAATCTTGGGGAAAATGAGTTCCATCTGGCTTTCACCGTGGACGACTACGATGCCGCCCATGCGAAGCACAAGGAGATGGGCTGCATCTGCTACGAGAATCCCGGCATGGGCATCTACTTCATCAATGACCCGGACGGCTATTGGCTGGAAGTGCTGCCCCAGAAGTAAGACGATGCATCTGCATAATGTAAAAGAAGCCCGGAGGCGTTGCGCTCCGGGCTTCTTTCACAGATTTTCAGTGAGCTTTATTTCATTTTTCAAGATGCATTCTTCTTTTTCCGGCAGGCGGCCGTGCACCAGGTATTCAAAGGCCTTGTTCACGGCGGAAAAGCCTTGTCGGTAGGGGTGCTGGTAAATGGTGGCTTTGATGATGCCGAACTGCATCATTTCCACCGTGGTGGGCACCGTGTCGAAGGAGAGGACCAGGGGGCGTCTTTCCTCCGGCAGCTGCATGACTGCCCGGCAGGTGCCGTAGACACCGGCGGCCAGAACGCAGATGGCGTTTATCTCAGGGTGCTCAGACAGGAGGTTTTTGGTGACTTCGTAAGCGTAGATATCATCATCGTTGTGCTCGATGGTGGCGGCCAGGTGGAAGCCTGGCACTTTTTTCATGCGCTCCTTGAAGCCCTCCAGCCGCAGCCGGTGGCCCCGCAGCTTCAGGCTGCCCAGAATGACGGCAATCTCTGCCTGCTGCCCCAGCAGGGCTTCCAGCAGGGCGCAGGAGGTGAGGCCGCCGTTGTAGTAGTCGCTGCCCACATAGCAGTGGCGGCTGGTGCCTTCGATGTCGTTGTTCACCGTCACCACGAAGATGCCACGGTCCACCATCTTGTTGATTTGGGCAGCTATGGCCGGGTCATCAATGGGGTTAATGATCAGGGCCTGCACCCTGCCTGCTATTTCCTGCAGGGTAGCCAGCTGCTTTTGGGGGTCGTAGCCCTTCATGGTGTGGTACTCTATCTGCACGCCGTAAATCTTGTACTGGTCGGCGGCCTCCTTCATGCCCTTTATCACATCATCGAAGAAGGGATTGCCGTCTGAGGACATGACAATGCCGATGACAGGCCGCTTCTTGCGAGCCGCCAGAGCCTTGCCCGCAGGGTTTGGCTCATAGCCCAGCTCTCTGGCAGTCCTGCGGATTTTCTCCGCCGTCTCTGAATTGACCCTGCCCCGCCCATTCAAGGCCCTGTCCACCGTCCCCCGCGAAACTCCGCAGATTTCAGCAATCTCCTTCATAGTGACCATTTGCGCACCTCTTTTCTTTATCCTGAATCCGTGAAACTCGAACACTGTCCGTCCCCCTTTGGGGGCGGGGGACCGCCATCGGCGGTGGTGGGGGGAGTACAGGGTATCAATGAATACAGTCTCCTACCGCAAAAATCGTCCCCCCACCACCATCTTCGATGGTTCCCCGCCCCCAAGGGGGCGGACACAGCAGGTGCGTCCTGCATCTTATCCAGTTTCACGGATTCGGGTTTATGGCATTCATTGTATCAAGTTGTTTCTGTTTAGTCCAGTTCCTTGTAAGAGAAGTAATCAAAGTCTGCCGGCAGACCAGTGCCCGTGATATCTATGGCATTCATCCCCACAAAGGCCCCGGTGAAGAACCCGCCGCCGCGCACATAGTCGTCAGACAGCTTCCAGCTGTCCAGCACCACGGGAATCTCTGTGAACTTCTCCCCGTCAAAGGAGTAGAAGTAACGGTAAGTCCTGCCCCGCACTTCCACTTTGAAGTGCACAGCCTTCACGCTATCGGGAATGGCGATTTCAGCGCCTGCCAGGGGCATGGAGAAGCTGCCGTTGTCAGCCACCACCAGGTCAAGGCAGCGTCCCTTCTCTTCATTCCAGGTCACATGGACGCTGGACCAGTTCTCAGTATTGTAGTAGCAGGTCATGCCAGCCATCTGCTGGAAGGAATCGGGCTGGAACTCCACGCTGGTCTGGGCATCGAAGTTGAAGCTCTGCCAGCGGCGGGCCACATGAGCCTGGGTGAAGGTGGACTGGAGGGACTCGCGGCCATAGAGCCTGAGGAAGCCGGGGCGGGCGGTGAGGCTGCCCAAGGTGTCGCTGAAGGGGATGCGGAGGGTCTGGAAGTTGATGTTCAGCTTGTCTCCGTCAAAGTCATCCCGCTCCGGGCAGGTGGGCTCCCATTCCTGCTGGGGCAGGTTCGGCGCCTCTACCTCCAGGCTGCCCTGCTGGCCGCCCACTACTACCGGCCAGCCATCTTTCCACTCGATCTTCTGGATGGCAGTCTCACGGCCCAGGGGGCAGAAGGCGTGCTGCTCGCGCTCGCGGCTGGGGAAGCCTTGCGGAGCGGGCAGGGGACGGCCCGTGAGGTGGGCCAGGTACCACTGGCCGTTCTGGGTTTCCACCAGAGAGGCGTGGCCGCATTTCTGCAGGGGATTGTGTACTTCCTTCCAGGCAGAGAGCAGGGGATAATCCGGCTGGATTTCATAGGGGCCGTGGATATCCTTGCTCCGGGCGATGGTCTCGGAGTGCTGGTAAGTGGTGCCCCCCTCGGCGGTCATGAGGTAGTACATATCGTTGATGTAGTAGAGGTGAGGCCCTTCGGTGTAGGCGATGTCAGTGCCCTTGTAGATGATTTCGGGCTTGCCCAGGAGCTTTTCTTCCTCCACGGAGTATTCCTGCAGGGCGATGCCGTAGAAGTTGTGGTGGTAGACCCGCTGATCCCAGTACATATTCACCAGATACTTCTTGCCGTTGGGGTCATGGAACAGGGAGGCATCGAAGCCTGCTCCGTTCAGAAGGATGGGTTTCGACCAGGGGCCTTCGATCTTCTCGGCGGTGGTGAGGTAGTTGTGGCAGTCTTTCCACATGCCATCTACTACCTTGACATCCGTGTAGATGAGCCAGAACTTGCCGTCAGCGTAGGAAAGGTCTGGTGCCCAGATGCCGCCGGAGTTGGGATTGCCCTTCATGTCCAGGAACTCGGTGGTGTCCAGGGGGTGGGCCACCAGGTGCCAGTGCACGAGGTCCTTGGAATGATGTATCTGCACGCCGGGGAACCACTCGAAGGTGGAAGTGGCGATATAGTAGTCATCACCAGCCCGGACGATGCTGGGGTCGGGGTTGAAGCCTTTGAGGATGGGGTTCTGGATTTTCATATTTATCTCTCCAATCTGCTTAAAGAGTGCTGGCAGACAGGGCAGCTTCCCCGGTCTGTTCTTTTTCTTCGTTGTGGCGGCGCTCCAGCTCCGTCACTATTTCGTGGTAGCGCTTGTCGTCAAGTCCGTAGAAGGAAATGTCGATGAGGGCCACAGCCAGGAAGATGATGGGGATGATGGTAGTGGTGATGAGGATGCCCTCCAGAGCCTCCGGGGTCTGCACAGCGTTGGCTACATAGCCGAAACGGGCCAGCATGAAGCCGGGGACAATGCCGCCCAGAGCCAGGCCGAACTTGAAGAAGAAGCCGATGATGGCATAAATCATGCCGCTGAGGCGCTTGCCGGTCTTGTACTCGCCATACTCGATGGTTTCAGGAATGAGAGCCCACATGAAGCCGCCGGCTACGATGATGCCGCAGGAGCCGATGAAGCGGGCGATGAGCACCAGGGTGATGTTCTCAGCGGGGACCACATAGGTGACAGCGCAGCCGATGATGCCCAGCACCAGAGAGATTTTCAGCAGGTTGATTTTGCCTACCAGCTTGTTGAAGGTGGGCACCAGGGGGAGCAGGAAGAAAGCGGGGATGGTGCCGATGAGGCCGTACCACTGGATGAGATCGGGGCGGTCACAGTTGTAGGTGATGAAATAGGTGCCGATGGAGTTCATGACGGCCATCATGCCGAAGAGGATGATGAAGAACAGGCTCAGTACCACCAGGGGACGGTTGACCTTGAACTGCTTGAACACATCGGTGAAGCTGAGTTTCTCATCATTGGAGGGGTCGATCTGGACGCGTTCTTTGGTCTGGGAGAAGCAGTAGAGCAGGAGCAGGGCGCCGATGACGCTGTAGAGGCCCATGGTCACCTGCCAGCCGAAACGGGATTCCTCGCCGGTGTAGCTGCCGGAAATCATGGTGACGAAAACAGGGATGCCAAAGGAAACGATGAGGCCGCCCAGGTTGGCGCAGAGCATGCGGATAGAGGTCATGCTGACTACTTCCTTGTTGTCGCGGGTCATGGCGGCAGTCAGGGCACCGTAGGGAATGTTGATGGTGGTATACACCAGGGACAGGCCGATGTAGGTGGCATAGGCGTAAATGATGCTGGCCCCTTCAGAAAGGGAGGGGGTGCTGAAGCAGAGGATGCCCAGCACGGCAAAGGGGAAGGCTCCGTAGAGGAGATAGGGGCGGAACTTGCCGTATTTGAAGGTATGCTTATCCACAAACGTACCCACGATAGGATCTACGATGGCATCCATGACTCGCACGATGAGGAACATAGTGGCCACCACTTCCGCCGGCAGGCCAAAGACATTGGTATAGAAGAACAGGAGATAGGTGCAGACCGTAGTGTAGATGAGGTTGCAAGCCAAATCGCCCATGGCATACCCCGTTTTTTCCCTCATGCTTAATTTGTAATTTTTCAAGGCTTCCATTTTATTAAACTCCTTTCAAAAGAATGGCATATATTAGGCCCCAGGGATGGGGCCCGCGGACGCGGAAATCACAGGATGTGATTTCAGTCCGCGTAAACATGCCACTGGCATGTTTGCCTTTTGGTTCGTTTTCTTTGCGCCAAAGAAAATGAACAGCCGAAACCTTACAAAGAGAGGTTTTTCCCTTTCAAGCCAACCCAGGCGCCATCTGCGCCCAGCCCGCTGTCCTCATGGGCAATGAGCCACTTATTCACCGCAAAGAGCAATCTGTCCTCGCCCTGCGCTTTCGTGGTGTCAGCCTTCAGCTCCTCATTGGTATGCCGGGGCAGCACCACGCCGCAGCGGAATTCCTTGCCGTCCACGCCGCAGGGAGCGAAGTGCAAAGTAGTGGCATAAAGCTCCACCGCCGTTCCCGCAGGTACGAAGAAGCACTCGATCTTCTCCGTATCGTAAGTGAAGTCCTGCTGGTCGATATCCTGCTGCCGTCCCACCATGAGGATGAGGTCGGTAGCCGCAATATCCACCTCAGAGCTGCGATGATACTCCAAGGCATTCAGCTTCTCGTTCCACCCGGAGCAATGCCCAAACTCCACCGGCATCTGGCCGTAAACCTGCTCGCTCATCTCAGCGTAAAGAGGCAGTTCCTCAAACTCCCTGACAGAAGGCTCATAAACAACTTCCCCCTGAGCCGTCTGCGCATGCCCGTTGATAGCCGCGGTAAAATCCTTGGTATCAACATCAAGCACCCGCCCATACTCAAGAAATTCTTTATCCAACACAGTTTTCATAAATTCGTCACCTCAGACACCTCAAACATTCCGAACCCCGGGCCCCCAAGGACGGGGGCCCTGCGGCCGTTGAATTCCGGACGAATTCAAGGCCGCGTTTTCTTTTGGTTCGTTTTCTTTGCGCCAAAGAAATGAACAGCCGTCCCTAAAATGAGGAGGCCAACGCTTTATAGCAAGGCTCAAGACTCTTATAAAGCATCTTATAGAGCGTATGCTCCTTAGCATAGAAAGCATTAGCCTCATCTTCCGGCTGGCAAACCGAACTTGTCCCCACAAACCTCCTGCAGGCCGAGGGCACATCCTCGAATAATCCTGCGGCAACGCCGCCCAGGATGGCAGCTCCCAGGGTGGCGCCGCCACCCTCGCCCCCTACCTTCACGGGGCAGCCGTACATATTGGCCAGCATCTGCCGCCACAGGGGGCTCTTGCTGCCGCCGCCGCAGGCCATCATATCCTTGACCTCGATCTTCATTTCCCGGAGGATATCCCAGCAATCCAGCAGGGAGAAGCTGACGCCCTCCATGACGGACCGCAGCATATCTGCCTTGGTGTGCATGGCGGAAAGGCCGAAGAACACGCCCCGGCAGTCGGGATTGAGGTGCGGGGTGCGCTCGCCCATGAGGTAGGGCAGGTAAATCAGGCGGCGGCTCCCTCTGGGGACGCTGGCGATGGCCTGGTTGATGGCCTCATAGTCCATGTTCTCAGCCATATTCTCCCTGAACCACTTCAGGGAAAGCCCTGCTGCCTGGGTGACGCCCATGACATGCCAGCAGCCAGGCACGGCACAGCAGAAGGTGTGTACCCTGCCTTTTGGATCGATCCGTGGCTCGCTGGTGTGGGCGAAGACCACGCCGCTGGTGCCGATGGTGGTGAAGGCTTTGCCATCTTCCACGATGCCGGTGCCTACAGCTGCTGCCGCATTATCTCCCGCGCCGCCTGCCACCACGCATTTCTCGGAAAGGCCGGCTCTTTGGGCGAACTCGGTGGAGATATGGCCTGTGATTTCGGGGGATTCATAGACCTTGGGCAGGAGAGCTTCATCTATATCAAGCTTCGCCAGCACTTCCTTGGACCAGCAGCGATGGGGCACATCCAGTAGCTGCATGCCGCTGGCATCGGATACCTCCGTGGCGTATTCGCCGGTCATGGCGAAGCGCACATAATCCTTCGGCAGGAGGATGTGGCGGCAGGCGGCGTAATTCTTCGGCTCATGGTTTCGCACCCAGAGGATCTTGGAAGCGGTGAAGCCTGTGAGGGCGGGATTGGCGGTAATCTCTATGAGCCTTTCCTTGCCCACCTTGGCGGTGATTTCCTCGCATTCTGCCGCGGTGCGCTGGTCGCACCAGATGATGGCGGGGCGGATCACTTCATTATCCTTGTCCAGCATCACCAGTCCGTGCATCTGCCCGGAGAGGCCCAGGCCCACCACATCATCCTTGTTCACCCGGCTCCGTTCCATCACTTCGCGGATGGTGCTGGCAGCGGCTTCCTCCCAATCTTTGGGGTTCTGCTCTGCCCAGCCGTTCTGGGGCTGGTACATGGGGTACTCGGCAGAAGCCTCGGCCACGGGGCGGCACTCTTCATCGAAGAGCACTGTCTTGGTGGCGGAAGTCCCCACATCTACGCCGATGAGATATTTCATTTCAGGTTCCTCCCTAAGGAACTGTCCATAAACAGTTCCTAAATATTCTCTTCACAACTTGGCTTTCGCGGGCTTGCGTGCTCAAGAACGCAACTCACTGTAATCAATATAGCACAGGACAAAATAAGAATCAATACTTTTTGTTAAACAATTTTTTATTTTATTTATCCTCGCTAAACACCACTAATAATATAAAACAAGAAAAAGATTTTTGACAGCAAGAAAAAATAAAATAAAACGATTGACAAAGTGGCCTGGGGGTGCTATGCTTTGCCTATATCA
Source organism: Pseudoselenomonas ruminantium (assembly GCA_015058655.1). GTDB lineage: Bacteria > Bacillota > Negativicutes > Selenomonadales > Selenomonadaceae > Selenomonas_B > Selenomonas_B ruminantium_C. Next base: position 28,439 of record SVBX01000013.1, read on the forward strand.
AGCGTGCATGAGCACGCAAAGCTGAAAACTAAGTCATGTATAAATGTATTGCAAAGGAGCGCTTGACCATGAGCAACCTGAAGAACATCCCCACTGTGAAATGCGGCATCATCTCCGTGAGCCGCGACTGCTTCATCATCTCCCTGTCCGAGAACCGCCGCCAGGCTATAGTGGAAGCCTACGGCAAGAAGTACGGCGAGCTTTATGAAGTGAAGAAAACCGTAGAGAATGAGAAGGATATGCTGGAAGCTGTGCAGGAAGCCAAGGAGGCTGGCTGCAATGCCCTCGCCGTTTTCCTGGGCAATTTCGGCCCCGAGACCCCCGAGACCCTCATTGCCAAGGTCTTTGACGGCCCGGTGATGTATGTGGCTGCTGCCGAGGAAACGGGCAAGAACCTCATCAATGGCCGTGGCGATGCCTACTGCGGCATGCTGAACTGCTCCTACAACCTGGGGCTGCGCCATCTGAAAGCCTTTATCCCCGAGTACCCCGTAGGCACTGCCGAGGAACTGGCCGACATGATTGCCGACTTCCAGCCCGTGGCCAGAACCCTGCTGGGCCTCAAAGACCTGAAGATCATCACCTTCGGCCCCCGTCCCCAGGACTTCTTCGCCTGCAATGCGCCCATCCAGCCCCTGTACGACCTTGGTGTGGAAATCGAGGAGAATTCGGAGCTGGATCTCCTGGTGGCCTACAAGAGCCACGCCGGCGACCCCCGCATCGAGGAAATTGCCGCCGATATGGCCAAGGAACTGGGCAAGGAGGGCAACCCCTATCCCGAGATGCTGCCCCGCATGGCTCAGTTCGAGCTGACTTTGCTGGATTGGATGGAGGAGCACAAGGGCGCCCGCAAGTATGTGGCCTTCGCTGACAAGTGCTGGCCTGCTTTCCCCAAGGAATTCGGCTTCGAGCCTTGCTATGTGAACAGCCGCATGGTGAGCCGCGGCATCCCCGTGTCCTGCGAGGTTGACATCTACGGCGCCCTCAGCGAGTACATCGGTCTCTGCGTCAGCGGCGATGCTGTGACCCTGCTGGATATCAACAACTCCGTGCCGAAAGACCTCTATGAGGAAAGCATTGCCCCTGCCGGCAAGTACAAGCTCACGGACACCTTCATGGGCTTCCACTGCGGCAATACCCCCCTGTGCAAGCTCAAGAAGGGCGGCGTGAAGTATCAGCTGATCCAGAACCGCCTGCTGGAAAACGGCGGCACCCCGGACTTCACCCGCGGCACTTTGGAGGGCGACATTGCCGATGGCGACATCACCTTCTTCCGCCTCCAGAGCACCAGCGACGGGCAGCTGCGGGCCTACATCGCCCAGGGCGAGATCCTGCCTGTGGCCACCAAGTCCTTCGGTGGCATCGGCATCTTCGCCATCCCTGAAATGGGCCGCTTCTACCGCCATGTGCTCATCGAAAAGCGCTATCCCCATCACGGCGCTGTGGCCTTCGGCCACTATGGCAAGGCCATCTTCGAGGTGCTCAGCTACCTGGGCGTGGCAGATATCGCCTACAACCAGCCCGCCAATCTCCCCTATCCCACGGAAAATCCCTTCCATAAGTAATTATAGTGAACGCAATAATATTTGATGAATAGCCCCCCGTAAACGGGGGAGGCAAACTAAAATAAGATATTGCGTTCACTATAACTCGGACGAAGATGTCCCCCACTTCTATAAGTGGGGGCGGCAAACTACTAACAGGCGGCGAGCTAATATCTCCCGCCTCGTTGAAACACCAATTGGAAGATTTTGCCTACGGCAAAATTTGAACAATGGTGTTATAAAAACAAAACATGAAAAGGGCAGGAGCTTTTACGGCTCTTGCCCTTTTGCACTTAATAGTGAGATTTATTTTTGAGCTTCTTGGAATCGTAGAGCGCCCTGTCGGCCCGCTTGAAGATTTTCTGGGGAGTGTCCCCGGGGCGGGCGGTGGTCACGCCTGCGCTGGAGGTGAAGCTGGCGCCATCGGGGAGCACCCGGGCGGTGGCTACGGCGGCGCGGATGCGGGCAGCTACCCTGGCTGCGTCCTCCTCTCCTGCCTGAGGCAGGATGATCATGTACTCATCGCCACCCCAGCGTCCGGCAAAGTCTGCCTGGCGTATGTGCTGCCTGATGGCTTCGGCTACCGTCTTCAGGGCGATATCGCCCACATCGTGTCCATAGGTGTCATTGACGGATTTGAAATCATCCACATCCATCATGATGAGGGAAAGGTCAAAGACTTCCCTGCTGTACAGGTTCAGGAGGTTTTCCAAAGTCTCAGTCAAGCCGCCGTGGTTCAAGAGTTTGGTCAAGGGGTCTATTTTCAGCTGGCTGCGGTCGTAGTCCACGCAGCTTTCCGGCACATTCAGCCCCAGCTTCAAAGCCTGGGCAAAGCGCTTGCAGGTGCCATAGCCGCAGGCGTGGCAGTTGATGTTCTGAGCTTCCGGGGTGGTCTTGTGCAGCTGGGCGTAGATATCCTGCAAATCTTCATCTGTGAAGCGCGAGTTTTTGATGGGAATAGGGGTGTAAATCCGCAGGAAATCCTGCCACTTAAGGTGCCGGTCAAAATATTCGTTGGGAGCGTAGCTGATTCCCGCCTCGGTATACCTGACTTTTTCCTCTGTCGCCTCCTTTTTCTGCTGATTCATAAGATAGTCCACATCATCGCGGGCCACATCCCGCCTGGTGCCGGTGCCATAATTGCAACCGCCATGGCAGTTCAGCACATCCACCAGTTCCGGCAGGGGCTTGTGCTCCTGCAGGCGGCTGTGGTACTCCTGCAGGTAGGGATAGACATTGCTCACCGCATCCAGGGAGCGTATCCATATCTCCGGGTCAGTGATGCGGATGGTTTCGGAAAGGCCGCCGGGGCGGCTGTAGACATGGCCCACTCCGGCAGAATGTCCGTCAAAATCCAAAGGAGGGAAGGCAGAGATGTCTATCTGCTCCCGTTCCAGCTTGTCCTTGAGCTTGGCATAGGTCACATTGTACTGCACAATCAGTCCAGTGTTCTTATCCCGTATTTCTTCGCCCTTGGCTACGCAGGGGGAGAGGAAAGCGATGCGTCCCTTTATGCCCAGGGTGCGGCGCAAGTAGAGCCCCAGGCAGATCAGGGGGCTATGGACAGGTGCCAGGGCAGGGAGAAGCTCCGGTGCGTAGCGCAGGCAGTATTTCACCACCGAGGAGCAGGGCTGGGCAATGACCGAGGCGGGCAGGCGGCCCGCTTCTCTGGCCCGCAGATAGGCCCAGGTGGCTATATCTGCCCCGAAGGAGACATCGTATATGCCCGCGACCCCCAGCGATTTCAGCCAGCCAAAAAGTTTTTTCAGCTCCGGGAAATGCACCCGGGCGGAGGGGGCTGCTACCACGGTCATGGGCTCGCCACCTGCGGCCAAATCCAGGAAAAACTGCTCCGTATCGTCCAGATAGTCCCTGGCCTGATGGTCGCAGGCGGCGATGCAGGCGCCGCAGGAGATGCAGTATTCAGGGTCTACCTCGACTTTGAGCCCGCCGTCATAGCTCCTGTATACCTGGTTGGCGCAGTCCACGGGACAGGCATTTATGCACTTGTTGCAGCCGGTGCATTTTTCTTCGATAGTATATATGAAGGTTTTTTTGGGGTAATGGGTATCCGACATGGCAGCAATGCACCTCCCTCTGCAAAGATAATCAAGCACTACATTCTAGCAGTCAAGGGGATATTCCTGCAAGATTGCAAATAAAAGGCTCGGGGTGCGTAAGCACTCCGAGCCTCTGGCAGTCGCGCAGCTTTTATTCCGTTTATTTCAAATCCATGATGAAGAACTTCAGCTCGCCGAAGGAATTGCTGCACAGCAGCACCATATCGTCACCCATGGGAGCCAGGTAGGAAGGCTTCATGTCACGCAGCTTGGAGTCGAAGACCCTCTTGCCGTCCTCCCTGTTGTAGATGACCATGTTGCCGTCGTCCCCTGCCTGCAGGATGTAATGCTTGGTCACGGCCCAGCCGTCAGGGATGTCCTTGATGGTTTCTGGAAACAGATTTCGACAAACGGGTTGCATAATCCTTCTGGGAGGGGGGCGTGGGCAAGGAGAGATAAATTTTTTCAAGCTATTGACATTTTGGAAGTATGAAATTAAAATACCCAATGTTTACATAAATAAATTTATCTATAATTACGCCCTCCATCGCAGCTAAACTATGAGGCACAGTTGTAAGATGGGGGGCGATGTTTGTTGGCAGGGGATGTACTGCGTATGAGCATATATTCATTTGCTTGTGGCTGTGATACATATGCCAAGGTGATGGCTAATGGAAAGGATTGTAAAGAAAGTGGCAAATAAAAAAAGGCTTCTCGGCACCATTTTGCTTGGCTTGCAACTGCCAGGCTGCCTGGCTATGGCTGCACCGGCAGAGCCGTGGGTTTATGATTCTTTGGAAGAGCTTGCGGCAGCGGGGTATCTGGAGATGCCGGAAAAGCCCTTGGACAGCTATTCCCGCGAGGAACTGGCAGGTATGGTGTCAAAGGCCCTGGCGGACATGGAAGAAAAGCGGACGGGCAGCCTGGCAGATGAATATGCTTTGCTGACCAAGCTGGAGGTCATGGACGAGGTGCAGCTGAAGCTGGCCAAGGAACAGGAGCATTTTGCCCAGGAGCATCTGGACGCGGCCAAGGCCAGGGCCAGGCACGCAGCAGAAATGCTGGTGCGCCGTTCCATAGAGGGCCAGAACCGCTTGGAAATCATGACCCCCTTGAAGGAAAAGAACGATGCGGCGCAGGAGAAACTGAGCTTCGCTGCCAGAGATTATGCCGAGGCCAAGAGCCGGGTAGTGGAGCTTACAGGGCTTTTGCAGCAGGTGCGGCAAAGGCAGCAGCAATTGATGGCGGAGATGAGCGGCATGGCCGGGGATGGCAATGCGGTGGCTTCTTCGGCAACAGCGGGGAAAGGTTCTCCTTCCCTGGCAGGCAAGGCAAGCAGGCCGGTGCAGCCAGCAGCGCTGGGTACCGGCTCGCAGGGAACCGGAGCAGCAGGACAGGCGGATTCTGCTTTGGCGGCGGCAGGCAGGCTCAGGGCTGAATTTGCCGGGGAATTGGAGCAAAAAGGCAGCCTGGATGAAGGCAGTGCCACCAGGCAGCTTTCCTCTAACCTTCCTCTGCGGAAGGTGCCCGACCAGAGGTTCAAGGTGGATGCGGAACTGCGCCTGGACTCGCGGAATTCCAGCGGCGACCATGGCAACGGTTCGCGCACCAGGCTCCGCACCCGCGTCTATCCGGATTACAACATTGATGGCAACTGGCACCTCATGGGCATGCTGGAGTGGGAAAAGACTTTTTCCGGAGAAAAATCCAGTGACGATGGCAAGCTGAAATTCGACCGCTATTATCTCAGTGGCGATATAGGCACGGTGCATGCGGATCTGGGTGCCTTCGGCAGCTACATGGCAGAGGGCAACATTTACGACAGCAAATTCAAGGGAGCCAGGTTCTCCGTGGGAAAGCCTGTGCGCTATACCCTGGAAGCAGGCCAGGTAGGCAGGGACGGGGTCAAGAACTCCTTTGACCTGACGGCCTCATATAAGGGGCCGGATTATGGGGTAGATGGCGGCATCTACCGCTTCGGCTTCGATGGCGGCTCCTGGCAGAATATCTACATGGCGAATTACCGCCACAATCTGGGGGTCTTCGATGGCAGTGCCATGGTCCTGTATGGCAAGGAAAAGGACAAGGGGGGCAAGGCCGGCTATGTGCTGACCCTGGGCTATAATCCCGCCGACAGTTGGAAGCCCTATACCTGGAATGGCTGGTTGAAGTATTACTATCAGCCTTACTCTACTTACCTTTCACATACCATGAACGGCCTGGCAGATGTGCTGAAGCTGCATGGCGGCTTCAAGGGCTGGGGCGTGGGCTTTTCCTATAACCTGCCCCATGAATGGAGCCTGGGACTTGAGTACTATGCTCTGAGGGATATTGACTACGGCCACTCTGCCAATACCATCTGGGGCTATGTGACCAAGACCTTCAAGAATTACCGTGAATAAAGAAGAAAGGAAAAGTACGCATCATGGATATGTTGAAAAAGCTGAGCGGCAAGGAAACTAAACTTGCAGTAGTGGGACTGGGTTATGTGGGCCTGCCCTTGGCGGCAGCCTTTGCGGAAAAATTTACGGTTATCGGCTTTGATATGAACGAGCGAAAAATCGCTGCCTATAAAGAGGGGCGGGATGTGACAGCGGAGATAGGGGATGAGGCTCTGCAGCAGGCAGGCATCGACCTTACCAGCGACCCGGAGCGCTTGAGGGAGGCTTCCTTTATCATCATAGCTGTGCCCACCCCCATCAATGGGGACAAGACTCCTGATTTGGGGCCGGTGATAGGTGCTTCGGAAACGGTTGGCAGGTATCTTGCCAAGGGCAGCATCGTGGTCTATGAGTCCACGGTGTACCCAGGGGTGACGGAAGATGTATGCATGCCGGTGCTGGAGGAGAAGTCCGGCCTCTTTTGCGGTCAGGATTTCAAGATCGGCTACTCCCCGGAGCGCATCAATCCAGGTGACAAGGTGCATCGGCTGAAGAGCATCACCAAGATCGTTTCCGGCATAGACGAGGATGCCCTGCGGGATATCAGTGCTGTGTACGGCTCCATCATAGAGAAGATTTATCCCGCCTCTGACATCAAGGTGGCTGAGGCAGCCAAGCTGGTGGAGAATACCCAGCGGGATATCAACATCGCCTTCATGAACGAGCTCTCCATGGTCTTCCATCAGATGGGCATTGATACGGAGGAAGTGGCCAAGGCCATGGACACCAAGTGGAATGCTTTAGGCTTCCGTCCCGGCCTGGTAGGAGGACATTGCATAGGGGTGGATCCCTACTATTTCATCTACGAAGCGGAAAACCTCGATCAACATTCCCAGATGATTTCTGCCGGTCGCCGCATCAACAACGACATGAGCAAATTCGTGGCCCAGGAAATCGTGAAGGTGTTGCTGAAGGCAGGGGTGAATGCTCCACGGGCCAGGATTTTCCTCTTGGGCATGACCTTCAAGGAAAACTGCCCCGATACCAGGAACTCCCGGGCGGTGGATGTTTACCGGCATCTGGCGGAATACGGCCTGACTGCCATGGCGGCAGACCCTTTGGCTGACCCTTATGACTTCCTGCAGGAGTACGGCATACAGCTGGTGCCGGAGGAAGAAGTGCAGGAGGCCGACTGTATCGTTATCCTGGCGGCCCACGACTGCTACCGCCGCCGTTCTTTGCAGGAACTGAAAAAGCTTTATGCGAAGGAATGCAAGGCGCCTGTGCTGATAGATGTGAGGAATATCTACAGCCGCCGGGCGGCTGAAGAAATGGGCTTTGTGTACTGGAGCCTTTGATATGAGCTGTGGGATAGGAGGATTTGACGAGCCGTGAACTATAGGAAGCTCGTTCTGGCAGTTGTCCTGGTGCTGGCCTGCGTGATAGGCGCCCTGATTTATGTGCGGGACAATCTGATCGAGAAGACGGAATTCATTCCAGATATAACTGACCTTACCAAGAATTACCTGGCAGAAGATGAAATCAAGGCTGCCTTGGCTAAAAGGGCAGAGGCAGATATTCAGCCGGTAGAGGTCATCACCACCCTGCAGGATGGCACTCCCCGTCTGGCACTGGTCTTTGATGGCATGCCTGACAGGCCTCTGGCAGCGAAGCTCCTGGATGTGCTGGCGAAACACAAGACCCCGGCTGTGTTCTTCCTGGAGGGGGAGAATGTGGCAGATGAGCCTGAGGTCATCAAGCTCATACGCCAGGCCGGGCAGGAGGTAGGCAACTACACTTATGTGGGCCTGGCCTCCCTGGAAAAGCGCAGTCCCCAGGAGCAGATAAGGGAAATCTGCCGGGGGCAGAAAGCTGTGACCATGCACGATGCGCTGGCTCCCAGTCTTTTCCGTGCACCCCATACGGTGTATACGGACGAGCTGCTGAAGTCCGTCCGGGCGGCGGGGCTGGAATATGCTGTGAAGGAGAATGTACGCTTCAAGCCGGGCACAATCCACAACCAGGAAGAGGCTGATGCCTATGCTGCAGGAGTGTCCAATGGCAGCATCATAGCCATTTCCATAGAACCCTTCGTGGAGCAGAAGGCAGATGACCCGGCAGTGCGGGAGGAAAAGCCCGCCGTGGACATGAAGCCCACCATCAAGGATGAAAAGCCCAATCCCCCTATTGCCAAAGTGGAATTGGACAAGGAACTTGATATGCTGCTTACGGCCCTGGAGAGACAGGGCAAGTCATTCATCTATGTGAACCAGTTCAGAAAGATTCACTACATACCTGCGGCGCTGCTTCTGCCGGGGAGCCAGGAAGGAGGTCAGGAGTGATGGAGGAAAAGAAAGAAAAACCGGATATTCTCTACGAAGAAAAGCCTGACCGCCGCCTGCTGTCCTATGTGCCCGATGCCTCCGGCCAGCGCAGCAACCATGACCGCCGGGGCGGTTTCGATGGTCAGGAGCCGGAGGATTACACGGAGTACCAGCGAGAGGATAAGGCGGGCCAGCGCTATCTGGTGGACTATGCCGTGGACATGTCCTTTGAGGGCAGCGGCGGCAGCGGCATACTGAAAGGCACTGCGGTGGATATCAGCACCACCGGCCTGCTGGTGAAATTCCCCATTTGGGAAAAAGTACCGCAAATAGGGGATAAGGCTAAGCTCACTTTTGAAATCACCCCCGGCTCCATGCCCGAAGGCTATGAAATGAAAATCAAGAAGCTGAAGGCCAAATGCGTCAGGGTGGTGGAAAAAGATGGAGAGATGCTCTGCGCCCTGGAATTTTCCGACACTTTGGCCCAGTATGCCACCGCCAAGCGGCAGAACTACATGCTGGGGGCTTCGGCCTTCCTGCTGGGCATCATCGTGCTGGCCATTGTCATGATGAGGGCGGAGTCCGTGGTGTATTTCCGCTTCAACCGCTGGTTGTACCTTTACAGCATCATTGCCGCCACCTTCCTCCTGTCCCGATACTTCTTCGCTACCTTCTACCGGCCCGTGAAGATTGACCCGGACTACACGCCGGGGGTGACCATCATCATCCCTTGCTTCAATGAAGAACAGTGGATAGACCGCACCATCAAGAGCTGCATCAATCAGGATTATCCGGCGGACAAGCTGGAAGTCATCGTGGTGGATGACCACTCCAACGACCATTCGGTGGAGCGCATCAAGGAGACCATCGAGGAGCTGAAGGCGGCAGACACCCGTGAAGGAGGCTACCGGGTAGAGGGGCGCATCCGCTATATCGTCCAGAAGTACAACAAGGGCAAGCGTGAGGCCATGGCCCTGGGCGCACAGGAGGCGCAGCATGAGCTGCTGGTCTTCGTGGACTCTGATAGCTTCCTTGACCCCTTTGCGGTGCGCAACATCGTCCAGCCCTTCAAGGACAAAGAGATGGGGGGCGTGTCGGGGCGCACGGATGTGGCCAACACCTACACCAATGCCCTGACCCGCATGCAGTCTGTGCGTTACTACATCGCCTTCCGCATCATGAAGGCGGCAGAGAGCTACTTCGATGCCGTGACCTGCCTGTCAGGGCCTCTGTCCTGCTATCGGCGGGATTTGGTGCTGCGCTACTCCGATGCCTGGCTGAACCAGAAATTCCTGGGCCAGCGGGCTACCTTCGGGGATGACCGCAGCATGACCAACTTCATCCTCAGGCACAACCGCACCTGCTATCAGGATACTGCCGTATGCATGACTATCGTGCCCAAGAGCTACACCATGTTCCTCAAGCAGCAGATGCGCTGGAAGCGCTCCTGGCTGCGTGAATCCCTCATCGCCGCTCGCTATATCTGGAAAAAGGAGCCCTTCATGTCCCTGAGCTTCTACATGGGACTGGCGGTGCCCATCGCGGCTCCCATCATCGTGCTCTACAATCTCATCTATGTGCCTATCATGCACAGGGTGTTCCCCGTGACCTTCATGGTAGGCATGCTGCTCATGGCCCTGCTCATGAGCAGCGCCCAGCTTTTCCTGCGCCGCAGCACCACCTGGGTTTTCGGCATGTGGTTCTGTCTCTACTATGAGGCCGTGCTCCTGTGGCAGATGCCCGTGGCCTGGGTCACCTTCTGGAAATCCACCTGGGGCACCAGGATGACTCCGGCAGATTTGGAGGAAATGGAGAAGGAATGGCGCAAGAAGGAAAGGAAGGAAAAGAAACAGCATGAACCCTAAGGAAAATACAGATGCCCGAGTGCTGGCTTTGGGGGATGAGGCCTTTTCCAGTCGCAAGAACCGCAGGAAGAAGCTGAGGGTGCTGCTGGAAATCGCTGCGCTGTCTGTGCTGGCCTTTGCCCTCTACAGCCTCTTCTACAGCCTGAAATCATATGAGCCTTATGACCGCAGCGCCGTGACGGCAGGGGAGAAAGATACGGGCTTTGTGGCCCTCTCCTACTTCGGGGTAGACCAGATAGGCGATACCTCCACCCTTATCGGCCAGAAGCAGCTGCACAAGCATCTGGGAGAGCTGAAGCGGCAGGGCTTCGTCACCGTCACCCAGCAGGATATACTGGACTATTACCAGCAGGGCAAGCCCTTGCCGGAAAAGTCCCTGTACCTGATGTTCGAGGACGGCAGGCGGGACACTGCCATCTTTGCCCAGCCGGTGCTGGAGGATTTGAATTACAAGGCCAGCATCATGAGCTATGCGGAAAATCTTGAAACCATGGATTTGAAATTCCTGAAGCCTTCGGAGCTGACGGAGCTGGTAGAATCAACCTTCTGGGAACAGGGCACCAATGGCTACCGCATGGAATACATCAATGTCTTTGACCGCTACAACAACTATATAGGCGAGATAGACCCCCTGCGCTTTGCCATGCTGAGCCCCTACCTGGGCCGCCGCTACAACCACTATCTCATGGACTATATCCGGGACGAACACGGCGTGCCCAAGGAAAGCTACGGCCACATGAGCCGCCGCATCAGCTATGACTATGAGCGGCTGCGGGATATCTACACGGAAAACTTCGGCAAGGTGCCTGCCGCCTATGTGCATATGCACGGCAATACGGGGAAATTTGCCAACAACAACGCGGTGAGCGCTGTCAACGAAAAGTGGATACGGGATCTTTTTTCCATGACTTTCAACCGGGAGGGCTATTGCTTCAATCAGAGAAACAGCAGCCTTTACGACCTGACCCGCATGCAGCCGCAGCCCTACTGGCCCATCAATCACCTGCTCATGCGCATCAAGTATGACATCAATACCCCCATCGAGTTCTGTGATGGCGGGGATGAGCGGCTCTCCGGCTGGAATCTCCTGGAGGGTGCCCAGGAACTTGAGAAGGAAACCTACACCCTCACCACCCTGCCGGAACAGCATGCCCTCTCTGAGGTGCGGGACAGCAACGGCCTGCAGGATGTGAAGCTCTCCGTGAACCTCCTGGGCAATGCCTTCGGCGCCCAGCAGATTTTCCTGCGCAGCGATGCCCAAAGGGAAAATTACATTTGTGTGGAATTACTCAATAATGAACTATTGGTGCTGGAAAAAGTTGGCAACAGCCGTCGGGAACTCTATCGGGAAAGAATCCCCGTAATCCTGGGAGAAAAAATCCCTTCGGTAGAGGAAGACCGGCGGGAGGTGGAGACACAGGAAAACTATGCCTTCGCCCGCTACGCCACTTCCAAGGAGCAGGCCCAGGAATACTATGGCCGGGCCAAGAACCGCGAGGCCATGCCAGCTGCCTCCGTGGAGGATGGGGCAGAAGCCTACAATCATGTGCAGAGCTTCCATCGCCGGGGCAATCACGCCCTGAAGCTTGACCTCAAGGGGGACAAGCTGACGGTGTGGCTGGATGACAAGGTCGGGCCTGAGGGAATCACGGTGGGAGATACCAATCGTGGCAGCATTTTCCTGGGAGCTTCCTGGCAGGGCGAGGCCTGGAGCCAGAGAAATCTGGCGGATGATGTGTACGATGCAGTCTTTGAAAAACTCAAAGTCACTACCAATACCGGCAAGAAGGACGGGGAGGAAAAAGTCCTTTTCACCACGGAACTGTCCGGCACTGACAAGATGATTTTCGCCCTGCAGGAAACTTGGGAAAAAGTATTGTTCTGGTTCTTGAAGAACGCATGAGGGAGGGGCGTTGAAAGCCCCACAAGAGAGGGAGGATGTCAGCAATGAAAAAGTATCTTGGCACTCTGGCACTGGGCCTTTCCCTGACTGTCCTATCCGGCTGCGCCGGCGCAGAGCCTGCCCCGGGGGCCGGGGCGCTGTCTGAGCATCCCCCCGTGACCCTCTCGGTCTGGCTGGCCTCCTGGGATGCAGAGCGGGGAGAGCAGGAATACAAGAAAATCAAGCGTCAGGCAGAGTCCCTTTCCTGCTTCATGGCCTATTATGATAAGGACGACAAGCTCTTTATCCCGCAGGAAACACGCTCTATCGCCGCCTTTGCCCAAAAGGAAGGCCAGAAGCAGCGCTATCTTTCCATCACCAATGACCGCCAGGATGAAAAAGGCAAGTTTGTGGCCAAGGACAAGGAACTGCTGAGAAGGCTCCTGGCGGACGAAGCAGGCAAGGAGGCAGTGGCAGCTGAAATGATAGCGGCGGCCAAAGAACTTGACTGTACGGGACTGGAGCTTGACTATGAGGCCTTTTTCAAGGACAAGGAACTGTTGCAGGAGTATCTGGCTTTTACCTACAAGCTGGCCTCAGCCTGCCTGAAGGAGCATCTGGCCCTGCGCATCGTGCTGGAGCCTGGGATGCCCATGGACGCGGGCCTTTGCAAGGGGCCTGAGTATGTGGTGATGTTCTACAACCTTTACGGCACCCACAGCGGCCCCGGCCCCAAGGCAGATTTTGCCTTCATCGAAAAGACCATCAAGAAGATGGAGGCGCTGCCGGGCAAGAAGTCCGCAGCTTTGGCCACCGGTGGCTGCCTGTGGGAAGACTATGTCCCCTTGGGAGACAAGAAGGGCAAGGTGCGCAATGTGGACGAAGCCGAAGCCGTGCAGCTGGCCGAGAAGCATCATGCCACTCCGGTGCGGGACGAGAAAAGCCATGCCCTGCACTTTGCCTATCAGGCTGAGGGACATGAGTATGTGGTCTGGTATGCTGACAGTGAAACCCTCAATGCCTGGATAGGCGCCGCAGCTCGCGGCGGCCTTGACCGGGTCAGCCTCTGGCGGCTGGGGGGAAATGATACTATCAAGGAAATCAAACTAAAATGAAAGGATAAATCAGCATGAGAAAAAAATCCCTGCTAAAGGGAGCCGTGGCCTTCTGCCTGGCCTCGTCCCTGCTGGCACAGCCTGCCCTGGCGGCAGATTACACCGCCCTGCGGCAGGCCAACGGGGGCGCCCTGGCAGAGCAGCATCGCTTCCTGCCTACCACGGAAAAGGCGGTGATCCTGACCTTTGGCGGGCTTTCAAAAGAAGCGCCCCTGCAGCATATCCTCTCCTATATGCAGAGGGAAAATCTCCGGGGCACCTTCTTTGTGACGGAGCGCGAAGCAGCCAGGAATGGCGGCAACATCGCCCTCATCAAAAGCTATGGCCAGGAACTGGCCCTGGGGCTGACTCCGCTGAAGGAGGGCGGGTTTGAAGATTACTGTGCCCAGCTGGAACATCTGTCCCAGGCTCTCACGGAAAAGTACGGCGGTCACAGCAATTTCGTCCGCATCATGAGCAGCGGCGGAGATGTGGCTGCCATGCAGGAGGCGGTGTCGGCCATGGGCTATACCCTGGCCGGGCAGGGGCTGAATGTGGTGCAGAGCAAGCACAAGGAGGCCCAGAGCCCTGCCGAGGTCATGCCCCAGATTTTCGGCAAGTGGACCACCTCCCTGAACGCCGGCGAGATTGTGTATATCCGCACGGATTTCTACACCAAGGACAGCCTGGCGGCAGAGATGCTACAGGAAATCAAGGAAAAGAAAATAGACAATATCGGCTATGAGGAATCAGGCTCCCATGCGGGCAATGATTCTGCCTACCACACCGCTTCCCTGGGCGAGGTGGCATCAGATCTTTCGGCAGCCTATGAGCCGGTAGAGCTGGCAGACCTGCCGGAGGAAATGCAGCCGGAGTACGGCAGGGATTGGGTGACGGAGGAAAACTTCCGCGAGGCCTTCCTTTCCCGCTATATCGGCGCCCCGGAGGTTTCCCCGGATGACCGCATGCTGGGCTTTTCCCGCAAGGAGATGGCCGAGGCAGACAAAACGGGGCTGGTGAAGAATGCGCCGGAGAAAACCATCTTCCTCACCTTTGATGACTGGGGACAGGATGAATCCATCAACAAGCTGCTCTATGTGCTGAAAAAGCATGGGGTAAATGGCACCTTCTTCATCATCACCCGCAATATGCCCAACAATCCGAACCTCCTGCGGGCCATAGCTGCCAGCGGCAATGAAATCGGCAGCCACACCAACAACCATGTGCCCATGGCCAAGCAGGATGAAAGTGGCCATCAAGTGTCGGTGGAAACAGAGGCAGAATACGAGGAAGATGTGAGAAGCTCCTACCCCAAGCTCCTTTCCGTGGTGGGGGATATGCGGCTCCCCAATGGCCGCCCGGCTCTCACCCGCCTGCTGCGCCCGCCTACGCTGGCCGTCAGCCGCACAGGCTGCAAGACCATCCTCAACGCAGGCTTCACTTACATAGTCAACGGCTGCGGCAGCACCGAGGACTACGGAGCCGTGTCCCTCCAGTCCCTGGTGGGCATCATGAATCACATTGCCCATGACGAAAGGGGCAGGGTACGCCGGGGCGCCATCCTCATCATGCACATGAGTTCCACCGCCAAACTCACCCCCAAGGCGCTGGACATCCTCCTCACCGCCAACGACAAGCTGCCGGAGGGACATCCCGGCAAATTCAAGGTGGCTCTCCTGGGGGATTACCTCGTAGACGGTTACGACCAGCGCATGAAGATGGCCAAGCCATAAAAAAGGTCCAGCCGAAGCTGAGCCTCCGCCCTTGGGGGCATCGCTCCCTTAGGCATGGAATTGCGTATTCTATCAACCCATGAGGATTGAAAAAACAAGGCAGACAGAAAGCCCGGAGCACGATGATATGCTCCGGGCTTGGTTGTTATGGGTTATTGCTTTGTTTTTCTGGCAGCCATTTATGGAGCTTTTGGCAAAGGGCAGGACGACATCAGAAGCACAGAACAGGATGCCCTGTATTCAGGGGCGTTTCATAAATATGCGGGCGACCACAAAGCCTTCCCCTTGAGGGGGCGGCGAAGCCGCGGGTGTCCGGTGGACACCCTGGACAGGTGGCAGCCGAAGGCTGACGGATGAGGTGCGAATGAACATTATAAGGCAGATAAACGAGAGAGTGCTCCACCTCATCCGCCCCTAACGGGGCACCTTCTCCTCAAGGAGAAGGCAGGTGTAGCCCTTTAAGGATTTATGAAACGCTCCTGGCCTTGTATTAAGAAAGTATTGAAAATTCGTTTGTTTTCTGATACAATGAAAAAACAGAGGGTTCTGCGCAGAAAGAGGCAGGTTATGAGGAAGGGATATCCGATGGACATGAGGATTAGATTGTCCCCTACGGGGGGCAACGCTTTTAGGTTGTCCTTTTGGTGCGGACATATCAAGCATAATAAAAGTTCATGATGACCAGCAGGGCGGGCTGGTTGGAGTGCATGTTGCTCCACAGGCTCCCCTACGGGTCTTTTGCAATGTCTGAATTTCGGACGATACCGTGAAATAAGCCTGCTGATAGAATAACATCTTTGTAAGAAATTGGTATGATGGAGGTATGTTTGTGGATAAATCATTTGCAATCCCTATATCAAGGCGCAGTTTTATGAAGATGATGGGCCTGGCCGCAGCTGGGACAGTGCTCGGCCTCAAAGATGATGCTGCAAGAGTGGAAGCTGCTTCTTCCATGATAAATGCGATGGATTTCAACAACGTGGAGCTTCCCGTACTCTTCAATGCGGATGTCTGCGTAGTCGGCGGCGGTGCGGCTGGCACGGCAGCTGCTGTCAGTGCCGCCCGCAAAGGGGCGAAGGTTGTTCTTGTGGAGCGTGGCATTTCTCTGGGCGGACTGGCCACCCAGGGCTGTGTCTTCCCTTGCATGCCTACCTTTGTGGATGACAGCGATACGCCCTATATCACTGATTTGAACCAGCGCATGGAAAAACAGGGGGCCTCGACCTCACTTGGCATAACTACTAATACCTATTATGGCGGCGGCAGGTCACAATATGTGCCGGAATATCTTTCTTATGTCTACGATGAAATGTGCGAAGAGGCTGGGGTAGAGATTCTCTACAATGCTTCCTTGGCAGGTGCAGTGACCAGCGTGGGTAAGATTGTCTCTTGTATAGTCCAGACACCGGAGGGGCTGGCCAGCATACAGGCAAGGACATTCATAGATGGCACGGGAGATGCCTTGCTTTCACGGTTCGCGGGGGTTCCGGCGGAAAAAGGCTCAGAAACGACGGGACGGAATCAGCCCATGAGCCTGCGTTTTGAAATGGGCGGTATTGATGTGGACAAGGTTCACAAATTCTTTACTAAAGCTTTGAAGGATGACTATTCAAAGGATCTGAAGGAGATTTTCGATAAGGCCTTGAAGGAGAAAAGAGCGCCATTCTTTGAGTTTGCGAAGTGGAAAAAGAATGAGACATTCTTCAATGATGGTGTGGCCCGGGGCGAGTTGACCGATGATGATATCCTGTACATCCAGGCTTTTGCGATTCCGGGCAAGCCCACTGTAATGTCCATGAACTGCCCGGAGATGCCGCCGCTGAGCTTCAGCTCCACAGATGCCATATCCTACAGCAAGTCTGTGACCTTCGGCCGGAAGATGATGCGCCGTCTGGCGGGATTCTTCATCAAGAACATCCCCGGCTTTGAAAAAGCCTACATCAGCCGCGAGGCAAGCATGGTGGGCGTGCGGGAGTCCTGGCGCATTCATGGGAAATATTATCTGGATGCTGAGGATTACTTAAAAGCGCATCATTTCCCCGATGCTGTCTGCCGCACGGCATACCCCATTGACATCCATGATGTGAAGCTGGATCTCTTCAAGAAGCTGGAAAAGGGACAGTATTACGAAATCCCCTACCGTGCCTTGGTGACCAACGAAATCTCCAACCTGCTGGTGGTGGGGCGCTGTGCCAGCGGCAGCTTTGCTGCCCAGGCTTCCTTCCGCATCCAGCCCACCTGCATGAGCATGGGCGAGGCTGCAGGCATTGCTGCAGCCTGGGGGCTTTCCAAAGGGATTCCGGTGAACGAAATCAAGTGGGAAGAGATGCCCGAAGAAATGCGTAGTTATGTAAGCAAATAAATCAAAGGAAAAGACTAAGGAGGTCATTATCATGCAAAAGAAAAAAATCGTGGCTGCTGTTGCCATTGCTGCATTCAGCTTCGGCTTTGGCTTTGGGTCCATGGCCCATGCGGAGTTCCGTCCTGCTACTCAGGAAGCCCTTGAAACCCATACCGGGGTGAAAGTGCCCTCTGGCCAGGATTCGGCCGAGGATAAGATGCCTGCTTCCCAGCGTTTTGTAAGTTTTGGAGGAAAAATCCCTTATCAGCTTTGTCTGCCGCGCTGGTATGATTCTGCCAAGACTTACCCCCTGATTGTCGTAGTCAATGATGTGGCTGGAGAGACAGATGAGAAGGCATTGCTGAAGCAGCCGGGCGGTGTCACTGCCTGGGCAGATGAACTGGAGAACAATCAGCAGTATGCAATCGTGCTGACCATTCAAGGAACGAAAAATTCCGAAGCTAGTGTTGGCCGCCTGTCCAGTACGAAAGGCATGGATACCATTCGGGATATATTGAAAGATGTCCGGCGGAACTATGGTGTCAACAAGGATGCTATTTATGGCATCGGTGAGAATAAAGGCGCCTGGGTAATCCAGCTCATCAATGAAGAATTGCCTAGCTATTTCAAGGCAACTTACCTTGATGAGAATACGGCAGATGGTCAGGTAAATAACCAAGCCATTCACGACTGGCTGATGAATCAGCTGTCGTAATCTGACGACTCTATTGACACTTATTTCACTTCCTCATTCAGAAGTTGATGTAAAAATTCATAACTCGGAAGAAGATGTCCCCCACTTCTATAAGTGGGGGCGGCAAACTACTAACAGGCGGCGAGCTAATTTCATGCAAGGGCCGCTATGAGGATTGAATAAACAAGGCAGACAGAAAGCCCGGAGCACGATGGTATGCTCCGGGCTTGGTTGTTATGGGTTATTGCTTTGCTTTTCTGGCAGCCATTTATCAAGAACTTCTGTTCTCAGTGCTATGAAGAGCGGGACATATTGAGTGCGGATTCCAGCGCCTTGGAAAAATTGTCAAATTTTTTCATAGATGGTTACACCGTCTTTCTGTATCTCTTGCAAGAGTTCCTGTGACAAGTGAGGGTTGTCCAGGTCTACTACATCAAAAAACAGCAAAGTCCTAGCCCGTTCTTCAAGGTCGGAATGAAATCTGCGGGGGTTGCCGCCGGACACGGCCAAATCCACATCACTGCGTTCCTTGTTAGTGCCACGGGCCCTGGAGCCGAAGAGGATGACTTTTTCTATGTCATTGAGAGCAGCATAGCGGCAGATTTCGTCTTTCAGGGAGGTGTCAAGGTTCATGGGGAGCCTCCTTTGTATTTGGGGATGTGGGATTTTTGGAGTCATGGCACAGACCGAAGGGCTGGAGCGTAAGCGGCAGGTTATTACCCGCGATAATCAACCGCTGGAGGAGGCCGAGGCATTTATAAAAGCCTTTGCAGAAAAGACAGGGGTCACGATGGAGCATGAAAGCACCACCAAGCCGGGGAAAGGTAGTGCCTACTACATTCCAAGCCGTCATCTTGTGCAGGTACCACCCCGCGAGGAGTTCAAAAACACCGAGGCTTATGTGGCTACTTGCTTTCATGAATTGGTGCATAGCACGGCCAAGGAAATGGGCAGAAAGGCCAGCGAGGAGGACACGGCGCGGGTCAGCTACTCAAAAGAGGAAATTGTGGCCGGGTTTGGCGCGGCTCTCCTCTGCCGTCAGTTTGGCATCACTTCCGAGGATGACAACACGGCAGCATATTTGCAGGGCTGGAGCGAAGCCATCAAGGAAAACCCCGACTGGCTCATAAATGGAGCCAATGCAGTACAGAAAGCCGTTGATTATATGAATGAGGTTGTAGCAGGATAAAGGAAAGGCGGTGCCGATGGCACCGCCTTTTAAATATGTAACCTTTAATCAAACACTATTGGGCTTTTCAAAATTCGCCTCGCTTACGCGGGGCAGAATGTTACCAATCATTTTGCTTTCGCTCCAACTCCCTAACCTTCTCTCGTTCAGTCTTCAATTCCCGGTACATTTGGGCCAGTCTCAAATTTTCTTCGTAGTAATCCAGCCCATCCGGCTCCTGCCATGCTTTAATCTCTATATCCTTATCTATGTCGGGGACTTTGGATGCGCTGATGTAGGCTTTTCCTTTGGGAGAGCAAGCCAGCTGCACATCATAATCAAAATGGAAGTGATTCAGATGCGGTAGCAAGGCCACAATCTGCAAACGGATCAATTCGCGCTGCAGATTGATTTCCTCTAAGGTGTGCTTATCGTAGTAATCACTTTTCAGGTATTTCTTGTATTCCTGCAGCCAGCCATATTCCTGACTATACAGTTCCTCTAAATGGGCCAGCAGTCCAGCTCCGCTATATCCTTGATATACAATGGTAGGGGCTTCCTGCTGGGGAGGCTCAGACACGCTGGGAGCCGGGGCATCCGTTGGTTGCATATCCTCCCCTTTGCGATACTTGGCCAAGGCATCCTTCATAAAAGCCCATTCGTCATCAGTAAGACGGAAACCTCGCATTTTCTTATTTATCTCCTGCTTCTTCCGGCCTGCGCCGTTTCGTGCTCCACCCCAGCCCATAGTATAATCCTCCTTTACTTGAATTTAGTATAACATAATTCAAGTAAAATAGCAACTTGATTAATGATAACATAAATCAAGTTGCTATTTTTACTTATCTCTTTTTATCTGATAATACTTTAGAACTTCGTATATATCATTGTCTGATTTAAACTTGGAAATAACTTCTTCATCGAAATTATTAACAGAAATAACATCTTTGGCAATTTTTAATTTTTCTTCGGATAAAGAGTAGAATTTTTCCTGCCATTCTTTGGTTAAATTATCCTTATATTTAAATCGACTAATTATAAATGCCTCTGGCATCCATAAGATATTAAAAAATCCGTCTATATCTTCACCAAACGCTTCATTGAAAAAAGAAAGTCCTCTGCCAATCTTTCCTTTTGTCGCATTTAATACTGCTTGTACGGCTCTTATAAACTTTCTGTTCCAATGTTCACCTATATAATCCCTGTTTCTAAAGTAATCAGGATCATCTATTGGATGATACTTCATAGGAAACGAGTATATTGTTACATTATGTTTTTCACATAAGTCTACATTTATTCTCATTCGATAGTATAAATGCTCAGGCTTATCATGGAAATTATACAGGAGGTAATTTGACAAATGTGTTATATTATTTTGAGCAGCTGTTTCGACTGCTTTAACATATATATCTTTTTGTTCATAGTGGTCGAATGCTATCCGTAAAGGATTGATGGCAACTTCAGAAAGCTTCTTCATTTTCTCGTTTGTTACCAATCTAGCATCTATTCCCTGATTGAAATCAATGGAGCGTTTTCTGTTTAATGTCTTGAAATATTTATTGTAAAGAGGTCTGACTACATCATCTATATCTATTACAGCTTCTCTGGTAGCGGTTTGAGTATATAATAACCCTTCATTTTCTCGTAATACATAGAATTTGCCAGCATCCTGCTCGGATAATTTGTTTGAGATTTTATCATATATTTTTATTATCTTCTTCAAATAAGCCCTTAAATTGTAATTATCTACTATATTGTTATATGTTATCTCGTATTCGCTTGAAGGCTTATATGTTGCTCCTCGTTGAAATCCACAATCTTTAATTTCATCAACTATCCTATTAAATTGATCAGAAGCAAATACATTGTTATCCATCAATAATAAATCACGTTGTTTGCCAAATTTATTATCTATATAATCTAACTGGTGAACGATGCTTATATAGTTTTTATAATTGGGTTCTATGATTTTTACAGCGCAAAATTTACATTGTCTAATGCATCCCCTAGTCATATAGCTAAAATAAGCATCGTGTGCAGGATAAGTATAGTCAATTTCTTCTAATATAGAGTAATCTAATGGCAATTCGTCTATTATATCATTATTATCCTTATCTAATATTCCAGGCTTGTCTAATAGACCAACGATGGGTTTTATACCTGTTTCTTCTTCAATATGTGTAGGTAAGATTGTAGCTGCAATACCGCCGATATATATTTTCCCATTTTCTTTTTTGAAGAATTTACAGTAATTTATTGTATCTATTGTCTGTGCCCAGTAGAAAGTAAATAATGTAGTTATAGCTATTACATCGAATTTAGGGAAATCTTTGTGCATGAATCGTAAACGATATTTTCTAGCAATTTCCACATAGTCATCATCAAAGAATGGTATATCCTCTAATATAGATAATTTTCCTATTCTGATATACTTTTTCATTATATCATAGTATTTTGCTAAAAATTCATCATTTAATTCCTTGTATAATTGTTCACAAAGTAGTTCTGCTGCAAGATTTTTTAAATCTCCTTTATAAAAGCGAACATCATCATTACATCTTCTATAATATGATGCAAGTTTCATTAAAGGCATAGGAGGGTATTTGTTTTTATAATTAGGTTCTACAAGGAGTATTTTACGGTTCATATTAACTCTTCCTCTATTGCGGATATTATTTTATCTGCTGTTGCTTCATCAACTTGCTGATAAATAACATTATATATTGATTCTATAATTTTTCTAGTCTTTTTTGGATAAGTTGAAAGTCTATCTGTTCTGCGAACATTATTATTGGGCTTTTGAGCATCCTTTTTTACACTCTTACTTTTGTGTTTGTCTTTATCCTTCTCCTTGCTTTCATGAGGATTCTTTTTTGACATATTTTTTTCTGTTTCATATTCTTCAAGTCTTTGTTTTGCAAATTTTGAAATCAGGGATTCAGATGTATCATCTTCATTTTCAACATATTTGTTTATCTTTTTTTGTCCCTCTTCTGCCTTTTTTCGATACTCCTCCAATTCTTCTTTCTTTTGTTCTCTTTGCTCTTGATTTACATATTCTCCATTTTTTAACTTATTTTCATATGCTGCTTTCTTTTCGTCATAAGTTTTCAATGCTTTAAGCCCACTATTCATATCCGAACCAGCACGGTAGATTTTTGTCAATTCATCTTTTACATACTCTCTAAATAGTTTTTCGAATTTTACTCTTGTGGAGTTTTCATTGAAATAATCACGTTGTGAGTTTGGAATTAAATTTGGTGATGTTACAAATATTTCACCTACAAAGTAGTTTACACCACGGTCTTCTGTGAAGAATTTTTGCATGGTGGTTTCGTCGCCAATTTGTATATTCTCTTTTCTAAGACGTAGTGATCTCATTTTGCATGATTTTGGAATTGAACCTTTAAATCCTGTAACGCCAAGCCACATCCATGCTAACAGTTCTCCATCATCGTCTATAAATTCGTGAGGCATAATGCCTTTTATAGTGTCTTCACCGTTATTTCTAACTGGATATTTTAGTTCGTATTCCTTGAATAAATCTTCGCCGTTAATTAAAATTTTATATTCATCTATCTTATAGTTATGCTCTTTGGCGTACTTGTATATATCAAACGAAAGGTAAAATGTATTAACATAAGGAACTGGTGCAACAAAAGAAAGATATTCTCTTATGTCCGCTTTTTTTAATAAATCTTTGTTTTCCGGATTTATGTCGAACATTTCTACTTTAAAAAAATGAGAGTCTACATCTTTAGTAATTTCTTGTGAAAAAGAAAATATCTTATTTAGAACTTCTGATGCCGTATGTTTTATACCTTTTATATGTTCATCCAGTAGAACTCGCATTAGTTTAGCATCACATTCCATTTTGGAGATGACGTTTTCTCCTTTTGCACTAGATGTAAATACTAGCTTCTGACAATATGCTAAACCTGCTAGTCTTCCAATCCCGCGAAATCCCTTATCTACGCCTAATTGCTTAGATGAATTTGCTATATTACCTAGCGTGCTTCTAAAAACATCTTTTCTAATGCCAGTTGCATTATCTTCTATAGAAATTTGTCTTTTCTCATATTCAATCCATATTTTTATACAGGCATCACTTTTATCAACAATACCCTCCGCAATTGCTTTATCAATTTGATCGCAAGCATTTTGAATGTACTCACGGTATATTATCCTTGAATCTTGGTACATTCCTGTCGTTAAGTTTTCAATGATGTTTGCTCCAAAGATATACTCTTGGCCATCCATGTTTATTACACTCCTCATTTTGTAAATTGCTTATAAATCGGTTCAGGGAATTTTATCTTCAAAAGTGACCTAAAGACAGGGTTTTGTATAAGATAATCGCCTTGTTCTAATCTCGTCAACATATTTTTATAGGTTGTTGGCAAGCTACTATAATCTTTTGTTGATGTTTCTATGGTATTAGTTCTGCCGTATGCGTGCGTGGAGCAGTTTCCGGTTACGCGTGGATGGATATTTGATCTGAACTGCTCTGCGCCGAATAAAACAACTCCCAAAGATCTACCGCGTTCTGTGACATCCAGTATCTCTTTTAAGATAGGTGAAGTTTTTGGGGTGTCTTTGGACGCGTATTTATTTAATTCATCTATGAAAACAACTAATCTTGATGGTGGTGGCGATTGCAACTCATCGTCATATTCACCTAATTTTAAATTGTAAATAGTTCTTACTGCATCACCAAAAACAAATGCTTGTTTATCTTCTGGTAATTTTGCTATATCAATCACACAAACATCATTAGGTTTTATGTTTTTCAGTTCGTCCGCTAATCTGCATTCATGATTAGCTATATTAGCCCTGTTAGCAAACATATCATCGTTTTTAGTAGCTTTGTTAATAATTCGTTTAAATTTTCTCCAGCTTAATACTGATATTTCATTTGATACCTTAGTACCTGTGCTTTTTTGTGTTCTTTGAGATAATTCATCTACTTTTTCTCTAAAGTCTTCCCAAGTATTTATTTGTCCATGCCCAAAATCTGGGTCGTTCTTATCAATAATTTTACTGATGATAGCTTCCATTGTTTGTTGTGGGTCGTCCACATCAGCAAAAAGCATTTCTATACTTTCTTTATCATCTTCATATGCATACTTAAATTTTTTCAGCATTTCATTTTCAATATATTCCATTATATCTGTTTTGGGTAAGTACGAATTTTGTCTAACGAATGTTTCTGCTGAATAGGGGATATAATATTTAACATTTCGAAACGGCTTGTTACTTAATCCTAATTCTTCGTATTCCTTATAAACTTCTTTTCGTTTCTCTGTTGGTTTTTCATCTTCAGCAAAATCATTTTCCTTATGTATAGCCATTAAATCCTTGCCTTTAACATTAAAGATTACAAAGGCAACAGTCTCCTCTTCGTCATTCATCTTTATATACTTCTCTTGTATCGATTTCATAAGAAACATAGCATAAGAAGTTTTGGATGCCAAACCTGATATACCTGAAATATTAAGATGGGCACCTTCTGGCCCTAAAATGAATTTTGAATTCAAATTTACTGGAATTGTAATTTCGTTATCGGTTCCTTCGTACATTTTTAAGGAGCCACAAACTAATGGACTTTTAATATTATTAAGTCCTAATGCATCTGTTATTTCATTTTCAGCAGCCAGAAAAACTGCTGCTCCGTTATGAACGGGTGTATATATGTTATTACTGTTATAAGATATGGTAGCTTGCACACAGTTCATACCCACTCTATCTGTTTGTGCATTGATACTCACATCACCAAAATCACTTGATATAAATCCTGTCAAAAAACTTTGCGCATCAGTAATATGTGATATGTTCTTTATTACGCCATAGGAATAAGAACCTTCGATATGTTCAACTTTTACGATATCAAAAGCATGTAATTTTAAATCCGAATCTGTCCAAAAAGTAAAATCATCCATTGTGGTAGGATTTTTTTCCGTCGCTATTACTCTGCCGATAGGTTTATTCTCTTTATTCTTCATTTTTAACTCTCCATTTAAAATAAATGTAAAAAGGACTCTGAACTAACATATTTAGCTTTTATATATGATTCTGTTAAATAAATCGGATATATATGATTAGCCCATCTTAAATCTGAACCATAACAAACGGGATTACGCTCGTTTATAATGCAAGCACTTAAAAGATCAACTAACTTTGAATCAATCCCTTTTTCTAATTCATCGTCTTTTACTAAAAGTTTTTCCACCTTTACCACACCATCAAAAGGTGTTCTTGTTCTTTTCTTATCTTGTAAGCGTATGTACCATACAGCAAAAGATAATCCTTCACTATATGGACTTTTATACATTGCAACCGGTGTCCTATTATACAGAGGCAAATCAGCAATAAATCCGGGATTTGATTTTCCATGAATATCTTTGCAAATTTCCGGATTAAAATTTTTAGATACGCCAAGAACCCAATTATAGTTATTCTTGAATATTGCCGATTTTCTCTTATCCTTTTTTTCTTCCTTGGATGGTTTATACTCCAAGGAGCCATCTTTTATTAAATAGTTGTTTTGGTCTAATTTATTCTTTCTTACAAGTTGTGCTACTGCTTCTTTTTCTAGTTCAATCATTCTATCCTGTATACATGCTGTCCCTTTATCTTCATATTTTTTTTGGTCTACATTAGCCGTTTTGTAAGGAAGAATGTTTTTAAATTCAATATTAAGACATTTTAATTCTTGGCACTCATTTAATTTTAATACCGTAGCAGGAAAAAAACCTTTTCTTCCATCAGAATCAGCTATATCTGGAACAGAAATATCACATTCATACTCAAATGATTCTTTTATTATTTTTTTGTTCTCTCTTTTGCAACAAGCTATCCCTATCTGTCCAGCAATTACAGGATATATAGCAGTTCTTCCACCTGATTTTTTAAATGCAATATCATCAACTTTGTAGACACGTCGTGAACCATCTAAAAAATACTTTAATAGTGTAAAATCTCTCCGTGCTATCTCTACACTTTGACTATATAGTGGTACATAATTTTTGGTAGGTTGTGTTTCTGCCGTTTTCTCCCAAATGGTTGTGTCTTCGCCATAATCAATGTATGGTATTTCCGCGTGATCTAATCCATATTTATGTGCTTTGTAGCTTTTACCACCTGTGACAGTAGCTAGAATATTCATGACTTTCTCGGCCATAATATCATCATCCCTCTATACTTTTAGTTGTCACTTATTTTGCAATACAATTTTTTCTTAATTGTACCGGCTTCTCCTTTATGTTTATCCCTGAACTTTTCAACCACTTGTATACTGTTGGCCGTGAGCACCCACATATTCTGACTAATTCGCTAACCGTGGAAATTTCCCTGCATTTGTATTTTGTAACGAGATCTTGCCAGTCAGCAGGTTTCTTGGCCTCTCTGCGCCCACGGTATTTACCCTGTGCTTTGGCTAGGGCTATTCCTTCCTTCTGTCTTTCCAGCATTATCTTTCGCTCAAATGTGGCAATGGCCGCAAACATGGTCATTGCCAGTTCTCCAGCAGGTGTGGATGTGTCGAAGCTCTCCTTTAGGGAAATGACCTGCACCTGCTTTTCTTTCAATCGCTGCACAATATCCAATAGATCTTTCGTGCTACGCGCCAACCGAGAGAACTCCGATACATAGACCGTATCGCCCTCACGGGCGAACTCTAGCATTGCTTGCAGCTGGGGTCGGTCTATGTCTTTGCCGGACAATTTATCTAGGAAAATTTTCTCTACCTTCGCTTTTTCTGTCAATTCTATTTTTTGGCGTTCCTCATGTTGCTCTAGTGTGGAAACGCGGACATAGCCAATGTTCATGATTCACACCGCCTTATGTAAACTATACTTATAAATTATAGCTACATTATATCAAATAACATATTATTTATAAAGATGTTCTCTTGATTTACATTTAACAATATATATAAAAATAGAGCATGGTCTAAATTTATAACTAACTCATGGCCATAATCTTGACAGATATGGTATAATTTAAGTAAAGCTCGGTAAAAGTTATAGTTTTACCGATGATTAGTAAAAAGGGGGGGATTCCATCATGTTACTGGACTATTCAGCTTGTGAGCAGCAGTATACCAATGCTTACCATATTACACAGGCTCTAAATGATAAGCGCATCTATCGCATTGAGCGTGGCATCTATTCCAATACCCCTCATGTGTCGGAATTGGCTATCATTCAGAAGAAATATCCCAAGGCCATTTTTACACTGGAAAGTGCTTTCTATTACCACGGCCTAACAACGGACATCCCGGGCTATTATCATATTGCTACCCCTGCAAAGGCAGCACGGCTGAAAGATCCTCGCATTAAGCAGGTCTATGTGCCGGACAAGGTATTTTCCTTTGGAATGGTAGAGCAGGAGCAGGAAGGAACCACCATCCGCATCTATGACAAAGAACGAATGCTCATTGAGCTGCTACGCTATAAAGATAAGCTGCCCTATGACTACTACAAAGAGATTTTACGGAACTACCGCAAAATTGTTGACCGCTTAGACATTGAGCGGGTGCAGGAATATGCAACCGTCTTTCCTAAGAGTGAGATTCTTTGGAGGCGATTGGATGAGGAGGTTTTTTGATGTCGAGATTACAGGAATGGCTTACCAGCATCGAAGCGCAGGGCTATCGCGGTGCCAATGCTCGCGCACGGCTTTGCCAAGACATAGTGCTGGAAGCTATTTCCAAGGGAAAGTTAAGCCGCCATGTCACCATCAAGGGCGGTGTCGTTATGCGCAGTCTGACAGGTGACATCCGCAGGGCAACACAGGATATGGATATAGACTTCATCCGCTACTCGCTGGCCGATGAAGCTATACAGAGGTTCGTTGATGACATCAATATTTTTGATGATATTCATATAGAGATTTCCGGGGCAATAGAGCCACTAAAGCATCAGGACTATCAGGGCAAGTGCATCACCATCCGTATTTACGATAATGAGGGCATGACCATAGACAGCAAAATCGACCTTGGCGTACACAAAGACCTCTCCATCCAGCAGGAGGAATACTGCTTTGATGTTTGCATGGATGATGAAGGAGCCAGTTTGCTCATAAACTCCCGTGAACAGATGCTTACCGAAAAGCTCCGCTCCCTATTGAAGTTTGGACCTCTCTCCACCCGATTCAAGGATATTTTCGATATTTGCTATCTTGTTGATCATGTAAACCGTCAAACGCTGGATGCTTGCATAAATCACTATATCTTTTCTGATGAGGGGATGCGTGAGAATAGCTACCCTGATATCATCAAACGCTTGCAGGGGACATTCGACAACCGCCGTTACCAAAGCCGGATCAAAACCTCTCGAAAAAATTGGCTTGGCATCCGGGAACAAGACGCTTTTCAAAAAATCATAGCATTTTTTCAGGCTATCGCAAATAACGCATAAAAAAGTAGCCCTGCACAAGGCAACGTAATGCAGGGCTGCTTTCTTGCATTGTTTGTATTAAGACATAAAACATGGTATACTTACAGTGCAATCATTGATGTGATTAAGAGGCGAAAATAGATGACAGAAGAAGTGAACCCCACCTGCCCATTCATCAGCAGGGGAAGAAGAAAGTCACGGAGAGACGTCAGGTGTTGGTTCTCTTGCGACAAGTTATACCGTAATAGGTAGTGTTTCTTTACTTGTCTCCCGAAGATATTGGCAAGTTCTATATCCATTGATATGGGATAATCCATTATGTGTTGTTTGTCGCCTCTTGGCATTTTTGTTCCCTTGGCTCCGGCTATGTCGTAATAAAAGAAGGAATCCTGGCACAATGTTGCATATATAACTCGGAAGAAGATGTCCCCCACCTATAGAGGTGGGGGACATCTTCTTCCGAGTTATATTCCATCTTGCCGCCGCTGCTTTTGTAGGGGCGGCCTTTTTTATCCGGGAAGTCGAATTGCAGGAAATAGTAGTCGTAGAGGGGTTTGGAGAGGGATTCGAGGGTTGAGATAATGTTGTTGTTGCTGTTGATTTTGTTATCTATACACTCAAGGAGAGCCTTCAGGAGGGAGGGGGGAAGATATTGGTGCTCTTGTGTACCTGCGTACGGATTTCTTTGGTGGAAAGGTACTGATACCCCAGCCGGGAAAGATGCATCAAGGCCGGAATCTTCACCCGGGAATCCTCTGAAAAATGCTTGCCCATGACTGTCACTCCCTTGAAAAGGATTGTTATGTGAATAGTATAGCAAAACAAAAGGCGGGTGTCACTTGGTAAAAAGCTTAGGGTGATAGCCTGGTGGCATCAGGCGTGTTTCAAAAACTCCGCACATCTGGTGCGACATATGCTGGAGAAGTGGTGACGGCTTATGCTGTAATGGTTTATGGTTGAAAATTTAGTATATTTATGCTAGACTATGTATAACTCGGCGTATCCTAATTGAGTGTTTCGCCACTTTGAGTGCGAGTGAAAAGGAGGCGGACATTCAGTCCGCCTTTTGTGATTGCAGGGGAGAGTGTGCCATGCTTAATATAACTGCTATCAAATCGATCGTGTCGCCAATTTGCAAGCGGTATAATATCGACAGGCTATTTCTCTTTGGTTCCTATGCCAGGAACGAAGCAAGGGAAGACAGTGATGTTGACTTGCGTGTGGACAGAGGGGCATTGACGGGCTTTGCCTATGGGGGATTTTACGGAGATATACAAAGGGCGCTGGGCGTGCCTACGGATATTTTGACTACCGAGCAGCTCAAAGATAATTTCCTGCAGGCGATACGAAAAGATGAGGTATTGCTTTATGAAAAAAGGTGACAAGGATTATCAGAGATTGGTGCATATCGTCAAGTATTGTGAGAAACTCCGTGCCATTCATGGAAAAATGGGCAGTTATGATGTTTTCGTTGCCAAGGATAATTATGAAAAAATAGATGTGAGCGCATTCTATATTGGCCAAATCGGTGAGCTTTCACATGGGTTGACAGAAGAATTTCAGAATGAAAATAATGATATTCCATGGAAACAAATCGTTGATATGAGAAATGCGCTTGTTCATAGGTATGGTACTCGTGATACGCGAATTATATGGGATGTCATAGAGGAGGATATTCCTGTTCTGAATAGGAAATGCAGGGGTTTGCTAAAGGCGCAGAATGCAAAGATAGATGATCAGATAAAGTTTGAATTGGAACAGGAAACAAATATTTTGCTTGAATAAGAAAGGGAGACAGGATATGAAAATAGGCATCATCGGCGCTATGAAATCGGAAGTGGAGGCACTCAAGGCTGCCCTGGACACTGCTCGCAAGGAGAGCAAGGCTTCCATGGAGTTCTGCGAGGGCAGGCTGGGGGCTGTGGAGGCGGTAGTGGTGCAGTGCGGCATCGGCAAGGTCAATGCGGGCATCTGCGCCCAGATTTTGGTGGACGATTTCCAGGTCACCCATATTATCAACACCGGCGTGGCCGGGGCGCTCAGTGACAAGCTGGAGGTAGGGGATCTGGTGATTTCCAAAGATGCCGTCCAGCACGATTTCACTGTGGAAGCTATCGGCTTCAAGAAGGGGGAGATTCCCTTCACGGGCAAGGTGGCCTTTGAGGCAGATGAAACCTTGCGGGCTAAGGCCCTCGCCGCTGTCAAAGAGGTATTGCCGGACATCAGGGCCATGGAGGGCCGGGTCTGCTCCGGCGATCAGTTCATTTCCTCCAGGGAAGCCAAAGACCGCATTATCGGTGAGTTTGACGGCACCTGCGCCGAAATGGAAGGCGCCGCCATCGCCCAGGTCTGCCATGCCAACCACCTGCCCTTCGTAATCCTCCGCGCCATCTCCGACAAGGCCGACGGCAGCGCCCATGTGAGCTTCGAGGAATTCCAGAAGGAAGCGGCCAAGAATTCCGCGCGGCTGGTACAGCATATGCTGGAGAAGTGGTAAGGTTTATGCTATACCCTTCTAAAGGGATATATACTGTATGTTGCAGAAAGGAAGGGTAGTTATGTCTGTCATGCTTGACTATGCTCCCGATGATATTGCCCTGATACAGGAGCAGGCGAAGGCCAGCAACACCAGCGTAGAGGAGTTTATCCGTCAGGCCTCCCTCAAGGCGGCTAGGAATGCTGCTTATCTGGCTAAATTAGACCGTTCCAGGGAAGAGTTTCAGCAGGGGAAGGTTGTGGCGTTTACTGATGAAGAATGGGAGAAGTATATAAATGCCCAAGATATTCAGTGATATATCATTTCCTGCAAGGGTCACTACGAGGATTGAAAAATAAGGCAGACAGAAAGCCCGGAGCACGATGATGTGCTCCGGGCTTTTTTGAAGTGTATCCTAAAGGGGGTCATACCTTGAACTTCGCCACTTGCTGCTTGAGGTTTTCTGCGCCCTGCTGGGAGATGTTGATTTTGTCCAGGATGTCGTTGGCCTTCTGGGCCACCAGGGTGACTTTTTCGGCTACGGTGGTGTTGCCTACGGCTCCTTCGTGGGTGGCTTTGGCGATTTCTTCCATGGCGTTGCCCATGATTCCTACGGAGTCTGATAGTTCCTTGGAGGTGGTGTTGCTCTTCTGGGCGAAGCCCCTGAGGTAGTCGGCATCCTCACGGTACTGATCGGCGGTTTCATTGATGAGGGCATAGTCCTTGCTGACCTTATCCTCCATGAATTTCAGCAGGCCGAAGGCGCCGTTGGAGAGGTTCTGCACGGAGGCGGTGACTTTGTTGGTGAGGCTCTGGATGTTTTCGGCGGTGTCGTGGGACTGCTCGGCCAGCTTGCGCACCTCGTCTGCCACTACGGCAAAGCCCCTGCCGTGCTCGCCTGCCCGGGCGGCCTCGATGGCGGCGTTCAGGGCCAGGAGGTTGGTCTGCTCGGCTATCTCGGTGATCTCGCCTGTGAGGTTATTGATTTGGTCCACGACCTTGGCGGATTCGATGGCTTCCTCCACGGAGGTCTTGGTGGCGCTGTAGACGCTTTCTGCTTCTTTGGAGGATTGGGACATGGTGGCTTGGAGGCGGCTGGCCCGCTCTGCTACCTGTATGGTGTAGTTCTCGCTTTCCTCGGCACCGCGGGCATTTTCGTGAATCTTGTCCCCTATGGTGTCGCTGAGGTGCTGGAGGTTCACTGTGGAGGCGGCCGTTTCTTCCATGCCGGCGGCCATTTCCTCCGTGGCGGCGGACATATCCTGGGTGCTTTCGTTCAGCTCGCCTACCAGCTGCTGCACTTCCTGCACCATGTCAGCGCTGTTGTCAGCTTCGTGCCTTACTTCCGTGAGGACTGCCCGCAGGGATTTCTGCATCTTGGCGAGGGCCTGCACCATGCTGCCCACTTCGTCCTGGCGGTTGCTGAGTTCTGCGGGCAAGTCCAGGGAAAGGTCGCCGTCTGCTACGGCATCGAGCTGGCGCACGGATTCCCGCAGGGGTATGGCGATGTTCCGGGCTATGATGGTGGCGGCGCCCACGCCCACGATGAGTCCCAGCAGGATGATGCCCATAAAGATCTTGATGGTCCTGTCATAGCTGGCGCTGCTTTCCTCGAAGAGCAGCTTGCCCTGGAGCACATTGTCCGGGGTCAGCACGGAGAGGTTGGCGCCGATGGCGTTGACTTCTGAGAGGTTGTCCAGGATTTTGGCTTTGTCCTGGGGGCTCATGCCCAGAGATTCCGTGGCTTTCACCTTGGCGGAGAAGTCCGTCAGGTTCTTTTCCAGCTCTGCGATGGTCTCCTGAGCCCGCTGGCTGCGGTCGATTTCCTTGACTTTCGCCACATCATCCTGGAGAATCTTCAGCTTGTTGGAGATATCTTCCAGCACCACCTTGCGGTTTTCCACGGTGAAATTCTGCTGCTGGATATATGATACATGAGAGATGATGGCGCGCAGCTGGTTGTTGGCATCGTTGAGGTACTGGGTGGTCATGAGGTTGTAGTTGTACATATCGTCGATGGACTGCTTGGCCTGGCTGTTGGCAAAGATGCCCACCACCGCCACCCCGCAGGTGATGAACAGCATGATGATGGCCAGCAGGAGGATCTTGGCCCTTACGCTCAGTTGATTCATAGTGTCTCCCTCCTTATTTGAACTGGGCAGCGTTTTCTTTGGTGATTTCCGTGAACGGCACCTTCACTTCATCGGTGGGGATGGTGCCGGACAGGGCGGTTTTCAGGAGGTTTGCGATGCCCTCTGCGGTCTTGTCTGCGTCTTGCTTGACGGTCTGGGACATTTCCCCGGCTGCCACTGCCTTGACGGCGTAATCCATGGCATCGACCCCGGAGACGATCACGCCCTGGTTGCGGCCGGCGGCCTTCAAGGCTTTCAGGGCACCCCAGGCCATGTTGTCATTTCCTGCCACCACGGCATCGATTTGGGGATAGACCTGCAGCCAGAGGGTCATGTCCTTGAGGCCCTCGGCTTCGCTCCAATTGCCATCGGCCTTGGCCAGCAGCTGGATGTCGCTGCGCTTGTCAAGGCAGGCTTCCTTGAAACCCTCCCAGCGCAGGCGGGCGCTGCTCTGGCTGCTCTCGCCCATGAGGTAGACTATCTTGGCGCCCTGGGGCAGGTGCTTGGCCAGGTATTCTCCCTGGAGCTTGCCTGCCTGCTTCTCGTCTGACATGACGCTGGCGAACTTGCCCCCGTTCAGGTCACGGTTGGTGGCGATGACTGGCACGCCTGCCTGGTTGGCCTTTTCTATGGCGGGGATGACGGCATCGCCGTCCACGGCCAGCACCACGATGGCGGCGGGTTTCTGGGCGATGGCTTCGTTGAGCTGGTCAATCTGCAGGTTGGCATCGCCGTTGGCGTTCAGGAATTCCACATCTACTCCCTGGGGCATATTGGACTTAACCCCTTCGTATAGCTTGCCCGTGAAGTCGGTGGCTTCTGCGTGGGCGGCAAAGTAGACTTTCTGCCCCGCGCTGCTTCCCGAACCGCAGCCGGGCAGGGCTAAAAGGGCTGCCAGCGCGCAGGATGCGGCGATGGCTTGGAAAGACTTTTTCATAAGCAACACTCCTATCTGATGGGCAGAGCTTCCGTATAACTGCCATAAAAGGATACTTCAAGCACATTTATTCTGCATGGCGGGGTGTTTTTCCTCTTGCTGGAAAAATATTGGCTGTCAGGTGATGGCAGGAATAATTCGGAGCGGGGGAGAATTCATCAATGGTTGCACAGCGTTCGGAAAGGGGGCTTTTTTATGGAGGAATCCATCCTGGTCATCCCGCTTGAGGGAAGACTTGATTCCTTGGCTGCGCCTGCCCTCGGACGGGAGATTGACCGGCTGCGGGGCGCGCAGGAATACGAGGCACTGGTTTTTGATGCGAAGAAATTGACTTACATTTCTTCCGTAGGCCTGCGCATCATCATGCAGGTCATCAAGGAGGAGCAGGCACAGAAGCATGCTCCGGTTTCTATCATCGAAGCCCATAAGGATATTTATGAGATTATGGAAATGACAGGGCTGACCGAACTGGTCAGGGTGGAAAAAGGCTTCCGGGAAATAAGCCTGGAGGGAAGCCGCCCCATTGGCAAGGGCTTTTTTGGCCAGGTCTTCCAGCTTGACGAGGATACGGTGGTCAAGCTGTACTCTGATGGCAAGGAAAGCCTGCCGCTGATGGAACGGGAGCGTTCCCTGGCCAGGAAGGCCTTCATCAAGGGCATTCCCACGGCTATTCCCTATGATATCGTGCGGGTAGGCGACCAATATGGGACGGTATTTGAACTGCTGCAGGCTCAGACCTTCAATGACCTGGTGAGGGAACATGAGCATGACCGGGGAAAATTGGAAGAGATCATGGCCCTTTATGTCAGCTGCCTGAAGCAGGTCCATGCCACGGAAATGGATAGGGGAGAGCTGCCTCTGGCCAGGGACATCATGCTGGAACGGCTCCAGTCCTTGCAGGAGGCGTTGCCCATGGAGATTAGCGGCAGGCTGCGGAACCTGCTGACGGAGCTGCCGGAGGATCTGCATGTGGTGCATGGTGATTTCCAGATGAAGAATGTGATGCTATGCCATGGGGAACCCATGCTCATAGATATGGAAACCATGTGTGCAGGCCAGCCTATTTTCGACCTGCAGGCTCTGTATGTGTCCTACAAGGCCTTCAAGGAAGACGAGCCGGGCAATGCCATGGCCTTTATGGGACTGCACGATGAGACTCAGGATTATATCTGGCAACGGCTGCTGGAACTCTATTTCGGCACGGAGGACAGGGGGCGGCTGAAGGCTCTGGAGGACAAGATCCGTGTAGTAGCATATATCCGGTTCCTTCATATTCTCGAAAATACCTGGCATAAGGGCAGGGCACTCACCGAAGTGCGCATAAAAAATACCCGGAAGCAGCTGCAGGAACTGCTGTCCCGGGTAGATTCCCTCTCCTTGTAAGATTATTTATCATTGTAAGCAGCCCTCCCCCCACCACCGCCTGCGGCGGTCCCCCGCCCCCTATGGGGGCGGACATTGGGTATGAGCAATAATTGTGTCGTTTGCTATAATCTCAGCCAGCCTTGGTATACAGGCTGTAATAAAGCCCCTTTTTCTCCATCAGCTCGGCGTGACTGCCCTTTTCTGCCATGCGGCCCTGCTCCAGCACGATGATCAGGTCGGCCTTGCGGATGGTGGACAGGCGATGGGCGATGACCAGCACCGTCTTGCCCTGCATAAGGGTGGCCAGCCCTTTGGTTATGCGCATTTCCGTCAGGGAGTCGATGGAGCTGGTGGCTTCATCCAGTACCAGCACCGGCTTTCGGCCTGCCTCCGCCCGCGCCACCGCCAGCAGCTGGCGCTCTCCCTGGGAAAGGGCTGCGCCGCCGTGGGCGAGAACTGTGTCGTAGCGGTCTTTCAGGTTGCCGATGAAGTAATCTGCGTTGGCGGCCCGGGCTGCTGACTGCACTTCCGCCGCCGTGGCTGCCGGTGCGCCGTACTTGATGTTATCGGCCACGCTGCCGGTGAAGAGGTGCACATCCTGCAGGACCACGCTGACGGCGCGTCGCAGGTCAGTTTTGCGGATGCTCCTTATATCTATCCCGTCAAAGGTGATGCTGCCGGCAGAGATTTCGTAAAAGCGGCTCAGGAGGTTCACCACCGTGGTCTTGCCCGCCCCGGTAGCTCCCACGAAGGCCACTGTCTGCCCCGGCTCCACGCGGAAGGAAAGGCCGCGCAGCACCGGCACCCCCGGGGTGTAGGCAAAATCCACCCGGTCAAATTCCAGGGCACCGCGGCAGGGCCGCAGCTCACCGCCGGGCAGCTGCCAGGCGTACTCATAGGAGGGTGAGTTTTCGTGCTGGGTGCCGCCGGTTTCCCTGACGCAGGAGACCAGCTTCACCTGGCCGTTGTCAGGTTCTGCCGGGGTATCCAGGAAAGCGAAGATCCTGTCTGCTCCTGCCATGGCTTCCATGATGCTGTTCACCTGCTTGGCAATCCTGGTCAGCGGTGTCATCAGGTTCTTGTAGTATTGCAGGAAAACGATTACTGTCCCCGGGTCGCTCTGGCCTTCCAGAGACAGCAGGCAGCCGCAGAGGGCCACGGCCGCAAAGCCCAGATTGTCCAGCCCTGCCGTGAAGTCGAACAGGCTGTTGGCAAAGAAGTCGGCCATGC
The DNA here is from genome assembly GCA_015058655.1 of Pseudoselenomonas ruminantium. GTDB lineage: Bacteria > Bacillota > Negativicutes > Selenomonadales > Selenomonadaceae > Selenomonas_B > Selenomonas_B ruminantium_C. The sequence continues at coordinate 65,063 of SVBX01000013.1, forward strand.
TGGCATGACGGAAAAGGCGGTGGCTGCGGGCTTCGAATTCCTGCTGTGCCGCTGCCTCCCGGGAAAAAGCCTTGATTTCCACCCGCCCGGAGATCATTTCCTCCCCGTAGGCGTTCAGATCCTGGATGCTTTGCTGCTGGGCGGTGAAAAGCCTGGCTTTATTGCGGGAGAGACGGCGCAGCACCAGGGAGATGGCGGCGGCGCAGCTAGTTACCACCAGAGCCATGCGCCAGTCAACGGCGAAAATCGTCACCAGGATGGTAGCAATCATGGTGAAGCCCTCTACCAGCTTGGGCAGTCCCCTTGAGAGCATGGCGCTGAGGGCATCCACATCTGCCGAGTAATAGCTCATGAGCTGCCCGCGGCTGTGGGTATCGAAATAGGCCAGGGGAAAATGTGCCATCCGGTGGAACATCTCGCTGCGGATGCGGTACATGGCGTCCGTGCTGATGCGTATCATCATGACATTGTGCAGGGCAGAGGACGCCACCGAACTCAAGTAAAGCAGCGCCATCAGCCCCAGCATATCAAAAAAGCCCGTATAGTCGGGATCGGCCTGCCCTATGAGGGGAGTGACATAATCGTTGATGATGGGCTTCATGTAGTAGATAGCCCGGGTGGCGCAGACAGTGCCGCCAATCATGCACAGGGCAACCACGCACAGCTGCCAGCGATAGGGGCGCAGATAGTCAAGGAGCCGCATCAATGCCGCCTGCTTTCCTGCTTCGCTCTTCATGCCATCGTCCTCCGCTGTGTCTCATATATTTCACGGTATATCCGGCTATTTTCCAATAGCTCCTCATGGGTACCCAGGCCCTCTGCCAGTCCTTCATCCAGCACGAGGATGCGGTCTGCCTGGCGCACGGAAGAAATGCGTTGGGATACCAGCAGGACGGTGGTTCCTTCAAGCCCTCGCAGGGACTGCATGACAGCTGCTTCCGTGGCATTGTCCAAAGCGCTGAGGCTGTCATCCAGAATCAGGATTTTCGGTTTCTTTACCAAGGCCCTGGCGATGCAGAGCCGCTGTCGCTGTCCCCCGGAAAGGGTCAGGCCGCCCTGACTGAGCTGTGTCTCATAGCCTTGGGGCAATTTCATGATGAAGTCGTTGGCTCCGGCGAGGGCGGCGGCCCTGACGATTTCTTCAGCGGTGGCGCGTTCGTTGCCCCAGCGGAGATTGTCTGCGATGGTGCCTGTAAAGAGCAGGCTGCGCTGGGGGACGAAACCCATGAGGCGGCGCAGGGAGGCGAGGGACAGGGAGCGCAAGTCCCTGCCCCCCAGCAGGATTTGGCCGGAGGTGGCATCGTACAGCCGGAGCAGCAGGCTGACCAGAGAAGTCTTGCCCGCGCCGGAAGCGCCGATGATGCCCACGAACTCCCCTGGGCGAATGTCCAGATTGATGCCCTGCAGGGCAAAGCTCCCTTTCCCGCCTTCGGGAGGTGCGCTGTGCCCTGCTGCATGGTAAGAAAGGCTTGCATTCCGCAGGGAGAGGGAAGCATCTTCCGTTGCTCCTGCCTCCTCCTCTCCATCTTTCATGGAGGAGGGGAGGTTTATGATGCCCAAAACCCGGTCCATGGCCACCCCTGCGTTGAGGATGGGCACCATGATGAGGGTCAGCATGGCAATCTGATATAGGATCTGGGTGGCGTAGACGATGAGGCAGAAGAAATCCCCCGCCTGCATATCCCCTGCCACAATGGAACGGGCGGAGACCAGGACGATGAGCAGGATGCAGGCATACATGACCGTATTCAGCATGGGTTCATTGAGCATGGCCCCTCCCTGGGCCAGCATGGTTTCCCGGCGCAGGGAAGCTGCTCTCTGCCGGAACAGGGCTTCGGCTTCTGTCTCACGGGCAAAGGCCTTCACCGTCTTCTGCCCGGCGATGTTTTCTTCCAGCAGCTCATTGAGGTCATCATAGCAATGGAACATGCGCCTATAGTGGCGCAGGGTGAAGCGAACCACCAAAGCCCCCACCAGCGCCAGTCCCCCTGCTCCCAGCAGGAAAATCCAGGCTGCCTGGGGATAGGCAGTCAAGGTCACCAGCACGGTGATGGTGACCATCAGGGGGCTGCGCAGCAGGGAATGGCACATGCCCAGCCCCTTGCGGATATAGTTCATGTCTGTCGAGAGCCGGGTCAGGATAGACGCTGTGCCGCAGGTGTCTGTATCAGCCAGTGCCAGCTGATGTACGCGGGCAAAGAGCGCATTGCGCAGGTTTTCTGTCACGCCCCCGGACCAGACGGCAATCAGGCGGCTGAGGGCAAGGCCCGTCAGCATCATGGCAGCGCCCACCAGCGCCAGGCGAAGGCCCTGCCCCATGACGACGGCGGCATCATCGGCGTAAACGCCGGAGTCCATCATATCCCCTATCAGATAGGGGATATAGACATCCAGTGTCACATGGAGCAGCAGCACGGCAGGCAGCGCCAGCATGATATAACGATGGCGGCCGGAATAGCGCCACAACTGCCGCCATATCCGGCTCAAGGCGCTCCTCCCGTTTCCTGCCTGGCCCGCCACGCTTTGGCATCTGCCCAAAGGTCAGCCAGGAATTGGCTCTTGGCGGGATTGTACAGCATGGGCCTGTCCTCATACCGCAGCAGCAGGGCTTTTTTCAGATAGATATAAGCCTGCCTGGCCCGTTCATCCGCCTTCAGGAAGTCGGCAAGGTCCACATACCGATACCAGCTTTCCGTTCGCCAGGGCACTATATGGACATGCAGCACGCGCTTGCCGGAATCCGGGTCATTCAGGCAAAACACTCGGTCCCCGGGAATGATTTCTCCGAAATCCTGCAAGCCGAGCCTTGAGAGCTCCGGCAGGGAAGGGGATAGCTCTGCCCCTTCTTCCAGTCCCACCAGAATATCTATCAGCGGCTTGGCATACATGCCCGGCACCGAGGTGCTGCCCGTGTGAAGGATTTCCGCCGCCTGGGGGATGGCCCGCTGGAGCGCAAGGACTGCCCGCCGCCCCGCCTCGGCCCAGGAGGGAGTATATTCCTCAAAATAAAGCTTGCCCCGTGCCACGCCGCTGGCAAGGCCTTTCAGTGCTGCAATCATGAGCAGTGCGCCTTCTTTCGCTATAGCAAAAGCCACCTTTGAAAAGGTGGCTGCTTATTTCTGGTGTAGTTTCACTGAATGTGGTACATTGACTGTGCTGTTTGTGCAGCATACCACCTGGCCGAGCCCCCTTGAGCCTATGGCGAGAGGGGGCTTCTTCATACTAAAATAGCTTGCTGCCAGCTACCACACTAAACAACAAGCTATAATAGCGATGAAAATATGTTCCATCTCGATTTCCCTCGTTGACTTAATTCTAACATAAATCATGCTGACTGACAAGATGCGTATGCCAGCAGCATGGTTTTTAGTTTTCAATGAGGCAGGCCAAAAATTCTTCCCCGTATCTTGCCAGCTTCATCTCGCCGATGCCCTTGACTTCCAGCATTTCCTCCAGGGTCTTGGGCTGCACTGCGCACATGTCCCTGAGGGTGGCGTCGGAGAAAACCACATAGGGGGGCACATGCTCCCGGGTGGCGATTTCCTTGCGGAGCTTCCTGAGCTTGTCGAAAAGGCCGGAGTCTGCCGGGGCTTTCTCTGTTTCCGGCTTGGGCACGGCCTGCCAGACTTTTTCCTGTCCCTTGAGCACGGGATAGGCGGCGGGCTTCAGGGTCAGCACGGGGAACTTGCTTTCCGTGAGGGCCAGGTAGTCTGTGGCTACGAAGCGCTGGATGAGCAGCTTGATATCTGCCAGCGTCCTCTCCTTCATGAGGCCGAAGGTGGAGAGTTCGTCAAAGCGCATTTCATGCACCTTCTTGTCCTTGGAACCTTTCAGCACTTGGGCCACCAGGTTGAGACCGAAGCGCTCCCGCATGCGGTAGACGCAGGAGAAGACCTTCTGGGCATCGGTGGTGACATCCACTTTCTCCAGCCCTGCCTTGCAATTGCCGCAGTTGTCGCAGATGGGCTCGCTGCTCCTGTCACCGAAGTAGCTGATGATGAAGTGCCGCAGGCACTCCGGGGTGTGGCAGTAGTCCACCATCTTTTGCAGGCAGCCCAGGTTGTGGCTTTTCCGTTCCTCGTTTTCCGTGGACACATCGATGAGGTACTTCTGGGTCATGACATCCTGGGGGGAGTAGAGGAGGATGCACTCCCCCGGCTCCCCGTCCCGGCCTGCCCGGCCTGCTTCCTGATAGTAGGCTTCTATATTCTTGGGCATGTTGTAGTGGATGACGAAGCGCACATTGGACTTGTCTATGCCCATGCCGAAGGCGTTGGTGGCCACGATGACCTGCACATTGTCGTAAAGGAAGTCATCCTGGGCGGCGGTTCGCTCCTTGTCCGAAAGTCCCGCATGATAGCGGCCTACGGCAAATTTCTTTTTCTTCAGATGCTCGTAGAGCTTGTCCACTTCCTTGCGGGTGGCGGCGTAGATGACCCCGGCCTCGTCCGGGTGCCGCTTGAGGTAGCTTTCGATGAATTTCTTCTTGTCCTCCCCCCGGCGCACCTCGAAGTAGAGGTTGGGGCGGTCGAAGCCGGTGACATGGATATGGGGTTGACGCAGGTGCAGGAGACTTACGATATCCTCCTTGACTTCCGGCGTAGCCGTGGCAGTGAAGGCGCTGACCAGGGGGCGGCGGGGCAGCCCTGCGATGAAGGGGGCAATCTGCCGGTAGCTGGGGCGGAAGTCGTGGCCCCATTGGGAAAGGCAGTGGGCCTCGTCCACCGCCACCATGGAGATTTCCTGCTGCTCGATGATGTATTGGAAGTAATCTGTGTCCAGCCGCTCCGGAGCCACATACACCAGCTTGCAGCGTCCGGCGGCGATGGCCTGCAGGCGCTCGGAGGATTCCTTGGCAGAAAGCTGGCTGTTGATGAAGGTGGCGGGCACTCCCTGCTCCGTGAGGGCATCCACCTGATCCTTCATCAGGGAAATGAGAGGGGAGATGACCAAAGTCACGCCGGGAAAGACCATAGCCGGCACTTGGAAGCAAATGCTCTTGCCTGCGCCTGTAGGCATGATGGCGAGGGTATCTGCTCCTGACAGCAGGCTTTCCACCACAGGCTTCTGAGCCGGGCGAAAGTCGGGGTAGCCGTAATATTTCCTCAGCAGGGACTGGGCTTCGGCTATGTATGGATTGTCCATGAAAACACCTGTTTCTGTTAATTTTAGAGGCAATTTCGCAACAGAACCCATTGTATCAAAATATTGCTGGGGTGACAAACCGAAGTAAATTCCTAGTAACTTTGTAATATTTTCCTTGACATTCTATCCTGCCCCCTCTAAAATTGAGTCAGAGTTAATTCCTAGTGAGTTGCTAGGATATTGCATAAATATTAACAATGACTACCATAGATAGAAGGAGAGTTTTATGGAGAAGCTGCTGGAAATAAAAGGACTCCACGCAGGGGTGGAGGACAAGGAGATACTGAAGGGCATTGACCTGACCCTGGGCAAAGGGGAAGTGCATGTGCTGCTGGGGCCCAATGGCTCCGGCAAGTCCACTTTGATGAATGTGCTGCTGGGCCATCCCAAGTATCAGGTGACAGCAGGTTCTATGGAATTTGAAGGCGAGAGCCTGCTGGATAAGAGCGCTTTTGAGCGGGCCAGGGCAGGGCTGTTCCTGTCCTTCCAGTCCCCGGAGGAAATCCCGGGCATCACCCTGGAGAATATGATACGCGCTGCCAAGCAGGCGGTGACGGGGGAGAAGGTCAAGCTCCTGCCCTTCCGCAAGGCCTTGGGCGCTGCCATGGAAAAGCTGAAAATGTCTCCTGAGTACGCCCGGCGCTACCTCAATGTGGGCTTTTCCGGGGGAGAGAAGAAGCGGGCAGAAATCCTGCAGCTGCTGATGCTGGCGCCGAAGCTGGCCCTGCTGGATGAAACGGACTCCGGCCTGGATGTGGATGCGGTGCAGATCGTGTCCGAGGGAGTGGCCAGCTTCCGGCAGGAGAACCCGGATAGCTCCGTGCTGATCATCACCCACAATGCCCGCATCCTGGAGAAGCTGAAGGTAGACAGGGTGCATGTGCTGATGGCAGGACAGGTGGCAGAGGAAGGCGGCCCGGAGCTTATTTCCCAGGTGAATGACCATGGCTTTGCCCATCTGCTGGATGCGGAGGAGGCAGGCAAATGAATCAACTTGCTTCTAACTTAAAGGAGAGAACTAGCGCAGAGCCTTCCCCTCTGGGGAAGGGGGACCGCGAAGCGGTGGATGAGGTGGCAGCTGCACTTATGACAGATAACATTCCCTATAAGAAAAAGACCTATGTGGAGGACATCGAGCGCGCCCTTTACGACATCAAGGACATTGACCGCAGCCGCTACAAGTCCAAGTCCGGGCTGACGGAGGAAATCATCAGGGACATTTCCCGGCGCAAGCATGACCCCCGGTGGATGCTGGATTTCCGTCTGAAATCCCTGCAGGTCTATCACAGCCTGCAGCTGCCAGCCTGGGGGCCGGATATTTCCGAGCTGAACATGGATGAAATCGTCACCTATGTGCAGCCCGATGCGAAACTGGCCGGGGACTGGCAGGAGGTGCCGGAGGATATCAAGGACACCTTCGACCGCCTGGGCATCCCCGAGGCCGAGCAGAAATCCCTGGGGGGCGTGGGGGCTCAGTATGACTCCGAGGTGGTCTATCACTCCATTCAGGCAGATCTCGCCAAGCAGGGGGTCATCTACACGGATATGGAGACAGCCCTGCGGGAGCATGAGAAAATGGTGAAGGAATACTTCATGACCTTAGTCCCGCCCAAGGATCACAAGTTTGCTGCCCTCCACGGGGCGGTGTGGTCCGGCGGCTCCTTCGTCTATGTGCCAGAGGGAGTGCAGGTGGATATCCCCTTGCAGTCCTACTTCCGCCTGAATGCAGCTGGGGCAGGCCAGTTCGAGCATACGCTGATCATTGTAGAAAAAGGCGCTTCCCTGCACTTCATCGAGGGGTGCTCCGCTCCCCGGCACAATGTCACCAACCTCCACGCAGGCTGCGTGGAACTCTTTGTGAAAGAGGGGGCGCGGCTGCGCTATTCCACCATCGAGAACTGGAGCCGCAATATGATGAACCTGAACACCAAGCGAGCCCTGGTGGAAAAAGACGGCCTTATCGAGTGGGTCAGCGGTTCCTTCGGCTCCCATATTTCCTGCCTGTACCCCTGCAGCGTGCTTCACGGGGAAAACGCCCGCTGCGAGTTCACCGGGGTGACCTTTGCCTCCAAGGGGCAGAATCTGGACACAGGGGCCAGCGTCATCCACGCGGCCCCTCATACCTCGGCCAATATCAACACCCGCACCATTTCCAAGGCCGGGGGCGCAGCCACCTACCGCAGCGCGGTGAAGGTGACGAGGAATGCACCTTATGCCAAGTGCTCGGTGAACTGTGAGTCCCTGATGCTGGACGATGAGTCCCGCAGCGACACCCTGCCCGTCATGGACATCCAGGGGGCGGAGGCCAATATCGGCCACGAGGCCAAGATAGGCCGCATCAGCGACGAGGCCATTTTCTACCTCATGAGCCGGGGCATTGACGAGAATGAAGCCCGGGCCATGATCGTGCGCGGCTTCGTGGAGCCGATCGCCAAGGAACTGCCCCTTGAATACGCAGTGGAAATGAACAACTTAGTCAATCTGGAATTAGAAGGGACCATGGGGTGAGGAAAATGACAGCCATATCAGAAGAAATCTTTTCCGCCATCCCCCTGCCCACCTGGCGCTGGCTGGGGGTCAATGAGGCAAAGGTGCCGGCGGGCATAAACATAAAAGAAGCAAAGCGTCAGGAAATTGTCGTGGCGGCAGGGCAGCAGCGCACCCTCAGCCGGCAGGAGATGGCTGGCGCTTCCGAACTGCACATAAGGCTGGAGCCAGGGGCGGATTTTGCCCTGGAGCAGGCAGTGCTCCTGACAGCAGGGCAGTCCTCGGCCATCAAGCTGAAGGTAACTGTCAGTGACGGGGCCAAGTTCTCCTACACCGGCGCCTATGTGGGGGGAGCGGAAGCGGCTGCAGCCGTGGAAGTGGAACTGCTGGGCAGGGAGTCCAGGGCAGATGTCTGGGCCCTTTATCTGGGAGATAACCGCAATAAAATCGACCTGAACTACATTATCCGTCAGCAGGGCCGCCGCACCGAGGCCAATATGCAGGTGCGAGGGGCGCTGCTCACGGGGGCGGAGAAAATCTTCCGGGGCACCCTGGACTTCCGGCAGGGCACCAAAGGCTCTGTGGGCCGGGAGAATGAGGAAGTGCTCTGCCTTTCCGACGATGTGCGGAACCGCAGCGTACCCTTGATGCTCTCCCACGAAGATGAGGTGGACGGACACCATGCAGTGAGCGTGGGGCAGATGGATGAGGAGAAATTATTCTACCTGCAGAGCAGGGGCCTCAGCCCGGAGGAAGCCAGGCGGCTGATGGTGACTGCCATCCTGCAGCCTGTGCTTGACCGCTTTTCTGAGGAAATGCATGAGGAAGTCGCAAGTGAGTTAGAGGGGAGGCTTTCAAATGGGTGAACGGGATTTTCTGAGGGACTTTCCCCTCTTGAATAATAAGGTGAACGATATAGCCTATCTGGACAACGGCGCCACTACCCAGAAGCCGGAGTCTGTGATACAGGCCATCTGCGGCTATTACGGCGGCTGCAATGCCAACCCCCACCGGGGAGCCTATGCCCTCTCCGTCAAGGCCACGGATATCTATGAAAACGCCAGGGCGAAGGTAGCCGGCTTCATCAAGGCCAGGAGGCCCGAGGAAATCATCTTCACCAAGAACGCCACCGAGGCCCTGAACCTGGTGGCTTACTCCTATGGCCTCGCCCAGGTGGAGCAGGGGGATGAGATCGTCCTCACCATCTCCGAGCACCACAGCAATTTGGTGCCCTGGCAGTTCGTGGCCAGAACCAAGGGGGCTACCCTCAAGTACATCTATCTGGAGGAGGATGGCAATCTCTCTCAGGAGGATATTGCAACTAAGATAACAGAACGCACCAAGATAGTGGCCGTGACCCAGGTTTCCAATGTGCTGGGGCTGAAGAACGATGTGCAGGATATAGTGAAAAAAGCCCACAGCGTGGGGGCGGTGGCCGTGGTGGACGGCTCCCAGAGCGTGGCCCACATGCAGGTGGATGTGCAGGCCTTGGGGGCGGACTTCTTCGCCTTCTCCGGGCACAAGATGCTCTCTCCCATGGGCATAGGGGTGCTCTATGGCAGGCATGAAATCCTCGACCATATGCAGCCCTTCCTCTTTGGAGGGGACATGATAGAGTATGTGGAGGAGCAGGAGACCAGCTACGCCGATGTCCCCGCCCGCTTCGAGGCCGGCACCCAGAATGTAGGGGGCGCCGCCGGCCTGGCTGCCGCCATCGACTATCTGGAAAGGATTGGCTTCGACCGCATCGAGGCCATCGAGAAAGATTTGCTGGACTATGCCCTGCCCCGCCTCAGGGAAATGCCCTTCATCGAGCTATACGGCTGCGACAGCAAAAGGGATAACAAGACGGGCATCATCACCTTCAATGTGAAGGATGTGCATCCCCATGATGTGGCTACTATCCTTGATAGCCAGGGGGTAGCTGTGCGGGCCGGCCACCACTGCGCCCAGCCCCTGATGAAGTACCTGGGGCAGAACGCTACCTGCCGGGCCAGCTTCTACCTTTACAATACCAGAGCAGATATCGACCGCTGGCTTGAGGCCTTGGGCAAAGTAAGGAGGATCATGCACCTTGAGTGAGTTAGAAGATGTTTATACGGAAGTCATCACCGAGCACAGCCGCTGCCAGGAAAACAAGCGGCATCTGGCCTGCGCCACCTGTGCCCTGAAGGGTCACAACCCTTCCTGCGGGGATGAGATTACCCTGGAAATCAATGTGGAGGATGGCATAGTGAAAGACGCTGCCTTCACCGGCGCCGGCTGCGCCATCTCCCAGGCCTCCACGGATATCATGATTGACCTGATGCGTGGCAAGACCGTGGAGGAGGCCAGGGGCCTCACGGATAAGTTCATGGCCATGATCAAAAGGGAAATTACCTCAGAGGAAGAACTGGCAGATTTGGAAGAGGCCATCGCCCTCAAGAATATCTCCCATATGCCAGCCAGAGTGAAGTGCGCCATGCTGGCCTGGAGAACCTTGAAAGAGGCTCTGGAGAAGTAGCAGCAACAAAGGCAAGCAGCTCTCACCGCAAGGTGGGGGGGATCGCTATTACTACTGCATAGATGGTGAAAAATCCATCGAAATCGGCATGCTGCGGAAAGATTGAGCCAGGACACAAGGAATAGCTATGGGTTGCCGCCGAGGCGACTGACTGAGTGAAAGAATCAGAGCGCCCCCTGTGAGGAAATGTCTTCACGGGGGCTGCCATGCTGGCCATTATACACTGACCCTTTCCATATAGGAGCTATAGCAGCTCCTTTGAGAGCGAAATACGACCATTTTGAGCGCAAGGAATCAGGCGGTCTGCCAATCGTCTTTTTCCTTTGCGCTCTTTGTATTTTCCGATGCTATGAACAAACTGAGCGCAGTCAGGGAAAAATGGGGCGGCAGACAGGATTTCTCCTTATCAGAGGCGAATGTATAGACACGGTACAGTTTTTGGCCGTTTTTGAAGCTTGCTATACAAGGAGGATGATAGAGATGAAATTTGACCTCAAAAAGAAACTCATGGCAGCTGCTTTGGCTGGTACGGTGGCAATCGGCGCAGAGATGGGCGCCTCGTCTGCTTATGCTGCCCCGGCAGACCGGGAGAGCATTGCCCAGGTGGCGCTCTTGCAGTCTCTGGCGCAGGGGTATTTCGGCGGCACGGTGACGGCCGGTCAGCTTCGCACTTTCGGCGATACGGGCATCGGAACTTTCGAGGGGCTTAACGGCGAGATGATCGTGCTGGATGGCACTATTTATCAGGCCTTGGGGGATGGGCGCGTGATCGTGTGCCCCGATGAGACGAGGATACCCTTTTCCAATGTGACTTTTTTTGACAAGGATATTGCCGTCAGGCTGGAAAATGTCAAGGATAAGGCGGCTTTGGAGAAAGCCTTGAACGAGGCTGTTCGGCAGCACGGCGCCAACAGCTTTTACATGGTAAAACTGCCCGCCGAATTCTCCTCCATCCTGTTCCGCAGCGAATACGGCAGCCAGGAGCCTTATCCCACCCTGGTAGAGGCGCTGAAAGGCAAGCAGACGGAATTCACCGAGAAAAACATCAAGGGCACCCTGGTGGGCCTGTACTGCCCCAGCTATATGGGAGAACTCAACTCCGTCGGCTGGCATTTCCACTTCATTTCGGATGACAAAAAGAAGGGCGGGCATATCCTGGAGCTTTCCCTGAAAAACGCCACGGCATATCTTGACCAGACGGACAAGTTCACCCTGATCCTGCATGATGACAAAAAGTTCCATGACCTGAATCTGGCCAAGGACATGAAGGATGATATCAGGAGCGCGGAGCAGGATACCAAAGGGAAATTGCAGGGGGCGAATTGAAAGCAGACTATCCCTTCGAGGATCAGGCAGTAAGGGAATAGAGTTACCGCAAAGGAGCTGCTGCATTGTGTGCAGCAGCTCCTTTGCGGTGGACGATAAGGCTGTCTTAACCCATGGATTCATAAAAAAGACCCAGAAGACACCAAAGAAAGAGATTCAAAAGGCAAAGGATATTCGGGAGGAACATCTGAAGCGGCAAAAATCGAAAAAAGAAGGCGAAAAAAATGGATGATTTGGATAAATACTTGAATGAGCAGATGAAGAATCCTGAATTCAAACAGGAATGGGATAACCATGAAATGGAGTATCAGCTGATGATGATGATACTGAAGGCCCGCAAAGATCAAAATATGACGCAGATGGAACTGGCGGAGCGAACCGGCCTGCGTCAGTCCAATATCAGCAGAATTGAGAAAGGACAGGCCCTTCCATCTATTGCTACTCTGAGCAAGATTGCCCAGGGTTTGGGAAAACGGTTGCAAATAAGCTTTGTGTGAAGGCTATGGGATGGTGATGTTCATGGTCATAAGTCATTGCAATTTTAGAGAATCCCATTGGAGCAGGAAGGAGCGAGAAGCATGGCAGAAGAATTCCGGCGGCTGCCCATCGGGGTGCAGAGCTTTGAAATCATGCGGCAGGAGAATTTCCTGTATGTTGATAAGACACGCTATGTCTACCGGCTGGCGCATAGCGGGCGGCAGTATTTCCTCAGCCGTCCCCGGCGCTTTGGCAAGAGTTTGTTCCTGTCTACCTTGAAAGCCTATTGGGAAGGGAAGCAGGAACTTTTTGAGGGGCTGGATATAGCAGAGCTGGAAAAGAATGAAGAAGGAGCCTTTGCGCCTTATCCCGTGTTCTATTTTGACTTCAACGGGCAGAACTATCAGATGGATACAGCGCTGGAAGATATACTGGCAGAACACTTGCGCAGATGGGAGAAAATCTATGGGGGAGATGGCAGTTTGCCGTTGTCTGAACGCTTCAGAAATCTAATGGCTGCAGCGAAGGAAAAGACGGGCAAAGGCTGCGTAGTGCTCATAGATGAATACGACAAGCCCCTGCTTGAAGTATTAGAAAATGACAAGTTGGAGGAGCATAACAAAGCGGTATTCAAGGGCTTCTTCGGCACGCTGAAAAGCTATGACGAATATCTGCAATTTGTCTTCATCACCGGCGTCACGAAGTTCAGCAAGGTCAGCATCTTCAGCGACTTGAACCAGCTGAATGACATTTCGTTCAGTAAGGATTTTGCAGGAATTTGCGGCATTACGGAGACGGAGATGACAGCAGTTTTCGCACCGGAGATAGAGAAGCTGGCCGGGGGAATGAGCCTTAGCTATGAGGAATGTACTGCAGAGCTTCGGAAGATGTACGATGGCTACCATTTCCATCCTGAGGCTGATGGAGTATACAATCCTTTCAGCCTGTTAAAAGCTTTTTTTGGAGAGGAAATGGGGGCCTACTGGTTTGCCACAGGCACTCCGACTTTCCTGGTACGCAGGATGAAAAGCATGCATTTCGATGTGCGGCAGTTCGAAGGCGGCATGCTTCATGCCACTTCAGCTGCCCTCAGCGATTATCGGGCAGAGAATCCGGACATTGTGCCGCTGCTCTATCAGACCGGCTACCTTACGCTCTTTGGCTACGATGCCCGCAAAAGGCGCTATACTTTAGGCTTTCCCAATGAAGAAGTCAAATACGGTTTTCTGGAAAGCCTGCTGCCTGTCTATACGCCTGCCTCTGTTCCGGGGCGGGGGACGGATATTTTTACCTTGGATGACAGCTTGGAAGCGGGGGACACTGACAGAGTGCGGGAAATCCTCACCGCCCTTTTTGACAGCATTCCCTACACTACGGATGATGCCCCTTTCGAGCATTACTTCCAGTCGGTGCTATATATCGTTTTCACCCTGCTGGGGCAGCACACCCATTGCGAAGTGCGCAGCAGCCGGGGGCGGGCTGACTGCGTGCTGGAGACGGACAGATTTGTCTACATCTTTGAATTCAAAGTGGATAAATCAGCCCAGGAGGCCCTGGCGCAGATTGAGGCAAAGGGCTATGCCGCTCCCTACGGGGCAGACGAAAGGCAACTGCTCAAAATCGGCGTTTCCTTCGATTCGAAGTCACGGAGCCTCACGGACTGGCTGGTGGGGTAATCAAACCGCTTTTTACCCAAATCATTCCAGCATGCCCAAGGTATAAGCAAGCAGTTTTTTGATATCTGCTTCGTTTGCCTCATAGGGATGTGACAGACAAAAGGTATAAGCTGCAATGGCTTCGGCGGCGACCATTTCCAGCACCAGGGCTTCATGGGGGCTGGACAGGTTTTTATGGCGGCTGCGCTCCCACAGGTGCAGCTTGATGGCATCCTTCCATTTTTGGATAAAGGTATAGTTTGGCTCCTGCACCAGGAAACTGTAAAACCATCGCTTATGCTCGTTTAGATAAGCGATGGTTTTTCCGTAAAAGGACATAGCCTCCGGCTTTCGTTCCTCATAAACCAGAGCTTCGTTCAGCTGCAGAAGCTTTTGGATGAAGTGGTTTTCGATATGCTCCCGCAGTTCCTCCAGGCTTTCGTAATGCACATAGAAGCTGCTGCGTGCCACATAGGCGGCGTTGCAAAGCTCCTTTACCCTTATGCTGCCCCGCGGTTTGGTGTAGGAAAGCTCCAGATAGGCTTCCATAAGCGTCCGTTGGAGGTCGGTTATTTCCCGCAGGGGGAGTTCGCGTACATACTGATAAGGGCTTTCCATGATATCGCCGCCTTTGCCGTCCCTTATAAGACAATTTCGTGAGGAATCACATTCATGTCATGGTTCGCCAGGGACTCCAGACATTCCTTTTTTTGGCTCATCTCCCGGATCCATTGCAGGGATTGATAAGCCTTTTTTTCATCGAGGGCGGTCCCCGGCGGGATCATTTCCTGCCAGGATTTTTCTGCATAGCCTCCATCGGCAAACAGCAGCACGAATTTGCCGCCATGTGAGATTTTCACTGCGGCCAGGCCGCTGGTATGGCCGGGGAGCTGAATCATTTCCACGCTGCCGTCGCCGAACAGGTCGAAGCTGCGGCCCGCAGGCCCCTGTCCCGTTTCCTTGAAGGTAAAGGTTTCGATGGGGACGCCTTTCCACATGCTGGTGACATAACGCTCCGCATGTGCTTTTGCATCCTGCCATTCCTCCTCGCTCACGAGGATATGCTTGGCTCCTTTCACCTGCTTCAGGCCGCTGGCGTGGTCGGAGTGCAGATGGGTGAGCAGTACATAGTCGATGTCCTTTGGCCGGATATTGAGGCGCGCCAGCTGCTCTACCAGAGATTCCCCCTTGGGCAGCACCCCTTGGTTCAGCAGGAAATGCGCCAGCCCCAGATGGCGTATCTGGGCGAAGCGGCTGTATTCCCCCTGGGGGCTGATTTCCCGATGCCAGCCCGTATCCACCAGCAGGCGCCCCTGGGGATGCTCAATGAGATAAGCCGAAACCGGCAGCCAGATGCGCTGCCTGCGCCCGTAGGCGGATAGCAGAGTGAGCTGCACCGGATGGGGATTTTTCTCTTTATCCTTGAAGGGCAGACCGGGAGATACGCACACCCGGCCGGTATGGAACACATGGATACGGATTTTGGTCTGCACACTGCTCATAAAGCAAGCTCCTTTCGTTCTGTCGCGTTTCTATGCCTCACATGATAGCATAGGGCAGAGGGATTTGCTTAGACAGGACAGCAGGAAGTGTCCAAATCGTAAGAGAAAAACGGTGAGTTTTGCTGGCAAAATAGAATCATGACCTCAAAAAACAAGAAATTTGAGGTCATAGTGCTATATAGGCTGCAACTCAATTAGATAGGGAGGTGGCATGTAAATGTCCTCCCAATTGGGGGACATTTGGACAAAGAACTGTTATTGTCTATTTTGCGTGGACAGCACAATTGGTGGAAGTCATTGGGAGGGCGCTGTTGAAACTGATGTCATCTGCGATGTGCCCTGTGCTGTGCTGGAGGGAAGGAACTGGCAGGCAATCCTTGGCACCTACAGCCAGTCTATCGTATTTATTGATGAGGGGAACGCCTTTGTGGGGACAGAGGCGTTTGCCAGTGCGGTGAAGGCTTCGGACAATTATTTCGTGCTGATAACCAGGGAGAATCTCTACAACCTGCCATACAGTGTGGAGGAGATTTATGGCTTGCATTCATCTGGGAAGTATCAGAACACCCGGCAGGTGTATCGCCTTTCCAATATGCCAAGAAGAAGCTGAATCCTGTGTACTTGCACGAGAGGGACAAAAAGAAGATAGTGGCAGCTACGCCGTTGGAGTGGCTGGCGTAGAGAGGGGCAGTGGGGGGAGCACAGAGTTGCGCTCCTGTGTAATCATCAAGGTGAAGGTTACGGAGTTCGAGACCAGAGGCATCGACCAAGTCAGCATCGGCATCCTACGGGGAGAGGGGGGATGGCCATCGTAGGGGGCGCCTGCCCATAGTATAATGGAACCATGAATTCGGACCAGTGCTTGAAATTTTAAGAGTGCATGATATAATAACCGAACAAAATGGAGGTCATATTCATGCCAAGAAAAAAGTACACAGCCGAATTCAAGACCAAGGTCGTCCTGTCGATACTGCAAGGCGACAAAGAATTTAACGAGATATGTGCTGAGCACAATCTCAACCCAAACATGGTAAGGAAATGGAAGCAGGACTTCCTGAAAAATGCCCACCTTGCTTTTGGTGCAGAGACTGAGCGTAAGAGCGCTCAGAGGAAGGAGGATGACCTGAAGAAGAAGAACGACCAGATGCTTAAGATGATTGGCCAGCTGACATTGGAGCGGGATTTTCTTCAGGACTGCTTCCGCCAGGCTGGAGAGGTCATTCCTCATCTGCCAGACTATGATCCGAAAGGATAACGGCCTGTCCATCTGCCGCCATGCAAGCTCTTGGGAATCAACCGTTCCAGCCTATATTATGAGCCAGCAGAGCCAGAGGAAGCCTGCCTGATGCTGCCCAATGTGTTGCTGCAGATCTTGCTCTGGGTGCTCTACCTCACCCTCTATGTCTGGCCGGAAAAGGAAAATGAGCCGGTGCTGGTGTGAATATCGAGAAATTCTCTGCAAAAGCGGAGAAGTTTTTCATTGGACATAACTTCATTTTTATGGACATTTTTACGGTATTTTGGATTGTTTCTTCCTGATATCGGTCCTATAATTAGCACCGTAGAGAAAACACGAGAGAACTTCTTAGGAGGCTTGGTCATGAATTTCAAGAAAGTGGCAGCGGCTGTCTGCCTTTCCCTGGTGACTCTTTCTGGTGCTGTGCAGGCGGAGCGGCCTGCGGATTTTCAGGATAAGTACAATCTGGAAGAAATGGTGGTGCTGAGCCGCCACAATATCCGTTCCCCCCTCTCCGGCAATGGCTCTGCCCTTGGCAACCTCACGCCCCATGAGTGGTTCAAGTGGACCTCCGGCCCCAGCGAGCTTTCCCTGAGAGGCGGCCAGCTGGAGACCATGATGGGACAGTATTTCCGTCAGTGGCTGGTACGTGACGGCCTGATGACGGAGAACTATCTGCCTAAAGAGGGGGAGATGCGCTTCTATGCCAACTCCATGCAGCGCACCATTGCCACTGCCCAGTACTTCTCCAGCGGCATGCTGCCAGTGGCCAATGTCACCATCGAGCACAAGTACGCCCCCAGCAAGATGGACCCGGTGTTCAATCCCCAGCTGACCTTCGTCAGCGATGCTTTCCGCGCCCAGGCCATGGAGGAAATAAGCGCCATGGGCGGGCAGAAGGGGCTGCAGGGCATCAACGATAAGATGGAAAAGGAATACCGGGTGCTGGAAAAGACCCTGGACCTGAAGGATTCCCCCATGGCCAAGAAGGATGGCTTCACCAAGTTCAGTAATGACGACCTGCAGATCCTGCTGGAGGAGAACAAGGAACCTGCCATGAAGGGCTCCTTGAAACTGGCCAACTCTGCCAGCGATGCCTTCATTCTCCAGTATTACGAGGAGCAGGACAAGACCAAGGCAGGCTTCGGCCACAAGCTCACCCAGCAGGAATGGGAGCAGATAGCCAAGGTCAAGGACGTCTACGGCGATGTGCTCTTCACTGCCCCCAGCGTAGCCGTCAATGTGGCTCATCCACTCCTTGAGGAAATGAACAAGGAGCTGAAGACCGAGGGCCGCAAGTTCACCTTCCTCTGCGGCCATGACTCCAATATCGCCAGCGTGCTGGCTGCCTTGGAGGTGGAGGAATACGAGCTGCCAAACAGCATCGAGAAGAAGACCCCCATCGGCTCCAAGCTGGTCATTGAGAAATTTGCCGGCAAGGACGGCAAAGAATACGCCGCCTTCAGCCTGGTGTACCAGACCACCGACCAGCTCCGCGACCGCACTGCCTTGACCCTGGACACGCCCCCTGAGGTGTTCCAGCTGAAGCTCAAGGGCCTGAAAGCCAACGCTGACGGCCTGTACCTCTTCAAAGACGTGCAGCAGCGCTTCCAGCAGGCCATAGATGCCTACGACAAGCTGCCCGCCGACAATAAGGCCGTTAAAGCCGCCTGATTGAAAAAACAAGAAACGAAAGCGCCCCCTGTGAGGATGGTATCTTCGCAGGGGGCGTGTTGTTAGTGGAGGCGTTAGAAAGCTTTTTCTGTTGCCAGGGATTTAGTATTGAAGTATATTTGAGGAAGAAGAAAAAACTATTGAGAGGCGGCAGGCAAATGAGTGGATTATTGACTAAAGACTTGGCTTACAAGCAGTGGGTTCAGTCTCTGAGCAAGAAATTTCGGCAGAGCCAGATCAAGGCCGCGGTGAAGGTCAACCGGGAAATGCTGGCCTTTTACTGGGAACTGGGCAGGGACATAGTGGAGATGAAGGCGGAGAGCCGGTGGGGAAGCGGGTTTGTGAGTGCATTAGCACAGGATTTGCAAGCAACACTGCCAGATGTGAAGGGCTTTTCCCGCACCAATATTTTCTACATCATCAAGTTTTATAAGCTGTATGCAGATTTAATAAAAGTCCCCCAAGTTGAGGGACTTTTAGATGGCAACGAAATTGTCCCCCAAGTTGGGGGACAATTGGACAAAGAAATGTTATTGTCCATTCCATGGGGACATCACAAGGTCATTATAGATAAATGTGCCCATAATACAGACAGAGCCGTTTTCTATATCAAGCAGACTATCGAAAATGGCTGGTCACGGGCGGTGCTTCTGAATTTCCTCGACACTGACCTATATGAGCGGCAGGGCAAAGCCGTCACAAACTTTGCGTCCACCCTTCCCCCGGAGCAGAGCGAGCTGGCCCAGGAGATAACCAAGGACCCGTATAACTTCGACTTCCTGACGCTGACGGCAAACTATCATGAGAAGGAACTGAAGGATGCGCTGATGGACAACATCACTAAATTCCTGCTGGAGCTGGGCAAGGGCTTTGCCTTTGTGGGAAGGGAATACCGCCTGACCGTTGGCAAGACGGAGCAGTTTATTGACCTGCTTTTCTATCATATCAAGCTGCGCTCCTATGTGGTTATTGAGGTGAAGGTGTCGGAGTTCGAGCCAAGGGATATTGGCCAGGTCAGCACCTATGTGGCCGCCGTGGACGGCATCTTGCGGGGAGAGGGCGATGGACAGACCATTGGCTTGCTTATCTGCAAGACCAAGGATGAGGTGCTGGCAAAATACGCTACCGCAGGGGTGAGCCTGCCCATAGGGATTTCCGAGTATGAGCTGTCCAAATTGCTGCCCGAGGAATACAAGGGGACTTTGCCCACTATCGAGGAGATAGAGAGCGAGCTGAGATAGGGGGCGTATGCTTCGTAGCTATTGAAATGAAATTGTCAGGAGGTGTTCCCTTGTCTGTATCCGATTTTCGTTGTATTGGCTTCCGTCCCAGCATTGACGAAAACTGCACCCATCTCATTCTGGGATCCATGCCCAGCGTGGCCTCTCTTGGAGCCCGGCAGTATTATGCCCATCCCCAGAATCGCTTTTGGTCGCTGATGGCTGGCATTTTGGAACAATCACCTCCACCTGCTGAATATCAGGAACGCCTAGCCATGCTCCTCCGTCACAATATTGCTCTGTGGGATTCCATTGCTGTCTGCGAGCGAAAAGGCAGCTTGGACGCGGACATAAAAAACGAGCAGGGCAATGACTTCACCGCCCTGCTTGATGCTTACCCCCATATCCATATCATCTGCTTCAATGGCGGCAAATCTTATCAATGCTTCAAAAAATACAATAAGCCCTTGCTGAGCCGTCCCGATATCCACTTTCATCAGCTGCCCTCCACCAGCCCTGCCAATGCCCGCTGGAAGATAGAAAAACTGGCAGAGGCCTGGAAAATTCCCTTTGGCATTACCAATGAGCAAATTCAGACAGGAGGCTTTTCTTATGCGTAAATTACTTATTCCCACGATATTCGCTATCTGCCTGTTCGCTCCCACCGTGACCCATGCCAGCTTTGGCACAGGAATCGGCATAACCTTTCCGGCTTCAGGTTCCAGGACAAAAGCCCCCAGCCAAACCTATGCCGCCCTGCACTTTGAACAGCTTACGGAAGAACTGACACTGCAGGAGCGCCATGGCAGCCTGCTTATGGAACTGAAAATCAGCAACAACGGCGATAACCCTTACATCGTAAACCACCGCAACGGACAAATTTACGACTTCCTAATCACAGACAAGAATGGCGAAAAAATATGGCAATGGTCAGACGGCATGGCCTTCACCCAGGCACTCTGGACCACCACCATTGCCCCGCACAGCTTTGAAGTCTACACTGCCGAACTGGACAGCAAAGAATACCGAAAAATAAAAGATGATGCCGTACTCGTCACTGCCTATATCTTAGATACCCCCTGCAAACTATCCGCCAAGCTCCCCACCACTATCGCCAGCAGCAGCACTCCGGTGCTTATCCATGGCGGCGTAATATTCGGCAATGGGCCGCTGGCGGGTGACTGACTCTTTGCTTATATGAATCTGCATGCATCAGCTTTTCAAAATCGATAACCGTTATGAGGATGAGTGGCTGACGTAGAGATGTTGGAAACATTGATGGGGCAGTGTTTCATAAGACATATATCATCCTGTGAGGATTACTCTTACGAAAGAAACTATTCCTTATTTAGTCGTGTTATGACGCTACCACAAATGTATATAATAGCTTATGTACGAAATCATACATTTGTTATAATTCTTCGCCATTTACTTTATCCCTTCATTGTGCATCAATAAGGAACACCGATGTTCTTGGCTGTAGATTATTTCCCGTACACGCCCACATCCTTCGGACGCCCCTTGGAGGAGGGGGCGTATTAAGATGGCTTTTAGAGCAGTGAGTTGGGAAGGCAGGATTTTAATAGGTTATGGAGAACTTATACAATGGGTATGTTTTTGGAAGAAAGGAGCGGTTGTATGACGAAGAAAGAACTTTTGGCCAAGGTACAAGCTGTGATTGATGCGCCTAGTTGCTACGCGGAGCTGCGGGAGGTGGCACAGGCTTATCTTGCGGCGGTGGGGACGGCAGGAGAAAAGGCAGCTGCTGAGACCTTGCTTGCCCGTTTGCGTGAGGATGTGCAGAGCATTGACGAGGTCATGCCTTTCTTTGCTTCGGATAAGGCCAAGGAACTCTTCGGCCCCGAGCAGGCGGAGGCCATGCTGAAACAGGCCCAGGAGGTCAAGGCAAATGGCGGCGACACCTGCTTCTGCCCGGCCTGCATGGCGGGGAAGGCAATCATGGATCATGCGGAACTGCTGGGATAATGAGGAGATCAGCGCCGTCTGATTGATAAAACTCTAAGAAATGAGGACGCCCCCTGTGAGGATTGGATATTTTCACAGGGGGCGCTTTGTTGGTGGGAGTAATCGTGTGGGGATGATCGTTATTGAAACACTTCAATAAAAGCTATAGAATTATACTATATGGAACGGAAGTGAAAAGGCGGTGTGCTTATGCTGAACATATATTTGGGAGAAATGGAAGGGGCGGTCTATCATCCGCCTGTTTACTTTGACAATCGCTATGAGGATGAGTGGCTGACGGAGCCTTTGGCCATAGAGATGGTGAAAGATGTGGACAAATCGGAAATTATCAGCCCGCATCTGGTGCAAAGCCCTGTGCTTGGCCCCATTTCAGTAAAGGAGCTTTCCGGGGGCGTAAAGACACTGATGCTTATGGCCTTTGATAAAAGCGGCAAAGTCTTCAATGCTTCTGCCTGTGGGGACAACTGCGTCAAGTGGATACTGAAGATTGCAGAGGGGAAGGAGCTCACCATCAACCTGCGGCATATCATGGACTTTGGAAAGGGCAGCTTTGAGGCCAAGATACTCAACACAGGGCAGGTGGTGCATAGTGCCAGGGAATTTGCGGAGATTGCAGGTGATTTCGTATGAAGGGCAGGCATAAGGTTATCGTCCAAAACAACAGGCTCCATTACGAATTCGAGGTAAAGCGCAATATCACCATCATTTTGGGGGACAGTGCCACGGGCAAGACTACCCTCATAGATATGCTCCGGCAAAATATGGATCTGGGCCCGGACAGCGGTGTTGATGTCATCTGCGATGTGCCCTGTGCTGTGCTGGAGGGAAGGAACTGGCAGGCAATCCTTGGCACCTACAGCCAGTCTATCGTATTTATTGATGAGGGGAACGCCTTTGTGGGGACAGAGGCGTTTGCCAGTGCGGTGAAGGCTTCGGACAATTATTTCGTGCTGATAACCAGGGAGAATCTCTACAACCTGCCATACAGTGTGGAGGAGATTTATGGCTTGCATTCATCTGGGAAGTATCAGAACACTCGGCAGGTGTATCAGGAATTTTATAGGATTTATACGAAGCCAGGGAATAATTTTCGGAAATCGGATAAACTGCTGGTGGATAAGACGGCGGGCACACCTTTTCAGTATGGAAAAAAAGCTGAATCCTGTTTATCTGCATGAGAGGAACAAAAGGAAGATAGTGGCAGCTATGCACTTGGAATGGTAGCAATGCTTTCTATTTTTTACATTTGTGATAGGTTCATGCTATACTATTTTTGCCGCTACCTCTAACCATGGTAATCCCACGGCAGCGAGGGAGGTGAAACCCGTGGTTGATAACCTGCTCTTTTCGTTTGTTGTAGGCATTGCCAGCAGTCTTGTGGCTGCATGGCTCTACGACATGATACGCCACAGCGGCAAAAACTAAATCTGTCCTCCGTTCGGCCTCACCAACCGAAGGGAGGACGCAAAAACGCGCCAGTGCATCAAAGCATTGGCGCGTTTCCTTGTATAAGCAAAAATAAAAGAGCCTCACAGGTCACCATCCCGAAGGCTCTCCTACCGGTGTAAACTCGTGGCCTACCCCGCTCTTTTCTGTTTGTAGACTAATTATACCATTTCAGTTATACATTGGCAAGGACTTTTATGTGTGATTGCCGCCAAACTATCATTGGCTTTTGCATCTGCTAAATATCTCAAACTCACAGCAACTTTGAAGTATAGTCATGCTTTATCAGCTGTTCGCCACATGGGGATTGTGTCTCTTTTCGGTTGCAGCGCCTTTCTATGTCGTCTTTCCTTTCAGCGTGAATACTGCTCCCTGTTCCTCGTGACTCTCGCAGGTCAGCTCTATGCCATGCCGCAGGGCAATCTCCCTGGCGATGGCCAGCCCCAGTCCCGTCCCTTGGGGGTTGTCTTCGCCGCCTTTCTTGAAGCGGTCGAAGATATGGGGCAGGTCCTCCGGGGGGATGCCGGGGCCTTGGTCGGCGACTTTGAGCTGCCAGTTGCCGCCACTGAGCTTGCAGGCAACTTCCACGGTTGCTCCTGCAGGGGAGAATTTGACGGCATTGTCCAGCAAGGCCAGCAAAAGCTGCCGCAGCCTGCCGTAGTCGCCGGTGAAGGGCAGGGGGGAGGGGAGGCTGGCCTTGATGGCAACGCCTTTCTGCTCTGCCAGAGTGCGGGCGCTGCGCAGGGCTTCGCCAAAGGGCTCCGCCAGGTCAAGTTGCTCTTTCTGCACCTCGAAGCCGGGGCTTTGCAGGCGGGTGAGTTCCAGGAGGTCGCGGACAAGCCGCTCCAGCATGGCGAGGTTTTCTCCTATCCTGCGGCGGCAGTCCATGAGTTTTCCTTCTTCCTTCACGAAGCCCGACTGCAGCAGCTCCCAGGTGCCTTTGATGACCGTCAGGGGAGTGCGGAGTTCGTGGGACACGGCGGCCAGGAATTCCTGCCTTTGTTTTTGCAGGAGGTTGCGCTCGGCTTCGGCTTCTCCCAGACGGCGGCCCAGTTCGTCCAGGCTCCCTGCCAAAAGGCCCAGCTCATCGTCCTGGGTGAGTCCCGTGCGCCTTTCGTAGTGGCCTGACCGAAAGGCTTCGGCGGTGTCCTTCATGGCGTAGAGGGGGGCGATGAAGCGGCGGGCCAGGGCGGCTGCCAGCAGGGCGGTTATGATCAGCCCCAACAGCAGCGAGCCTGCAAGGATTTTCAGTCCCGTGTATTCTGCTGCCTGCAGGTCTGAGAGGTGCCTGTGCACCAGCACTGCGCCCTGTATATGGCCTGCGCTGTCCCTGATGGGGACACCGGCCGTGATCATGGGCTCGGCAAAGAGGGGGGAGAAGGAATCAGCCACGGGGGTTCCCCCTGCCAGCACTTCATGCAGGACTTCCTCCACAGGGGCGGGCAGCCCCGTAACCATCTGGCTGCTTTCCTCTCCGTAAGCGCTGATGGTGCGGCTCTTTTCGTCTACGATCCAGACCGTGCCCTGCACCAAATGGTTCATTTCCCGCAGGAACGCGGCCTGCTGGCTTTCTTTGTCAGTGCCGGAATCTTCAAGGCTGTAATTGTGCCTGCACCACTGCCCCATGCCGGGGGTGGAGGCGTTGCCATTCCGTCTCATGCCGTGATGCGGGCCATGGCGGCCCGGGGAGAGTTCTGCGCCAGACGGGGTTTCTTTCGCTAGGAAGCCTTCCTCTCTGAAGGCGGGCCAGGCTTCTGCCAGAGTCTCTGCCTGACGGCGCATTTCCTCTTGATGGGACTGGCGATTGTATTCCACGAAAAGCAAGGCGAAGACAGTTCCCATAAGCAGGGAGAAGATAAGAAGGCTCAAGGCGAAGTAGCCCCAGAGCTTGCGGGTGAGTTTCTTCGGCTTCAGCATGTGGTTTCCTCCAGCCGGTAGCCACGGCCCCAGACGGTGGCGAGGGCAAGGCCTTGGGCGCCGCCCTTTTCCAGCTTGGCCCTGAGCCTGCGCATATGGGTGTCCACCGTGCGGGTGTCTCCTGTGTAGTCATAACCCCAAAGCCTGTCCAGGAGTTCATCCCGTGAAAAGACCCGCCCTTTGTGGGCCAGGAATAGCAGGAGCAGGTCATATTCCTTGCGGGTAAGGGACAGGGCTTTTCCGGCCACCAGTGCGGTCCCTTTAGCCTTGAGCAGGGTGAGATTGCCTAGGGAAAGCTTGTCTTCATCCCCCATATTCTGGGGCAGCCTGCGGAGCACTGCCTTCACTCTTGCCATGACCTCGGCAGGAGAAAAGGGTTTCACCACATAGTCATCAGCTCCCAGCTCCAGCCCCATGATGCGGTCATAGTCCTCGCCCCGGGCGGTGATCATGATGATGGGCAGGTCGGAAACCCGCCGTATTTCCTTGCAGACCTCAAAGCCATCAAGCTCAGGCATCATCACATCCAACAAGAGCAGGGAAACATCCCCCTGCAAGGCCAGGTCAAGTGCCTCCCTGCCATCAGCAGCGGCAGCAGCCTCGAAGCCGGCCCCCTCTGCAAAGGACGCCAATATATCGCGTATATCTTCATTGTCGTCAGCAATCAGGATTTTCACTTTCATCACCTCTTGCCAGTAGTTTAGCAAAAAAATTTTCAAACCGTAACACTTTTGTCACAAACCTGTGAGATAATACTATTACAAGATAGAAAACACCTTAGGAGGTATATATCATGAAAAAGAAAATCGCATCGCTTCCCGAGTTTGCCACGAAAATTTAAGAACGCCATCTAAAAAAGCTAGGAAAATCAATGGTTTTCCAGCTTTTTTTTATTTAATTGTGTTAAACTATTTAGTAGTCATATAAACATATAAAAGGGGGTGTCAGGCCATGTTCATAGATTGCTTC
>SVBX01000014.1 GCA_015058655.1 Pseudoselenomonas ruminantium
GGCGGACGGGGTCATCTTTGCTAACCTGAAATTCAAGATTTAAGGGGAGAAACAGTTGATAATTCTCTCCTAAAGACGTATACTCTTTCTGTGAATTTGGTTTTTGCATATCTAAATTCTACACCTAATCCCGGGGCTTGAATGTCCCGGGATTATCTTTTTGCATAAAAATGAGGCTGTTACACGTTTTGATTACGTGCAACAGCCCCTATTTGTTTGCCCTGGGGGCAGGTATATGGAGGGATGGCGTAGAAGTTTTCCCCAGTGGATATTAGGGCGTGTTGATTAATTCACTCAGCCCATCTTCACGGGTCTTGACTGTCCCTGCTGCGTTGACAAATCCTCGACATAGCACCGCTATGCCTCCGGTTTGTCGCCTTGCAATGGACAGCCAATCCCCGCAAATCTGGGCCAAGTTCATTTAATCAACACGCCCTAAGACTGATTTTCAGAAGGAGGTTTTTCTATGACCAGGAATAGAAGCAGCGCTGCGCTTTGCCTTGCCTTGTGCAGTTTCCTGCTGGCTCTGGTGTGGATGCCGGCAGCGGCGGGGGCGACTTCCGGCACAGGGGAGCTGGTTATCTTCCACACCAATGATATGCACGCCCGCATCCAGCCTGAGGATGACAGGGGCAAGTCCATCGGGCTGCCTGAGATGGCGGCGGCGGTAAAGGCTGCCAAGGCGGAAAATCCCGCCACGCTCTGGCTGGATGCCGGGGACACGGTGCATGGCATGCCTTTGATCAATGTGACCAAGGGCGAGGGCATGGTGCCCTTGCTGAATGCGGCGGGCCTTGATGCCATGGTGCCGGGGAACCATGATTTCAACTATGGCCAGGCCCAGCTGAGAAAGCTGGCGAAGGAAATGAAGTTCCCGGTGCTTTGCGCCAATCTGGTGGAGAAGGAAACGGGCAAGCAGGTTTTCCCTGGTTACAAGATTTACAAGCTGCATGGCTTGAAGGTGGCGGTTTTCGGCTTGAGCACTCCGGAGTGCGCCTACAAGAGCAGCCCTGCCAATGTGGAGGGGCTGGAGTTCTTGAATCCCGTGGACAAGGCGCGGGAAATGGTGAAGAAGTTGCGGCCCAAGTGCGATGTGCTCATCGCCCTCATGCACATGGGCTTGGATGAGAGCAGCGAGTTCACCAGCGAGCGCATTGCCAGGGAAGCCCCCGGCATTGACCTGATCGTGGATGGACACAGCCACACCACTTTGCCGGAAGGGATGCAGGTGGGGGATACCCTCATAGTCCAGACGGGCTGGCATGAGCACAGCCTGGGCAAGGTGAAGATAGAGGTGGACAAGCACCGCATTATTTCCAAGGAGGCAAAGCTGCTGAGCAAGGAAGACTTGAAAGCTCAAGGCATCAAGCCGGATGCGACCATTGAAAGAAGTTTGGCGAAAGCCAAGGAAACCAGCGACAGGCTCTTTGCCGAGGTGGTGGCCCACAGCGAGCGCACCCTGACCGGGGATCGGCTGGTGGTGCGCCGCCAGGAGTCGGAGCTGGGGAACCTTTGCGCTGATGCTATCCGCTGGCAGACGGGAGCGGAGATCGCGGTGGTGAACGGCGGCAGCCTGCGCACTGATTTGCCCAAGGGGAATGTGACCATTGGTGACTGCCTGGCTATCTTCCCCTTCGGCAACACCGTCCGCTTGGCAGAGGTGCAGGGGAAGACCATCCGTCAGATGATGGAGCATTCTGTCTATGGCTATCCTGCCTCCTTCGGCGGTTTCCTGGATTTCTCCGGCATGACGGTAGATTTTGACCCCACTATGCCTGTAGGGCAGCGCATCAGGGCAATCAAGGTGAACGGCGTGCCCTTGGATGAGGAGCGCATCTATACTCTGGCCGCCAACGATTTCCTTTTCGCAGGCGGTGATGAGTATACCATGCTGAAAGATGTGAAAATCGTAGGTGAATCTGACACTTGCGAGACGATTTTGTCCAGGTACCTCAATGAGGTAGGCATGGATGGCATCAGCACAGGGCGGCTCAGAATGCTGAAGACCGTAGAGCTGCCCCAGGAAGAAGCAGACGGCACGCCCTTGGCCCAGGCTGCGTGAGTTTTTGGCAGACACCCTCATTTTCATGAGGGTGTTTTTTGCTGAAGCCTTATATTTTTAATCCAAATATAATATAATTTTAATGTTGTTCGAACCATCTTGTTTTAATATATGTATATCCCAATTGATTTATAGTGAACGTCACAAAGAGTGCCAATCAGCCTTCCCCTTGAGGGGGCGCGTAAGCGCGGGAGCCCGGTGGGCTCCCTGGGAGGGGACCGCGAAGCGGTGGATGAGGTGGAACATTTCTTAAGAAGGTCTGCCTCTACTTGGTATGCTACACCTCATCCGTCAGCCTTCGGCTGCCACCTTCTCCTCAAGGAGAAGGCTTAAGTTGTCATTTCTAAGGACGTTTACGATAGCATGGCAGGAGGAAGACAGATGAAAAGGAAGCAGCTGAGGATGGGTGCCTTGGCTTTGACAATGATGATGGGAGGCTTTTTCCCGTCTGCCGTAGGCAGCTGCGCGGAGCTTTCCCTGGATGAAGCCATAGAGATGGCCCTGGCCCAGAACACGGCCCTGAAGGTGACGAAGAAGGGTGAGGATACGGCAGAGGCCAAGGTCAGGCAGGCCAAGGGCAGCAATGGCGTCAGCGCGTCATTGAGCGACAACCTCACCACCAGGAAGATAGAGGGCGCCAGCGGCACCAATACCAACAACCTGAGTTTGTCCGGCAGCCTGCCCATATACACCGGGGGAAAGAACCAGGCCAGCATCAAGTCCAGCGAGATAGGTGTGGATACGGCCAGGCTGGCTACTGAGCGGGGCCAGGAGAATCTGAAGTTCTCGGTCATCAAGGCTTATTACGATGCCTTGGAGGCCAAGAAGACCATTGAGGTGGACCAGGAGTCCGTGGACAATTATCAGGCCCATCTCACCAATGTGCAGCAGCTCTACTCTGCCGGCTCCAAGGCCAAGATAGATGTGCTGCGTTCCTCCGTGGAGCTGTCCAATGCGCGGCAGACCCTCATCAAGGCTCAGAACAGCTATGAGGTGAAGCTGGCCAATCTCAGGAATTACCTGAATATGGACAGGGACGAGCCTTTGACCCTCACCACGGATTTTTTCTTCGAGCGCTTTGACACTCCCATGAGCGAGGCCATTGCCTACGCCTACGGCAACCGCAAGGATCTGCAGGCAGATGCGTATGTGGTGGAGCAGCGGGAACTGGACATCAAGGCGGCCAAGGCAGGCTTCCTGCCCACGGTGAGCCTGAGCGTGGGCGCAGGGCAGGAGAATGCCTTCGGCAGCAGCTCCTCCTCCAGCAATAATGTGTCGGCAGGCCTGGGGGTGAGCTGGAATATCTTCGACAGCGGCGTGACGAAGGCCAAGGTGGACGAGGCAAAGATTGCCAGGGATGTGGCCAGGCTGAATCTGCAGAAGGACCAGGAAACGGCAGACCTGACCCTGCGCACCGCTTATTACAATATGCGGGAGGCAGAAAGGCGGCTGGATTCCACCGGGGATGCCGTGGGCCAGGCAGAGGAAGATTACTATATCGCCAAGGAAAAGTACCGGGCAGGCGAAGGCCTGATGCTGGACATCATCGATACCCAGCTGGCGCTTTCCACGGCCCAGCTGAACCATATCAGCGCCCAGTATGATTACGCGAGATACAAGGCAGAGGTAGAAAATGCCATGGGCATCAGCCTGACGGATAAGGAGCAGGCTGCGGCAGACAGGCTTCTGGCAGATGAGGTGAAATAATGGCTTTCAGCATCAGCAAGAAATGGATAGGGGCAGGCCTTGCCCTGCTGCTCCTGGGGGGCGGCGGCTACTACGCCTACCATGATTATCAGGCAAAGCAAGTGGCGGAGCAGGCGGCCGCAGTGAAGACGGTGAAGGTCTCCCGCATGAATATCAAGTCCACCGTGTCTGCCACGGGCACCATCCGTCCCGTGGATTCTGTAGAGGTCAGCGCCAAGATAACTGCCCGCATCAAGAATATCCTGGTGAAGGAAAACGATTTGGTGACGGCGGGACAGACGGTGGCTATCCTGGACGGCAAGGATTTTGAGGCCAAGCGTGACCAGGCGCAGTTCAAGGTTACCAATACCCGGGCCAAATACAACCGCGCCGTGTATCTGCACGGCATTGGGGCGGAAACGGATGCAGATCTTGAGGATGCCACCCTGAACTATGAGACGGCAGTATCAGCCCTGTCTGAGGCGGAAAGCGACCTCAATGAAACAGTCATCGTGGCCCCCATGGACGGCGTGGTGGTAGGTGAGCCCCAGACCGTGGGTACCATGGCGGTGCAGGGAACCAGCAATCCTACGGTGATCATGCGCATCGCTGACCTTTCCAGCAAGCGCATCCAGGCGAAGGTGGACGAGACGGACATCGGCAATGTGAAGGTGGGCCAGGAGGCAACCTTCACTGTGGACAGCTACAATGGCAAGACTTTCACGGCCAGGGTGGCAAAGATTTCCCAGACGGATACCAGCAACAGCTGGAACACGAATTCCTCTACCACCTCCTCAAGCTCCAGTTCCTCAGCCAGTGTCATCTACTATTATGTGACGCTGGATGTGGACGACCCGGAAGGACTCCTGATGCCGGCCATGACGGCGCGGGTGGAAATCAACACCGCCAACAAGGAAAATGCCCTGGTGGTGCCCATCTCCACCCTGAAGACTGACAGCCACGGCTCCTATGTGATAGTGAAGAACCCCGATGGCAGCCAGGAGAACCGCTATGTGGAGACAGGCATCTACAGCGATGAGTATGTGGAGATACTGGATGGGCTCAGCGAAGGCGAAGAAATCGTCGCCACCTACACGGCAAAGGCAAGCTCCGGTGACAGCGCAAAAAAAAAGACTCAGGGCGGACCGCCTCCCATGTAATGAGGAGAATGAGGTAGCAGCC
Source organism: Pseudoselenomonas ruminantium (assembly GCA_015058655.1). Lineage (GTDB taxonomy): Bacteria > Bacillota > Negativicutes > Selenomonadales > Selenomonadaceae > Selenomonas_B > Selenomonas_B ruminantium_C. The sequence continues at coordinate 4,931 of SVBX01000014.1, forward strand.
TAGCCTCCACCGCTTGCGGGGGAGGTGGCAGCCGAAGGCTGACGGAAGGGGCGCAGGCAAGCCCCCAAGGAGGTTTTACGTGTCTGAAAGCAAAGATACGCGCCATGTGACCATCAGGCTCACAGGCATACGCAAGGTATATAAGATAGGCGGGGAGGAACTGGCGGCGCTGGATGGCATTGACCTGGACATCCACCAGGGGGAGTTTGCTGCCCTGATGGGTCCCTCTGGTTCGGGGAAATCGACGCTGATGAATATTTTGGGCTGCCTTGACCGCCCCAGCACTGGCTCCTACCTGCTGGACGGGGAGGAAGTGGCAGGGCTTTCCGATGACAAGCTGGCCATCACCCGCAACAAGAAAATCGGCTTCGTGTTCCAGAACTTCAACCTGCTGTCCCGCATTTCCGCCCTTGATAATGTGGCGCTGCCCTTGGTATATGCAGGTGTCAGCAAGAAGGACAGGCTGGAGCGGGCCATGCAGTGCCTGCAGGCGGTGGGGCTGGCTGACAGGGCCGACCATCAGCCCAATGAGCTTTCCGGCGGTCAGCGGCAGAGGGTGGCCATCGCCAGGGCGCTGGTGAACGACCCTCATATCATCATGGCAGATGAGCCTACGGGCAACCTGGATACCAAGTCCACCAAGGACATCATGGGCATCTTCGAGGCCATGCACGAGATAGGGCGCACCATCATCCTGGTGACCCATGAGCCGGAAATCGCCGCCTGCGCCAGCCGCCAGCTGCTGGTGAGGGACGGGAAAATCACCCGGGATGCGGGGAAGGGAGTGGTGATGGATGTCATCTGACAAGGAAGAAGCCTTCAAGCTGCCGCCTTTCACCGCCAAGGCTCACAAGTTCTGGCTCAACGATGCCAGGCAGTGCTTCATCATGGCCATCATCGCCCTGAAGGCCAACAAGATGAGGACTTTCCTCACCATGCTGGGCATCATCATCGGCGTGGGGGCGGTGATTGCCCTGGTGTCCGTGGGCATGGGGGTGAAGACCAATGTGACCAGTTCCATTTCCAGCCTGGGCTCCAATATGCTCATCGTGTCTCCCGGTTCCTCCAATCGAGGGGGCGTCCGGGGGGCGGCAGGCTCCATGCAGACCCTGAAGTATGATGATGCCGAGGCCATCAAGGAAAAAATCAAGGGCATCGACTATGTTTCCCCCACTGTCAGCAGTTCCTACCAGGTGGTAAACGGCAATATGAACTGGAACACCTCTGTGCAGGGGGTGACGCCGGAACTCATGTCCATCCGTTCTCTGACAGTGGGCTATGGCTCCTTCATCAGCCAGAGCGATATGGCCAAGCGCCAGAGGGTGGCAGTGATTGGCACCACTGTAGCTGCGAATCTCTTTGGGGCGGATAATCCCGTGGGGCAGAATATCCGCATCAACAACCAGCCCTTCAAGGTCATTGGCCTGCTGGAGTCCAAGGGCCAGTCCTCCATGGGGCAGGACCAGGACGATATGATTTATGTGCCCATCACCACGGCCCAGGAGCGCATGCTGGGCATCACCTATGTCCAGTCCATCAATGTGCAGGTGACGAATCAGGAGGACATGGACCAGGTGCAGGCAGAGATCGAGACTCTCCTGCGGCAGCGGCACCACATCCTGGCAGGGAAAGACGATGACTTCAATGTGAGGAACCTCACCAGCCTTATGGAGGCCATGAGCGAAAGCACCGCCATGCTCACCATCCTCCTGGGCTGCATTGCCGGCATTTCCCTGGTAGTAGGCGGCATCGGCATCATGAATATCATGATGGTGTCCGTCACTGAAAGAACCAGAGAAATCGGCATTAGAAAGGCATTGGGGGCCACCTACGACAATATCATGATGCAGTTCATGATCGAGTCCATGGTCATAGGCATCGTAGGCGGCATCATCGGCATAGTGCTGGGCTGCGGCGCTTCCCAGATCATCGGCAAGCTGGGGAATTTCACCACGGTGGTCACTCTGCTGCCCATCCTGGTGTCCTTCTTCTTCTCCGTGGGGATTGGCCTGTTCTTCGGCATATACCCTGCGAGGAAAGCTGCCAAGCTCGACCCCATAGAAGCGCTCAGATACGAGTGACTGAACTTTAAGCCTTCCCCTTAGGGGGCGCGTAAGCGCGGGAGCCCAGTGGGCTCCCTGGGAGGTGCCCCGTTAGGGGCAGATGAGTTGGAGAGTTCTCTCGTTTATCTGCCTTATCTTGTCCATTTGCACCTCATCCGTCAGCCCTTCGGGCTGCCACCTTCCCCTCAAGGGGAAGGCTTTTTTATTAGCTTTGCAGGATTCTTATTTAGCATGGTAGAATTTAAAATCAATTAGCAATGCATTTTATTTATATTTGAGTCAGAAGGAGTCGATCAGGCGTGAAGATATTGGTTACCGGTGTGACCGGGCAGTTGGGTTATGACTGCGTGAAGCAGCTGAAAGAGGCGGGGCATGAGGCGCAGGGCGTTTCCAGCAAAGAATTTCCCTTGACTGAGCCGCTGAAGATGGAGGCTTATCTGAGAAAGTTCAAGCCTGAGGCGGTGATACACTGCGCGGCTTATACGGCGGTGGACAAGGCGGAGGACGAGCCGGAGGCCTGCCGGGCGGTGGATGCTGAGGGCACCAGGAATCTGGCCCGGCTTTGCAAGGAGCTAGATGCCAAGCTCATCTATATCAGCACGGACTATGTGTTCCCCGGGACGGGAGAGGAACCTTATGCGGAGGATGCTCCCACAGCTCCCGTGAATGTGTACGGGGCTTCCAAGCTGGCAGGTGAGGAAGCTGTCAGGGAAATCCTGGACAAGTATTTCATCGTGCGCATTTCCTGGGTCTTTGGCTATAACGGCAAGAACTTCATCCGCACCATGCTGAAGCTGGCTGAAAGCCATGACAAGCTCACGGTGGTGGATGACCAGGTGGGCTCGCCTACCTACACCAGGGACTTGGCTGTGCTGCTGGCGGAAATGGTGGAGTCTGACAAATACGGCACCTACCACGCCACCAACGAGGGCTTCTGCTCTTGGGCAGACCTGGCCATTGAAACCTTCCGCCAAGCCGGGGCAAAGGTGGAGGTGGAGCGGGTGACTTCTGACAAGTTCCCCACCAAGGCCGTGAGGCCGCACAATTCACGCATGAGCAAGGCGGCCCTGGACAGGGCCGGATTCCAGCGCCTGCCCAGATGGCAGGATGCAGTGGGGCGTTATCTGATAGAACTGCACAATCATTGATGTCCATATGGAGAGTACACAAATGGCCTGTGTACTTTTTTTTTACTATAGGCGTAATAGAATCCATTCCGAATGCACAAATTTGGCAAAAATCTCTTGTTACCTTGTAATGTTTCTGATATACTTACAAAAGTAGTAATGCAAATGGACTAATATACAACAAGGAAGGATAATGTTTAGAAGGGGATGTCTAAGATGTTGAAGAAGGTAAGCAAGAAATATCAGGAAACGGCCCTGATAAAGCTCATTGCCCTGGGCTTGGTAGTGGGCATTTTCCTGGCGCTGTTCGTGCCGGCGGCGGTGCCTGTGGTATCCGTGTTCGGTGATTTGTTCGTCCGCGCTCTGAAGGGCGTGGCGCCCATCCTGGTGTTCGTGCTGGTCATGAACGCTATGGCCCAGAAGAGCGCTGATGCCAGTGCGGCCATGAAGCCCATTGTGCGGCTGTATGTATTCGCCACTTTTTGTGCCTCTCTGGTAGCGGTGCTCTACTCTTTCGCTTTTCCCACGGCCCTGCAGCTGGCGGTGACTGATGCGGAAGTGGCGCCTCCCTCCGGTATTCTGGAAGTGCTGCACAATTTGATTTTGAGCGTGGTGGACAACCCCATTCATGCACTGGCCAGTGCCAATTACATAGGCATCCTGGCCTGGGGTGTGCTGGCTGGCATTGCCCTGCATGGTGCTTCTGAGGGCACCAAGGAGATGCTGTCAGATCTGGCCAAGACTGTCACCAAGATCGTGCAGTGGGTCATCCGCTTCGCTCCTTTCGGTATCATGGGCCTGGTAGCCAATGCTATCGGTGAGAGCGGGCTTTCTTCCATGGTGAGCTACCTGCAGATTCTGGCAGTGCTCCTGGGGGCCTTCTTCACTGTAGCCCTGGTGATGAACCCGCTGATCGTTTACCTGCACCTGCATCGCAATCCGTACCCGCTGGTCTGGACTACCTTGAAGGAAAGCGGCGTCTATGCCTTCTTCACCAGAAGCTCCGCCGCCAATATTCCCGTGAACCTTTCCCTCTGTGAGCGCCTGGGGCTGAATTCTGATACCTATTCCATTTCCATCCCCCTGGGTGCCACCATCAACATGAGCGGCGCAGCCATCACCATCGCGGTGCTGTCCCTGGCAGCTGCCCATACCATGGGGATTACTGTTGACCTGCCTACGGCTCTGTTGCTGTGCATCGTGTCCACCGTAGGCGCCTGCGGCGCTTCCGGCGTGGCCGGCGGCTCCCTGCTGCTGATTCCCGTGGCTTGCTCCTCCTTCGGCATCGGCAACGACATCGCCATGCAGGTGGTAGCAGTAGGCTTCATCATCGGCGTGCTGCAGGACTCCTGCGAGACGGCCCTGAACAGCTCCTCAGATGTACTGTTCACCGCCACCGCAGAACTTGCCCAGAAAGCCAAAGAAGGCACCCTGACGGCTGAAGATATGGTTCCTAATAAGTAAATGCCGTCTGTTCATTTTCTTTGGTGCAAAGAAAACGAACCAAAAGAAACAGCGGCCCCGGTTTGATCCTCAAACGCGAAGGGCCGCTTTTGGCGCTCATCCCTGAGCGCCGGGCATTTGTCTTGGGGTTTATGTAACAAGAAAAGCTTGCTCTCCGAATTGTTTTGGTGAGCAAGCCTTTTTGTTTTATTACTTGTTGATAATTAAAGCCGTGAAGACAAGGTCTTCTGTGGCAGAGGCATTGGCAATGCCGTGTTTCTCTCCCTCAGGGCAGAAGGTGGTGGTGCCTGCTCCGATTTCCTTTTCCGTGCCGTTGTCGTTGTAGACGGCCTTGCCGGACAGGATGTGGTAGGTCTCCGTATTGCCGTGATGCTCATGGACGCCGATGGAGCAGAGGGGCGGGATGATGACTTTGGAGAACATGGCGCACTTGCCGTCCAGTTCTTCCTGGGTGAGGAGATGCACGATGGTGATGGTGCCTTTGCCGCCGGCTTTTTCCGTGGCTTGGATGGGATTTGCTTCAATAAATGCCATAATAAACTCTCCTTTTCTTTTGGTCGCTGCTTTGGTAGAATAGTATATGCTCTTATTTTAGCATTTATTGCTGCGGAGGTATATAAATAAATGGTTTACTTCTTGAAATTCGGGGCTAGCTTCATTTTGCCCCCGGGGATTTTCATTGTCTTTCTGTTTTTCTACAGCATCCATCTTTGGAAGCATTCTGCTAGCGGCGGCGGTGTCTACGGCTGGCAGAGGCCAACGCTGAGAAAGAAGGTGGCTGCTTTGCTGATGCTGTTTACGATTGTCTTTTACCTCTTTTGCACACCCTGGATAGCGGAAAAGGCCATGGGCTGGTTGGAGGGGGCTTATCAGCCGCCGGCCAGGCCTGCCGGGGATGTGGTGGTGATGCTGGGGGGCGGAGCCTATGCCGATACCCCTGATGTCAGCGGCATGGGCACTCTCTGCGCCGCTCCTTCTGCCAGGCTGCTCACAGCGGTGCGGCTCCAGAAGCAGCTGGATGTGCCCATTCTCCTGTCCGGGGGGCAGGTCTATGAGGACACGGGAGCCGAGGCCAAGATTGCCAAGCGCATCCTGATGGATCTGGGGGTGCCGGAGGAGAAGATACTGGTGGAGGACAAGAGCCTCAACACCACCCAGAATGCCCGCTACTCGGCAGAGATCATGCGGGAGAAGGGCTTGAAGAATCCCGTGCTGGTGACTTCTGCCTTCCATATGAAGCGGGCCATGCTGAATTTCGAGAAGCAGGGGTATAAGCCTGTGCCTTTCCCCTCTGATTATCGCACCGGCAAGAAGCATGTCTTCCACTATGTGAAGATGCGTCCCTCCGTGGATGCCATGTATGATAATGCGGTTGTGTTGCAGGAGACACTTAGGACTTTGGTTACGAGGTATTTTGAATGAGCGCAAGCACTAAGAACCTGACGGAGGGTGAGCCCTGGCGGCTCATTCTCTTTTTTACTCTCCCCCTCATCGCGGGGAATATTTTCCAGCAGCTCTACGCCTTTGTGGACACTTTGATCGTGGGCCGCATCCTGGGGGTGGAGGCCCTGGCGGCGGTGGGCTGCACCGGGCCGCTGCTGTTCCTCATCATGGGCTTTGCCATGGGCACGACTTCCGGCCTGTCTATCTACACGGGGCAGCGCTTTGGGGCGAAGGATGAAAAGGGGGTGCGGCAGAGCGCGGCAGCCTGCCTCCTCCTGACCCTGGCTATTGCGGCTGTGATGACGGTGCTGGCCTATGGCCTTTGCCGCTACTTGCTGCTCTGGATGCAGACGCCTCCTGAGATCATGGACAATGCCTATGCCTTCATCAGCATCATTTTCGGCTGGCTGGTGGTGCCCTTCCTGCTGCTCATGGTGACCAATATCGTAAGGGCCCTGGGGGACAGCCGCATGCCTACGGTGATCCTGGCCTTTGCCCTCACTTGCAATATCATCCTGGAGCCTGTCTTCATCATGGCCTTTGACTGGGGCGTGCCGGGAGCGGCCTGGGCTGTGGTGGCGGCTCAGAGCATCGGTGTGGCAGCCGCTGTCTTTTACATTGCGAAGAAAGTGCCTGCCCTGCATATCCATGCTGAAGACTGGCATCTGACGAAGAAAATCCTCTGGGAGCATCTGCGCATCGGCCTGCCCATGGGCTTCCAGACTTCCATCATTGCCATTGGCGCCGTCATCCTGCAGGTGGCTCTGAACAACCTTGGCCCTGTGGCGGTGGCTTCCTATGCCGCCTCCCAGAAGGTGGATTCCCTGGCCCTCATGCCCATGATGTCCTTTGGCATGGCCATGGCGGCCTATACGGCTCAGAATTACGGCGCTCGCCAGTATCATCGCATCACCGAGGGCGTGAAGAAGTGCATCTATATGTCCGTGGGCTTTGCCCTGGTGGCGGGCCTGTTCAACGCCATCTTCGGCCCCCAGCTGGTGGGGATGTTCGTCACGGAGGAAGCTGAGCAGGTGGTGGAGTATGGCAGCATGTATCTGCTGGTGCAAGGCGCTTGCTACTGGGTGCTGGCGCTGCTCTTCATCTTCCGCAGCACACTGCAGGGGCTGGGCCAGAGCGTGGTGCCCACCATTGCCGGGGTGATGGAGCTGGTCATGCGCGCAGGCGCCGCCTTGATCCTCTGCGAGATGTGGGGCTTTCTGGGAGCCTGCTGGGCCAGCCCCCTGGCCTGGATAGGCTCGGCCATCCCCTTGATGATTGCCTATTACTGGACAAGGAGGTCATTTAGGCATAAAATGGTTAGTATAGAAGGATGAAAAGGGAGGTCGATTGCCATGCCGGAACTTGCAGAGTATGAGAAGTATGAGCTATATGACGGCAAGGAAGTAATGCTGGCTGCAGCCAGTATTCCCCACCTGGGGATTCAGGGCAACTTGAGCAGGATTATAGGCAATTTTCTAAAAGGAAAGCGGTGCAGGGTCTTTACGGAGGCCAAGGTGGTATTTGCCAAGGATACCTTTTTCATTCCCGATGTCCTGGTGGTGTGCGACCGCAGCAAGATCAAGCTGAATCATATCGAGGGTGCCCCGGACTTTGTGGCAGAGATTCTGTCCATCTCCACCCAGGCCCGCGACATAGGCATCAAGAAGGATATGTATGAGAAGTACGGTGTGGGAGAGTACTGGCTCATAGACCCAAAGGCCCAGTCTATCACTGTCTATCTGCTGAAGGATGGCAGGTATGTGCTGGAAGATGTATATCACAATGCCACCGAGGAAGAACTGGAAGGACTTACGGAAGAGGAGCGCAAGGCTCATAAGGTATCCCTGAAGATCAGCCTTTATGATGATCTGGAAATCCAGGTCAAAGAGATTTTTGAGGAATGAGAGGGCAGCGCTGGCTCTTCAAGCCACTTTGGCTTGTTTTTGTCAATAAATGCTATTAAAATACAAGGCAGGAAGGAAATCCTTCCTGCCTTGTCGTATATATACGGAGAGTATGTATCAAAGCAGAATTTTCCAAACATCATTATTTTTACGGGAAGGTGGATTTTATGTATCAGGATGAATACAAGCGCTGGCTTGAGGCGGACCTCATTGACTGCGACCTTGGCAAAGAGCTCAGGGATATCAAGGGTGACGATGACGCCATCAAGGAGCGCTTCGCGGCTTCCCTGCAGTTCGGCACTGCAGGTCTCAGAGGGACTCTCGGCGCAGGCACCAACCGCATGAACATCTGGGTGGTGCGCCAGGCTACCCAGGGCGTGGCTGATTGGGTAAAGGGCGAGGGCGGCACCCAGACGGTGGCCATCAGCTACGATACCCGCCTCAAGGGCTGGACTTTTGCCAAGGAGGCCGCAGGCGTGCTGGCTGCCAACGGCATCAATGTCCGCATCTATGACGAGCCCATGCCCGTGCCTGCCCTGTCTTTCGCCACCCGTTTCTACAAGGCCAATGCAGGCATCATGGTCACTGCCAGCCACAATCCTGCCAAGTACAACGGCTACAAGGCCTACGGCCCGGATGGCTGCCAGATGACGGACGATGCGGCAGATGTGGTTTATAATGCCATCCAGAAGACGGATGTGCTCACCGGGGCCAAGTACATGTCCTTTGCTGAGGGCGTGGAGAAAGGCCTTATCAAGTTCGTGGGCGAGGACTGCAAGGACGGCCTTTATGAGAATATCGAGGCTTGCCAGGTGCGCCCGGGCCTTTGCAAGACTGCCGGCCTGAAGCTGGTTTACAGCCCCCTGAACGGCACGGGCCTGGTGCCTGTGACCCGCGTGCTCCGCGATATCGGCGTCGACGATGTGACCATCGTGCCGGAGCAGGAGTACCCCAACGGCTACTTCACCACCTGTTCCTATCCGAACCCGGAAATCCTGGCTGCCATGGAAAAAGGCGTGGAGCTGGCCAAGAAAGAGGGCGCTGACCTGATGCTGGCCACCGACCCTGATGCAGACCGGGTGGGCATCGCCATGAAGTGTCCGGATGGTTCCTATGAGCTGGTGTCCGGCAATGAGATGGGCGTGCTGCTCTTGGACTATATCTGCGCAGGCCGCCAGGAAAAGGGCACCATGCCCAAGGATCCCGTGGCTGTGAAATCCATCGTGTCCACGCCCCTGGCTGATGCCGTGGCCAAGCACTACGGCGTAGAGCTCCGCCACACCCTCACGGGCTTCAAGTGGATTGGCGACCAGATCCTGCAGCTGGAAGGCAAGGGAGAGGAGAACCGCTTCATCTTCGGCTTCGAGGAAAGCTACGGGTACCTTGCCGGTCCCTATGTCCGGGACAAGGATGCAGTGGTGGCCTCCATGCTGATTTGCGAGATGGCTGCTTACTATCGTAGCAAGGGTTCTTCTATCAAGGCCCGCCTGGAGGAAATCTACAGCCAGTATGGCCGCTACCTGAACAAGGTAGACAGCTTCGAGTTCCCCGGCCTGTCCGGCATGGACAAGATGAAGGGCATGATGGAGAACCTGCGCAAGGATCCCATCAAGGAATTGGCCGGCAAGAAGGTAACCAAGGTCATTGATTATCTCGATACCGCCGCTACGGGTCTGCCCAAGTCCAATGTGCTGACTTATGAGCTGGAGGATGGTTCCAGCGTGATTATCCGTCCCTCCGGTACGGAGCCGAAGATCAAGGCTTATTACACTACCAAGGGGAAGGATTTGAAGGAGGCAGAGGCTGCTAAGGAAGCTATGGCAGTGGCTGTTAAGCCTTATCTCTCCTAAAAGTTTCGGCTGTTCATTTTCTTTGGCGCAAAGAAAACGAACCAAAAGAAAACGCGGCCTGGAATTCATCCAGAATTCGCACGGCCGCATGGCGCCCATCCATGGACGCCGGGGTTCGGGAGTTCGACCTCGCCGCCTTTGACGGCATCGGGGTTCGGATGATTTGAACGCAAAAAAAGAGCCGGTATGGCTCTTTTTTTGTGCGTTTTTTCAGGTTAGTTATCCCAGAAACTCCACATGCGTTCCTGCTGGGCTTCCTGTTTTTCGGCTTCCACTTCCTGGCTGATATTGAGGTCTTTCTGGCCATAGCCCGGTGTCAGGCTGATATTGGCAGGCAGCCATTCGTCGGAGAATAGAGGCTTGTCCATAAGTATGGCCCGTATCTGTGCCTTGGCCTTGTCCTTGGCAGCCTTGTCCTGGGCTGACAGGAGGAAGTCGCCTATGAGGCGGCCAATGGTTTGCAAGGAGGGTTCCTTGAGGGCGCGGGTGGTGGGATCGAGGGTGGAAAGGCGGAGGATGGGGATGGTGAGGCTTTCGTCGGAGGTGAGCATTTCGTCGCCTTTGACCAGGAAGCCGGCTTCCCTCAGGTTGGCAACGGCTTTTTCCGGCGTGGTGCCTTTGGGCAGGCGGGGCAGCACCAGATGGCTTTCTGTGTCGCCGCAGAGGGTGGTGAGGCCTGCGTCTCTGAGGCCCTTTTCCAGGGCTTTGGCATTTTTCAGCACCTGCTCGCAGCAGGCTTTGAAGGGGGCGGTGCCGGCTTCCAGAAAGGTGGTGGCGAGGGCTGCCAGCACATTTTTCTTCACCATGGCGTGGCCTGTGTCCAGCACGGCCTTGTCCATCTGTTCTGCCAGCTCTTTGGTGGTGAGGATCACGGCGCTTTGGGGGCCGTGGAGGGAGTCGTTGGTGGGGAAAGTCACCACATCTGCATAGGAGGCGGGGGAGGGGGCACAGCCGGCGGCTACGGCCCCTGCATTCTGCCCGATATCCACCCAGAGATAAGCCCCTACGCCCCTGGCAATGTCCCGGAGGGCTGCAAAATCCACCTGGCGGGGATAGTTCACAGGCGAGTAGATGATGAGTTTTGGCTTTCTGGCCTGGGCAATCCGCTGCACTCGTTCCAAATCAATAAGTTCCGTATTGGGGTCAATGCTGAAATTCAAAAACTCAAAACGCATCCACCCGCCGCTGCAGTGTTCCGCCTTGCGCCGGTTGAAGGAGAGCACTGTATCCCCTTCCTTTACCAGGGCGTGGAAGACCACCCGGGAAGCCGAAGCGATGTCAGAAAGCCGCACGATGGCATGTCCGGCACCGAATAACTTCTCAGCCCTATGGGCGGCAATTTCCTCTACCCTGATATGGGTGTTCAGGGTATGATGGTCAAGGTACCCATTGCCCAGGATGCTGCCCTTGAGGTAAGCGCTGAAAGGGGAAACTGCGTTAGAGGTAGGCAGCAGGGACAAAGTATAACGCTGCTTCTGCACCTCCTCCTGCAGCAGCCCGTATATCTCCGGGTCAAATGATGCCAGACTTTCGGTAAGCGTCTGATTTTGCATATATCCAAACCTCCTTCGAGGCAAACTAGCGAACCTCGGCGCCCAGGGATGGGCGCTCCTGTGGCCCTTCGTGTTTCAGGATGAAACCGGGGCCACTGTTTTCTTTTGTTCCTTTTCTTTGCGCCAAAGAAAAGGAAAAGCCGAAGGCTTAACCTACAATCCATTTGACAAAGTATATAGCCAGCGGTATGGTAACGCAGGCAATGCCAATGAAGTCTATATACACCCCTGTCCGAATCATCTTGGTAATGGGAATATACCCGGATGCATACACAATGGCATTAGGCGGCGTGGACACCGGCAACATGAAGCCCAGGGACGCCGACAAAGCGATGCCCACGGACACCGGCACCGGGCTGATGCCCGCAGAGATAGCAGCCGTGATGGCCAGGGGCCCGATCATATTGGTAGCTGCCGTATGGCTGGTAAGTTCCGAGAGCAGGAGGGCCATGACAGAGAAGATGGCCACCATGGCAATCTCCGAAGGCGTGCCTCCCATGGAACTGACGATGAGGTCGCCTACCCACTGGGAGAGGCCTGTCTTATACATCATGCTCCCCATGGCCAGGCCGCCTCCAAAGAGAATCAAGGTGCCCCACTCGATGCCCTGCATGGCCTCAGACCACTTCAAGGTGAACTGGCGTTCTTTGAAATTCACCGGCATCAGGAACAGCAGCAGGGCTCCGACCATGGCGGCTATTGCCTCCGGGAAGAGATGGTCATACATTTTCAGGATGGGGTCAGTGGCACCCAAGGCCATGGACAGAAAGCCCGGCAACACCCAGAGGGTCACAGCCACGAGGAAGGCAATCAGAGTGTTTTTCTGGGCGCGGGTCCAGCCGCCCAGCTCAGAGAGCTTCGTCCTGATGAAGGCGTCTGCCCCCTCGATGCGCTCCACATCTGCCGGGAACATGTGTGACAGCACCACATAGGCGATGGTGAAGTAAACCACCATGGCAATGAGGCCCCAGGTCATCCACTGGAAGAAGGACACATGGATGTCGCACATGGTATCGAGGAAACCCAGCATGATGAGGTTTGGCGGGGTGCCGATGGGGGTCAGGACACCGCCGATGGAGCAGGAGTAGGCCGTCATCAGCATGAGACCCGTGGCGTATTTGTATTCGTGGAGGTGAATCTCCCTGCCATTGGCGGCAAACATTTCTTTGATGGAGGTCAGAAGTCCCAGGCAGATGGGGAACATCATGGCGGCGGTGGCGGTGTTGCTGACCCAGCCGGAGCAGAGGGCAGCCGCCAGGCCCACCGCCAGGAAAATCCGCTTTGGGTTCGAGCCCACCCATTGACGGGAAAGAAGCCAGTAGGCAAACCGCTTGTCCAGGCCGTGGGTCATCATGGCCTTAGCCAGGATGAAGCCACCCATGAAGAGGAAGATCATGGGGTTGGCAAAGGCCGCGAAGGCCGTGCCTACAGGCACCACGCCGGTGATGACCGCAAGAGTCGGCCCAATGAGTGAGGTGACGGGGATGGGCACAGGCTCCGTGATCCACCAGAGAGCCACCAGCACCATGATGGCCAGGAGCTTGTGGGCTTCGAGGGTCAGCCCCGCGATGGGGGTCATGAAGACCAGGATCGCCAGGATGGGTGCGCCGAAGAGTCCGACAGTGCGCCGCTTGCGGTCAAAGGCTTCCTCTGCTTTTTTTACCGCGGCGGCTTCAGATTGATGCTTGTCCAAATCGTTGCGCCTCCTTCGTGAAATAATGAAAGAAAATTGCTTTACCATATTGTTCTTTATGGCAGGGATTTTCCCTGCCTGGGAAAATTTTATATTTTGAGGACTTGCAAGGGGTAGTTATTGATGGTATAATCTTCTAGTCGTAATTAAAGCAAGGTTTAAGTTTGGAAACTTATTTGAACCTCTGCCCCAGACAAAGATTTGGGGCCAATGACCAGAGAGGGAGGTGATTTCGTGAGAAAGTACGAGATCATATTCATCGTTAAGCCGATGGAAGAGGAAGCAACCAATGCTGTCATCGAGAAGTTCTCGAACCTCATCAAGAAGAACGGCGGTACGATCGAAAATGAAGATCGCTGGGGCAAGAAGCGTCTTGCCTATGAGATCAAGGATTGCGCTGAAGGCTTCTACTGCCTGTTCAACGTTGCGTGCGAGCCTGCCTGCGTGGCTGAGTGCGACCGCGTGATGAAGATTACGGACGAGCTCCTCAAGCACATGATCGTCAAATCCGACGAAGAGTAATATCTTAAATCCAGTCAGGGAGGATTTGCCATGAACAAAGTTGTGCTTATCGGCCGCTTGACCCGTGACCCGGAACTGCGTTATACCCAGTCCGGCAAGGCCTTTGCGACCTTTACTCTTGCTGTAGACCGTCGTTTCCGCAGACAGGCGGAGCAGAACGGCCAACCCACTGCTGACTTCATCCCTTGCATGGCTTGGGACAAGCTGGCAGAGATCATTGGCAACAACCTTGCCAAGGGTCGCCGTGTGGGTGTGGAGGGAAGGCTCCAGACCCGTACCTATGAGGCTCAGGATGGTTCCAAGCGCAGCGCCTTCGATGTGGTGCTGGACGAGCTGGAATTCCTTGACCCCAAGGGCACTACGCAGCAGGGGGGCTACGGCCAGGGCTTCGGCGCCCCGACACCCCAGGCACAGCAGGCACCGGCCGGAAATGATTTCGGCCCGAATATCTCTGACGAGGAAATCCCGTTTTAAGGAGGGAAAGAATCGATGAGAAGAGACAGAGGCAGAAGGCCCCGCAGGAAAGTTTGCTCTTTCTGCGTGGACAAGGTCGAGCATATCGACTATAAGGATGTGGCAAAGCTCCGCCGTTTCGTGACTGAGCGCGGCAAGATCCTGCCCCGCCGCATTTCCGGCAACTGCGCAAAGCATCAGCGTCAGGTGACCGTGGCTATCAAGCGTGCACGCAACATTGCACTGCTGCCCTTCACCGCTGAGTAAGCAATATCAAGGCGTTATGCCCCTATGGGGATGGCGCCTTTTTATTTTCGTTTTTTTCATGGAAAAAACAAAAATAATGCTGTATAATGCCCCTTAGAGTTAAAGCTAGTGCAAGAAAGGACGATAGACGAATATGGAGAGTTTTTCCGGGATGTTCCTGCAGTTCATTGCTGATTGGGGCTATGTGGCGGTGGCGGTGCTGATGGCAGCCGAGAATGCCTGCATTCCCATCCCCAGCGAGCTCATCTTGGGCTTCGCAGGTTTCTTGATTTTTTCCGGGGATATGACTTTTACGGGAGCCATGATTGCCGGCATGGTGGGCGGCATCGTGGGCTCGGTCTTTGCCTATGCCGTGGGGCATAAAGGTGGCCGCAGCTTCGTAGACAAGTATGGCAAGTATTTCTTCGTTAAGAAGAGCCATGTGGATATTGCCCAGAACTGGTTTGACAAGTATGGCCTGAAGGCCGTGTTCTTCAGCCGCATGCTGCCGGTGGTACGCACCTTCATTTCCCTGCCTGCAGGCTTCGCCCATGTGAATTTCAATAAGTTCATTGTCTACACCATCGCAGGAAGCCTTCCTTGGACAGCTCTTATACTTGCAGCCGGCATGATGCTGGGCAAGAGCTGGGAGGTCATGCTGGCAGTGGGCCATAAGGCCAGCCTGATCTTCGTAGGCGTGTGCGCAGTGGTGATTGGTGTGCTGTATTTGCGTCACCGCAAAGCGCAGGCACGAACGAAAGCACAGGTCGAATAATAATTGCCTTCCCCTTGAGGGGAAGGTGCCCCGCAGGGGCGGATGAGGTGTTGCGTTTCAGGTTATGTTAGCTAAACGAGCCAGGTTCCACCTCATCCGTCACTCCTTCGGGCTGCCACCTTCCCCTCAAGGGGAAGGCTTTTTCTATGAGGAGCTATACCATGATTGAAGAACAGAACTTAACCGAACGCCAGCGCCAGATTATCCGCTTTTTCCATCAGAATACCTTCGCCGACCACATGAATGTGGAGGTGGTGATGGAAGAGGGGGGCAGCGCTCATTTGGAGCTGGTAGTGGAGGAGTACCATACAAACCTCTATAATATCGCTCACGGCGGCGTGCTCATGACGCTGGCAGATACCGCCATGGGAGCCGCCTGCCTGGAACTGGGCAAGAAGGTAGTCACCATCCAGCTGAGTACGGAGTTCATGCACTCGGTGCCCCTGACAGAGCGGATTATCGCCAGGGCCAAGGTGCTTCATGACGGACGCCGCACCATGGCCTGCGAGTGCGAGATGCTGAGCCGCGAAGGCAAGCTCTTCGCCAAAGCGCAGGGAACCTTCTATGTTTTGGGCCTGCTGGAAGAAAGCTGATGCTTCATTGTGTTTTCAGCATACCATGCTAGAATCTCAGATGTGTTATGCGTGAAAAAGCAAGTGGGAGCTGAAAACATGATTCAGGTAGAGACAAATACATTTGACAGGATAAAGAAGATAGGGGCAGGGCTTTGCCTGGCTGCCCTCCTAGCTGTACCTATGGCGGCTGAGACTGAGGCGGCAGCAAGCCTGCCGGAGAAGACTTTCCAATGGGTGCAGTCAACTTCGCGCCAGAGCTATTATTTCAATATGGAGCAGATATGCTATGCGGTGGATGCTGCCGGCCATATTGATCTAAACCATTTGATCGTGCCTACGGTTCGCATTTACGATGAAATAAAGATTGATGATGTGCGTTCCAAGCGTCGCTGGAACGGACTCTCTCTCAGTGGCTTTGGTGACCTGGTAGGGGCTGCGGAGTATCTGGATTTCGATCTGCAGGCTAGAACCGTGACTGTCACCCAGCATGATGACCTGAATAGTGGTTTTGGCGTTATCAACACTGACAGGCCGGGAGCCAGGGGCGAAGGAGTCATCAAACTGGATAGCTTGTCCGACAAGGATGTGGAGGGCAAGTTTTACGCTGCTGTCCTGAAGTATGCTGATGCCCACCAGGACGAGGTCATCGCTCATACCAAGGGAACGCTTACCCATGAGGATGAGCTGAAGCTTGAGGCGAAGAAGCATCCTGAGATGGGGCTTACCAAGGCTGAGCGGGAGGCTGTCCATCGCGATAAGAAGGCGGCGATAGAAAAGGCCACCAGAGAGGTGGAGAGAAAACAGGCCCATGCCAAGCATCTGAGGGAGAAAGCCAATGCAGCCGCAGCTGCAGCGGAGAAGGCAGAAGCAGAGGCCAATGAAGCAGCAGACAAGCTGGCGTTGATGCAATTGGCAGAATAAAAAAGAGGGAGCAGGCCTGATGATGGGCTTGCTCCCTTTTGCTATGAGGAAAATCAATCGTGCCGGCGAGGCTGGTTGTCGATACCTATGTGCTGGATTATGATTGTCAGGTGGTTTAAGAAGTGGTATATTGAGGGAAAGGATATTTGAAAAAAGGAGGGGCTGTTCTTGGCTAGACGCAAGGATTGGAAGGACTTGACGATAATAGATGATTATATGTTCAAGCTGGTCATGATGTATCCGCATATCTGCAGGCATCTTATAGAGGCAGTCCTGGGCATCAAGATACGGGAATTGAAATACCTTGACAATGAGAAGAGTGTCAAGAACCATTATGACAGCAAGGGCATAAGGCTGGATGTGTATGTAGAGGATGAAGCGAACAGCCGCTTTATCCTGGAAATGCAGGTCAGGGATTACGGGGATGAGGAACTGGGCAAGCGGATGAGGTTCTATCAGTCTTCGCTGGATTTTGACTTTCTGGCCATGGGGCATAAGTATAAAGAGCTTGGTGGTTCTGCCATCATGTTTTTCTGTCCCTTTGAGGTTTTCGGCGGTAGAAGACGGGTATATACCTTTGAAAATACTTGCCGAGAAGATAAGGGAATCATCTTGGAAGATAAAATGCTGAAGGTGGTTCTTAGTTCAGCAGGTCAGCCTACAGATGACATAAATCCTGATGTGGCGGCGTTTTTGGACTATATGACTGGCAAGCTTTCAGGAAATAAGTTCATATTAGAAATTGACGATACCATTCGCAGTGTGAAACTGGATGGAGTTAAGGAGGCGGACTACATGACTTTCAGAATGATGATTGATGAAGAGAGGGAAGAAGCCAGGGAAGAGGGCTGGGCTGAGGGCAGAGCTGAGGGCAGAGCTGAGGGCAGGGCCGAGGGGCAGAATGAAGAACGTAAAGCTGGCATACTGAGAGCTGTAACCATGCTAAAAAAGTTAAAAGCTACAAAAGACATAGCCATCCAGCAGCTGGTAGAGACATATGCCATGTCACAGCAGGAAGCTATAGCCGCTGTGGATGAAAATTGGTAAGAGCATTAGCCTTTACAGAAAATGGGAGCAGGCCCGGCGGGCCTGCTCCCTGTTTGTTATGCGGTTGTTACTACCTCTTCATATTGATGACGGTCTCCAGCATCTCGTCACCTACGGTGATGATTTTTGAGTTGGACTGGAAGCCACGCTGGGTGACAATCATATCGGCAAATTCATTGGCTATGTCAACATTAGACATTTCCAGAGCCGAAGCGGTGATCTTCACGCCCAGATCAGCGGCGGTCTTGATGTTGGCGGTACCGGAGTTATTGGATTCCTGATAGAGGGAACTGCCGGTCTTGGTAAGGCCGGAGGCGTTGGTGAACTGGGCCACGGCCACTTGGGCTTCGGACTGCTTGACACCGTTGGTGTAGGTGCCGGTGATGATGCCAGAGGCATCAATGGAGACACTTTCAAGGGTGCCAGCGGCGTTGCCGTCAGAAGTGGCATTGATGGTGCTGTTACCTGCGTATTGTGTTAAGGCTGCCATATTTATCGTTACTGTTTTATCTGCAGCTCCATTAGTATATGACATTGTGAGATTAGCACTACCGGAAATGTATTTACCAGATGTGGTGAATTTCAAGTCTGTTGAAGATAGATTCACAGTAGTTATTGTACCGTCTGGTTCAGTTATTGTTGTACTACTAGAGCCACCATTCAGTGTCAGAGCCCAAGTGTTATCAGCGGTCTTAGTAAACAAAATGGGTACGCTGTGAGAGGTTCCTAGACTATCATATATTGTTGCAGTAGTTGTTACGGACGGATAGAATTTGCCATTTGCAGCATAAGTTGAGCTAACCAGTCCAGTAAGAGTATTGCCATCTGTTGTAGTGATGGTAACAGACTCCACTGAGCTTTCATTTGCTATTTCATTGACTTGTCGTGTTATGCTATAGTCACTACCTAAGGTTGCATTGCTGTCACCAGAGATAATGGTTACTGAGTTCGTATCGCTTGTTACGGTTGCTCCAGTAGTAGCTGTTGCACCAGTAACTTTCAGGTTTACTACAAAATTATCTCCAACTTCATAATTGCCCTCGGAAGGCTTAGGTACAGTAACACTAGTTATGCCATCTGTATTATCTGTGAAAGTGAGTAGTATGCGATCATTATCGCCACCTATAGTCTGAACATTACTTATCTTTTTGGTCACAGAATAGTTATCACCGATGGAGTAAGTGCCACTAGTAACGGATGTATTAGGTACTGTGATGGTAGCAGCGGCTGTACTCCCATTTACGGCATAATAATCACCAGGAGCACCGATGCTTAGTTCTACTTGACCGGAACCATTTGCAGTTACTGAACTCACAGAACCAATTGAAATCGTGCCATTTTGTCCAGCTGTATATACGGGGGTGCTAGTAGTCGGAGTTACAACATAAGTTCCACCATCAGAACATGTAAGTTTCAAGTTGCCAATATATGAATTTGGATTATAACTTGAAACAGTCTCAGAAGTACCATCTGTTTTGTTGACCAATATGCTGCTTATTGTGTATCCAGTAGTAGCAGCGTTCAGATTATTAGAATAAGTTATAATCTCGGTTTCACTAGATTCCATAGACTTGCCAGCAGGAATAGTGATTTTCCCGACTGAACCTGTTGTGGAAAGTGTTCCACCAGAAGCCATCCATCCTTGGACATACATTCCACTACCCGGAACAACATAGTTGCCATCGGCATCAAATTCAAATGCTCCGTTACGAGTGTAATAAGTTTGGCTACCATTACTAACAACGAATAAACCATTGCCGGAAAGGCACAGGTCAGTATTTTTGCCAGTAGACTGGACAGAACCGTCCGTGAAAAGGAGGTCAATGCTTGATACAGCGGATCCTAATCCAATCTGCTTTGGATTAGTTCCACCTAAGTTTTCAGTGGGCGCAGACGCTCCCGTCATCGTCTGGTTCAGCGTGTCCGCAAAGGTCACCCTGCTTGACTTGAACCCTGTCGTATTGACATTGGAAATATTGTTGCCAATGACATCCATTCTCGTTTGGTGGTTCTTGAGGCCCGATACGCCTGAGAAGAGGGAACGCATCATAGTGAATCACATCTCCTTAATATTCATATATATTGGTAGTAAGCTGCGACCGTCCCTGTCAGCGTGGCCCGGAGGCCTGGTTCCTTCCTGTATATCACATATATAATATGTTTTATGTTACGCAATATATATCGTATAAAATGTGTTAAAACTTAAATTAAATTCACTCAAAATATGTTAGAATCATATCGAGGCGATTCGATATGGCAGAGAAGTTGTGGATTTTCATGATATTTTTTCGATGGAGGCAACCATGAAAGATTTATATATTTTTCCCGCCGTGTTTCATTCGGCAGAAGATGGCATATCTATTACTTTCCCCGACCTCCCAGGGTGCCTGCCATGTGCCCAGACCATGGAGGAAGCATTTGCTAATGCCAAAGAGGCTCTGCAGTTGCATGTTTTTGGCATGGAGGAAGATGGAGAGGATATACCTATTCCTTCCCAGGTGGCTGCTATTTCTCTAAAAAAAGGTGAGTCTCTGGCTATGATTGAAGCCTGGATGCCACCGTTTAGAGAGAAAATGTCCAATAAGTCAACCAGTAAGACAGTTACAATTCCCCGCTGGCTGGATGTGATAGCGAAGCGAGAGAAAGTTAACTATTCTCACATCTTTCAAGAAGCATTGAAATCCTATCTGGGAGTAACTGACAACCCAGCATCCCATATACATGCATAATCTCCCAGCGTGGCTTCCAGGTAGGCTCCAAGATCATCACCGTAGGTGACGAGATGCTGGAGACTGTCATCAATATGAAGAGATAATTTCATAGGCAAAAACAGGGAGCAGACTGCGGGCCTGCTCCCTTGCTGTTTCTCGTGATTTCTATTTTTCCTCGTTCAGCAGGCGCCTGAGTTTTTCCTGTTGGTCGCGGTTCAGGGTGATCTTGCCGTGGAGCAGGGCCAGGTCGCCGTCATCGCGCATCTTGGTGACGCAGCGGTTGACAGTCTTCACGCTGGTGCCTATGTCGTCTGCTATCTGCTGGCGGCTGGTGTGGAGGATGAAGAGGTCGGTCTCGATGTCTCCCAGGCGCTTGGCCAGGTATTCTTCGAAGCGTTCCTGGCTGGGCTGGAACTTGACCCGGCCTGCTTCGTTGGAGGTGGGGTACATCTTGGAGGCTAAGAGCTGCGCTACGGCTACGGCGAAGTCGTTGTCGACGCGCATCCAGTGCATGAAAGTCTCGGCGCTCATGGAGAGCACCTGGCACTCGGTGATGGCTTCGTTGGTGGCGGCGAAGTGCTCCTGTCCTGCCAGCACCTCCAAATCTCCCATGAGGTCGGGCACTTCCAGTGAAGCAAAGGTGTAGCGCTGGCCGCTTTCGAATTCGTTGCTGACCCGCAGCTTTCCCGCCATGAGAAGATACACATGGTCAGCCTTGTCGCCTTTTCGCACTACGATTTCCCCGGGCTGGAAGGTGCGGCGTATGGTTTGCTGACGGATGGTGTCCGGCATATGGTCAAGCATATAATCTAGTTTCATAGATATAGTCCTTTCAGTTAATCAACTCTACAAGAGAATTATACCATATTGCTGTACTTTGTAAAACATATCTGAATATTTAATTTTGAATGTAATTGGGACATTTGCGGACGGGTGTCCTTTTTTTATGGACGTCAAAGATATAAAATAAGGGCGAAATAGGTTGAGAAGCCGAAAAGTTCGGCAGTATATATTTTTTTAAGGAGGCAGCAGCCATGGACAAGCTCTTCGGTGGAGCGCTGAAGGACAGGAAGATTTTGCAGAGGGAAATACTGGCAGGCGTCACCGCCTTTTTCGCCATTTCCTACATCATCATCGTCAACCCCTTGATTCTTTCCGATGCGGGGATTCCCGTGGGGATGAGCGTCTTTGCAACTATTTTTTCTTCGGTGATTGGCTGCCTCATCATGGCTTTCGTGGCTGATGCGCCCATTGTCCTGACCCCTGGTATGGGCATCAACGCTTTCTTCACCTATACGGTGTGCGCCCATATGGGCCTTAGCTGGCAGGAGGCCATTGCCATTTCCCTGGTGTCCGGCCTGATTTTTGCCTATGTGGCCTGCACCAAGTGGGCAGGGCGCCTGTCAGCGGCGGTTTCTCCTTCCATCAAGTGCGCCATCACCGCAGGCATAGGCCTGTTTTTGGTGGAGATTGGCCTGGAGAAGGCGGAGCTTATCCGCCGGGGCAGCAATTCCATCATCGAGTTGGGCAGCCTTACCAATCCTGTAGCCTTGCTGGCTATCTTCGGCCTGGTGCTGAGCCTGGCCCTGCACCTCAGGAATGTCATGGGCAGCTTCTTCGTCGCCATCATCATCACCAGCGCTGTTGGCAATCTGCTGGGGGTCGGCATTGGTGAGCCGCTGGATATCAGCCTGGCTGGTCTGGCAAATTACCCTTCCATGCTGTTTCAGGCAGACTTCAGCCATATCCTCTCCATTCCTTTCTTACTGTCTGTGTTCTCCATGTCCATGATCATGATTTTCGAGACCATGGGTCTCCTGCAGGGGATTTTGCCGGAGCAGGAGAAATTTGGCAGGACTTATAAGGGCTCTGCCTTCACTACGCTGCTGTCAAGCATTCTGGGCACCAGCCCCACTGTGGCAGCTGCAGAGAGCGCCGCAGGCATTGCCAGCGGTGGCCGCACCGGCCTGATGGCCTTGGTTTCCGCAGCGCTCTTCGGGCTTTCCCTGTTCTTCATTCCCTTCCTTTCCTATGTGCCCCAGGCTGCCATTGCGCCGGTCATCATCATCACCGGCGCCATGATGATGCAGCAGCTGCAGTTCGTGAACCTGCAGGATTTTGCCGAGTGGTTCCCGGCTTTCCTCATCGTGGTGCTGATTCCCCTGTCCGGCAGCATCTCCACCGGCCTGGCTTTTGGCTTTACCGCCTATCCCCTGCTGAAGTGGATGGATGGCAGCCGCAGGGAGGTTTCCGCCCTGGCCTTCGGGCTGGGCTTCTTGTTCCTGCTGGACTTGGTGTTCCAGGCAAGTTTCTAAGGATTTCTCTCCAAAATCTTCACATATGAAAAAACCTCGCGACTTATGCAGCGCGAGGTTTTGTTTTATTGGAAGCGGCTGAGGATCTGCAGGGCGAAGTAGGTGACGCCCCCTGCGATCAGCGGGCCTACGGCTACGCCGTGGAAGAAGATGACTCCTGCCATGGTGCCGATGATGAGGGCAGGGATCACATCGGGGCTGTTTTTCAAGAGGTCAACCCCGCTGCCGCCGGCCAGAGCCGCCAGCAATCCCGCTATGATGGCGATGATGCCAGCGTGGGTGCGAAAGGCATCTATCATGGTATTGATGGTGATGGTGCCATTGGCTATGGGCACCAGTATGGCGGCGGTGAGGATGATGATGCCCCAGTTGATGCCCTGGGTGCCCAAGGCGTTCAAGGCAGTGGTGAGACCCAAGACTTTCAGAGCCAGCACGATGCCTGCTGCGTAGACCACGGTCATATTGTGGCCCAGGTAGCTCAGCAGCAGGACAGCGATGATGGTGATATATTCCATGTACAATTCAATTACCTCCCTTGGATTCCTGACGATTAATATTGTATCATATTTTCGTAGAAACTTATTGCAAACCTTGGAAGTAAAATGGAGGAACTTTGGCCTGCCTTGGCGAATGAAGAAGTGAGGAAGTTCAGCTCTTTTTTGCGGAAGTAGGCGAGACGATGGACAATAAACAGGTAATGCTTATTGTGGATGATGTGAACATCAACCGCACCGTGTTGGCGCAATTTTTCCATGACGATTACCGTATCGTGGAGGCGGAGAACGGCAAGGAAGCCTTGGCGATGCTGGAACAGGAAGCGGCTCATATTGTCCTGGTTGATTTGATGATGCCAGTGATGGATGGGCTGGAGTTTATGAGCATCCTGAAGAACAACGACCAGTACAAGGGGCTGCCGGTGGTGGCCATGACCACCAACAATGATTTGGATGGGCAGACCTGGGCGGTGGAGCTAGGGGCGGCAGATTTCATTACCAAGCCTTTCAATCCCGCTGTGGTGCGCTGCCGGGTGAAGAATGTCATCGGCTCGGCAGAAAACGAGTGGCGGCGGGTGGCCCAGCTGGCTTCTGACAAGCAGCTGGCAGAGGTAGTGAGCTTCGTGGACAATGACAGCCTGACGGGACTCTTCAACCGGGAGTCCTTTTATAGGAAGGCTTCGAGGCTCATCCGTGACAATCCTGATGTCGAGTATGAGATCATGTATCTGGATGTCTACAGCTTCAAGGTCATCAACGACCTTTTCACCATGGAGACGGGCAACTTGGTGCTGAAGACTGCTGCTTACTATTTCAATGTTCTTACCAGCAACGGCGGCATTTGCGGACGGGTGGAGTCCGACCACTTTGTCCTCTGCGTTCCCCGGGGACAGGTGCGCATCGAGCATTTGCTGGAAGGCATTGACAGCACGATGCTGTCTTTGGGAATCAGCCACAATATCGTTTTTTATGCGGGCATTTATGATGTGGAGAACACCTATATGCCTTTGGAGCAGATGTGCGACAGGGCCCGCCTGGCCATGAATACGGTGAAGGGGAGCAAGCTGCACCGCTATGCGTACTATGACGAGAAGATGAGACAGCTCATGCTGGAAGAGCAGATGATCGTGCGGGATATGGAGTTTGCCCTGCAGGAGAAGCAGTTCAGCGTCTATCTCCAGCCGGTCTACGACGCTGAGACAGGAAAAATTGCCAGTGCCGAGGCTCTGGTGCGCTGGCAGCATCCTTCCCAGGGGATTATCTCTCCGGGAAAGTTCATACCTGTCTTTGAGCGCAACGGCTTCATCGTACGGCTGGATCGCTATGTCTGGGAGATGGTCTGCGAATTCATGGCAGAGCTGAGGGAGGCTACGGGATTCTTGCTGCCGGTTTCCGTCAATGTTTCCCGGCTGAACCTTTACAATCTCGATTTGCTGGATTTCCTCATGGGCCTTATAAGGAAGTATGATCTTTCTCCCGAATATCTCCATCTGGAGATAACGGAGGCAGCTTACACACAGGACTCCCACCAGCTGATCGAGGAAGTGGAGATGTTCCGCCAAAATGGCTTCAAGGTTTCCTTGGATGACTATGGCAAGGGATATTCCCCTCTGAGCATGCTCAAGGAGCTGCCGATGGATACGCTGAAAGTGGACATAGGCTTCATGAAGCGCGGTGATAAGGCTGCCCGAGGCGCCCGCATCATGGAAGGCGTGGTGGAGATGGCCAGGGAATTGGGCCTGGATGTGATTATCGAAGGGGTAGAAACCAAGGAAGACAGAGCCTTTGTCACCAAGATGGGGGCAAGGCTGATCCAGGGGTATTTCTACGCCAAGCCCATGCCCCGCGAGGCTTTTGTGGAGCTTTGCGCCAAGAACTTCATGGAAGACAAGTAGAATGGTAGTGGTGAAAAAATTGAGCGAAAAAAAATTGCAAGCTTTTATTTTCGATATGGATGGGGTCATCATTGACAGCGAGCCTATCCACAGCCGGGTGAAGATGGATACTTTCCGTCATTTTGGCATTGAGTTTGATGAGGCGCGGCTTTCCGATTACATGGGGGGCACCAGCGGGCTGATCTTTCGCGATGTGGTAGCGGAAAGCGGCCGCAGCGATATCACCCCGGAAATGTTGATCGACTACAAGCATCAGCATTATCTGGAGGTGCTGCACAGCGGCGGCATCGGCCCGGTGGAGGGAACCAGGGAACTTATCCGGGCCCTCCATGAAGCAGGCGTCCCTCTGGGGCTGGCTACTTCTTCACACCCGCCGGTGATGAATACTATATTGGATAATTTTGATATCCGCAAGTACTTCACTTCTGTCATTTCCGGGGGAGAGCTGCCTGAGAGCAAGCCGAACCCTGCCATCTATCTGATTTCTGCGGAGCGCCTGGGGGCAAAGCCTGAGCGTTGCTGCGTGCTGGAGGATACCACCAACGGCATCCTGGCAGCCAAGCGGGCGGGGATGTACTGCATCGCCTTCCACAATCCCAACTCCGGAAAGCAGGATCTTTCCCTGGCTGACAGGGTAGTGGAGAGCATTGGGGAGATAAAGGTGCCGGAGCTTCTGGCGCAGTTTGCAACTTGACTTGAAGTGATGGGATAGCTAGAATATGGAACGGGGGTAACCGTAGTGGACAATCTGGAAAAGAAATTCACAGTTTGGCTTCTGACTCGCAAGTTCGCCCGCAATCTGGAAGAGGCTAATGCTTTTGCCAAGGCTGTCATCGAAGGCAGCTGCAACGAGGAACTCGCGGAACAGATGGCTGAGGCCAATCGCACCAATACGGATGTGCTGATGGAGGTAGGCAAGGTAACCCCGGAGAAGATGGTGCCATATATGGAAGGGAAATTGCAGTTTGCCCAAAAGTGCATTACTTTTTGGGAAGAGCATGTGAAGGATACCAATGCCATCTTCTTCCGTCGCAAGTATGAGGAAAATTACGGAACTTACGAATAAGAATAAGAAGGGAAGATTTGATGCAGGTAGTGGTCTTGGCAAGTGGCAGCAAGGGCAATGCGGCGCTGGTGGAAATGGATGGGACGAAGCTCCTCATAGATGCGGGCATCAGCGCTACCCGCATCAAGAAGGCGTTGGCCTTGCGCGGGCTGGCGCCGGAGGAGCTTTCGGGCATCCTGGTTACCCATGAGCATCGGGATCATATTGCCGGACTCACTACCTTATCCAAGTGGTATCACTTGCCAATTTTCGGGCGGCGGGACACCCTCGCCGCTCTTTCTTGTGCTGTGAAAGTGCCGGAACAGCTGCTGCATCCTGTTGAGGCGGCCTTCCCTTTGGATGGCGTGAAGGTGGAGGGCTTTTCCACTTCCCACGATGCGGCAGACCCGACAGGCTGGCGCATCACGGGCAGTGAGCGCTTCGTGCTGGCTACGGATTTGGGCTTTGTCACGAGTTCGGTGCAGGAGGCTCTGGAGGGGGCGGACATCCTCATGCTGGAGGCCAACTATGACCAGGGTATGCTGGAAAAGGGCCCTTATCCCTGGCATCTCAAGCGGCGCATCATGTCCAACAGGGGGCATCTTTCCAACAGCGATGCAGCCTGGGCGCTGGCAAGGCTCAAGCGCCGTCCGGGACAGGTGATACTGGCGCATTTGTCAGAGGAAAACAACCGGCCCGGGATAGCGGAGGAAACCGTGAGGAAAATACTGCACCGCCAGGGGATGGAAGTGCCCCTGGCTGTGGCCAGCCAGACAGAGCCGCTGGCTCTCGCCACTGACAGCTATATGTATCAGTGTTCATAAAAGTTGATTCTTGCATTTATTTTTCAGAAATTAGATTTAAGATACAGGCAGGAAATTTGATAAGGAACTGGCAAGAAATAAATTGAGCATAATGCGAAGGATTAGTTTGGCTAGACAAGGCGGAGGAAGGAGGCATAGCGGTGCTATGTCGACTGACGACAACGCAGTATAGACGAACTAAGACAAGCAGAATGCTTAATTTATTTCTGAACAGTTCCTAAGATAAACTATGTCGCTTTCCTGACAATATACAAAGTGGAGGGATTATCATGCAATCGCTGTTTTCACTTTTGAATCATAAGAAAAAGGCTGCTGTAGTGGCGTCAGTGCTGACTCTGTCGGCATTGACCTTTTCCGGATGCAATGCCAGCACTGATGGCGCAGGGGCAGCTGCCAGCTCCGATGCGGCTTCTGCAGCCCAGACGGAGAACGCTCCTGCTGCCAAGGTGGATACCAAGGGGCTGTCTGCCGCCCGCAATACTCCGGCGGTACGGGCTGCCAAGGCTGTCGGCCCCTCTGTGGTGGGTATCACCAACAAGGCAGTGGTCAGGGATTGGTTCAATAATCCCGTGGAAACCGAGGGGGCTGGCTCTGGCGTGGTTTTCCGCGCTGACGGCTATATCGTCACCAACAACCATGTGGTCAGCGGGGCCAAGGAAATCATCGTTTCCCTGGCAGATGGCCGCAGTCTCAAGGGCAAGCTGATAGGTGCCGATGAAGTAACGGATCTGGCCGTGGTGAAGGTGGAGGCAAGCGACCTGCCGGTAGCTACCTTCGGCGATTCTGACGGCATTGTGGTGGGCGAGCCTGCCATTGCCATCGGCAACCCCCTGGGCCTGGAGTTCCAGGGCAGTGTCACCAGCGGTGTCATCAGCGCCCTGAACAGGACGCTGGATATCAGCGACAAGCGGGTGAAGCTCTTGCAGACGGATGCCGCCATCAACCCCGGCAACTCCGGCGGCGCATTGGTGAACGCTGACGGCGAGGTCATAGGCATCAACAGCGCCAAGGTGGCAGCGAATGGCGTGGAGGGCATGGGCTTCTCCATTCCCAGCAATACGGTGCAGGCCATCATCAAGGAGCTCATGGACAAGGGCTATGTGGCCCGCCCCTATCTGGGCGTCACCATCTTTGACCCCAACACGGCTGCCCGCTATGGGTATCAGCTGAATATTGACAAGGGGGTCTATGTCTTCCGTCTGACCCTGGGTGGCCCCGCTGACAAGGCCGGTCTCCAGCGTGGAGATATCATCCTCAAGATCGACGATACGGAAGTTAACTCCGTTTCCGAGCTGCGCCAGAAAGTCGGAGAGCACAAAGTGGGCGACAGTGTGAAGATTACCTTTGACCGCAATGGCAGCACTCGCAGCGCCGACATTGTCCTGGAAGAAATGCCGCAGGAAGACCGCTAAATGAAGATAACCATAGTATGTGCCGGGAAAATCAAGGAGAAGTACCTGACGGCAGGCATCAATGAATTCCTCAAACGCCTGAAGCCCATGGCCCAGACGGAAATACTGGAAATCCATGAGGAAAAGATGCCGGATAGTCCTTCGGAGGCAGAGAAAGAGCAGGTGCTCCAGAAGGAAGGCGAAAAGCTCTTGAAGCTGGTGCCCTCCGGCTCCTATCTCTTCGTGCTGGATGTGTACGGGGAGGAGCTTTCCTCCGAGGAACTGGCAGAGAAGATCGATAAGCTGGGCCTTATGGGCAGGAGCAATATCACCTTCCTGATAGGTGGCGCCTTCGGCCTTTCCAAGGAAGTGCGCCAGGCGGCGGATATGAAGATTTCCTTTTCCCAAATGACTTTTACCCATCAAATGGTGCGGTTGCTTTTAGTAGAGCAGGTTTACCGGGCCTTTAAGATCAACAGAGGCGAGAAGTACCACTGGTAATGAGCAGGCCTCCCCTTTCAGGGGAGGTTTTTTGCATGGGAAAAGAGAAATTATCCGGCAGGAGTTGTCATGTTTGTGGTAAAATTTCTTTAAGAGTATTTACATCATGATGGTCAGGTGAGATGATGGAAAAATCCTTTGTAGAACGCAACAGGCTGCTTTGGCTGATTATGGCGGCATCCTTCCTCACGCCTTTCACGGGCAGCGCCCTGTCCCTGTCCCTGCCGGATATCGGGCGGCAGTATGGGCAGGGGCCGGAGGCGCTGACCTGGGTGCTGGGCAGTTTCCTTATAGGAGCCCTGGTGTTCTTGCTGCCCATGGGGCATCTGGCTGAGAAGTGGGGCAAGGCACGGCTCTTTACTTTGGGGGCGGGCATCTTTGCCGTGACCTCCTTTGCCTGCGTCTTTGCCGATTCCCTGGCCTGCCTGATTGGGGTGCGAGTGTTGCAGGGCATGGGCTCGGCCATGAATTTTGCCACCAACAATGCCCTGCTGGTCCTGGCCTACCCCAAGGAGAAGCGGGGCGGAGCCATGGGCTGGATGATCGCCATGGTCTATGTGGGGCTTTCTTTGGGGCCAGTGCTTGGGGGCGGCCTCAACTACTATCTGGGCTGGCAGAGCATTTTCGTCTTTATCGGCTTCATTGCCCTGGGGGTCTGCCTGGCGGCTCCCGTGGTGCTGCGGGAGGTGCCAGGGGCCAATGAGAAGGGGGCGCCCAAGGGCTTCATTCCCCTGGAGGCCTTCAAGGAGCGCACTTTTTCCTATTCTTCTTTGGCGGCCTTGCTGAACTACATGGCTACCTTTTCGGTGGGGTTCCTGATGTCTTTTTACCTGCAGTACATCTTGGGCTATCCTTCCCATGAGTCCGGCCTGTTCCTGCTCCTGCAGCCGGTGGTGATGGCTGCCCTGTCCCCGGTCACGGGGGCGCTGTCTGACAGGCATTCCCCGCAGCTCCTGTCGGCTTGGGGCATGGCTTGCATTTCCGCAGGGCTCCTGGGGCTGGCTTTCCTGGTGCATGGGAGCGGCTTCTACGGCCTGTTCCCCTGCCTGCTGCTACTGGGGGTGGGCTTCGCCCTCTTCGCAGCCCCCAACAACAATGCCGTCATGGGCAGCGTGCCCAAGAAATTCTACAGCTTCGCGTCTTCGTGGCTGGGCATGGTACGCCTGCTGGGGCAGGTCTTGAGCATGCTCATCGTGACGGTGCTTTTGTCCATCGGTCACGGCAGCTTGGCCGGCACGGAACTGCTGTCTCTGAATATGCAGATTTCCTTCGTGGTGCTGAGCGTCATCTGCCTGCTGGGAGTATCGGCCGCCAGGGTGCGGTGAAGTTTTGAAAGAGAAGGGATATATATGCCGAAATCCAATCTGACCACCCTTTGCTATCTGGAAAAAGATGGCAAATATCTGATGATGCATCGGGTGAAGAAGGAACATGATATCAACAAGGACAAATGGGTGGGCATCGGCGGCCACTTCGAGGCTGACGAGTCCCCGGAGGAGTGCCTTTTGCGGGAGGCCAGGGAGGAAACGGGGCTGACCCTTGCGAATTATAAGTTGAGGGGCATTGTCACCTTTATCTCCGACAGGTGGCAGACGGAGTACATGTTCCTCTATACCGCGACAGAGTGGGAGGGGCAGATTACAGAGTGCAACGAGGGCACGCTGGAGTGGATAGAGAAAAGCAAGGTTTACGACCTGCCCCTGTGGGAAGGGGACAAGATCTTCTTCCGGCTGCTGGAGGAAGGGCGGCCGCATTTTTCCTTGAAGCTCAGGTATGTGGGGGAGGAACTGGTGGAAAAGGTGCTGGATGGGAAGGCGTTGTGAACTGCTGGGAAATTATAATCAGCGCTAACTTTTTATTTCTGCCTGCAATGTGATATGATATATATGATACGATTCGTACAAAAGGGATGTGAAGCGTGGTTTTCTTCTTGACGGTCTTAGGCGACCTGATATTCTTGCTGGGGGTGGATCTTGTTTTGTTTGTGGTTGAGAATTACGGAGCGATAATTGCGGGGGCTGTGGCCATGGCGGCGGCTTCTTATGGCTATAGGCGCTACAAGCTGGGGAAGGGCAAGGCTCCGTCCTTTGATTTGGCTGCTCTTTCCGAGGAACAGCAAGGCTTGGCCTCCGAGCTTTTCGACAAGGCGGTGGCAGATTATAATGCCATCGAGGCTTTGCGCGATACCCTGAAGGATGAAGCTTTGGGCACTCAGCTTGCCACCATGCAGGTGACGGCTTACCGCCTGCTGAAGTACCTGGAGGAGAATCCCATGAAGGTCATTCCTGCCAGGAAATTCGTGGACTATTATCAGGACAGGGCCCTGACATTGACCAAGCAATTCTGCGACCTGGAGAAGACCGGCCTGGAAACAGCTCAGGTGAAGGAAACCAAGCAG
Organism: Pseudoselenomonas ruminantium; assembly: GCA_015058655.1. Classification (GTDB taxonomy): domain Bacteria; phylum Bacillota; class Negativicutes; order Selenomonadales; family Selenomonadaceae; genus Selenomonas_B; species Selenomonas_B ruminantium_C. Next base: position 36,141 of record SVBX01000014.1, read on the forward strand.
AAGGTGCGACAGACCCTCATGACCTTCGATGAAGCCTATGAGGCGGAGTTCGAGAAGGTCCTTTCCGACCAGCTCATGGATATGGAGGCGGAGCTGGCGGTGCTCAAGCAGAATCTGAAGGCCGAGGGCTTGCAGGATGTGGAGGGAGAAGTTATCTCCCCGGAGCCTGTTTCTGCCATGGATGCAGCCAGAGCCGAGGCCAATGCAGGGAATCTGCCGGTGAAGCGGGAGCGTCCCGTGAACAAGGCAGGCCGGGGCAAGGCGCGGCTCAGGAAGCGCGAGGACATCGACAGGGAAAAAGCCGTAGCCAAGTCCATGCGCATGCCCGAGGCGGTCAAAGGCGAGGTCATCAAGCAGAAAGTCATCAATGCGGGGCTGGCTGCTGTCCTGGGCACTGTGGGGGCCCACAAGTTCTACCAGGGCAAGACCTTCCAGGGCATCATTTACGCGGTTTTCTGCTGGACAGCCCTGCCCACGCTGATAAGCTGGGTAGAGGCTATCCGCTATGCGGTGATGCCCATGGATGATTTCTACAAGCAGTATTACAGGGATTGACAGATTTTAGCAGGGACAAGGAGGCACTTTATCATGGCAGACATCAATCTTGACGATTTGCTGAAGGCTAAGAGAGCTCAGGAGGGAAGCGAGGCAGCTGCTGCCACCGGCAAGGAAATGGTGACGGTGGAGCAGGTGAGCGCGGCGGTGGAGACCCTGACCCCTGAGGAAAAGGCTCAGATCGTGAAAATCAAGGATGAGCTTGACCTGACGGATTCTACGGCGGTGCTTTCCTACGGCGCTCCTGCCCAGAAACGCATTGCGGAGTTCTCCAACAATGTGCTGTCCCAGGTTCGCACCAAGGACAGCGGACAGGTGGGAGAACTGCTGCAGGGGCTGGTGGCTCAGGTGAAGGGCTACAACCCTGAGGGCGGCTCTTCCGGCGGCAGTTTCTTGAAGAAAATCCCTATCGTGGGCAGCCTGGTGGAAAAGGCCGAAGATGTGAAGGAGGGCTACACCAAGCTTTCTGTGCAGGTGGACCGCATCCAGGGAGGCCTTGAGCAGGCCAAGCTGAAGATGATGAAGGACATTGCTCTCTTCGATAATCTCTATGAGCAGAATCTGGCCTATTTCAAGAATCTCCAACTGTATATCCAGGCCGGGGAAGAAAAGCTGCGTGAGATGCAGGAAGTCACTCTGCCCAAGCTGCGGGCCCAGGCTCAGGAGAGCGGTGACCCCATGGCCGTGCAGGTGGTGGCAGATTTCGAGGGCAGTGTCCAGCGCTTCGAGAAGAAGGTACATGACCTGAAGATCAGCAAGACCATCGCCATCCAGACGGCTCCCCAGATACGCCTGATCCAGAACAATGACAAGGCGCTGGTGGACAGGGTGCAGACGGCTATCTACAACACGATTCCCCTCTGGAAGAATCAGATGGTCATTGCCCTGGGGCTGAAAGCCCAGCAGGACACCCTGCGGCTGCAGCAGGCGGTGACCAATACCACTAATGACCTTTTGAAGCGCAATGCTGAGCTCTTGAAGCAGAATACCTTGGAAGTGGCCAAGGAAAATGAGCGCAGCATCGTAGATATAGAGACAGTGCGGGAAGTCAATGAGAAACTGATTTCCACTATCGAAGAAACCGTGCGCATCCAGCAGGAAGGACGGCAGAAGCGTGCCGCCGCCGAGCAGGAACTGGTGCAGATCGAGGGGCGTCTCAGGGATACGCTTATGAAGAACAGCGGACGCGCGGAATGATTTTGGGGGCATTGAAGCAATGAAGATGGATCGGCATAAGGCCCAAAGGAATATAGGCAGATTGGGCCTTGCCATGCTGGCTGTGCTGGCAGTGGTGGTTTTCCGCTACGCCTGGCTGCAGCTGGTGCAGGGAAGCGAGCTCTCTGCGCGCATGCGGGCTCAGGTAGGGGAAAAATACCTGGCGCAGTCTACCCGGGGAGCCATCCTTGACAGGAATGGCAGGGAACTGGCGGTGAGTACCATGACCAAGTCCCTGTATGTGGATCCCAATCATGTGAAGGAACCGGAGGTGCTGGCAGCTGACCTGGCTCCCCTGATTGGCCTTTCTGAACAGCAAGTCCTGGATGATATTGCCGAGGGGGGCGGCTTCCAGTGGGTGAAGCATCATTTGCCCCAGGAAGAGTACGAGAATGTACGCCAGCTCATGAAGGAAAAGGAGTATACCGATTGCCTGAACTTCATAGATGAAGCCAAAAGGTATTATCCCAACGATTTGCTGGCTGCCAATGTGCTGGGCTTCGTGGGCACGGAGGACAAGGGCCTTGACGGTGTAGAGCAGGCTTTGGACGGGTTGCTCAAAGGCGAGGTGGAGGAGGAATTCCTCCAGACTGACCGTAGCTCCCGGCCCATACTCAGCTCTATTTTCACCCGGAAGCAGCGCTACAAGGGGGATTATTGCAAGACTGTCACCCTGACCATCGACAGCTCCATCCAGTTCATGGTGGAGCAGGAGCTGGACAGGGCCATGGCGGAAAATGGGCCCAAGGCCATTACCTGCATAGTCATGGATCCCAAGAACGGAGATGTGCTGGCTATGGCAGGGCGTCCCTCCTACAATCCCAATACATTCTGGGACTATTCGCCGGAAAGCTGGAAAAACAGGGCGGTGTCCTTCATCTATGAGCCTGGTTCCACCTTCAAGGCCATGGTGGCGGGGGCGGCTTTGCAGGAAAATGTGGTCAGCCCCAATCAGGTCTTCGTTGATCCGGGCTATGTCATGGTGTCAGGGCGGCGCATCCAGAACTGGAGCGGCGAGAGTTTCGGCACCGTTACCTTCACTGATGTGGTGAAGCAGTCATTGAACACGGGCTTTGCCCAGGTGGGGCTTTCCTTAGGTGCGAAAAGGCTGACGGAATACGCCAAGCGCTTCGGCTTTGGCGAGGTCACGGGCATTGATCTGCCCGGTGAAGAGTCCGGGCTGCTCTTCGATCCCGACGATATGAGAGATTCTGATATCGCTACCATGTCCATTGGCCAGAGCATCGCGGTGACACCTTTGCAGCTGATTACAGCCATGTCGGCAGTGGCCAACGACGGGGTGCTCTTGAAGCCTCATATCGTGAAGGAAATCCGCAATGCAGACGGCTCCGTATATCTGGAAAATGAGCGCACGGAAGTGCGGCGGGTGATAGAGTCTTCCACGGACAAGACCCTGATGGGCCTCCTGGAGCAGGTTGTCGCTACCGGCGGCGGCCACAAGGCGGCAGTGAAGGGGTATCGCATTGCAGGCAAGACAGGCACCGCCCAGAAAATCCGCGAGGACGGGGCAGGCTACATGGATGGTCGCTATATCGCTTCTTTCTGTGGCTTCGCTCCTGTGGAGGACCCCAAGGTGACGGTGCTGGTCATCATCGATGACCCGACTCTGGGCAGCTATTATGGCGGTCAGATTGCAGCTCCTGTGGCGGGGCGCATCTTTGCCCAGCTCATGCGGTATATGCACATCGAGCCCACCAGCGAGGTCTTGATGGATATAGAGACGGTTCCCCAGCCACATGAGCGCCCGAAACCCAAGAAGGTCTTCCAGGGAGAGGTGCCCAATGGCAAGGTGGTCATGCCCGACTTCATAGGCATGAGCCTGCGCGAAGCGGCCCGCAAGGCAGCGGAAAACGGCCTGACCTTCGAAGGAGAAGGCTCCGGGGTGGCAGCTTCCCAGAGCATAGAGCCAAACACTCTGGTGGATGCCGGCACGGCGATTACCGTGTATTTCCAGCCATGATGAACGATATTTCGGCACAAAGGGCCAGCCTGCGGGTTGGCCCTTTGTGCTGCCTTGGGTAATATTTCACTAAAGCAGATATTTTATGTAAAATATAAAAGGGAATAGGAATGCTTACGACGAATATATGACCGTTAGCGTAAATAAATACCATAAGGAACTGTTCAGAAATAAATTAAGCATTCTGCTTGTCTTAGTTCGTCTATACTGCGTTGTCGTCAGTCGACATAGCACCGCTATGCCTCCTTCCTCCGCCTTGTCTAGCCAAACTAATCCTTCGCATTATGCTCAATTTATTTCTTGCCAGTTCCTAACTGAAACTTTCCTCAAGGTGGTGTGGCAAATGAAAGAGGAGGAAGGCCTGGTCATCAAGGTCAATGAAGCTATGGGAACTGTTACGGTGAAGGTGGGAAAGCACGAGGAATGCAGTGCCTGCGGGGCCTGTGCCGGCAGCCGCCAGCTGACGGTGGAGGCGGTGAACGGCCTGGGCGCAGGATTGGGCCAGCGGGTGAGATTCCGCATGCAGGAACAGCAGATGCTGAAGGGGGCTTTCGTGGTCTTTATGCTGCCGCTGCTGCTGGCGGGCTTGGGAGGAATCCTGGGCTGGCAGCTGGGCTATGGCGGGGAAGCAGAAGACCTGTATCCCTTGGGGCTGGGTTTCCTGGGGTTCTGCCTGGGCTCGGGGCTGGTCAAGTGGTATGACAGGCGGGCTGCTGCCAGTATGAAGGAGCAGCCGGTGATCACGGAGATTATTCCTTAGAATTGCTGAGGCGCTCGGAGTACAGCAACGCTGTGCCTGTGCCCTTCGCTTAATAGCGATGTACTATATATGATTGTATTTCAGGAGACTGACGAGGTGATGTCAATGCTTAAAAGATTCTTTGGAGGCATACATCCAAGGGATGGAAAGGAGCTGGCGAAGGATAAGGCCATAGAGGTCATGCCTTTGCCCCAGGAACTGGTGGTGCCCTTGAGCCAGCATATCGGGGCGCCCTGCAAGCCTGCTGTGAAGGTGGGAGAGCTGGTGAAGAAGGGGCAGCTTATCGCCACCAGCGAGGCCTTCATGCATGCAGATATCCATGCGCCTACCTCCGGCAAGGTGGCAAAGATTGAGGAGAGGCCCCATTCCGGGCGCGGTATGTGCCAGGCCATTGTCATTGCTCCCGATGGCAAAGATGAGTGGGCGGACGGGCTGCCCCTTTCCCGCAACTGGGAAGCCATGAGCCAGGAGGAAATCCTCACGGCTATCCAGCAGGCGGGCATCGTGGGCATGGGCGGCGCAACCTTTCCTGCCCATATCAAGTTGAAGCCCCAGAAGCCTGTGGATGTGCTGGTCATCAACGGGGCGGAGTGCGAGCCCTATCTGACAGCTGATTACCGGTTGATGCTGGAGGAGGCGCATAAAGTCATCACGGGGGTGCAGATTCTCGCCAAGGCTTTGGGTACCAAGAAGAACATGATCGGTGTTGAGGATAACAAGCCCGAGGCGGTGAAGGCACTGGACAAGGCGGCAGAGGACACGGACATCGAAGTAGTGTCCCTGCCTACCCGCTACCCTCAGGGGGCGGAGAAAATGCTCATTTACGCTCTCACGGGCCGTGAGGTGCCCATGGGCGGCCTGCCCATGGATGCAGGTGCCGTGGTGCAGAATGTGGGGACAGCAGCAGCCATTGCGGAGGCAGTGGAGCAGGGGATTCCCCTTATTGAGCGCGTGACCACTGTCTCCGGTGATGCGGTGGCGGAGCCGAAGAACCTCAGGGTGCGGCTTGGCACCAGTTACAAAGCGTGCATAGCTTATGCGGGGGGCTTCAAGGAGACGCCGGATAAGGTCCTGGCAGGCGGGCCCATGATGGGCATGGCCCAGCAGAGCCTTGAGGTGCCGGTGATGAAGGGCTCCTCGGGAATCCTGGCCCTTACGAGGAAAATCACGGAGCATGGCCCGGAGATGAATTGCATCCGTTGCGGCAAGTGCGTGAAGGCCTGCCCCATGGGGCTGGTGCCCAGCATGCTGAGCATCCTTTCCCAGCGGGGGGATTACAAGGCCTGTCGGGATGATTATGGCCTGATGAACTGCGTGGAGTGCGGCTGCTGCACCTATGTGTGCCCTGCCAAGCGCAATATCGTCCAGTACATCCGTCTGGCCAAGAATGAAATAAGGGCCGAGGCAGCCAGGGAAAAGGCCAAGGCTGAGGCCAAGAAGGAAAAGGAGGCGGCCAAATGAGCGAAGCAGAAGTAAAGACGAATGTGGCTGCCGGACAGACGGCCAAGGTTCCCGCAGCGCCACCAAAGCCTGCAGAAGCAAAGGAGGAAGTGAAGTTCACCATATCTTCCTCTCCCCATATCCGGGACGGGGAAACCATCCCCCATATCATGTGGCAGGTCAACCTGGCTTTGCTGCCGGCGGCTCTCTTTGCAATCTATTGGTTTGGGTTTCCCGCACTTATCAATATGCTGGTGGGCATCATAGCTGCTGTAGCTGCCGAGTATGTCTGGCAGAGAGCCATGGGTCAGACAATTACTGCCTTTGACGGCAGCGCCTGTATCACGGGCCTGCTGTTGGCCATGTCCATGTCCCCCGTGCTGCCTCCCTATATGGTGGCCATCGGCTCCATCCTGGCCATCGTGGTGGCCAAGCAGTCCATGGGGGGCCTGGGCTTCAACATCTTCAACCCTGCCCACATCGGCAGGGCGGCCCTCATGGTGTCCTGGCCCGTGGCCATGACCACCTGGACGAAGATGCAGGATATGTCTGCCGGGGCGGTGGATGCGGTGACTAGCGCTACGCCTTTGAATATCCTGAAACTGCAGGGCTATGATGCCCTGGTGGCTACCTTCGGCGGCCAGGGGGAAATGTATAAGAGCCTGCTCTTGGGCACCCGCAACGGCAGCCTGGGAGAGACCAGCACCATCCTGCTGATGCTGGGGGGCGCGTATCTCATTTATAAGGGCTATATCAACTGGGTGGTGCCTTTGGGCATGATTGCCACGGTGGGCGTGCTCACCTGGCTTTTCGGCCCTGGGGGCTTTGGCACCGGCGACCCCCTGTTCCATGTGATGGCAGGAGGGCTCATGCTGGGAGCTTTCTTCATGGCTACGGATATGGTGACCATTCCCATGACCATCACGGGACAGATGATCTTCGCCGTGGGGGCAGGAGCTCTGACGGTGCTGATACGCCTGGCAGGAGGATATCCCGAGGGAGTCTGCTACTCCCTTTTGCTGATGAATGCGGTGACCCCGCTCATTGACCGTTATGTGAAGCCCCGCATCTTCGGGGCGCCGAAGGGGGGCGCCAATTGATGGCAAATGCAAATGAACATTCCATCGTGAAGATTGCCTCCAATTTGGCTATGGCTTGCTTCATCTCCGGCCTGGTCATCGGCGCCGTGTACTATGTGACGGCCCCAGTGGCGGCCCAGAAGGCAGAGGAAATGAAGCAGGAGTCCATGCGCTCCCTGGTGGCTGAGGCAGACAGCTTTGCCGATATACCCGGAGAGGAAGGCTGCTTTGCCGCTCAGAAAGACGGCAGGACGGTGGCCTACATCATTCCTTCCGAGTCCAAGGGGTACGGCGGCAAGATCAAGCTGCTGGTGGCGGTGGACACCGAGGGCAAGGTGCTGGATTTCAACATCCTGGAGCACAACGAGACGCCGGGGCTGGGAGATAACGCCCAGAAGCCTGATTTCCGCAAGCAGTTTGCGGGGAAAGGCCCGGAACTTCTGGAGGTCACCAAGGACCCCAATAACAAAGAAAACATTCAGGCCATGACGGGAGCTACCATTTCTTCCCGGGCCGTGGCAAAGGGCGTGAAGGAAGCGGCAGAAAAGGCCGCGGCTTTGGCGAAGGGGGGCAGATGAGATGGACAAGCTGAAAGAACTCTGGCCCATATACAGCAAGGGCCTCTTGGCAGAGAATCCCATTTTCATCCTGGCCCTGTCCCTGTGCCCGGCGCTGGCGGTGACGACCACGGTGGTGAACGGCCTTACCATGGGCCTCACGGTGACCTTCGTCATCACCTCCAACAATGTGGTGGTGTCACTGGTAAGGCACCTGGTAAATCCCAAGGTGCGAGTGCCTGTCTATATCACTTCCATTGCTACGATAGTGACGGTGGCCCAGCTGGTGCTGCAGGCTTACTTCCCTGTGCTTTACAAGGCTATGGGCATCTATCTGGCCCTGGTGGTGGTGTTTGCCATCATCCTGGCCAGGGCAGAGGTCTTTGCCTCGAAAAATGGCGTGGTACGCTCCTTCTTGGATGGCTTCGGCATGGGCTGCGGCTTCACCTTGGCCATGCTGATCATCTCTGCTATCCGCGAGCTTTTAGGCTCCGGGACGCTGCTGGGCTATCAGGTCATGGGGGCAGGCTATGAGCCTATGCTGATGATGATCCTGCCGCCGGGGGCCTTTATCCTCATTGGCTATCTGGTGGCGGCTACCAAGACCTGGAATGCCCGCCAGGAGCGGCTGGCTGCTCAGGAACAGCGCCGCCGTGAGGCACAGGGAAAGGGGGCTGAGGGCTGATGGCTGAGTATTTGACGCTCTTTATCGGAGCGGTGATCATCAACAATTTCGTGCTGACGAAATTTTTGGGGCTGTGCATTTTCTTTGGCATTTCCAAGAGCTTTTCGGCTTCCGTGGGCATGGGCATGGCGGTGACTTCCGTCATGACCATGAGCTCCATCCTGGCCTGGATAGTTTATTTCTTCGTGCTGGAGCCTTTGGGGGTGACTTTCCTTACCACCATTGTGTTCGTGGTGCTGACAGCCAGTTTCGTGCAGCTGCTGGAGCTGGTGATCAAGAAGCAGGCGCCGACCCTTTACAATATGTGGGGCATCTACCTCCTGCTCATCGCCACCAACTGCATCGTGCTGGCAGTGCCACTGCTGAATGTGGAAAACAGCTACAGCCTGCTCAAGAGCATCGTGTTCGCCATTGGCTCAGGCCTGGGGTTCGCCCTGGCTATCGCTTTGATGGCGTCCCTGCGGGAGAAGCTGGTATATGCCGATGTGCCCAAGCCTTTGCAGGGCATAGGGATTGCGTTCATTTTGGCAGGGATGCTGTCACTGGCGTTCCTGGGGTTCTCGGGAATGCTCTAAATTACGGGGGCTTGCGGCAAGCATTCGGTCAACGCTGCGCAGTGATTTTTTGCTAAAGATATTTTTTGCTTTTAATTAAGCCTTCGCGCTCAGAACAACGCCCTTCGGTTGAACATATTCTTCGCGCAAAGGAAAGCTTGTAAGCAAAAAATCTCTTCTTAACGCAAAAAATCAAAAGCTCCGCTTATGACCGAACGCTTGCCGCCTGTAAAGGCTGGCTCTCTAAAGTTTCTATTAGGAGGTTTCTGTATGGAAACTGCTATATATATAATCGTGGTTCTGGTGGGGGTGGGCACCTTCTTTGGTTTGGTGCTGGCTCTGGCAGACAAGAAGTTTGCCATGGCTTCCAATCCCCTGATTGCAGAGGTGGAGGATATCCTGCCCAAGGGGCAGTGCGGTGCCTGTGGCTTTGCAGGCTGTGCCAAGTACGCTGAAGCGGTGGTGGAGGACCCTGAGGTGGCGCCAAACCTCTGCGTCCCCGGCAAGGCGGCGGTGGCGGCCAAGGTGGCAGAGCTCACCGGCAAGAAGGCGGAGGCTGCTGAGCCCCATTACGCCTATCTGAAATGCCGGGGCACCCTCACGGCGGCGGTGATGGCAGCCCGCTATGAGGGGGTGCCGGATTGTGCCGCCGCCAAGCTGGTGGGGGGCGGCCCCAAGGGGTGCAAGTTCGGCTGCCTGGGCTTTGGCAACTGCGTGAAAGCCTGCCCCTTCGGTGCTCTTTCCATGGGGGCGGACGGCCTGCCGGTGGTGGATAAGGACATCTGCACAGGCTGCGGCAAGTGCGTGGAGACCTGCCCTCAGGGACTCATGGCTCTGGAGACCTTTGGCGCGCCTGTGGAGGTGACTTGCAGCTCCCATGACAAGGGGCCTGCGGCCAGGAAGAACTGCCAGAATGCCTGCCTCGGCTGCGGCCTTTGCATGAGGAATTGCAGCCAGGGCGCCATCAAGATAGAAAATTTCCTGGCGGTGGTAGATGCGGCAAAGTGCGTGGGCTGCAAAGACCCTGCCTGCCTGGCTAAATGCCCCACCAAGGCCATACAGAGTTTGGTCAAGGTGCCTGTCCCAGAGGAAATATCTGCCTAAGGAGCGGGGGGATAGGCAAAAAAATTGCTCGAAGCATTCAGCTTCGAGCAATTTTTTTGCTAGACCGCATATTGAAGTACGGTATCTTCCCCGGCAATGACGGATTCGCCTGCCATTCTGGGCTGGATATCTCTCACTCGTTCATAGTTCACGATAAGCACAGGACATATCATATTGATATTGTGCTTCTCCAAAAGAGGGCGGTCAATCTTTATGATGGGGGTTCCGGCAGTGACCTTCTCGCCGCTGTGCTTCAGGGCCGTGAGACCGTCACCGTTCATGATGATGGTATCAAGGCCAACATGTACCAGCACCTGAATCCCATCGGGGGTAGTTATGGCGAAAGCGTGCTTGGTATCGAAGAAGAGGGTTATCTCTCCGTCACAGGGAGCCAGGACGGTGTCCCCATCTGCCAAGATGGCCAGGCCGTCTCCTGTGAGTTTTTCCGAAAAGACCGGGTCGGGGACACTTTCAAGTTCGAGGGTTTGTCCGGAGATGGGAGCCAAGAGGTGTAGTGCTTGTAAATCCTTTTCCTGCTTATTCATGCGTTGCTGCTTCATGTGTGGTAGTGCATGGGTACATCCTTTGCACCGACAGAAGCATTTCACCTGCCTTTACTAAAATTTCGAAAAATTCGTATACGTTGCTTTAGTTATATTTTAACCCTTTGCAGGGGAATGTCAAGATTGGAGGGGCTAAAGAAAGCGTTTACTGGATAAAATAAAGTTCTTGACAAAGGTAAACGCACTCGCTTTTCAGGTTTCGCATGCGAGTGCGCAGGCCATTGCTTGTATCGGAATTAGGGCAGATTGGGGATGTTTTTGCTGAGAGCGGTGTGATGGATTATTTCGTCCACCCTGAGGTCGATGGCTAATTCCTGTTTGTGAAGCGTTTCTGCAGTGGCAAATTCCGCCTGGCTGTTATCCTCCAGGCCCTTCAGGAAGTGATTCCAGGCCTCGATGGTGGTTTCAGTGGAGAGCTTTCGCTGCTCAGCCAGATATTGTGCCCCCTGGGGAACGGGAATCTGTTCGAGCTGCGCCTGACGCTCCTGCAGGGTAGGGATGACTTCCTTAGTCAGGAGCTTTTTGAGATGTTTTTTCTGATAGTCTGAGAGATTGCCGGAAGTGGTGCTGGTGAGGGACTGGAATTTTATTTGCTGATCGGCGAGCTTCTTGTTGCAGCTGCTTACGATGCTTTCGGTGGCTGCGATATAGTCAGCGATGTCCTTGTTTTGCAGGGGGGCGATGGTATCGAGGTACTGCTTGTAATTCTTGATGTACGATACTTGCCAATGGCCATCGGTGGCTTTTTCCATGGAAAGGACAAGGGTGAAATCAGTCTGGGTGTAATCGTCTTTCACCAGCACTTCTGCCAGGGCAGTGCTGCCGTGGCGGTCTACCTTGGCAACCTTCAGGAAGGTGGTGTTGCGCAGCTGGCTGCGCTCCAGGAAGCGTTCATAATCAATGCCCAGCTGACGCCCCTTCAGGATGTCTGTACCTTCGGGAAGAGTCCAGCTGCCGGTGTTCAGGCGGCGCAAGATGGTCTCCTCTGTGCCTTGGGACAACTGGGGCTTGATGAGCAGATAAAATTTCTCGAACATCACTTTGCTTTGAGGGGTGAGTGTGGAGTCGTAGGCAAAGAGGTCGACCGTCAGGTCGTCATAAGCCCGGGAGGTCAGTACCCCTAGGTTCACATAGCGCTTGAATTTTTCCTCGTCCTTTTCCTGCCAGGCCAGCTGCGCCTGCTCAAGGGCGTACTCAGGGGTGCGAGAGAAAAAGCCTAAATACCAGGCAGTAGTGCCGATGATGGCGGCTAGTCCCAGAAAGAGCATGAGCTGCCAACGGCTTGCGCTCTTGCGACGCTCTTTCAGTTTCCGTTGCCATGTATAGTCATCCATATGGGGAAATCCTCCTTAATGAGTTGGCGTGCAAACTACTATATCATAACATTATTCTGGCAGAGATTCCACAGGTAAGGTTTTTTTGCTATACTGAAGATAGTATGTTCGGTTTTATTGAAGGAGATTGCAAGATGAAATGGCTGACCCATGAGGTTGTTACGGGGGTTATCGTCTATGCGGCCACGGATGATCCAATGGCGGCAGTTTACAGCATGGCAGGGGCTATCATACCGGATAAGATAGAGGGAAATCCCTTCAAACGCCACTTGTCCCATCGGGGCTGGTCGCATTGGCCCATGCTGTATATCCTGCTGGCAGGAGTATTTGCTTCGGGGAAGGAATACCTGGGGCTGGATTTTGGCACTTTGAAGGAGATTGGGTTTTTCATGGCCATAGGTGCTTTGCTGCACATAGCAGAAGATGCTATCTGCGGCAAGGTTCCCTGCCTGACACCTTATCACAAGATAGGGGTGAAGCTGTTCAAGGTAGGCTCTGTGGGAGAATATCTGGCAGCTTTGGCGATAGTGCTGGGAGCTTATGGCATAAAAATTGTTCTGAGATGAAATTCCCACGCCTGCAATGAACGCAGTCCATGCTAAGGCGCTGTTCATGCAGGTATTTTCTCCGTGGGATGCTTGAGCAATAACAAAAGCTGGAAAATGGGGCGGATATGAGATACAATATTCATAATAATAGCGATAATATATGAAGGATGCTGAAGAAACGAGCTTAAACCTCACCAGTGCTTCCTGTCAGCAGTGGATGCAGAGTTGGTTGCCCTTATGGAGGATATTCTCGAACGCTTTTTTGTTTGTGATGGATCGTGTGGCAATTAAGCCGACAGGTGGCGGGGATTTTCCTTCGCTCTCTGCCGGCTTTGGGGAAGGGTGAGCTTTGTGCGGAAAATCCTCATTTTGGCAATTCTGGTTCTCACGGCGGTCATCGCGGGAATCCTGTTTATAAGAGATGATTGGCAGAACACGGATTTGGCCAATAAGACAACCAAAGTCGGGCTGCTCCTGAACGGTTCCCGCTCAGACCGCAGCTTCAGCCAAGCCCATTATGAGGCGCTGGAATCCCTGCAGGACGAACTGAAACTGGAAATCGTCTGCCGGGAGAATGTGCCCGCTGATTGTTACAAGGATATCGAAAGCCTCATCCGGGACAAGGGTTGCGAGATCATCGTGGGCGTATCCTATGGCTTCGGCGAATCCATGAAAAAGGCTGCGGAGGAGCACCCCAATGTGTATTTCCTCCATGCTACGGGCACAGGCCACAGCAGCAACCTGTCTTCCTTCTTCGGCAGGATGTATCAGGCACGGTACCTTTCGGGCATCGTGGCAGGGAGGCGGACGGAGACGGGGGCAATCGGCTATGTGGCGGCTTTCCCTATCCCGGAGGTAATAAGGGGCATCAATGCCTTTGCGTTGGGCGTGCGGAGCATCCGACCGGATGCGCAGGTCTATGTGCGCTATTGCAATTCCTGGACGGAGGACAAGGCGGCTGGAGAAGCATTCCGCAATCTGATGGACAGCCATCCTGACATCGACACCATGGCCCTGCATACGGATTCTCTTAGCCCCCATTGGGAAGCGGAGAAGCAGGGAGTGTGGTCCATCGGCTACAATCTGGACAACAGCGATGAATTTCCCAAGACTTATCTGACTGCCTGCATCTGGAAATGGAATGTATGCTACCGCAAAGAAATCCTGAGCTGCCTGCAGGGAAAATTCCATGGAAGCCACGAGTGGATGAATTTGGAGGACGGCATTGTCTCGCTTTCGGAATTCACCGAAAATGTGAAGCCGGAGACAAAGCAGGAAGTGCTGGAGGCCAATATGAAGATGCGGAGCCGGCAATTCGATGTTTTTTATGGGCCGATCAAGGACAACCTGGGGAATCTTCGTGTGGGAGCAGGAGAATCTATGTCGGACAGTGAAATGCTGAACGGATTTGACTGGTGTGTGGAGGGTGTGACGGTTGAAGAGTAAAGAATGGCTGAGACGCAAACTTCCGCTTCTGCTCGTCTTATTCTGCATTTTTGCGATTGTTGTCGTGATAAGGAGCTTCAAGCTTCCCGAAACAGAAAAGCAGCCTGTGGCTGGTCTGATCCTGATTGGAGAGAGGGCGGATCGAGGATGGAATGAGAGCCACTACGATGGCCTGTCGAGCGCCTGCAAGGCATACGGGTGCGCCCTCCGGGTGCGGGAGCATGTGCCGGAGGACGAGGAATCGCTGAACCATGCTGTGGAGGAACTGATTGACGAAGGTGTCAGCGCCATCTATCTGACCAGCTTCGGATACGGCCAATATGTGGACAGTATTGCAGCGCAGCACCCGCATATTGCATTTTTTTCCATTTCCGGCAAAGGCGAGGAGAAAAACTGCATTACCTATTTTTCTCGTCTCTATCAGGCGCGATACTTGGCGGGCATCGTAGCAGGCAGCGAGAGCAAGACGGGGGTGCTGGGCTATGTGACTGCGACGCCGAATGCCCAGGCCAATCGCAGCATCAATGCCTACGCTTTGGGAATGCGCGTCGCCAACCCGGAGGCGCGGCTGATTGTCCGTTTCGTCAACAGCTGGGATAATGAAGCAGAGGAACGGGCAAGCGTCGCCCTTCTGGCCAGCAGGGGCGCGGATGTCATCACCTATCATGAGGACATGCCCCATGCCGTGCGGGAAGCGGAGAAACTGGGACTTTTCAGCACAGGGTATGACAGTGTGTATGAACAGTACTCTGAGCGGTTCCTGACGGCGGCGCTGTACGATTGGACTATGGTCTACAGGAGAGTGCTGGGGGACTATCTGAGCGGGAGGACGGATGCGTCCCGCAATTACTGGCTGGATATGGCAGAGGGGGGCGTCAGGCTGTATCCCCTTTCTCCTCTCGTGCATCCCTGGACCGTCGCGCTGGTGAAACGGGAAGAGAAGCGCATCATGACGAATTGGGATGTGTTTTCCGGCGTGATCCGCGACAACAAGGGGAATCTCCGTTGCGAGAAGGGTGAAAGGATCAGTGACCGCGAGCTGTTTACCGGCATGGACTGGTTTGTTGAGGGAGTAGAAATCTATGAATAGCAGATTCTCTTTCAAGGGGAAGGGAAGCAATCTTCTGGCCACCCTCTTCTTTGTTGCGATATTGCTGGTGGTGGGCGCGCTGTTCCAGCAGCGGATGAGTGAGCTCCTGATCCATTATACAGAGAATCAGACGAAGCGGCAGGCGGAGACGCTGGCAAGCCAGGCTGCGGAAAATCTGGGGTCAGAGCTGGAGAATCTCGCCTATATCGCTTCCAAGATAGAAGCCAATCCAGAGGAAATGGAGAGGCTCATGCCGTTGGTTTTCCATGAAGCAGGCGTGAAGCAGGGGGTGCTTGCCATTGACGGCCGGGCAATTTTTGGCGACAGCCTGTCCCTTTATACCTATGATGGCATACAGACCTCTGTGCGAGGGGAAAAGGCAATCACTTTTGTGCAGGATCGGGGAATCCTGTTCACCTGTCCGGTGTTCCGTGGCAAGAATATCAAATATGTCCTCTATCGGCTCTATCCCCCTGAAACCATCAGGGAGAGGTTTTCTATCAGCTGCTATGACGATATCGGCAGCGTGTGTGTCGTCACGCGGAATGGGGATATTATCATTCCCTTTGCGCAGCTTGATGAGGAAGATGTGTACTTCATGAAGAGCGGAGAGCTCAGGGATTTCTTCCATTCCATGCAGCGGGAGATGGAGACATCCATGGCGGCAGCTCGCGCCTTCAATACGGCGCGGGGCGATATGCTGCTGTTTGAGGCGGAAATCCCGGGAACGAACTATCTGATTGCGGGGTTCGTGCCGAAGGGAAAAGCCTCCGAGGGAATAGGCAGCCTCACTCTTCTGGTGGTTTGGGTATTCGGCCTGCTGATGCTGCTGGTCGCAGTTGGCGCCCTGTATCTGGTCCAGATCCGGGATGATATCTATGAGAGCGAGGAACTCAAAAAAGCAAAGGCCATGGCCGAGGAGGCATCCCGCGCCAAGAGTGATTTCCTTGCCAATATGTCTCATGAAATCCGCACGCCGATCAATGCGGTCCTCGGCATGAATGAGATGATCCTGCGGGAATGCGGGGACAAGCACATCCTTGCCTATGCCGAAGATGTGAAGGCTGCCGGCAACACCTTGCTGGGAATCATCAATGATATCCTGGATTTCTCCAAGATCGAGGCAGGCAAAATAGAGATCATTCCTGTGGAATACGACCTCTCTGACAACCTGAACGACCTTGTGACGATGATACAGGTGCGGGCGGAAAGCAAGAATCTCTCCCTGGTGCTGAGATTCGATTCCCATCTGCCGAAACGGCTCTATGGGGACGAGGTGCATATCAAGCAGATTGTCACGAACATCCTGACAAATGCGGTGAAATATACAGAAAAGGGAAGCGTGACATTTTCCCTCGGTTTTGAGCGTATCGAGGAGGCGCCGGATGAGGTGCTGCTCAATGTCTCTGTGGAGGATACGGGCATCGGCATCAAGCAGGAGGACCTCAAGAAGCTCTTTTCCGAGTTTGAGCGCATCGAGGAAAAACGCAACCGCAAGATCGAAGGCACCGGCCTGGGTATGGCCATTACCAGGAAACTGCTTCGCATGATGGGCACAGATCTGCAGGTGCACAGTGTCTATGGCAGCGGCTCCAGATTTTTCTTTTCCCTGCGGCAGAAAGTTGTCAGCTGGGAACCTTTGGGAGACTACAAGGAAGCCCATCAGGAGCATCTTTCAGAGCGAAAAAAATACCAGGAAAAGTTCATAGCCCCAGATGCCTGTGTCCTGGTGGTGGATGACACCCCGCTGAATCTAGTAGTATTCAAGGGGCTTCTGAAGCAGACGCAGATGCAGATCGATACGGCATGCGATGGGGATGAGGGAATCTCCCTGTCCCGGGAAAAGAAGTATGACATCATTTTCCTTGATCATATGATGCCAGGGAAGGATGGCATCGAAACCTTGAAATATATGAAGGCCATGCCAGACAATCCGAACCGCGATACGCCTGTGATTTCTCTGACGGCCAACGCCATTTCCGGTGCCAGGGAAGAATACCTCGCTGCCGGGTTCCAGGACTATCTGACCAAGCCCGTAGACAGCACTAAATTGGAAAGCGTGCTGCTCCAATACCTGCCAAAGGAAAAAGTGCGCGTGCGGGAGGAGGGAACGGAAGACATTGCCTCCGAAGGAACTGCTCTGCCCTCCTGGCTTCATGAGCTGGAGGGAATCGACACGCAGGAAGGCGTAGGGCATTGCGGTTCGGAAACTGCCTATCTGGACACAGTGAAGGTGTTTGCTGAGTCGGCATCGTCAGGGATTGAGGATATCGAAGGCTATTTCCGGAGCGAGGACTGGCCAAACTATACGACCAAGGTCCATGCCCTCAAGAGCACGGCGCGCATCATCGGCGCAAGGCTGCTTTCAGAAATGGCGAAACGCCTTGAGTATGCGGGCAATGCCGGCGAGATAGGGATAATCAAGGTGGAAACGCCAGCGCTATTGTCCGTCTACCATAGCTTCGCGGAAAAACTCGCGCCCCTTTGCCCGCCGAAGCAGCGGGCAGAGGAAAAGGTGCCAATCGATGAGGAAATGCTGAGAGAAGCATATGATACCTTGAAGGAATTTGTCGCTTCCTTCGATTATGACAATGCGATGTTTGTCCTGGAATCGCTGGAGGACTATCGTTTGCCGGAAGATGAGGAGAAACGCTATCAGAGCATCAGGTCGGCAATAGAGAAGCTGGATTGGGAAAAAGCAAGACAAATCCTTGCGGATGCATAGACAGCGTAATCGGCAGCAAAGAATGTTGGGCAATTCCCTGGAAAAGCAAGCACGGAGCCATGCAAACTGTGGCTTCGTGCTTGCTTCTTGTGGCAAAGCCGGGCTGCATAAATTGGGCTGCATGTCAAAAAGCCTTCCCCTTGAGGGGAAGGTGCCCCGTTAGGGGCAGATGAGGTGGGGCATTATCTCGTTTATCTGCCTTATCGTGTTTATTCGCACCTCATCCGCCAGCCTTCGGCTGTCACCTGTCCAGGGTGTCCACCGGACACCCGCGGCTTCGCCGCCCCCTCAAGGGGAAGGCTAGTTTTAGCCCTCATAGAATTTATGAAACGCTCCTGTTTCCCCATCATGGGGACTTGCTTGCAAGAATTTTATGCTACATAATAATATTGAGAAAATGAGACAGGGAGGACATGGCAATGACTGTCAATGCATACAAGGCAGGCAGCCGACCCAATAAGGTCATGCGGCTGCTGGCGGAAAAATATCCCACCAAGGAAGTGGTGTATGAGAAGCTGATTTACCTGCAGTCCCAGCTGCAGCTGCCCAAAGGCATCGAGCACTTCATGAGCGATCTGCATGGGGAGTATTCTTCCTTCTTCCATATCCTCAACAACTGCTCAGGGGTCATACGGGAAAAGGTGGAGTATGTATTCGGCGTGCGGCTGACGGAGGCAGAGAAGGCAGAGTTCTGCACCCTTATCTATTACCCCAGGGAGAAAATCGAGCAGGTGACGGAGCGGCGGGAGAATACACCGGCCTGGTATCGGGAAAACCTGTCAAGGCTCCTGGAGCTGGCCAAGCTCATGAGCTATAAGTACCCTGCTTCCAAGGTGGCGGGCTTTATTCCCAAGCGGTATGAAGGGGTGATCGTGGAGCTGATGAACACCCGGCCCGAGGCGGACAATGCCCAATTCATCTACCACAAGCGGCTCTTGGATACCATTGTGCAGATTGACAGCGGGGCAGATTTCATCGTGGCCTTCACGGTGCTCATCAAGCGACTGGCGGTGGACAGGCTGCATATCGTGGGGGATTTCTTTGACAGGGGCAATCGGCCTGACGCTATCCTGAACCTCTTGATGCAGCATCCTTCCGTGGATATCCAGTGGGGCAATCACGATGTGCTGTGGATGGGGGCGGCTTTGGGCAGTGAGGTCTGCATTGCCGCCGTGGTGCGGAATTCCCTGCGCTATAATAACACGGATGTGCTGGAACGGGGGTATGGCATCAGCCTGAGGCCCCTGACTACCTTTGGCAGCCACATCTATCCTGACTCCAATCCCATCAAGGCCGGGGAAAAGGCGGCGGCCATCATGATGCTGAAGCTGGAAGGCCAGATGATACGCCGCAACCCGGATTTCCAGATGGGGAGCAGGCTGCTGCTGGACAAGATTGACTTCCGCTCCTGCTATGCCATCCTGGAGGATGGGAAGCGCTATGAGCTTTCCAGCGCCTATTTCCCCACCATTGACGAAGGCACTGATGACCCTTACCGGCTGACGGAAAAAGAAGCCGCCATCATGGCAGACCTCAAGTCGTATTTCACGGAAAGCGCAGTGCTGAAAAAGCATCTGGACTACCTCTATCAGAAGGGCAGCATCTATACCTGCTACAACGGCAATCTCCTGTTCCACGGCTGCGTGCCCATGAATGAGGACGGAAGTTTCCGCACCATTCGCTTTGAGGGCAAGGATTACCAGGGACGGAGCTGGTTCAACTTCTGCGAAGCCAAGGCCCGTGAAGCTTATCTGCACCGCAGGGAGAGCGCTTTGGATTTCATGTACTTCCTCTGGTGCGGCAGGCTTTCGCCTCTTTCCGGCAGGGAAATGAAGACTTTCGAGCGGGTGCTGGTGGCAGACGAGAGCACTTGGAAGGAACCTACCGACCCCTATTTTCGCTATCTCAATGACCAGGAAGCCTGCGAAAGGGTCTTGCAGGAATTTGGCCTGAACCCTGCCCGTGGACATATCGTCAACGGCCATGTGCCGGTGAAGGTGAAGAAGGGGGAAAGCCCTGTGAAAGCCCACGGCAAGGCCATCATCATCGACGGTGGCTTCTGCAAGGCTTACCACAAAAAGACAGGCATCTCCGGCTTCACTCTCATATCCAATTCCAGAGGCCTGCGCCTGCTGGCACATCAGAAGATAGCCGATGTCAGGGCGGCCCTCAGGGAGAATCAGGACATCGAGTCCGTATCGGAAACGGTGGAGCTGCAAACCATGAGGACTACGCTGGGAGACACGGACCAGGGCCGCGCTATACAGGATGAGATAACAGATCTTTATAACCTGTTGCTGGCTTATCAGAACGGGCTGATGAAGCCCAGGGAATAGAGAGCTCATAAATGGCAGAGACACGCAGGAATGGCTCCGGCGTGTCTTTTCGCAGTGCATATCGTCATGGCTCAAGGCTGATTATATCAGTTGAGGTGAGCGATATTTTCCCATTTTATAAGGCCATTGTTCCAGTTTTGCCGAAGGCAAAACTTCCTCTTGGCCTTTCAACGAGGCGGGAGATATTAACTCGCCGCCTGTTAGTAAGTTACCGCCCCCACTTATAGAAGTGGGGGACATCTTGTACTCGTTATATTCGTGCATCTGTCATGTGAATGTAACAATTGTTACAGCGTGTTTCTGTCTCAGCCGCTATAATGACCTCATGAAGAATGAATTGTGCAAGGAGAGAATCGCCCATGGAAAATAAGATGTTTTGCTTTCAGTGTCAGGAAACGGCAGGCTGCAAGGGCTGCACTGTGATGGGGGTCTGCGGCAAGACTCCCGAGGTGGCGGGACTGCAGGATTTGCTCATCTATGTGACCAAGGGGCTGTCTGCCGTGACTTCCCGCTTGCGGGCTGAGGGGCAGGAGGTGGCAAGGGAGGTCAATCATCTGGTGACAGGGAATCTCTTTGTCACCATCACCAATGCCAATTTTGACGGCGAGGCCATAAAGGGCAGGCTGGAAGAAACCCTGCAGGTGAAGGCAGGGCTCCTGGAGAAGCTGGCAGATAGGGACAAGCTGCCGGAGGCGGCTCTTTGGACTGCCGGGACAACGGACTTGGCAGTCAAGGCCAAAACCGTGGGCATCCTTGCCGAAAGCAATGAGGATATCCGCAGTTTGAAGGAACTGATCACCTACGGCTTGAAGGGGCTGGCGGCTTATCTTCACCATGCCAATGTGCTGGGACAGGAGGACGAGAGCCTTGATGCCTTCCAGCAGGAAACGCTGGCGGCTCTTTTGGATAAGGAGCTTGACGGTGAAGCCCTGACGGCGCTGGCGCTGAAAACCGGAGAGTGGGGCGTGAAGGGCATGGCTTTGCTGGACAAGGCCAACACCTCTGCCTATGGCAACCCGGAAATCACCAAGGTGGAGCTGGGAGTCAGGAATAAGCCCGGTATCTTGATTTCGGGCCATGACCTGCGTGATCTGGAAATGCTGCTGGAGCAGACGGAGGGCACCGGGGTGGAGGTCTACACCCACGGGGAAATGCTGCCTGCCCATTACTATCCCAAGTTCAAGAGGTACCGGCATTTTGCAGGCAACTATGGCAATGCCTGGTGGAAGCAGAAGGAAGAATTTGAAGCCTTCAATGGCCCCATCCTCATGACTACCAACTGTATTGTGCCGCCTAAGGACAGCTACAAGGCACGCCTTTTCACCACGGGGGCCGTGGGCTTCCCCGGCTGCGTCCACATCGAAGAAAAGCAGGGCAGGAAGGATTTCGCTCCCCTCATCGAGCTGGCCAGGCAGTGCCGGCCGCCCCAGGAACTGGAGCAGGGGCAGATTGTAGGCGGCTTTGCCCATGAGCAGGTCTTTGCCCTGGCTGACAAGGTGGTAGAGGCAGTGAAAAGCGGGGCCGTGAAGAAGTTCGTGGTGATGGCAGGCTGCGATGGCCGCATGAAGTCACGCAGCTACTATGAGGACTTTGCCAAGGCCCTGCCTCAGGATACCATCATCCTCACTGCAGGCTGCGCCAAGTACAAGTATATCAAGCTGAACCTGGGGGAGATCGGCGGCATCCCCAGAGTGCTGGATGCAGGCCAGTGCAATGATTCCTATTCCCTGGCTCTCATTGCCCTGAAGCTGAAGGAAGCTTTTGGCCTGGCGGACATCAACGAGCTGCCCATAGCCTACAATATTTCCTGGTATGAGCAGAAAGCCGTCATCGTCCTGCTGGCCCTGCTGCATCTGGGGGTGAAGAACATCCATCTGGGGCCCACCCTGCCGGCCTTCCTGTCTCCCAATGTCGCCAAGGTACTGGTGGAAAACTTCGGTATCGGTGGCATTGGCAAAGTAGAGGATGACATCAAGGCCCTGATTGGGTAAAATAGAAGCAAGCGGAAAAAGACACAGCGAAGCAGCGGCACTTCGCTGTGTCTTTGCGTATATGAAGGCAGGGGAGGGGCTATCAGTGGACAAGCAGGAAGAGACAGCGGCAATCTTTCGGAAATGCCTGTTGGGGAAAAATATGGAGGAAAGGGCGGTGAAGGAGTTTTTGTCCTCCAGTCAGGTGAAGATAGCTGACTACCCCAAGGGGGCGGCTGTGTTCCATGATGGAGACAGCCCCAGATACCTCTATGTGCTGCTGGAGGGAAAAGTGCATATCCAAAAGGAAAGCTTCACAGGCCGCCATATCTTCCTGTCGGAAATAGACGAGCCGGGGGATGTGTTCGGAGAGGTCTACCTTCTCATGGGGCGTCCCTATGATATGTATGTGGAGGCTGTCCGGGACACCCGCCTGCTGCTGGTGGGCAGCCAGGCCTTTTCCCTGCAGCCGGGAAATATCTCTGCCCCGGCCCTGCAGGTGCAGAGAAACCTCCTGCAAGTGCTGGCCAGAAAGGCTTACTTCATGCACAACAAGCTGAAGGTGCTTTCCAGCGGCACCCTGAGGGAGAAGATCATCCGCTTTCTCTTCTGGAGCATGGATGAACAGGGGCGTGTCCGTCTGGATTACACCAGGGAAACCTGGGCTGATTACTTCTCCGTGGCCCGTCCCTCCCTGTCAAGAGAGCTGGGCGCCTTGCAGGCAGAGGGAATCTTGCAGGTGAAAGGCCGGGATATCAGGGTGGTGGACAAGGGGGCCTTTGAAGCATACTTGTGAAAGCTGGCCGAAGTTTTTATGCTTGCCGGGTTGAAAAAAAGACGATCCCGCCTTGACATTGAGGCGGGATTGCTTTATACTCATCAACAGGATAGTTAGCAAACTAACTAAATTGGAGACGAGGAAGTGAAAGGCTTGAAGCGGGAAATGATACCCTCCTGGGAAGACCTGCAGAAGCATAAGGAAATCATCCCGGAGATAAACCCCGCCGCTGTCATTGCCATGCTGCGCATCAAGCAGGCGGCAGAGGAAATACAGCAGGGAGTGCTTGATGTGCTGCAGAGCGAGTACCATCTGTCCGAAGGCAAGTTCTGCGTGCTGGTGGTGCTCCATCAGCATCAGACCGGCATTGCCCCTTCGGTGCTGGCTGAAAAGGTGGGGGTCACCAGAGCAACCATCAGCTCCATGCTCCAGCGGCTGGAGCGGGACGGACTGGTGGCGGTGAAAGCGGACAAGGAGGATGCCCGCGGCAAGAAGGTAAGGCTTACCAAAAAGGGCAATGCCTTTATGCAGGAGGTGCTGCCGCCCCATTACCTGAGGGTCACCAAGCTGATGGAAAAACTCAGCGAGGAGGAGCAGCGGGAAGTCACCGCTCTCCTGCATAAACTGACAGAGGATTGATAGTCAAGCCCCCTATAGGGGCTTTTCATAGAGAAATAGTTAGTTTACATACTAATTTTGGAGGAAAAATGCATGAACAGCAATGAAAAAGCCAAGCGGGTGGGGATAGTCTTCATCGCCCTGCTGATTATCGGGGGCCTTGCCCTCATGTATACGGGCAATGATGCCATTGTCCAGGGTGCCAGCAAGAAGGAAGGCATCCTCACCGCCGAGCAGGTGAAGATGTCCTTTGATTCCGTCAGCGGCCGCCTGATCAAAGAGGCCGTGAAGGAAGGGGATGTGGTGAAGCAGGGGGATGTCATCATGGAGCTTGACTCCACCGATACGGATCTGGCCATCGAGAAGGTGAAGGCCCAGATTGCCCAGATGGAGGCACAGATCAATTCCACCTCTGGCACCATGGGCATCAATTTCAACAAGGCATCTACCAATGAGAACCAGAGTTTCCGCCAGATCGATCAGCAGCAGGCTGCCATTTCCTCTGCCAAAGCCACGCTGAAAAATGCGGAAATCAATTACAATCGCACTGCTGCCTTGGTGGAGGCTGGCGCCGTGGCCAGATCCCAGCTGGATGATGCGGAGATGAACCTGCAGGTATCAAGAGAAGCTGTGCACCAGCAGGAAGAAGCCCTGCAGCGCCTTTTGGGCGGTGCCACCTACAGCGGCAGCACTGACAGCCTGAACCTGCCCACCATTGCCAACGAGCGCGATGCTGCTTCCAACATGGCCAATGATGTGGAGGCCCTGCGCCAGCAGAAGGCCCAGCTGGAGGTGCAGCTGAAGGAGCTGATGGTGAAAAAGGAGCGACTGACTCTCAGGGCACCTGAGGATGGCAAGATACTCAAGGTACTGGCCAAGGAAGGGGAGATGATTTCTCCCTCCACTCCGGTGGTCCTCTTGGAGAGCAACCGCAGCTACTATGATATCTATGTCAGCGAGGAACAGGCTGTGCACATTGCTGAAGGAGATGCGCTGACGGGCCAGACCGTGGCCGGGGACAAGAAGGTGACCGGCACTGTGCGCCTGCTGACCAAGGCACCGGGCTTTGCTGACCTCAAGCAGTCCCGTGAAAAGGGCCAAGCCGACCTCACCGCTTTCCAGGTGCGCATTTACATCGACCCGCAGGATGGCATCATCCCGGGCATGACCATTGGGGTGAAAGACAGTGAATTCACTAAGAGATGAGATAAAGTTCCTGTTCTCCGGGCAGGGCATGCCCTATGAAAAGGTGTGCATCATGGTGGCCATGGTCATTTCCGTGGTGCTCTCCGTGCTGCTGTCCGGCAACTTCGGCAAAGATGTGGAAGTGGTGGTCATTGACCTGGATAATTCTGCCTATAGCCGGGATTTGACCAACAGGATTGATGCATCAGAGTACATGCAGGTCACGGCAGTGCTGAATACTCCCGTGGACCCCAAGGAACTCATGTACCGGGACCAGGCCTATGCGGTGGTGTATTTCCCCCAGGGGTTGGAAAAGGACCGCTACACGGGGGTGGAGACTAATATCGGCGTGTTCTACGATACCACCAATCCGGCCACTACTTCCAATATCAAGGTGGCTCTGAATGAGATTGTCGGCATGGATAATGCCGTGGCCATGGGAGATACAGGCAGCACCAATGACACGCTGATGGGGAGTCTGAGCCTGGCAGACAGGATACTGTTCAACCCCCAGGAATCCACCAGCAATGCCACCACCATGAACTTCTTGTTCTTCTTTGGCGCCATGTTCTTCACCTTTGCCACCATCGGCATGATACCGCGCCTGCGCCTGACAGGGCAGCTGGATAAAACCCTCATGGAGGGCACGCCCTGGGATATCATCCAGCGCTTGCTGCCCTATGCAGGCTGCCTGATTGTTTCCTGGGTAGTGGGACTGGCGGTGCTGCGCCTTTGGGGAGATTTGAATTTCTCCGGCCATCTGGTGACTTTCCTCTTCTTGGAAATCTTCGTAGTCATGGTGGTGGGCATGCTGAGCCTCCTGTTCGGCTGGACGGCGGCCAATCCGGGCATTGCCTCCTCCCGCATGATCCTCTTCATCCCCGGCGGCTTCATCCTGGGCGGCCCCACAGGGCCGGTGACTTCCTTCCAGGATTGGGTGGTGACTCTCAGCCATGTCTTCCCCCTGACTTGGGAGTTCCACTTCACCCGGGACATCATTTCCCGGGGGGCGGGGCTTTTGGATATCACTCAGGAGATAGGTGCCTTCATGCTTTACATGGGCTGCGTGCTCCTGCTGTTTTGCTGGCGCTTCTACAGTGCCAAGAAGGCAGCTCAGAAGCGGCTGGAGAATGCGGACGAGCATCAGCATAAACTGGACAAGTTGGCGGCAGAGATTGTAAGCAAGTAAATAGCAAAAGCCTTCCCCTTGAGGGGAAGGTGCCCCGACAGGGGCGGATGAGGTGGGACGCCATGAGTTATGCTGACTGAACTGGTCAGCTGGATTGCTCCTCATCTGTCAGCTTTTGGCTGTCACCTTCCAGAAAAGGGGAAGGTTTTTGTGTTTCTTGCTAAGGAACTGGCAAGAAATAAATTGAGCATAATGCGAAGGATTAGTTTGGCTAGACAAGGCGGAGGAAGGAGGCATAGCGGTGCTATGTCGACTGACGACAACGCAGTATAGACGAACTAAGACAAGCAGAATGCTTAATTTATTTCTGAACAGTTCCTAAGTCAATGGCTTTTTCAGAAGCAGGATTTTTTTCTTTTTGTGGATAATTATTACATAGACGATTGAATTGACAGAAAGGACGGGTCTACATGGCAGAGAACACAACAGAAAAGAACGCAGAGGAACTGATTGAGGAAATACAGAACCGTCCCAAGCAGGAGCGGAAGATGGAGTGCAAGCGCATCCTGGTGCCCACAGACGGCTCCGGTCAGGCCTTCAAGGCAGTGAACCAGGCCATCCATCTGGCAGCGGTGACAGGGGCGGAAATGACAGTGATGATGGCAGTGGATCTCAACCGCAATATCTCCGCCTTCGAGCAGGTGAGCATGTCAGGCTATATCCCCGCCGAGCTGAAGGTAGCCGCCTTCCAGTTCCTGGCAGACCTCATGCATGTCATCCCCCCGGAGGTAAAGGCCCATACCAGAGTAGAAATAGGCGACCCCGGCGAGTGCATAGCAGATGTAGCCGAAGAGGAGGAAAGCGACCTCATCGTCATGGGCTGCCGCGGCTTCGGCACCATCAGGAGCCTCTTGGTAGGCAGCGTGTCAAACTATGTCATGAAGCATGTGAACTGCCCGGTGCTGCTGGTAAAGGGCATGCCGGACGATTGGGATGAGGAAGATAATTTCATTGTGAATAAGGGGAAGGAGTAGGAATGAAAATATTTGAGAAAAATTTTCAATAGCTTATTGACAATGATTATTAATTGCTGTATATTTAATACAGGCTTTCGTTAAGCTCTCCTAAATACAATACACAGCCAAAAAGCGGCCGTACTGCTCATGCGGCCGCTTTTTGGTGTGTTTGACGGGAACCTCTTTTCCTTGTTTTTAGGGCAGAAAAGTCATACAATAAAAGTAAGATCACACGAGGAACGGCAATGTCATTAAGTTAAGCATCATTGTCTCAACTGCCTTCCCCTTGAGGGGGCGGCGAAGCCGCGAGTGTCCGGTGGACACCCTGGACAGGTGGCAGCCGAAGGCTGACGGATGAGGTGCAAATGAACAAGATAAGGCAGATAAACGAGAGAACGCTCCACCTCATCCGCCCCTAACGGGGCACCTGCCAGGGAGCCCACTGGGCTCCCGCGCTTCCGCGCCCCCTCAAGGGGAAGGCTTAACTAAATGACATTGCGAGGAACGGGGGGCTATGATTTGAGCGATAAAGATACTATCACCAAAGATTATATGAGCCAGCCGGAGCAGTTCGCTGACCTTTTCAATGGCTATTGTTTCAAGGGAAAGGAAGTCATTCGTCCGGAGGATTTGCGGGAAATGGACACCGCAGGCATTGTCCTGCCTTATGGGGCCGACGGGGCTGTCAGTCCTCAGCAGAAGGACAGGGATTTGCTGAAGATGCTGATGAAGACTGATGGCAAGGTGGCATATTGCATTTTGGGTGTGGAGAACCAGAGCGAGATTCATACGGCTATGCCTGTCCGCAACTTATTGTACGATGCTATAACTTTGTCAAAGCAGGTGGAAAAGGCGGCAAAGTCTTACAGGAAGACTCACGAAAACGGGCAGGACACGGCAGAGTTCCTTAGTGGGTTCCATCGCGGAGATAAGGTGTTGCCAGTAGTCACCATCGTGGTGCATTGGGGGACTGGTGATTGGGATGTCCCCTTGACACTGAGGGAAATGTATCCTGAGGGAATCAGCCAGGAGATTATGGATTATGTGGCAGATTACAAGGTGAACCTTGTCTCGCCGTCATTGATGAGTGACGAGGAACTGGACATTTTCAAGTCGGACATTAAAGAGGTACTGAAATTCATCAAGCACTCCATCGACAAAGACGAGCTGAAGAAGTTGCTTGATGGCAACGATAATTATCAGAACATTGACCGGCTGGCGGCTCAGACCATCAGCGCTTGTTCAAATGTGAAGTTCGATATCCCTGTTGGGAAGGAGGGAGTTAACATGTGCAAGGCCATTGAAGATATGAAGATGGAGGCAAGGAATGAGGGGCTTAATGAAGGTATTTCCAGGGCAGTTGCCATGCTGAAAGACCTGCAGTTTACGAAGGACGCGGCTATCCAGCAGATTATGAAAAACTATGCCCTGTCAGATGATGATGCCATGGCAGCGGTAAATAGCAACTGGTAAAATCTAATTGCAATCATACTGTCAACCTGTTAGCAAGCTATGCTGAATACAGACACAGCCAAAAAGCGGCCGCACTGCTCATACGGGCGCTTTTTGGTGTCATTGTTGCCTTTTGATTACTATGGTAATTGCAACAAGTGAATATTTTTCCTGCAAGCAGGAATTTTGCCCTGTCCTGTCGTAGTATACAGACACATAGAGTTGTTCGCTACGGTTGTGGAGGATGTTTGGTCATGAGCAAAGCGGAGACTGGGCAAGGAAAAGCACATAAGTACAATACCTTTGTACGCGGGGGGGGGACACTCTAGGTTCCGTCCTCCATTTAGATGGGGCGTACCCCGTCAACAGAATAAGGGATTTCTGCGTCCATTTTTGCCGGACAGCAAGAGAAGGTGTGTGCCATGAGGGCATGCGCTGGTAGCTGTGCGGGGAAGATGGGCGTTTTTTGTGGTGTGATGAAAGGATGGGGTGTCATGCTCAAATTGTCGAAATTTAATGTACTAATTACAAAGAAGTTGCGGGCATTGGTAATGGCTGGGGTTATGTCTGTTTCTCTATGGGCAGCGCCTATATATACCCCTTATGTTCAGGCAATGGACTCTGCAGCAGGACAAATTGCAGGACGAGCTTTAGGCGCTGCGATAAATTACAATTTGGTAAGGAATGCATGGCTTTCATTTGGGGATGAACCAGAAGCTCAAATGCAAATATTGCAAAAAGATATGGAAGAAAAAGGTCAGGATATGACCCCTGAGAACAATGCCGTTGTTGATAAGGTGATGAATCAACTTATTGAAAGAGGAGAATACGCTCTAAAAAAAGATAATTTGCCATTTCAATGGAGAGTGAATAATTCTGAAGAATGGAACGCAGCCTGTTATCCACATGACTATATTACCGTCAATAAGGGGCTGGTAGAAGATTTAAAACATAATGAAGATATGATAGCAGGTGTCTTGGGACATGAAATGGTACATGGTCTACATCATCATCTGGCTAACGTTAATGCTGATAATATCCTTGCTAAAGAGTTGTTTTCGCTTATTTCCGCTGGGGTGGATTATAACTACAAAGATTTGTATAAAAAACTTTCCTATTATATCATGGTGAAAAATATACCTGTGCCTTTGGAGAATGAAGCAGATGAATATGGTTTCTATCTTATGACATCAGCTGGTTTTAATCCTGGCGGATTTGTGTTAGAAATGCTCCACATGGCAAAAAGAAATATAGCTAGTGGTAGTGTCAAACCATCTGATATAGCGGAGATAATGAGCGGTAGGGTATGGAATCATCCTAGCGACAAAAATCGGCTAAAAAAAGCTATGCAACTGTTCTCTATATATGGATATAATCATGTGGAGGTGCGCAATATAGATGAAGTATATATAGATGGAAATTTTCTTTTGAAAGCATCACCGGATGAAGAATTTACTTCTTGGGAAAATGCCTATTTCATAGCAGGAGGCATTGCCAAAGGTATCCACGACAACAGGCTTTGCAGCATGTGGGGATTTAGGGAAAAGGCCAATGGTGACATAGATTTCCTTAATAATGACAGAGTATATCAGCCAATGAAGAAAGCTGTACGGGAAGCTGGTGTGGGACATGCCTTGCAAGAAATGATTGAAGCTGCCTATGCCAGTGATGTCAAAGCGGGCAACAGGGACAAGATTTACTTGCCAGAATATAATCGCAAGCAGAAGATAAAGGAGGAGAGGGAAAAAGCATCTGCCAAGAGTGAGAAGCTGTCTAATCATTATAGTGCTAAAGCTGCTAAATTTAATGACCTAGGGGTACCAGCTTTGGCGACAGTAGAGGCTAAACGTGCTATTGTTTCCAATGAGAGTAACGCAAATGCCTATATGCAAATGGGACGGGCAAGTTCGTTGGAAAATAAGCATGAAAACGCAGTTGATTATTTCGATAAATCTATTTCTATAGCTCCAAACAATGGTTTTGCCTATATGTACAAAGGGATGTCTCTTTATGCTATGGGGCGTGAGGATGAAGCTATAAGTGCAATGGATATGGCTTCAAATACAAAAAACAAGGATGAAACATTCACGATAAACGTCCTCATGTTGATGGCTAAGATGCAGGATGAAAAGGGATATGAGGAGGATGCATTGAATAGCTACCGCAAGTTGCATAATATTTATCCTGAATTTGTTGTTCCTGCAAAATATGCCAGCAGAATGAGATGATAGCATAAAATGGTAAAAAGACTGCAAACCAAATTGCAAATATTTAATCCAATTTGGTTTGCAGTTCATTTTTAATAATGGGCGGAGGCTTGTTTACTATGGATGAAAATAAAGAAGTGTCACTGGTGAAAAATGAGCCAAAATCATTAACTGATAATAGCGTAGCATGCTATTGCACAGAATGTGGAAGCAAAATCTATGCGGGGGCTAAATTCTGTGCAGTATGTGGTGCTCAAGTGCACGGTCTTGGGGGTAAGTCATTAAAAGAAAATGATATGAGAGAGTCGTATATAAAAAAGATGTTTTGCTATGAGGGGCGGGTGAACAGGCAGAAATATATCCTTAATGTATTGCCAACCGGCATATTGAACTACATGTTAATGAAAATGATGGAGTACATAGACTCATTACCATTATTGATTATTTCTCTTTTGATTAGTTTGTTACTGATGATTTATGTCTTTATGTTTGCAATTCGCAGATGTCATGATATAGACAGGAGCGGTTGGTACTGCCTGTTGTCTTTTGTGCCTGTGGTAAATTTCGTTTGGGGAATATATTTGATGTGTAAAAAGGGGACAGATGGGGTAAATAAATATGGTGATGACCCATTGCGAAGCGGTAACTGATAAACATAAAGGCAAAGTGAGGAATATATAATGAAGAAATGCACACAATGCGGTCAAATTCTGGAAGAATCTCTTAGATTCTGTCCTATGTGTGGAGCCATGCAGACGGATGTGGTGTCTAGAAATGCTTCAGAGGTTAGCGAAGTCAAAAAAATACTGAAAGAAATGACAAATTTTAAGGGGAGAATGAACAGGAAGCCTTTTGCTTGCAGAATGATACCAATATCGTTGATATATAATATAGTTATATTTTTGCTCATTGTACTTATGGATTATCTGCTGAATATCAACGAAGAGAGTTATATGATTTTTTTTCAGATGGGAGTTTGTGGGTTCGTAACAGGATTCCTTACGCCGTGCTACTTCTGCTATCACTACAGTTTGATTTTTCGGCGTTGTCATGATTTAGATGAAATGATATGGCCTATTGTGCTGATGGAGTTTATTCCTGTATTTAATTTATATCCCTTGATAAAATTGTTCTGCATCAAAGGAACAACAGGTTCGAATCGCTTTGGGGAAGATCCTTTGGCGTGATGTTTTGTTGGGATGAACTGGTTGGTGGTAAGTATATGGTAATCATGAAGAAATTGGGAAGACTAGCCATTTGTGTGCTGCTTTGCTTCTATATAAGTGCAATGCAAAATACAGAGGCGTCATTGCCGTTTGATAATCCTTTTGATATGGTATCTATGACAATGGAAGATTATTATAATCTGAGCGAAGCTGATAAAAGGAAATACTGGCAAAGGAGGTATGATAAATATTTAAAGGATAACAAAAACAACAAGAATAAAATGAGCTATAATGAATTCCGCAGGGAATACGAAGCAGATATGGAGTATTATTATAAGCAGGAACAAGAAAAGATAAGGCGACAGCAGGAAGTCGAGCAACAAAGGATTGAACAGGAACGGGCTGCGGCAGAGGAAGCAGAGAGACAAAGACAGGCTGATATGAGGGCTAAGGAGGAAGCTAAACAAAAGCAACTAAAAGAGAAATTGGAGAAAGAAATGGCTGAGAATGAGGCGAAGTGGAAGGAGATGGAAGAAAGAAATATTAGGGAACAGAAAAGGCAACAAGTCAGGCAGAATAAAATTATTGCGCTTTTAGCCGGAGCAATATTGGGTGTAGTGGCATTTGGTATTTTGATTAAATACAAATAAGGAGGCAGAATTGTTATGAAAAAGATTGTGGTAGTTTTGCCAATGGCTTGTGCATTAATGACGAGTAGTGTGTGTTCGGCTGAGTGGCAGGTGGCATATACCTATCAGAACTATTATGAACTGGGCGATACCAAAGTAGAGATGAATGATTTCGTTTCGGTTGATAATGTGAAGGTCACAAGTGTTGATGGGAAAAAATATATAGAATTTAACATAAAAAGAGAACAAGACCCGGAATTTATGCGTAATAATGTAAAAAATAATACCGCAGGGCGTGCTATGGTGGAACAGCAGATAAGAGATGGAGTATTGATATCATATCAAGGGCGTGTTTTGGCAGATATTGAAGATGGCAGTTTTTACGCACTGGAATGGAAATCTGGTCCTTATTATGACCCGGATTATGCGGAAGTAGATTTAGAACATTTCAGGAATGCAAAAATTACTGACAGTCTTTGTGGTGGGATGATAATAAAAGACTGTCCTTTGGCTATGGATTATATAAAATATAACAATAGCAAAATGTTTGAAGAAGTGGAAAAGTCGGTGCTTGCTAAATACGAGCCCGTATGGGGGGAGGAGTGGCAGTCAGCAGTAAATGACTTCTTTGCTAGATCTGGTGGCACTATAGCTTTCATTAAGCATGTTTCCGACACGTGGAGTGCCTTTTATCCAAGTGGTGGACAAAGTATAACGCCTGATTTGAAGGTGAGTAATTTAACGGGGCATCTTTGGCAGCTAGAGGGGTTCAAAGGTGCCGCTATAGAAAAGAAGGAGCGTTCAAATAGTCAGATGGATACTCGTTATCCTCGCCCAAATGATGACTATTATTATCTCAATCCTAGAGAAAAAGATAAATCTATTGTGAGATTTGATACAAATGTAGTAGGGGATAGCTCAGATTTAATTATTTGCGAAGTTTATGGAAGTTTGATGTATAAGAAAGATGAAATGCCTGTAGCGTATTCTATAAATGAAGTTAAACAGGGGTATCCAGTTTTTTCTGAAAATATATATCTTATATCGCAAGTTGAAAAAAATGATTTTGAGAAAATGATATCAATCTTGCCTCCTGGTACAAGAATCGGTGCTCCTAATAGGTTCGTGATGGTGCCCAAATCAGATACATTGATAGAAATACACTGGTTGGAAGCACCAGATACGATGAAATGGAACGAGGCTATGGGGGCAGATGTGAGTGAGTTGCTCATAGGGGAGGTTTCTGGATATTTGAGGAGACTTGATTAAGTTGTATTTACAGGAATACAAGAAATTTTCTTCTGTATAAGGTGAATTCTTTGCAGTTTGTTTCTTTGATTGAAATGTAGGCTAGATAATGAACAAAGATAAAGTAATGGAATGGGTTAAGGCTACACTGACTATATCATTTACGATATATGATGAAAGGTATAGAGCTTTCTTTCGATCTGGACAAACTTAGGCGAAGCACTGATGATATGAGGTTGATAGATTATGAAAATTAGGAAGGTAATTCTAGCCTTGTCTTTAGTTATGCTTGCAGTTTTCTTTGGCGGATGTGGCGATTCCAAACAGAACACTACAACTAAGCCGGAAAGTGCTATGCAGAAAAAATCTGACATGGGCAAGCAGCAGGAAGGCAATCTGGATGAAAAGATAGTAAAAAACCTTATTAGTATTTGGGGAAGCAAAGATATTGCGATGCGGCAGAGTATTTGTCCTGTCAGCAAACTGCCTGTTGCAAAACTCCTTACCACCAGGTTGATAAATGGTGAAAAACTTATTGAAAGAAATATACAGGAACCATTTGAATATAAAGACATAAAAGTATCAAATGTAAGACAGAATGGAAACTTCGGTATAGCTCATGTGTCCTTCGTCGATGGCACATTGCATATGAGTGAAGAAAGTGGCTTTATCAAAATAGATGGAAAGTGGTACATGAATCTTTCTACGATTACTTCTGTTTCAAAAATGAATCTTTCAGGATATGATAAAAGAATGCTTGATATTGATGCTAATATTGGTTACGGCTTTGATAAAGAATATCTTATAGTAATGGATGTAAGAGCCAAAACGGATAAACTATATTCGGCTGGGTGGGTAGAACCTATAACAGCCGTTCTTATCACGGATAAAGGAGAATATCCCTTGCAAAACTTTGGTAACTTCTTTGCACCGGATAGTCCCTTGAAAATATCCTCCAAAGAGCCTGTGCGGATAGCTCTGCCATTTAAGGGAGCAACTGGTACACCCAAAGCGCTTCGACTTAAAGGTTTCAACGAGCTAGATTCGCGCGGCTTGCCAGCCAACGGTGATGTGGCACAGGTGATGAATATTTCTTTGAATTGATAGGAGAGAGTGTTATGTCAACATATATTGCATTGGGAATTAGTACGCTTATACTATACCGCGTGGAAAGGTTGGGTTGTGATTAATTATATATCCTTTGATAATATGGTTATTTGTTAGATTGTTTAGTGAGTTGTCAAAAGATATCTTAGATTGCAAGTTTACAGAAATGATTTAGAGGAAATGATAACAATCTTGCCTCCTGGTACAAGAATCGGTGCTCCTAGTAGGTTCGTGATGGTGCCCAAATCAGATACATTGATAGAATATACTGGTTGGAAGCACCAGATACGATGTATTGGAAAGATGCTATGATGGCAGATGAGAATGAGTTGCTTATCGGGGAGGTTTCTGGATACTTTAAGAGACTTGATTAAGTCGCATTTACAGGACTGCAAATAGGTTTTCTTGAACAGATGAGTTCTTGTGGTTAGTATATTTTTAGAAAGATGGTGTTTTTATTTATGGGAAAAATATGGAGAGCATATAAAAAATTTACAGAATGGGAAGAGAGTAACTGGATAGGACGTATATGGGCTATTATATGGGCAACAATATACCTTTTTTTATTTATTGGTTTGGTATATGCAATGGTTGGTATGGTCTTGGAATCTACCCCTGCCAGAGAATTTTATTATGCACATATAGAATCACCTGAAGCAAAGCAGGAACGCATGGAAAAACATGAGAAATACTTGGAAGAACAAGAGACGAAAAGGAAAAAAGAAGATGATAAAGAAAGGCAAAAAAGACTGCCAGAGAACTTACGTGTTTGGCAGGCTGAATATGATCAGCTTATGGGAAAAATAAATGCTGCAGAATCGAAAGAAAGTAAAAATATAAAGAAACTGTATGAAACATTGTCTGGACTAAGTAAAGGTACTATTGACTATCGAGAGGCAAAAAAGAATTTGTTGAATGCGAAAAAATCATATGAGAGAATAACTGATAGAGTACCTATGCCTGTAATGTTTACAAGGGAGTATGATAGTCCAGAGATAAGGGAGTTGTCTTCAAAAATATTGGCTATAGAATATTTGTATGCGGATTGGGTAGGTTATGTAAGTTTTTTTGCTGGATTTATAGATGAAAAATCGAATATGATAGTTAATGAAAGATATTCTGAAGGAGAGAAGGTCACGTATGAATCGGCATTGTACAATGCCTTGGAATGGATGGATGCATTGATTGAGAGTAAAAATGATATAGAAATACAAGCAATGAAGGCTGGATTACAAGTTAGAGAGTTTAAGATTAAGGGGTATGAGACTATTCCATGAGCAGTTTATAATCGTTAATGATGTATTTCTAAAATAGTTGATGTTATATGCGAGGAGTATGAATAATGCGTAAGGTTATAATTGCTATAGTCTTGGTTGCGGTTTCTATATATTTATACAATTTTTTTAACATTTATCAAGATAATTTCAAAAAAATAGAAGAAGGAAATAAGATTATGGAGGAGAAGAAAAAGGAGTTTGATAAGATGGAAAAGAAACATGAGCAGATGAGTAAAGAGGTAGAGGCTAATATAAAAAGGATAAATCGGGATATAGAACGTGAACATAATAAAAGCAGATGAGGGAACGGAGTTGATGTGAATGAAAGTCAAATGGGTGTTACAAACAGTGGTATTGGTTTTGTTACTGTTGGTCAGCGTGGCGGGGGCATCCGCTGAATCACCTTTGCAGAACATAGACGGTCTATATTTCTGGCATGGTGACACGAATTATCCTGTTTATGACACAGGTAATCGCTTCTGCAGTGCTCTTGATGCAAGTTCAGCATATATCGTGTCTGATAATGATGAGGAACTGGTTATAGCGGTATCTTTGGTTTCTATTAGCTATGGCAGCGATGAAATTGTCGATGTGCACCTTGGCACCTTCCGAGAGGACAAGCACACTGGCAAGGCCAGCCTGTGCCACGAAGCGTCAGGTATGTGTCAACGTGTTGGTGGATCTAAACTGCTGAATGATGCTTATTATTACCTCAAGACCTGTCTTGGCAATGTCATTTAGTTAAGCCTTCCCCTTGAGGGGAAGGTGCCCCGTTAGGGGCGGATGAGGTGGAGCGTTCTCTCGTTTATCTGCCTTATCTTGTTCATTTGCACCTCATCCGTC
The DNA here is from genome assembly GCA_015058655.1 of Pseudoselenomonas ruminantium. Taxonomy (GTDB): domain Bacteria; phylum Bacillota; class Negativicutes; order Selenomonadales; family Selenomonadaceae; genus Selenomonas_B; species Selenomonas_B ruminantium_C. Next base: position 72,738 of record SVBX01000014.1, read on the forward strand.
AGCCTTCGGCTGCCACCTTCCCCTCAAGGGGAAGGCAGTTGAGACAATGATGTTTAACTTAATGACATTGCCTGTCTTGGACGGGGGTAAAATAAGGGATAGGTGGTATGTTTCTTGAGAGTAGCTGTCAGTTATCGATTTAGGTAATTAGATTTCAGTAATAGGGAATTAACTTTTGGGCAAAGGAAAAGACCTGCCGGATTATCCGACAGGTCTTTGACTTTGCTTACTCAGCAGCCTGAATTACTTCCTTGCCATCGTAGTAGCCGCACTCGGTGCAGACATGATGGGGGAGCTTAGGCTCGTGGCACTGGGGGCAGGATACGAAGCCAGGGACCTCCAGTTTCCAGTTGGCACGACGGCTGTCGCGGCGGGCCTTGGACATTTTTCTCTTTGGAACTGCCATTTTCGGTTCACCTCCGGTACTTGCTTATCCGGAAATTCTCCACAGACAATTGGTTGATGCTGAATGGAATATTTCACGGTTACTGTTTTTGACACATAAAGGTAGTATAACCGTTTTTGTGATGTTTGGCAAGGATATTTTTAGTCGTGGCGGATAAAGTCGGCCAAGGTCACTTGATGGCCGGGCTTCTCCAAGGGATTTGGCATGCCGGAGTTCAGTTGGGAGAGCTTGGGGGCGCTGGTGCCCTTGTCCGTCAGGTGGGGATTGTCACGGTCGAGGCCGGAGGTGGGAGGGTGGATGCCATCGCCCAGGGGGGTGATTTTCACTTCCAGGGTATCCCCGTTTTTCACCGGGTCGGTGAAGTCCACGGGCTGGTTGTTCACCAGAATGGTGAAGCTCACTCTGCTGGTGGCAGAGGGCGGATTGAAGTTCACGGCCAGCAGGGCATCGCTGACGGTGACCGCTGCTTTGGCAGAGCGCTGGAACCGGACTTCGCAGCCGTCATCCAGGATGGTACCGAGACTGGCCTTGCGCCCGTTGACGGTGAGTTCCAGGCTGCCGCAGGGAATCTTGCATTCATTGCCTTCGTAATAGATGGTGAGGGAGGTATCTGTATCTTTGAGCTTCAGTACCTCGCCAAGCTTCGGCTCATCGTGGGGGATGTAGTCGATGTGATCCCCTTCCTGGATGGGCTGGGAGATGGTGGCGGGAGCATCTTCCAACAGGATTTCAGGGGTGCAGGTGTAGACACTTTCAGCACCGTTGAGCTTGTAGGTGATGCGGCGTCCCTGGGGGGGGTAGCCTGCAGCCTGCAGGGCTTCTCCCAGGCTCTTGAAATCCCGGTTCTCGATGATGTCGCCGTCTTTCAACTGGCGGTCAGGGGCGGATTCTTCGCCGTTTACCGTTACTTTCTGCCGCAGGTGCATTTCCCTGCCGTTGATGTAGACGGTGTATTCCTGCCCGCCGGTAACCAGGTCTCCCAGATAGATTTCCGGGGTGAAGCCGTCCTTGCCGGGGACGATGCCGATGCGGCTCTTGTCGTGGATGATGGTGTCCAAGGTAGCTTCTTCTCCGTCCAGGGTGACCTTGGCCAGGCTGCCCATGGTGCCGGGGAAGGATTTGCGCTCTCCCCCCAGGCTCACCATGAGGCCCAGGCCGGGACGGCCGTTGTATTTCTTGAGATTGATGCCGGCATTCAGCAGGGCATCGGTGATGGTGAGGTCGCGGAAATTGAAGAGGCTGTATTCCTCGTTGTTCACATAGACCGTCAGGAAGTGCAGGGTGTTCTGGGAAGCAATCTGCAAAATGCCCAGGGGGGTCACTGCGTCCGGCTTCTGCAGTTCTTCAGGCAGGCCTTCCATGTCCACTACCTTGTCGGGATGGCGCACCGCTACACGGCTGATAGGCATATCCAGGGCCTCGGCAACATATTCCTGCAGGTGCGGGGTCAGGGAGCCGCCGCCTACCAGCATGACGGCCTGGGGAGCTTCGCTGTTCAGCTCAAGTATCTGCTTGGTGATAGCGTTGGCCAGATTTTCCACATTGGGCAGGACAGGCTCGATGACTTCTTCTGGGGTGAGGTTGTATTCCATGCCCAGGATATCTGTGAAAGTGACATTTTCCCCGTGGGCGGCCTGACGCTTGATGCGCTCTGCCACATTGAAGTCCAGCAGGAATTTCTGGGAGATGGCTTCGGTGATCTCATCTCCCGCCAGGGGCACCATGCCGTAGGCGGTGACGGAGCCGTTCTTGGTGATGGCCACATCGGAGGTGCCGGCGCCGATATCCACCAGCACCAGATTCAGATGGCGCATGGTGGGAGGTATCAGCACATTGATGGCAGCGATAGGCTCCAGAGTCAGGGCCCGCATCTCAAGGGAGACGGCGTGGAGGGCGGACTGCATGGAGTCGATGACCTGCCGGGGCAGGAAGGTAGCGATGACTACGGCCTTGGCCTTCTTGCCCTTCTGGCCTACAAGGCTTTTGAGCTGTATATCGTCCAGGATGTAGCGTATGGTGCTGTAGCCTACGCAGTAGTAGCGGGTGGGGTCCTCCAGGGTCTGGGAGTCGGCCAGCAGCTTTTGGGCTGCCTGGACGCCGGCAAAATCCAGGTCCTTTTGCATCTGGTCAGAAATGATGCCGTTTACCACCATTTCTGCTTCGGCGGTCATGGTGTAGAGGGCGCGTCCTGCAGCTGCCACGGCGGCGGTGCGCAGGGGGCCGTATTTCTCGTCCAGGGGGCCTTTCACCTTTTCGATGATGGCGGCTACCTGGGGCACATCATGGATCTGACCGTCAAGCATGGCGCGGGTGATGTGCTCCTGGCGATGGGTGCCCACGATGTGGAGGGTGCCTTCGGTATCGCGGTCAGCCACTACGCCGATGACGCTGCGGGTGCCGATGTCAAGGGCGAAGATGCGCTCCACGATCTCGGGGGCAGCTTTCTGCTCAGTTTTTTCCGCCTGAGCGGCTTCAGTGGCTGCTTTTCCCTTTGCAGCAGGAGCAGCTGTCTCTTTTTTGTTTCTTGCACGGCTGGCCTCTTCAAAGAGTGCCTGTTCCTCCACGGCAGTCTCCGTCACGGCTTCTTCCTTGCGGGGGCTTTTGGCGCGGGGAGCGGTTTTTTTTGCTGTTTCCTTGTTTTTTACAGCCTGATTCTTTATATTTGGCATAGGCGTCTCCTCAAGTCTTAGGAATATTTTCATAAGTATCTTACTACATTTTGAAGGAATATGACTACTATTTCGAGAAAAATAGAGTATAATCCTGTTATGAGATAAAAAATAACAACGCAGAAACGGACGTGATATTATGACGGGCAATAAAGAAGTCATTACAGGCAGTGATTTCAAGCGCATGGTTACAGGGGCGTACAGCGAGTTTTTGCTGGATTATGAGCAGATCAATGCCATGTCCGGGGCTGGAAGCCTGCCGGGCACCCATGTGCTGCATACTTTGGGGGCGGCGGTGATGCCCCTGGCTGATACCAAGGACGCCAGCATCGGTGGACTTGCCCGCAGGGTCTCGGCAGCGGCGGTGTTCGGCGCCCGGGGCAATGCCGGGGTGGTGCTGGCCCAGCTGTTCAGGGGCCTGGGGAAAGGCCTTTCCGGCAAGTACAATGCCACTTCCTCTGAGTTCGGCAAGGCTTTCCAGTATGGCATTCTCTATGCCCAGCGCATCATTCCTGAGAATGCGGAGCGTCCTATCATCACTGTGGCCAAGGCCGTGGCTAAAGGGGCTTACCATGCGGTGCGCGCCAATATGCCCATCACGGAGATCCTGGAGAAGGCCATTGAGGCAGGCCAGGAGTCCATGGAAGGCATGGAGGCAGATGCAGGGGCCCGCATTATGTTCACCTTCCTCCGGGGCTGCCTGAAAGGGCTTGACGGCAATTTTGTCTCTCCGGCAGTGAGCCTTTCTTTGGGCCTGGGTTCCAAGCAGCCGGGGCTGCCTGACCCCAGGGAAGATTTGGTGCGGCCTTTCTGCGTGCGCTTTGCCATCAAGAATGCCAAAATAAACTTGAAGGAACTGGAAAAATCCTTCAAGGACTTCTCCAGCTTCGTGCTGACAGAGCGTCAGGGTGACAGGGTGCTGGTGCATCTCCACACGGATCATCCCGGCGAGGTCATCGAGCATGCGGTGGGCTGGGGCCCTTTGAAGGAAGTGCATGTGACCAACATGAGCGAAGGCCATGCCCTTACCATGCATGGGGCTTTGTCTGCTGTGGCGGTGCTGGCGGTGGCAGGCAATAAGATACAGGCTCGTGAGCTCCAGGAAAACGGCGTGCAGCTCATTGTGCGGGGCAGCGAGGAAGAAGGGCCCAGCGTAGCCGAGCTGGTGAGTGCCGCTCACAGCGATTTGGCTGCCAGCTATGTGATGGTGGCCTGGAACCGGGATTTCTGGCTGGCTTACCGCCAGGCCAAGCGGCTGCTCGGCAATCGGGTGGAGCTGGTGCTCCTGGAGAGCAAGGTGCAGCAGGCTGAAGCTTTGAAGGCCTTCAATCCCAAGCACAGCGCAGGAGAAAACGCCAAGGCCATGCTGGCAGCGGCAAAGAGCATTTGACTGTATCTCCATGGTTGCACGGGGAGGGCAGTTGTGTTAGAATCGTAAACGGCAAGAGATGACATCACGCAGGTGAGTTATACTTTTCCGTTATGAATGCTTGTATTTGGCTGGGACTCATGCTCAGATTCATGGAACTGAGACAGGGGACAGGATAGCCGATAATGACGGGATATGTGTACGCCCTCTGGTTGTGGTGCCGAAGATTTTCGGCTCCTGCCCGAGGGCGTTTTTTCTTGCCTCCGTTTTTTAAGTTTTTTAAGGAGGTCTTTTTTGTTGGAAAAAATTTGCAAGCTCATTGTGGACAGCATGGCATTTCTGGTTATCGGGGTAGCGGTGCTGGGCGTAGCCTATCCCCCTGCCCTGACCTGGGTGGGGCCTTACATTCCCTTCATGCTGGGGCTGGTGATGTTCGGCATGGGCATGACCCTGTCGGTGGATGACTTCAAAGGCGTCCTGCAGCATCCTCTGGAAGTGGGCATTGGCGTTTTCGCCCAGTTCCTGCTGATGCCCCTGATAGCCTGGGGGTTGGTGAAGGCCTTTGGCCTGCCGCCGGAATTGGCCATCGGCGTGGTGCTGGTGGGTACCTGCCCCGGAGGCACAGCTTCCAATGTCATTGCCTATCTGGCCAGGGGAGATGTGGCCCTGTCCGTGTCCATGACCATGGTTACTACGCTTCTGGCTCCCATAGTCACCCCGGCCTTGACCTATTTCCTGGCTGGAGCCTGGATTGAGATTTCCATGACTGCCATGATGCTTTCCATTGCCCAGATGGTGCTGGCGCCTGTGCTGCTGGGGCTGCTGGTGCACCATTACTTCGGCGGCCTGGTGGAAAAGGTCTCGCCCCTTCTTCCTGTGTTCTCCGTGGCTATGATTGTGACCCTGGTGGGGGGCGTGGTGGCCCTCAGCGCCGGCAAGCTCCTGGAAGTTGGCGCTCTTATGGCGGCGGTGGTAATCCTGCACAACGGCTGCGGCTTGGCGCTGGGCTATTTCCTGGCTAAGGCTTTCGGGCTGGATAGCAGGAAGTCCCGCACGGTGGCCATCGAAGTGGGCATGCAGAATTCCGGCATGGCGGCTTCTCTCGCTCTCCTGTACTTTTCTCCTGCAGCGGCCATACCCGGTGCCATCTTCAGCGTCTGGCACAATATTTCCGGCTCTATCGCAGCCAATATCTTTGCCCGCCGGGATGAGAAGGATGAATCCAATCGTGTACTGAGCCTGTGAGGAGATGACGCAGATGAAGATACTTAGAACTGTAGAAGAAATCAAAGCCTTTTCGGCAGAAATGAGCAAGGCAGGCAAGTCCATCGGCCTGGTGCCTACTATGGGAGCACTCCATGAAGGCCACCTGACCCTCATGCGGGAGGCCAGGAAAAACTGCGAGGTGGTGATTGCTTCTGTCTTCGTGAATCCCACCCAGTTTGGCCCCAACGAGGATTATGAGGCCTATCCCCGGAGATTTGAGGAGGATTGCGCGAAGCTGGAAACCGTGGGCGTTGATGCGGTGTTCCATCCGGAGCCGGAGGTCATGTACCCGAAAGATTATATGACCTATGTGAATGTGGAGGGGGAGATTACAGGCAAGCTGTGCGGCGCCCGCCGTCCCGGCCATTTCCGCGGGGTGGCTACGGTGCTCACGAAACTCTTCAACCTCTCCCGGGCCACGGATGCTTTCTTCGGCCAGAAGGATGCCCAGCAGGTGGTAGTGGTGCGCCGCTTCGTGGAGGACCTGAATATCCCTGTCAATATCCACATGGTGCCTATCGTGCGCGAGGAATCAGGCCTTGCCAGAAGCTCCCGCAACATGTACCTTTCCGCTGAGGAAAAAGAGGCTGCCCTGGTGCTGTCCCGTAGCTTGCAAAAGGCCGAAAGGGCTTTCGGCGAAGGAGAAAAGCAGGTTGAAGCCCTCAAAGCCCTGGTGCGCGAGGAAATCAGCAAGGAGGAGCTGGCTGAGATTGACTATGTGGAAATCTATTCTTTCCCCGGGCTCAAGGAAATAGCTGCTATAGCAGAGCCTGCCCTTTTGGCCATAGCTGTGAAGATTGGCAAGACCAGGTTGATTGATAATGTTATCCTTGGGTAATTTTAATAGCCTTCCCCTTTGGGGAAGGTGGCAGCCCGAAGGGCTGACGGATGAGGTACTCGGTTCCGAAAGGTAAGGTATGAAATGTTCCTTCATTTGTTGAAATCAAAAATCCACTGCGCTACGGTGACGGAGGCGGACCTTCGCTACATGGGTAGCATCACCATTGACGAAGAGCTCATGGAGGCGGCGGGGATCCTGCCCCATGAGCGGGTGCAGGTGGTGGACAACAACAACGGCGCGCGGCTGGAGACTTATGTGATTCCCGGTCCCCGCGGCTCCGGGGTCATCTGCCTGAATGGAGCGGCAGCCCGCTGCGTCCAGCCCGGGGATGTGGTCATCATCATGGACTATGCTGTCTTTACTCCGGAAGAAGCCAGAGATTTTGAGCCTACGGTGGTCATGGTGGATGAAAAGAATCACATCAGGGAAATCCGGGGCAGGGAAAGCCACGGGGAAATCTGAGCTGGTAAATCATATATGCCCAAAAGAAAAAACTCCTGACGGTCAGGAGTTTTTTCTTTTGAGGAGTATTTCTGCCAATACCTTGGTCAATTCACGGGCTGCCGCCTCCGGCTGGATGGCCTCCATGCAGGCGTTGCCCTTGGGACACTTGGTCTTGCAGCAGGCCTTGCATTCATGGGGGCTGATGTAGAAGCGATGGCCGGAGGTGAGGGGGCCGTAGATGGCAGGGAGCGTCGGCCCCCACAGGGAGAAGGTGGGGGTGCCTACGGCTTCGGCTATGTAGAGGGGGCCGGTGTCGCAGGTGAGGAAGAGGGTGGCGGACTTGATGAGGGCTGCCAGCTCCCGCAGGGTGGTTTCACCGGCGATGCAAATGGCCTGGGAGAATTTCTCCGGGGCATTTTCTTTCAGATAGCTGAAGGTTTCTTCTATATAGGATTTGTCAGCCGGGGAGCCGGGGAAAATCAGCTGAAGGTCTTCCGGCATATCTGTGCGCGCCAGCAGCTGGCCGAAGGCCCTGGGAGTCAGGTGCTTGTCAGGCCAGGTGGTGCGGATGTTCACCATGAGGATGGGCTTCTGGGGGTCTGTGCCATGCTCTTTCCAGAAGCCGTGGGCATAGCTTTCCCAACCGGCATCGAGGGCCAGCACCGTGCCGGGGACGAAGCCTTCCTGCTGCCAGCCCAGGGACATCAGGGCGGTGAGATAGCGGCGGATTTTGTGCGGGTCAGCTATGTCCGGCGCCATTTCCGTCATAAAGAGAGGGTTGCCCTCGTGGCGCTCGTGGATGCCGATGCGGCGCTTGCAGCCGGTGAGCAGGGAGAGGATGCCTGTGAGAAAAAGGCCTTGTATGTCGAGAACCACATCAAAGGGGCCGTGTTCCCTCAGGAGGCGGCGGGCTTCTCTAAGGGAATTGAAGGCTTTGCCGAACTTGTGCTCCGAGATAGCTGCGTCAAATTCCCGCCTGTCCCAGCTGAGGATTTCATCCACATCAGGATTGCCTCGCAGCAGGTCATCAGCCGGAGGGCTGCAGAGCCAGGCAAGATGTGCGTTCGGCAGGAATAGTTTTAAATTGTGTGCCACGGAGGTGGCATGGAGCACATCCCCGATGGCGGAGAGGCGTATTAGGAGGATGCGGGGGCGGGAAGGCAGCCCCGTTGCTTTATTCATAAGGTGTTCAGACCTTTCCAGAATGCTTTCGATTATGCTAGAATATTGAGATAGATAAAGTTTAACATAACGCCGTGGCGGGTTCAAGGCGCATTGCACAGATGAGAGGAGAGGGCTGTTTTGCTGGATATTGAGGATATAAAAGAGACTACCAACAGCACTTATCTGTCCAGAGGGAAGAGCTACTATAAGCAGGGAAGGGTTTCAGAGCTGGAGCATGAAGGCGCAGAGGCATATTCAGCGGTAGTCAGGGGAACAAAGAAATACCATGTGTCGGTAGAGCTTTCGTGGGATGGCAACGAAGTGGATGACTGGCACTGCAGCTGCCCCATTGGAGAGGAAGATGATGCCTGCAAGCATGCAGTGGCAGTTATGTTTGCCATCCGTGAGGCGCAGAAAAAGGGGGACAAATTCGAGCAGATTGCCCGGCATATAGAGAAAACCAATGCCACGCCTGCACAGATCTTGGAGGCTTTGATGGAAACCTATGGAGAGTTCAAAAATGACCTCAAGACCGGCAGGACACTTGCAAACGAACAAAAGAAGAAGCGGAATGCAAAAGTGAGCAAGGAACTGTTTGAGTTTTATGCGCCTCAGCTGGATTCTTTGGGGGAAAGCAGGCATAAGCAGAGAATACAGCTGGTGCCGAAGCTGATGGTAGTGGAAATGCGCGGGGGCTATGAGCGGTGGCTGGAATTCAAGGTGGGGGAGGACAGGCTTTATGTGCTGAAGGATCCGCTTTCTTTCCGCCAGTGTGTCAAGGAGGGACAGTCCTGGCCGTTGGGCACCAAAAACTCTATTGATACCAGCAATTTCGTCTGGGCTGATGAGACCTCGGAGAAGCTGTTCCAGCTGATAGATGATGCCAGGCAGCGGGAAAGGGATCTGATGTCCTGTTCAGAATTCGGCTATTATGGTTATGGCTATTATAGTCGCAGTCTGATCTTTGAGGCCAAGAAGTTCAAACTCGGCCAGGAAAATTTTGCCAGATTCCTGGAAATCATGGCAGGGACGCCTTTTGAGTTCAATATGGATAATTCCCAGACAGAGACCGTGGCGACGGCGCCGGGGAACCCTCCTTTCCTGTTGACGGTAGAAAGGGAGGAGGATGGGGGCGGCCTGATTGATTATAATTTGGGAGATATCTCTTTTCCCCTGGATGATGAAAACAGGTATATTTATGTGGATGGCAAAATCTATCACACCGATGAGGATTTTGATAAAGATGTGCTGCCCCTGCTGTATGTGGCCGGGAATAATCCCCAGGGCATCAGTCTTTCGCCTCAGGATATGACACGCTTCTTCTCGCTGGTCCTGCCCCGGCTGCGCCGAGTGGTGGAGGTGGAAGTGGCAGAGGGCTTTGAGGATAAGTTCATCTTCGAGCCGCTGACTTGCGAGCTCTATCTTGACTATGAAGGCGATGGCATTTCCGTGCGGCCTGTCTACGCTTATGGGGATAACAAATTCAACCCGCTGGTGGATAAGATGCCCAAGTTGCCTCATGGACAGCAATTGGTGCGCAATGAAAGCGGAGAGAAAGAAATAGAGCTGCGGCTTTCCCATTACGGCTTCCAGCCCGAAGGGAATCGCTATGTCCAGCGTGATGAGGAGAGAAGCTACGATTTTCTCTATGATGAACTGCCAGCCCTGCCGGAGTGGGTGGAGGTATTTTATGAGGATGCCTTTCAAATGAAGCCCCTGCGGCAGATGCCCAAGGTGACGGCAGGGGTCAGTGTCAATGACGAAAATTTGCTGGAGGTGTCCTTCAAGGCAGAGGACCTGGATTTCAAGGAAATGATGGATATTTTAGCCTCCTACCGCAAGAAGCGCCGCTACCACAGGCTGAAGGACAGGACTTTTGTGACTCTGGGGGAGCAGCAGCTCTCTGCCCTGGCTGATTTCGTGGAAAATACGGGGCTGGGGAAAAAGAAATACCAGGAAGGGGAAAAGGCGGTGCTGCCCTTGGCCCAGGCCATGTATATTGACACCCTGGCCAGGGAGACAGCAGGAGATATAACGCTGAAGCGCAGCCAGGTTTTCCGTCAGGTGGTGCGCCGCATCAAAAGTCCTCAGGATTCTGACTATGAGGTGCCGGAAAGCCTCTCTGATACTCTGCGTGATTACCAGGTGACGGGCTTTAACTGGCTGTCTGGCCTTGCTGAGTGTCATCTGGGGGGGATTCTGGCCGATGATATGGGTCTGGGCAAGACGCTGCAGGTGCTCTCATTCCTTTTGTCCAAAAAAGAAGAAGACGAGAAGGCGGGGAAAGTTTCTCCCCCTTCCCTGGTGGTGGCGCCCACTTCTTTGGTTTACAACTGGCTGGAGGAGGCTCAACGCTTCACTCCCCGCCTGCGGGCTGTGGCTGTGGCAGGTACTAAGGGAGAACGGGAAGAGTTGCTGAAGAAGGCCCTGCCAGGTGATGGGGAGCCGGGGCAGGCAGATATTCTCATCACCACCTACAATATGCTGAAGCGGGATATTGACCTGTATGCTCCTTGTCATTTCCACTATGCCATTCTGGACGAGGCCCAGCACATCAAAAACCCGGGCACCCAGAATGCCCAATGTGTGAAGCAGCTGCAGGCAGATGGGTTCTTTGCCCTCACCGGCACTCCAATTGAGAATACTCTGACAGAGCTTTGGTCCCTGTTTGACTATCTGATGCCCGGCTATCTCCTTTCCCAGGCGAAATTCAAGCAGAGGTATGAAACGCCCATTGTAAAGGAACAGGATGAACAGGCAGCCACGGACCTCAGGCGGCACATCATGCCCTTTATCCTGCGGCGGCTGAAGAAGGATGTGCTTACGGAACTGCCGGACAAGGTGGAGCGCCGCCAGATCTGCGAAATGACCCCCAAGCAGGACAAGGTTTACAAGGCCTGGTTCCTCAAGAGCAAGAAGGAATTCAACGAAGTGCTCAAGGAGAGGAACATGGGGGAGAGCAAGATCAAGATTCTGGCCATCCTCACGCGGCTCAGGCAGATCGCTTGCGACCCCTCCCTCTTTTTGGAGGATTACAATGGCGGCTCCGGCAAGCTGGATGCGCTGGAGGAAATCGTGGGTGATGCTGTGGGAGCGGGGCATCGCCTGCTGATCTTCTCCCAGTTCACCACCCTTCTGGGACATATTGGAGAAAGGCTGCAGAAAATGGGGCTCAGGTACTACTATCTTGATGGCAGCACCCCTGCTTTGGAGCGCATGAATCTGGTGAAGTCATTCAATGCCGGCAATCGCCCGGTATTCCTGATCTCTCTCAAGGCCGGCGGCACAGGGCTGAATCTCACGGGGGCGGATATGGTGCTCCATGTGGATCCCTGGTGGAATCCTGCCGTGGAGGATCAGGCCACTGACCGCGCTTATCGCTTGGGGCAGAAGAACAATGTGCAGGTGGTGCGCCTGATCATGAAGGATACGGTGGAGGAAAAGATCTACGACCTGCAGCAGAAGAAAAAGAATCTTATCGACCAGATGATACAGCCGGGAGAAAATTTCCTCTCCAAGCTGACGGATGAAGAAATCCGGGAGCTTTTCCAAAGATAAGCAGAGTGTCAGAAAAAATTTTCTCCATAGTTATGGAGGAAAAAACCTTTCTTTTGCGAAATAAGACAATGAGGGTGTGTGAATCGTAAAAGGAGGGAAAGATATGAACAGACTGGATGGAAGCATCAAAACGCTGTTCATAGCGTGCATAATCGTCATTACCGGCGTGCTGCTGACGGTGCAGACAGTTATCAATGTGCATCAGTTCCAGGGGAGCATGGAGTCCCAGGTGAGGACTACCCTGGAGCATCAGGCAGAAGCCATTGCCGGCAAGATGGATCAGCGCATCATGGAAATCGCCCAGAAGACCAGCGGCCTTTCCATAGCTGTGTCAAATCTCAGTGACTACTCCGAATCTGTCCTGCTGGGCATGGGGAAGAATTATATCCAGTCGGATTCGCTGGTGCTGGGCAGCGGCTACTGGTTCGCTCCCAATGCCTATCAGGCGGGGATGGAGTATTATGGCCCTTACCAGATGAAGGATGGAGGCTCCATCAAGCTGACTATGGAGTACAGCAATGCGGAGTATAATTACTTCAGCTTTGACTGGTACAAGGACGGCCTCAAGAATCCCGGCAAGGTGAACTGGGATGGCCCTTATCACGATGATACCTCCAACACCAATATGATGACCAGCAGCGCAGGCTTTACCAAAGGTGGCCAGGCCGCAGGCGTCATCACTGTGGATGTGGGCATTGACGAGCTGGAAAAGTATGTCCGGGATATCAAGGTGGGGGAGAATGGCTATGCCTTCTTGGTAGCTAAGGACGGCTCGTATCTTGCGACCAAGGATGACAGCAAGAACATGAAGGCCAAGATCACCGAGGAAAGCAATAAAGAACTTGTTGACATAGGGCAGAAAGCTGTGTCGCTTTCTGAGCTCACTATGGTGGAGACAGGGGCCTTTGGCGAGGACAGCTATGTGATGATGGCTCCCCTCTGCATCGACAACCTGAAGCTGGTGCTGGTGGCACCAAAGTCTGATTACACAGGGCCTATTACCAGTGCCAAGATTCTCAGCATTATAATGGCATTCGTGGTCATGCTGGTGCTGTGCGTAGTGCTGATTACGGTCTTTAACCGCCGGGTGGGCAATCCCATCGAGATGCTGATGAATGAGGCAGGGAAGATTGCCGGAGGCGATCTGAGAGGCCATGTGGAAGTGCCTTCAAATGATGAAATGGGGGCACTGGGCAATTCGCTCAACCACATGATCGAGAATCTTCGCAAAGTCATAGGCCAGGTCAACGACATGTCTGAGCAGGTGGCGGCAGCCAGCGAGGAGCTTACTGCCAGCGCCGAGCAGTCTGCCCAGGCTAGCCATATGGTGGCTGACAGCGTAGTGAATATTGCTGAGGGGGCCAGCGAGCAGGCTATAGAGGCCGGCAATATCCAGGCCACTGCCGAGGATGTCACCAACCATGCCCAAAGCATTGTGAAAGATACCCAGTCTGTGCTGAACAATGCCGTGGCTGCCAAGGACAAGATCAACGATGGTCGCAAGTCTATCCAGGAAGCTGTGCATCAGATGAACAACATCACGGCCAGCACCGACAGCATTCAGGCCTCCATCGTCAAGCTGGACAAGAGCTCCCAGCAGATTGCCGATATCGTGCAGATGATCACGGGCATTGCCGAGCAGACCAATCTCCTGGCTCTCAACGCCGCCATCGAGGCCGCCAGGGCCGGTGAAGCGGGCCGCGGCTTCGCGGTGGTGGCTGATGAGGTGCGGAAGCTGGCTGAAAGCTCCAACCAGTCTTCCCAGCAGATTGCCCAGCTGGTGCAGTCCAATGTGCAGGATATGAAAATGGCAGTGGAGGCCAGCAGCGCCGGGGCCCAGAGCGTTCAGGCGGGCATCAATACCGTTAACTCTGCTGATGAGGCCTTCCAGGATATCGTGCGGGTCATTGACGAACTGACTGCGCAGATCCAGCGCATCGCTTCCGGCATTGATACCATGGCGCAGGAGAACGCCACCATGCTGCAGGCCAGCGTCAAGATAGCCGAAACCAGCGGCAAGAATTCCGACGAGGCTCAGTCTGTCTCTGCCGCCGGGCAGGAGCAGAGCGCTTCCATGCACGAGATTTCTGATGCCAGCCGCAGCCTGGCACAGCTGGCCAGCGATTTGCAGGCAGAAATGCAGAAGTTCAAGCTGTGAGCGTAATTCTGATGGCGTAAAGAAAGATGAGGCCCCGCCTTTCCAGAGGAAAGGCGGGGCCCTTTCAAGTGCGCCCGGCATGGGCGCACTCTAATGGGTGAAAGTCCCTAGACCGCCCGGTAGCGGGAAGGTCATAGCC